>SVFI01000012.1 GCA_015056905.1 Lachnospiraceae bacterium
CTGCATCATACTCATCCAGAAAATCCAGATTGAGTATCAATGCGAAACAGTTACGATACACCGCAAGTTCCAAACCCTTGTAAATCCTATTTGGATATGGGTTCGTCACTTCGCGGGCGAGTGGAGCCGACGGGAGTCGAACCCGTGTCCAAAAGCCCATTCCCTGTCCTTCTACTATCATAGTCAGTTATTTGGCATTCCCGCCATCTGCCGGGAACTGACACCTGACAGATTTTGGTAGCTTCATGATACGCCCGTATGCGCAAAGCTTAACATACGTCGTTTCCTACATAGTCGATGCCCGGGTCTTAATGTGTAGGTGCACTAAGTCGGACAGCTGCAACTAGGCAGCGTATGCTAAATTTTCTTCAGCGTTTATATTTAGGTTTGCGATTTAACGCCATCGCCTTCGGATAGCTTCTCCAGCTGCAAGACCCCTGTCGAAACCATTACGGCCCCGTATATAGTTAAAGGTTTTTGACCTTAAACTCTCGCTCTGTTTCACGACGTGCATCTTTCTTTGCAATGTCGTGACGTTTATCGTACAACTTCTTACCGCGGGCAAGACCGATTTCTACTTTTACTTTACCATTTTTAAAGTAAACCTGCAACGGCACAAGGGTAAACCCTTTCTCTGCCATCTTGCCTGCCAATTTGTTGATTTCTGCCTTATGTAGCAGAAGTTTCTTTACACGAAGCGGATCTTTGTTAAAAATATTCCCCTTTTCGTATGGGCTGAT
This sequence comes from Lachnospiraceae bacterium, assembly GCA_015056905.1. Classification (GTDB taxonomy): domain Bacteria; phylum Bacillota; class Clostridia; order Lachnospirales; family Lachnospiraceae; genus SVFI01. The sequence continues at coordinate 741 of SVFI01000012.1, forward strand.
ATTCATGCCGTAAATCCACGCCTCACCGTTCTCAATCCGCACAAACGCTTCCTTTACGCTGCATTTGCCTTGGCGGAGCGACTTTACTTCCGTTCCGTGAAGAGCAATGCCGGCTTCGTATTTTTCATCAATAAAAAAATCATGATATGCTTTTTTATTATTTGCAATCAACTTCATTGCATCCTTTGACACGCTCATCACTTCCCTTCTGCTTTCACTAATTCATAGCTTTATTAGTATATCTCATTCAGTCCTCGGTTACAAGTTCAAAATCAATCGTCTTTAAGAACGTATCGACTTCTTTCACGCTGACCTTAACCTTATCCCCGAGTTTGAAACTTTTTCCTGTCGACTGACCGACCATCTCGTACGTTTCTTCGCGATATACATAAAAATCGCCCGGAATGGTTGCTACGCGCACAAGACCTTCTACAGTATTCGGGAGCTCCACATAGATACCCCATGCAGTAATTCCGGAAATCATCCCTTCAAATTCTTCCCCGATATGTTCCTGCATAAACTGCGCCTTCTTGAGTTTGTCCGTCTCGCGCTCTGCCTCATCTGCCCTGCGTTCCATTTTGGAAGAACGCACACACACATCCGGTAAAATCTGTCGATAATGTTCCGTCCGATTTTCATTTAATCTGCCCCTGAGACTCTCTTTGATGATGCGGTGTATCTGAAGGTCCGGATAGCGTCGAATCGGTGACGTAAAATGGCAGTAATACTGACACGCCAGACCGAAATGCCCGGTGCACACATCTTGGTACTGCGCACGTTTCATGCTGCGCAGAATGAGACGCGAAAGCATGGCTTCCTCCTGTGTTCCCTCAATGCGAAGAAGAAGCTTTTGGAGCTCCTTCGGATGAATCTCATCCTGTGTCAGTTTCAGCGAATAACCAAAATTGTGAATAAACGCGGAAAGTTTCTGCACTTTCTCCGGATCCGGCTTATCGTGCGTACGATAGACAAACGGCGTTTCCAGCCAGTAAAAATGCTGCGCAACCGTCTCATTGGCAAGCAACATGAAATCCTCGATAATTTTGGTCGCTACATTCCTATCATATGGTAAAATATCCGTCGGACGACCTTCCTCATCCAGATTAATTTTACATTCCTGAAAATCAAAATCCACAGACCCTCTGCTCTTTCGCTTGAGGCGCAGAATCTGTGACAACTCCGCCATTTGCTCAAACATCGGCACAAGTTCTTCGTATTCTCTGCAAAGACTTTCATCTTTTTCTTCCAGAATCTTTGCCACTGCCGTATAGGACATGCGACGGTCAACATTGATTACCGTTTCCTTTATTTTGTAATCAATGACATTACCTGCGCCGTCAATCGTCATAAGGCAACTGAGTGCCAAACGGTCCTCTCCTGCATTCAGAGAGCAGATTCCATTAGAAAGCGTATGCGGTAGCATCGGGATAACGCGGTCGACGAGATACACACTCGTCCCTCTCTCCAGTGCCTCCTTATCAAGTGCAGAATTTTCCTGCACGTAATTAGTCACATCCGCAATGTGGACTCCGAGCCGGAACAATCCGTCCGAAACGGAAAGCGAAACCGCATCGTCCAAATCTTTTGCATCCTCACCGTCAATCGTCACCATCTGCATATGGCGCAGGTCCGTCCGTCCTGCCATATCCGCCTCTGACACCGGTTTCGCAACGCGCAGCGCCTGGTTGAGGGTACGCTCTTTAAAGTTTTCCGGTATATCATATGCTCTCACAATAGAAAGTATGTCCACTCCAGGGTCATTGACATGTCCGAGAATCTCAACAATCTTCCCCTCCGGTTTTTTACGTCCATCGCCATAGGATGTGATTTCCGCCACTACTTTATGGCCGCTGACCGCTCCTCTGATGCCCTCTGCCGGAATAAAAATATCGACCGGAATCTTAGACTGGTCCGGAATCACAAAACCAAAACTGTTATTCTTTTCAAAGGTTCCGACAATACTTGTCAGACCACGCTCTATAATCTCAACAATTTCAACCTCCGCTCTTTTTCCTCCAGACGGAGGCAGGAGCCGGAATCCGACTTTGTCCTGATGAAAGGCGCCGTTTACTTTCTCTTCCGGCACATAATAATCTTCCTTCTGACCTTCCACCTCAACAAAACCAAAGCCCTTTGCATTTGCAATAAATATGCCTTCCAGTACCTTATTTTCAGGCACTTTATATTTTCCGCGCTTCGTAATCTCCACCGCACGTTCCTCCAGCAGTTCGTTTAAAATCTGCTTCAGCTCCGGACGCTCCTCCGGCTCTACCTGCAAAAAGATGGCAAGTTCCTTTTCCTTCATCGGGACATAGAACTCCGCACGTACGAGGTCATAAATCATTTGTTTTCTTTCTTTATAACTCTTTTTGTTCATAAATGTTTCCTTTTTCATATACTGTTCCCTAAAAAAAGAAAAGCACTCTTAAAAAGAGTGCTTTCCATCAAATTCCTTAAAACTTATTGATGTTCAAAACAACTGCAAGAACAATAAACAACACTGCAAGAACACGCGTAATCTTTACAAGCGCACCTTCCATGGAACGTCCTTTATTCTTTCCCCAGTAGCTCTCAGCTGCACCGCCGATTGTACCGAGTCCTGCACTCTTTCCTTCCTGTAATAATACTATACATGTTAAACCGATACATACGATCAAAAATACGATTGTTAAAATAATTCTGATAACGCTCATGAATAAACCTCCTATTGTTACAAAACATGATTAGTTTAACACAAGAATTTTAAAAGTACAAGTCTTTCGTTAAAAATTTATATCTTCGCCTCTTATTCTTTATCAAACGGCGACTCGTAACAGGATACTTCCGAAAGTTCCTCCTCGATATTTAACAACCGGTTATATTTGGCTACACGTTCACTTCTGCAAGGTGCTCCCGTCTTAATTTGTCCTGCATTCGCTGCCACAGCCAAATCTGCAATAAAGGTATCTTCCGTCTCTCCGGAGCGATGCGAAACCACAGCTCTGTACCCTGCATGCTGGGCGATTTCAATCGCCTGCATTGCTTCGGAAACCGTCCCGATTTGATTGACCTTCACCAGTATTGCATTGGCTGTTTCCAGCTTAATTCCCGCTTCCAATCGCTTTGGATTTGTCACAAAAAAATCGTCTCCGACGAGCTGTATCTTATCTCCCAGACGCTTTGTCAAAGTTTTCCACCCTTCCCAGTCATCTTCTGCCAACCCGTCTTCGATAGAAATAATCGGATATTCTTCTATTAACTCCTCATAATATGATATCATTTCTGTCGCCGAACGCACAACATCCTCCCCCTTCGCTTCGCTTTCTCCCTGGAAGTGATACATTCCGTCGGCTTCATCATATAACTCGCTGGAAGCAACATCCAATGCAATTTTAATATCCTCTCCCGGTTTGTATCCTGCCGCCCTCACTGCCTCCATAATAAAATCGAGAACCGCCACCGCGTCCGGAAGGTCCGGCGCAAATCCGCCTTCATCACCAACCCCTGTGGAAAGCCCCTTCTTTGCCAGCAGTTTTTTAAGATTATGGTATATTTCGGCGCAGATGCGAAGTGCTTCGCGAAAACAGCAGGCAGAAACCGGCATAATCATAAATTCCTGAAAATCGACTGTATTGGATGCATGCTTTCCACCATTTAAGATGTTCATCATCGGAACCGGAAGACGTCTTGCATAGCTTCCTCCCAAATATTGATACAGAGGCATATCAAGCGCTTTTGCCGCCACTTTTGCCACCGCCATGGATACTCCGAGAATTGCATTTGCGCCAAGACTTCCCTTGTTATCCGTGCCATCCATATCGAGCATGATTTTATCGATTTCAAGTTGATTCATAGCATTTTGTCCAATCAACGCCGAACGAATTCTAGTGTTGACATGCTGGACCGCCTTCTGCGTTCCGAGTCCGAAATATCTTGTTTCTCCGTCACGAAGTTCTACCGCTTCAAACCGTCCGGTACTGGCCCCTGACGGCACAGAGGCAGATGCCTGCACAAATGTCCCATCCGGTTTTCTTACTATCACACTGACCTGTACGGTCGGATTCCCTCTTGAATCCAATATTTCCATTGCATGCATATCATGAATCATCAAATCTGCTTTCATAAAATCCTCCTTTTGATTCTTTTACTCCTAGCATTTTCATTTCTTAGAAAAAACATACAAAAACAACGCGACATTTCTGCCGCGTTGCCATAAGCTTACTTATTATTTTTTAATTAACAGTGATTTACCCGTCATTTCTGCCGGCTGTTCTTTACCCATTACTTCAATCATCGTCGGAACGATATCTGCAAGACATCCGTCCTCGCGAAGAGTATATGCAGAATCATAGTTTACAAGGATAAACGGAACCTGATTCGTCGTATGAGCTGTAAACGGTTCTCCTGTTTCATAATCAACAAGCTGTTCCGCATTTCCGTGATCTGCGCAGATGAACATAGTTCCGTCTACAGACTTCAATGCTTCCACGGCTTTGCCGACACATTCATCCACAGCTTCTACGGCTTTAATCGCAGCCGCTTCCACTCCTGTATGTCCAACCATATCCGGATTTGCGAAATTGATAATAATCACATCGTATTTCTCAGATGTGATTGCCTCGCAAAGCTTGTCACAAACTTCATAAGCACTCATTTCCGGTTTTAAATCGTATGTCGCAACATCCTTCGGAGAATTTACTAAAATTCTATCCTCTCCCTCGTTCGGCTCTTCCACTCCACCGTTGAAGAAGAAGGTTACATGTGCATATTTTTCTGTCTCAGCAATTCTTGCCTGTGTCATATTGTTCGCTGCAAGCCACTCGCCGAATGTATTGGTAACTGCAATCTTATGGAATGCAACCTTTTTGTTCGGAATCGTAGGATCATAATCCGAGAAGCATACAAAACAAAGCTCTAATCTCTTCTCACGTGCAAATCCTGTAAAATCATCATCACAGAACGCTCTTGTGATTTCTCTTGCTCTGTCAGGTCTGAAGTTGAAGAAGATTACGCTGTCGCCGTCTTTGATTGTCGCAACCGGTGCTCCATCCTTCATCACTACCGTTGGTCTTACGAACTCATCTGTTTCATCCTTATCATACGAATTCTGAACAGCTACAGGTCCGCTCTCCGCTGTCACTCCTTCGCCCTTCGTAAGAGCATCGTATGCAATCTGAACACGGTCATAGTTGTTATCACGGTCCATTGCGTAGTAACGTCCGCTTACAGAAGCAACTTCTCCGACACCAATCTCAGCCATCTGAGCTTCAAGCTGTTCCACGAACTCTTTACCTGATGCAGGCGGTGTGTCACGACCGTCAAGGAAGCAGTGTACATATACTTTAGAAAGTCCGAATCTCTTTGCCATCTCTAAAATACCGTACAGATGTGTATTGTGGCTGTGTACACCGCCATCGGATAATAAACCGAACGCATGAAGTGCACTGTCATTTTTCTTACAATTCTCCATTGCCTCAACAAGAGCCGGATTTTCAAAGAATGTTCCGTCCTGAATTTCTTTCGTGATTCTTGTAAGCTCCTGATACACAATACGGCCGGCGCCCATATTCAAATGACCAACCTCTGAATTACCCATCTGTCCGTCCGGAAGACCAACAGCCATTCCCGATGCATTCCCCGGAACGAAAGGATAATCTTTCATAAGCTGATCCATAACCGGTGTTTTGGCTTCTTCCACCGCGTTATGCTCTTTGTTGGTATTCAGACCATATCCGTCTAAAATCATCAATACTGTAGGTTTCTTACTCATTGCTTGTCTCCTTTTATGTGAAATATAATATTAAGCTCAACTCATAAAGTATAACACAACATCGTCGTATTTTTCAACCTATTACTGTTCCGCCGTACTTCTTAATCTACACAAACCTCATCCTGATATTTATAAATATATACATTAATATCATTCGGCGTTGAAAGCGTATTGGATTTTCTGCTCTTTCCACCCATTTCTACCTTATTTGCCTTTACGAGGAAATAGTAATCCCTATAACTCTTAAGACTCTTTACTGTATAGGCAGTCTTCTTGGTTGACGCAACTTTTGTAAATTTACCGCCATCCTTTGTTGCTTTGTATATGGTATAAGAACCTGCTCCTGCCACCTTTGACCATTTCAATTTGACGGAAGTATTGGATACCTTCACCGCTGTCACATTTGCCTGAGGAACCGCATACGAATATGCAGACCATTCCCCGTAGAATTTCGTACCGTTTAATGTCGTATAACTTCTGATACGATATTGGAACGGGGTATTTTTAACGTACTTGGTAGAAAATGCCTTCATGGAACTTCTTCTGCCGGAAATGTTATACGTTTTCAACTTCTTTCCTGCTGCATTATAAAGCACAAGCTGATATCCGTTTTCATATTTCACGGAATTATCCCACTGCACCATCACCACATTGGATTTAACATCCCAATCATACAGCTTCAGTCCTGAAACAGGACCTGCTGTTGTTACAACCTTCGGATTATCCACAAAATTCTGTGATGCGTAAAAATCATTCGTTACTTTCTTAATAGGATAAATTGCAACATAATACTTACTGTCCGGTTCAAGACCCGTCAGCTTGCAGGAAGTGGTTGTAATACGCTGGATATCCTTCGCCTTCGCCTGCGTTGTCCCAAAACGAATCAAATATCCGCTTGCTCCCACACTTGCATCCCAAGAAAGTGTTACTGACTTACTGTCAGCCGCCGTCTGTTTCATATTTTTCGGAGCTTTTGGTGCCGTAGCCACCTTTACCTTGACATACGGACTGTACTCTGCACCGTTAAAAGAACGCACACGGACATAATAAAATGTTCCCGGCAAAATAATATTTGCATTTACAACATTCACAAAATTCTCTTTTCCGCCGCTTCCCGTAGGGCTCTCTGCCGTATAAGTCTTATCATCGGCTGAAAACGAATAAAAATACTGCGTCGCTCCTGCAACCGGCGACCACTGCACTCTGAATCCCGTCTCAATACTCACTGTCTGCACCGCATCCTTCGGTGCTGCCGGTGCCGCCGCTTTTACTTCCATGGTCGGAACAACAAAAATCATCATTGCAACTGCGAATAATAATGCTACATACTTTTTCATATGTATTCCTCCTCTCGAAAAACAAGTTGTTCTTCTCATTTTACTCCATAATAAACAAAATAGAAAGCAAATCGGCGGATTTTTTTCTTAAGAATAAGAAAAGCTTCCGGGGTTTTCCCGGAAGCCTCCTGATTCTGTTTAGAAATATCCGTAACTGCTGTTTTTGCTGTTCCAGTAATATAATTTACCGCTTGTGTATTTTCTGCTGCCTACTTTCTTAATTGCCTTAACAAACACATAATATTTCTTACTCTTCTTAATCTTGCTGCTTTTAAACTTCTTAATCGTTACGGAAGATTTGCTCTTGCTTACAGTTTTAACTTTCTTATAGCCTGTTGTTTTCTTTGTAGAAACAAATACTTCATATCCTGTTGCGCCTGAAATCTTATCCCACTTAATTGTAAGCTTACCATTTGTAGCTTTAACAGATTTTACTCTAGGCTGTGTAAAGAAATATCCGTAGCTGGACCATGGTGTCGTATAAGTCTTTCCGCAAATCGTAGATTTCGCACGAACCTTTACTTTGTAAACCATAGTATTGGATACTTTCTTAGAATATGTAAATCTATTTCCGGTAGCTGTTCCGGATTTTAACTTTTTACCACTGTTGTTGTAAACAATCCATTCATAACTGTCAGCGGATTCCACGTCATCCCAAATCACGTCAAACTGTTTGATGAAATACCACCATTTTTCCTGCTTAACACCTGTAACTTTAGCAGGAACCGTTCTTAAATCATAGTCAGAACCTACATTATACTCATAAGTGTTTCCGGATGATGACTGATATGTATACTTAACCGCAACATATTTCTCGCATCCTGCCGGAAGTCCAGAAATCGTGTACTGTGTCGCTGTCGCCGGGAGTACCGCATAAAGAACCGCATCTGAATATGACTCACCAACATATACTTTGTAATTTGTTGCATCAGGCTCTGCCGTCCATGTTACCGTGATGGAATCCTTCGCCGGATTAATCTGTGTAATTCCGTATGCTTTTGCATCTACTGAAGGTGCAAGCATAAGTGTTGCAGCAAGAACAAATGCCGCCATCAATACTTTTTGAATGCTCTTTTTCATAAATAATCTCCTTTCTGGGATTCATCCCTATACATTTTTATTCTATCATATTATGCCAAACGTCTCAACAAACAATTTTTCCAAATATAGCTATATTTTTTAGTTAATTTGCTATAAACTGCACACATTTTTTACATAGATTTTACATAGACATAATACTTGCACTTATAATAATATCCCTAAGTACCAAAAAGGCTTCCGGACATCAATCCGGAAGCCTTTTCTTATATCTTATGACAGTAATTATTTGTTGTAATTTACGATCTGGCCGAAATCAGGTTTTAATGCTGCTCCACCAACAAGTCCGCCGTCAATGTCAGGTTTTGCAAGTAAGCTTGCTGCATTTCCTGCATTCATAGATCCGCCGTACTGGATGCGGATAGCTTCTGCTGTAGCTTCATCGTAAACTTCTTTGATGCATTCACGAATTGCTGCACAAACTTCCTGTGCCTGATCATCTGTCGCTGTTTCGCCTGTTCCGATTGCCCAGATTGGCTCATAAGCGATAACTGCTGTCTTAGCCTGGTCTGCTGTTACATTCTGGAATGCAATCTTGATCTGCATACGAATCCAATCAACATAGATACCCTGTTTTCTCTGTGTGAGTGTTTCACCACAGCAGATGATTGGTGTAATGCCATGTTCGAAAGCTTTTAATACTTTCTTATTTACTGTTTCATCTGTTTCTGCGAAGTACTCTCTTCTCTCTGAGTGTCCGATGATAACATATTTTACACCTGCATCTGTAAGCATTTCAGGAGAAATTTCGCCTGTGTAAGCACCTTTCTCTTCGAAATACATGTTCTCTGCACCAATTACGATGTTCGAACCTTTTGCAGCTTCCATAGCCGGAATGATGTCGATTGCAGGTACGCAGAATACTACGTCTACATCATCATTTGCTACTAATGGTTTTAATGTGTTTACTAATTCTACTGCCTGGCTTGGAGTCATGTTCATTTTCCAGTTACCAGCGATAATTTTCTTTCTTGCCATGATTTTGGCCTCCTATGTTTTTTTAATTATATAGAAGTCGCGATACGCTTCGTTCTCGCGCCCTGCTTACTTGTCATCTGCTGCAACTACACCCGGAAGTGCTTTACCCTCTAAGAATTCAAGGGAAGCTCCACCACCTGTAGAGATGTGGCTCATCTTGTCTGCGAAACCTAACTGGTTAACAGCAGCTGCTGAGTCACCACCACCGATGATTGTTGTAGCGTCTGTCTCTGCTAAAGATTTTGCTACTGCGATAGTACCTTTTGCAAGAGTTGGGTTCTCAAATACACCCATCGGTCCGTTCCAAACAACTGTCTTAGCAGATTTTACTGCATCAGCAAATAATTCAGCTGTCTTTGTACCGATATCAAGACCTTCCATATCAGCCGGAATCTTGTCTGAATCTACAACAGAAACTTCGATTTCAGCATCGATTGGGCTTGGGAAACCTGCTGCGATTGTTGTATCGATAGGAAGTAATAATTTCTTTCCTGCAGCTTCTGCTTTTGCCATCATTTCTTTACAGTAATCAATCTTTTCATTGTCTACTAATGAGTTACCAACTTCGTAACCTTTTGCTTTTAAGAATGTGAAAGCCATACCTCCACCGATGATAAGCGTATCACATTTCTCGATGAGGTTGTTGATTACGTTTAACTTATCAGCAACTTTTGCACCACCGAGGATAGCAACGAAAGGTCTAACCGGATTTTCTACCGCGTTACCGAGGAAGTCGATTTCTTTCTGCATAAGGTATCCAACAGCGTTTTCTCCGCCTTTTTCTGTGATGTATTTCGTTACAACAGCAACAGAAGCATGTGCTCTGTGCGCAGAACCAAATGCGTCACATACATAAACATCAGCAAGATCAGCAAGCTCTTTTGCGAAAGCTTCGCCTGCGTCTGTCGGTTTTGTTTCTTCTTTGCCACGGAAACGGGTATTCTGAAGAAGAACAACATCACCTTCGTTCATAGCTGCTACTGCTGCAGTTGCAGCTTCGCCTGTTACGTTGTAATCAGCAACGAAGTTTACTTCTTTTCCTAATTTTTCAGAAAGTCTCTTAGCAACCGGTGCTAAAGATTCGCCTTCGTTCGGACCGTTTTTTACTTTTCCGAGGTGTGAGCAAAGAATTAATTTTGCTCCATCTGCTAATAATTTGTTGATTGTAGGCATAGCTGCTACGATACGTGTCTCGTCTGTGATTACGCCGTCTTTAAGAGGTACGTTGAAGTCACATCTAACGAGAACTCTTTTTCCTTTAACATTAATGTCATCTACGGATTTTTTGTTTAATCCCATTTTTTAATTCCTCCTGTTTTATATAGTTGTGCGCGAAGCGCGCATAAAAACAGGGTCCGGTCCATAAGACCGGACCCTGAAAGGTCTTTGTACTGATTATCAAAAATTATGCTAATTCAGCAAAGTATTTGATTGTACGAACCATCTGGCTAACATATGAGTTTTCATTGTCATACCAAGAAACAACCTGTACTAAGTTGTCTTCGCCAACCATTGTCTGTGTTGCATCAAAGATTGAACCGAATGTGCTTCCAACGATATCAGAAGATACGATTTCATCTTCGTTGTATCCGAATGACTCTGTAGCTGCTGCTTTCATAGCTGCATTGATTTCATCTTTTGTTACAGATTTTTCAACTGTAGCAACTAAGATTGTTGTAGAACCTGTTGGTGTAGGAACACGCTGAGCAGATCCGATAAGTTTTCCGTTTAACTCTGGGATAACAAGGCCGATAGCTTTAGCAGCACCTGTTGAGTTAGGAACGATATTAACAGCACCTGCACGAGATCTTCTTAAATCACCTTTTCTCTGTGGTCCGTCAAGGATCATCTGGTCACCTGTGTAAGCGTGAATTGTGCTCATGATACCGGATTTGATACCAGCGAGGTCATTTAATGCTTTAGCCATAGGAGCTAAGCAGTTTGTTGTACAAGAAGCTGCAGAGATAACTGTATCTTCAGCTGTTAATGTATTGTGGTTTACATTGTAAACGATTGTAGGAAGGTCGTTTCCTGCAGGAGCAGAGATAACAACTTTACGAGCACCTGCTGTGATGTGAGCAGAAGCTTTATCTTTAGATGTATAGAAACCTGTACACTCTAATACTACGTCAACACCGAGATCTCCCCATGGAAGTTCTGCTGCGTTAGCCATAGCGTAGATTTTGATTTCTTTTCCGTCAACTGTGATAGAGTCTTCGCCAGCTGTTACTTTGTCAGCTAATGCGTATTTACCCTGAGCTGAATCATATTTTAACAAGTGAGCTAACATTTTAGGGCTTGTTAAATCGTTGATTGCAACTACTTCATAACCTTCTGCACCAAACATCTGTCTGAATGCAAGACGACCGATACGGCCAAAACCATTGATTGCTACTTTTACTGCCATTTTAGTTTCCTCCTAAAAATGAAAATTTTTATATTATTCTGTCAAATAGGCGCAATAAACCGATTGACAGAATTTTGTCAGCGAGATTATTGTAACTAATTTGTCCCAAAAATTCAAGACCTTTCTCTACTTTTTATTTTTGTTTTGGCAATTTTTATAAAAATAATGAAATAAAACAGATTGCCAGTCCCTTTGTGTTTGGTTATACTAATGGAAAAGTTTTATGAGCAAAGACAAACTATACCACAAAAGGAGAGTTTTTATGTCTATTACAGCAGATGTACATGTACACACCTCATATTCCGGCGATGCCGAATCCTCAATGGACGAAATGATTCAAAAAGCGATTTCTCTCGGAATGAAGCAGATTTGCTTTACGGACCATAATGATTTTGACTTTCCGTACCGTGAGCACGATACCCCTGACATGTTTCTATTAAATACGGACGCTTATCTGTTCGACATACTGCGTGCACGAGAAAAATATGCAGGGCAGATTAAAATTTTGTTCGGAATTGAGCTCGGTCTGGCACCGGAACTCAAACGCAAAAATTTGATTCTGGCAAAGTCACATGATTTTGACTTCATCATCGGCTCTTCCCATCTTTGCCACGGACGCGACCCATACTATGCGGATTTTTATGAAGGCCGGGAAGAAAAAGCTGCATACCGCGAATACTTTGAATCGATTCTCGAAAATGTAAAAGGATTCACTCAATTCGATGTATACGGTCATCTTGACTATGTTGTACGCTACGGTCCGACAAAAAATCAGAACTTCTCGTATACTGACCACGCTGATATCATTGATGAAATTCTTCGCACTTTAATTGAAAACGAAAAAGGAATCGAGGTCAACACCGGAGGATTTCGTTGCGACATCGGAACAACAAATCCATGTTTCGACATTGTCAAAAGATACAGAGAACTCGGCGGCGAGATTATTACTGTCGGCTCTGATGCGCATTTTGCCGACCATTTGCAGGATCATTTTGAAGATGCGGCGCAGATGCTGAGGGATATCGGTTTTAAATACTACTGCGTATTTGAAAACAGAATTCCGGAGTTTATCAAACTTTAAGCACATCATTATACTAATACCCGGGATATTGACAAAATCCCGGGTATTTTCAAATTCTGTTTTTATATATACCCACAAGACTTGAAGACAGCAAGTCTTTGGCCATCAGAACCTATGTTATCACTCCTCCGCCAAGCACACATTCCCCGTCGTAAAACACGACAGACTGTCCCGGGGTAATCGCACGGACCGGTCTTTCAAAATGCACATGTATGTTACCATCCGGTAACTGCTCTAACGTGCACATATCCCCTTTATGTGCATAGCGGACCTTCGCCATACACTGCCCCGGTACATTCCCCTCTTCCATCCCCATGTAGTTTACATCCCTGCATATCAAATCACAGGAAAAAATATCTTCATTTTCGCCTATTACCACTTCGTTCGTCTCCGGTCTGATTTCACACACAAAAACCGGATGTCCCATCGCGATACCTAGTCCTTTCCTCTGGCCTATGGTATAATGCGTCACTCCCTTGTGACGTCCGATGACAGTTCCGTCCGTCAGAACAAAGTTTCCTTCTCCCGGAATCTTTTCCGGAATCTGACGTTCCAAAAATGCGCCGTAATCGCCGTCCGGAATAAAGCAGATATCCTGGCTGTCCGATTTGTGCGCAACCGGAATCCCCTGCTCTTGTGCGATCCGCCGAATCTCATCCTTTGTGTATTCTCCGACCGGCAAAATCGTATGTGCCAGCTGATTCTGCGTCAGATTGTAAAGTGCATACGTCTGGTCTTTCTGTGCCGTCACGGAATTCCGAATGGTATATCTTCCATTTTCCAGCTTATCAATCCGGGCATAATGACCGGTCGCAATATACTCTGCCCCCCGTTCTCCTGCCCATTCCATAAGTGCCTCCCATTTGATGCGGCGGTTGCACACATTGCACGGGTTCGGCGTACGCCCTTCCAAATATTCCGACGTGAAATAGTCGACAACTTCCTTTTGGAACTGCGTAGTAAAATCAAGCACGTAATACGATATCCCCAGGTGCTCTGCAACCTTCCGTGCATCTGTCACCGACCGGGGTTCTTTTCCGTCCGGTGCCCACATGAGCATTGTGACTCCGAGCACCTCATATCCCTGCTGTTTTAATAAAAATGCGGCAACCGAAGAATCGACGCCTCCGGATAAGCCGACAACAACTTTCTTTTTCATACTTCACTTCCTGCATATTTTGTATATTGTCTTTTCAATCATACCTTCTAACCTGCGTCAAATCAAGACTCAGGTTTTTCCAACTGACATGTTCTATGTTCATTTTTGATGCATAAACTAAGAAATAAACGTTAGCCCGGAGTAACATGCTGAAAAAATATCCTTTTTTATCCGGCACATTGCTTCTGACACTGACCGGAGTTATCAGCCGTATCATCGGTTTCTTTTATCGTATTTACCTGTCGCATCACATTGGAGAGGAAGGCATGGGTATTTATCAGCTCCTCGCGCCTGTGATGGCGCTTTCCTTTTCCCTGACATGCGCCGGAATACAGACTTCCATCTCGAAATATACAGCCTCGTACATCGCGCAAAAGCAGGAGAAGTCTGCGCTGCGCATTCTCATGACCGGATTTACACTTTCACTTTTTTTATCCATCGGCACAGCATGCTTTTTATATCAAAATGCCATATGGGTAGCCTCCGCTCTTCTCACGGAATCGCGCTGCGCGCCCCTCGTACGCATTTATTCCCTGTCACTTCCTTTTGCCTGCATTCACAGCTGTATCAACGGCTATTACTACGGCATGAAAAAGTCCATGCTTCCTTCCATGTCGCAGCTTGTAGAACAGCTGGCCCGCGTCGGAAGTGTATTCGCCATCTACAGCTACGGCAATTATATGGGAACACCTCCCTCCATTGCCGTAACCATGCTCGGTATATTGATTGGTGAAATATGTGCAACAACACTTAGTCTGGGAGCACTGTATTTCCATCTGTCACGTAGAAATACATCCCCTGCACGCAGAACATCCACATCGTATCTTCAACATCTTTCGGAACTTCTGCACATGGCAGTTCCGCTTGCCGCCAATCGTCTGACACTCAACTTTCTGCAGAGCGTGGAAGCTGTCCAGATTCCAAACCGTCTCGTGCTCTCCGGGATGTCCAAATCGTCAGCACTGGCTAACTACGGGGTTTTGACCGGAATGACCTATCCTCTCATCCTGTTTCCCAGTGCCGTAACCTCTTCTGTTTCGGTCCTGCTTTTACCTTACATATCGGAGGCCGGAGCCAATGGGGACACGGCAAAAATTAAATCTGCCATTCGGAAAAGCGTGCTTGCCTGCCTGCTGCTCGGAAGCTTTTTCTGCATTCTATTTCTGTTTTTCGGACCTTTTCTCGGAGAATTTTTATTTGGCAGTCAGTTAGCCGGAACTTATATACAGATTCTGAGCATTGCCTGCCCGCTCTTATACCTCGGCGGAATATTGACCAGCATTTTGCACGGTCTCGGAAAAGCATTGCAGGCCTTCTTCCTCAATGCTTCCTGCCTGCTCGTACGCCTTGGTTTTGTCTTTTTCCTAATTCCGAAAGTAGGAATGACGGGGTATCTTCTCGGTATTTTTGTCAGTGAGCTATGTCTGATTGTCCTGATGTCGGCAGAGCTGACAAGACACCTGCGAGACGTGTCTTGCAAATTACGTTCCCGTAAGATATAATTTATAGTCGTGGCAAATTTCAGCCACGCTAATTTTCAGAAGAACTACAATTTACATATGAAAGGAACAATACCTATGGGAATGGAATTTATCCAGAAGCTCCCGACGCCGGAAGAAATCCGCGACGAATATCCGGTTCCGGCTGCTTTGGCAGAGCTCAAAGAAAAGAGAGACAAAGAAATTGCAGATGTACTGACGGGCGCAAGTGATAAACTACTTGTCATCATCGGACCATGTAGCGCGGACAATGAGGATGCGGTCTGTGATTATGTAGAGCGGCTTTCTAAAATAAACGACAAAGTCAGCGACCGACTGATTCTGATTCCGCGAATTTATACAAACAAACCTCGTACAACGGGAGAAGGTTACAAAGGTATCGTGCACCAGCCGGACCCTTCCAAGAAGCCGGACCTTGTACACGGAATCATTGCCATGCGTAAAATGCACATCCACGCGATGGAAGTTTCCGGTCTGACCTCGGCAGATGAAATGCTCTATCCTGAAAACTACCGCTATGTATGTGACTTCCTCTCCTACGTTGCCATCGGTGCGCGATCTGTAGAAGACCAGCTCCACAGATTGACCGTGAGCGGTTTTGACGTTCCTGCCGGAATGAAAAACCCAACATCCGGTGATCTTACGGTAATGATGAACAGTGTGTATGCGGCACAGCATCCGCACACATTTACATATCGCGGATGGGAAGTAAAGACAACCGGAAATCCTCTGGCGCATACCGTACTCCGAGGATCCGTCAACGCATACGGAAGAAGTTTTCCGAACTATCACTATGAAGACCTCAGCCGTCTGATTGAGCTTTATAACGAACATGACCTTCTCAATCCGGCTGCTGTCATAGACGCCAACCACAATAACTCCGGAAAGAAATTCGAACAGCAGATTCGAATTGTCAAAGAAGTTATGCACTCCCGCAAAGTAAATCCGGACATCCATAAACTCGTAAAGGGTGTCATGATTGAAAGTTACATTGAGGAAGGCTGTCAGAAAATCGGCGAAGGCATCTACGGCAAATCCATCACGGACCCTTGCCTTGGCTGGGCAGATTCCGAGCGACTCATCTACGACCTTGCAGAAGCAAACGCATAGTCTGATACACAAAAAACAAGTGGTATTACCTTAGACTTACTAAAAGGTAATACCACTTTTATATTTTTATTCCTCTGCGCGGATTGCCCAGCGCATCTTGGTCGATTTTGCACGTGGATTCAT
This sequence comes from Lachnospiraceae bacterium, assembly GCA_015056905.1. Taxonomy (GTDB): domain Bacteria; phylum Bacillota; class Clostridia; order Lachnospirales; family Lachnospiraceae; genus SVFI01. The sequence continues at coordinate 17,282 of SVFI01000012.1, forward strand.
CGCACACTCCTGCGCAGACGGTCGGATGACATCATCCGATACCTCCGAATAAATCCCCTGCCTCTTTAACTGTTTAAATGACTTCTTCACAAGTCTGTCCTCACCGGAATGGAATGTCAGTATCGCTGCCCTTCCACCCGGAGCAAGTGCTTCAGGAAGCTTATCAAGAAATGCATACAGCACTTCAAACTCGCTGTTAACGTCTATGCGAAGTGCCTGAAATGTTCTTTGGCACGACTTTTTCACTGCTTCTTTGCGCTCCTTTTCAGGGACATAGACAAGTGCCTTTTCAATCAATTCACGCAACCTTGTCGTCGTCTCCACTTTTTTGCCGGAACGGATTTCCCGCATAACCGTCTTTGCAATCTCGTGCGCATACGGTTCATCGGAATTTTCAACGAGCATCCATGCAAACTCCTCCTCGGTAATCTCACAGAGCCGGTCCGCCGCACTCGTTCCCTCGTGCGGATTCAAACGAAGGTCGAGAGGTCCATCCACCTTATAGGAAAACCCTCTTTCCGGATTGTCAATCTGCATGGAAGAGACGCCCAGGTCCGCCAAAATAAAATCAAACGGTCCATGCTCCTTTGCCACCTCATCAATGTTAGCAAAATTCGTCTTAATTACTGTCAGCACATCTTCTCCGAATCCCTGCTCTCGCAGACGCTTCGTCGTCTTCTCAATTTCAATCGGATCAACATCGAGTCCGTACACATGTCCGTTCCCCTGCAGGCACTTGAGCATTTCTTTCGTATGTCCGCCATAGCCAAGCGTCGCATCAAGCCCTTTTTGTCCCGGCTGAATCTGCAAAAATTCAAGAATCTCGTTCACACAAATGGAAATGTGCATCCCCGCCGGAGTACTTCCTTTTTTAATCACCTTCTCGATGGTGTCTGCATATTTCTCCGGATTATGTTCTTTGTATTTTTCATGAAAACTGCGCGGGTGCGTTCCTTTGTAGCGCACCCGGCGTTTATGTGGCTGATTTTGATTTTGGTTGTCCATAGTCAACTTCTGTTCCTCTGGTTCTTTCAACGTATTAATATTCTTTCTTTTCCATTATTCTGACAGAAGATGTGTAAGAAATCAAGAGTCCTGCAAGTGCAAGCGCAAATAATGCAATTGCAGCCTGAGAAGGCGTGACTCCTGCCATCATATAACTTAGTTTTTCTGCCTGCTGTGCAGTTATTACCTTTTCTCCGATAACCATAGCTGCCGCTCCGACACCTACTACAATAAACATGACAACTCTTGCTTTTTCTGCGCCAAACTTAAGCTGCATCGGCAGAAGAATCTCCCACATCAAAAGCATGACCGGAAAAATAAGTACAAGTGAAAGTACAACTCTTCCGATGGTCCCTGCATCCTCATTCGACATTACAAGCATGAACACAACATTAATCACAACAGAAAGTATCCATCCGAATACCGCTGCCATAAGTCCCAACACATATTTTTCGCGGACATACGTTTTTCTTCCAATCGGCAATGCAAATAAAAATGCCATTCCATTATCAAAGTCATCATAAGAGACTGTGCTTACCGTTTGAAACAATATAATTATCATCGTATAGCTGACAACAAATCCCACATCCATCTCCAATACCGGAAACAAAAAAAGAAGCAGAAGCATTATAAGCAACGTCGTTTTTTGTCTTGTTAACAGTTTCCAATCTTTAATTAATAAACCTTTCATCTCTCTTCCCCCTGTATCATCATTGCAAACACATCATCAATATTTCCTTTTTCAATTACCGCTTCCGGATAATTTTCCGCATAAAAAGCCTTTTCCTTTGTCAAACAAACAAAGGTGTTATTATCTTTTCTGATTTTCAGAAGATACTCCTTGTCAATCTTCTCGTACTGCGCCTCACTCAGTTTCAGCACTCCGTAATCTGCAAGCAGCACATCCGTTTCCTCGTGCATAACGATCTTTCCGTCATCTATCATGTAAAGGTCGTCACAAAGTGTTTCGAGATCACTTGATATGTGGGAGCTGATGAGAATACTTCTGTTATCCTCCGTCATATAGTCCCTGAGTAAATCAAGAATCTCATTTCTTGCCATAACATCAAGTCCGCTTGTCGGCTCATCCAAAATCAAAAACTGCGCTTTGTGCGAGATTGCAACAAGTACTTTAAGCTTTGCTGCCATACCGGTCGAGAATTCTTTGATTGGTTTCTTCATCGGAAGTTCCATTTTATCACACTGTGTAAGGAAAAAATCCTCCTCAAACTGTGCATACATACTGCGCAATACCGGAACAATGTCACTGATCGTGAGCCATCCGCTGAAATTCGAATTGGAAAGAACCACTCCGATTTTTTCCTTTTCTTCATTGGATAAAGTTGTCACAGGCTTACCATCCAATAAAATTTCTCCGCCCTCCACTCTTATTAACCCAAGGATTGATTTAAACGTCGTGCTCTTTCCGGCTCCATTCTTACCTACCAATCCGGTAATTTGCCCCGGCTGCACTTCCATTGTCACATCAAGCTGAAACTTACCATATTGCTTTTTAATTTCTTTTATCTGTAATTCCATCGTTATTCCTCCATAATAATTTGAAACAATTCCCCTATTTCCTCATCACTCATACCACAGCTTCTGCCTTTTCGAATGGCCATCTCCAAATCAGCTTCCACTTCCTTCTTCTTCTCTTCCAGCATGAGCTGCTGATTCGCGCTTGTCACAAAGGTACCCTTTCCGTGAACGGTTGTCACAAACCCTTCCCTCTCCAGTTCGTCATAGGCTTTCTTGACCGTCAGTGCACTGACTCTCAAATCTTTCGCCAACATTCTCACGGAAGGCAGAATGTCTCCTTCCTTTTTCTCACCGTTCATAATCTGCGCTTTGATCTGTCCGACCATCTGCTCATAAATCGGTGTCATCGATGAATTATTAATGATAATATCCATATTCTGCCTCCTTTGTTACAAACAGTATATAACAGCTTATAACTGTTGTCAACTGTTATATGGTGTTTATTTCATATTTTTAAAAAATTTGTATTGAAACAGCTGTATGTATACGATTACGTGCCGCTGCTTTTGACTCTTATGAGCCGCGCGGGGTATATAGTTTGTTTCCTCTCTGTAAATACCCCGTTTTTCTTATCTTTATGGCAAAACAAGTCCTCACCGGGGTATAGAGGACTCAGACTAAGTCCAGTTACCCCGATAACTGAAGTTCGGACATCACAATAACAAAAAGCGGGGTATTGTGAGACTTTGTTGTCTCGCAATACCCCGCTGACAAATATTATATTTCTATTCACTACAGACTACTCTTCTGCAAACAATGGCGTCGAAAGGTATCTGTCTCCGGAATCCGGAAGCAATACCACAATAGTTTTTCCTTTGTTTTCCGGGCGTTTGGCCACCTGCGCTGCAGCAAAAAGCGCCGCACCGGATGAAATACCTACCAAGATGCCTTCCGTGCGAGCCAGCATTCTGCCGTGTGCAAACGCATCTTCGCTTGACACGGTAAACACTTCATCATAGACAGAAGTATTTAAAAGTTTCGGCACAAAGCCTGCACCGATTCCCTGCAACTTGTGCGGTCCTGCCGTGCCTCCCGAAAGCACCGGAGAATCTGCAGGTTCTACTGCAACAACTTTCACATCCGGATTCTGACTCTTTAAATATTCTCCGACACCGGTAATCGTCCCTCCGGTTCCGACACCGGCCACAAAAATATCGACCTCTCTGCCTGACTGTTTCCATATTTCCGGTCCGGTTGTCTCTCTGTGCGCCTGTGCATTGGCGGGGTTTTCGAACTGTCCGAGAATCATCGCGCCCGGTATTTCACGTGCAAGCTCTTCCGCTTTCGCGATTGCTCCGCTCATCCCCTTCGCACCTTCCGTCAGAACAAGTTCGGCACCGTAAGCCCTAAGCAACGTTCTTCGCTCCACACTCATCGTTTCAGGCAATGTCAAAATCGCACGATATCCTTTTGCCGCTGCAACTACCGCAAGTCCGATTCCCGTATTTCCCGATGTCGGCTCAATAATCGTTGCCCCCGGCGCAAGCTTTCCGCTCTTTTCTGCCTCTTCTATCATGTAGAGAGCCGCGCGGTCCTTTACCGAACCCGCCGGATTTAAGTACTCGAGCTTTGCAAGAATTTTGGCGTCCCTGATATTTTCTGTTTCCTGATAGTGATGTAACTGCATCAAAGGTGTATTTCCTATTATCTCCGATGCACTGTGTTTGATATCGCTCATAGTTACCTCCTGCTGACTTCATGTCCTAAAGTATAAACATTTTTCCGAAATAATAAACAGCCCACACCTTGGTATGGGCTGCCTTATCTTACTTATATCTCTCGGCCTGTTCCTTAATCAGCGCCATATCATCAAAATAGTTAATCTTCATCGCCTCGCGTACTTCGGCAAGAGTCTGTGCCGCAACCGCTTCTGCTCTCTCGCTTCCCTTCTTGAGAATCTCGTAAACTGCAGGAATGTCTTTTTCCCACTGCGCACGGCGCTCACGAATCGGCGCAAGCTCAGCCTGCATAACACTGTTCAAGAAACGCTTCACCTTTACATCTCCAAGACCGCCTCTTGTGTAGTGGTCTTTGACTTCCTGAAGATTCTGATACTCCGGCCAGAACTCTGCAAAATGTTCGTCCCTGCAGAACGCATCCAAATAGATAAATACCGGATTTCCTTCCACATGTCCCGGATCTTCCACGCGGAGATGTGTCGGGTCTGTAAACATGGACATAATCTTCTTCTGCACATCCTGCTCCGAATCGGAAAGGTAAATACAGTTACCAAGTGACTTACTCATCTTGGCACTTCCGTCTGTTCCCGGAAGTCTTAAGCACGCCTTGTTGTCCGGAAGCATAATCTTCGGATCCACAAGCGTCTCTCCGTAAACATAGTTGAATTTATGTACAATTTCCTTTGTCTGCTCAATCATCGGCATCTGGTCTTCTCCAACCGGAACAACCGTCGCCTTAAACGCTGTAATGTCAGCAGCCTGACTGATTGGATAAGTAAAAAATCCAACCGGAATACTTGCTTCGAAATTACGCATCTGGATTTCAGCCTTTACCGTAGGGTTACGCTGTAATCTGGACACAGTCACAAGATTCATATAATAAAAAGACAACTCCGTAAGCTGTGGAACCATCGACTGAATAAAAATTGTAGACACCGCCGGATCAAGTCCGCATGACAGATAGTCAAGGGCAACCTCAACGATGTTCTGACGCACCTTTTCAGGATTGTCTGCATTATCCGTAAGTGCCTGCGCATCCGCAATCATAATAAAAATATCATCATACTCTCCGGTATTCTGCAATTCCACACGTCTTTTTAAGGAACCTACATAATGTCCAATATGCAGTTTTCCGGTCGGTCTGTCACCTGTTAAAATAATTTTACTCATATTTTCTGCTCCATATCTCTTAATTTACATACAAAATACATGATAAAAACAAATCACACTTTTGTCAACTCTGCCCGCAAAGTTCAGCGCATCAGTTTTCGTAAAAAATGCGGTCCTTTTCCACGACGCAGCTCTCATTGCCTATTACCTCGACCGTTGTCACCGCACAGTTTTTCGGAACACCGCCGCGCCAAATGTCATTCTTATCCTCATAGAACTGTGAAAGCAAACATCTTCCTGCTGCTCCGTGTGTTGAAATCAGAATATTTTTGTCTGCATAATCGGGATTGGAAAGAAGGCTCTGATAGAAGTTCCCGGTGCGTCTGCACACATCGGCAAATGTCTCACCGCCCGGCGGGCAAATGCAATGCATCGGGTCTTCATAAAACAATCTCCTAAATTCCTTCGGCAATACTTCACTGTCAAAAATACACTCACCTTCCCACTCACCGAATGAAATCTCTATGATGCGCATGTCCGTCAAAATAGGAATATCGCGTCCTTCAGTCAAAAGCCTCGCCGTCTGCACTGCTCTCTCAAGCGGGCTGGAAATCACAAAGTCTATCGGAAAGTCTCTCATCCCTTCACCTGTTAGCCTTGCCAAACGGATTCCCTCCTCTGCAAGTGGAATATCCGTCTGTCCCTGCAGTCTTTTTACTTTATTCCATTCTGTCTCACCATGACGAATGATGTACAATCTCATCTCCACCACTCTCCTTCATCCGCCTCGGAATCAAGGACAACATCGACATCTTCCCCAAGGTCTGTTCCCTGCGAAACGGAGTTTTGACCGCACCATACCGTCTCCAACTTATTAAGCTTCTGAAGCGGTCTGAGGTCTGTGATATAATTGTCGGTGACATCCAGCTTGGTAAGCTGCTGCAAACTTTCGGCAAACACGACCTCCGTCAACTGATTTCCTTGCAGATATAATTCCTCAAGATTCGGAAACTTATTTACGAAGCCAATATGGTCTGCCAGTGCCACCTCATCGTAATCCACATAAGTTACGATTCCGTCCTGCAAAACCTGTATATTTTCCCACAGGCGCACACGGCTCATATAAAGGCGTTTCATGTTCGGATTCTCCGGTATTTTATCAAAGTCGATTCCAAAGCTGCAATCGTTTATGTTGAGTTCCTCCAGTCCCGGTATCGCAAAAATATCTTCCACATTTCCATAAACGGTAATAGAACTGATATCCAGTTTCTTTAAATTCGCAAGACCGCTCAGCGCATCAAGACGACTCAAATCGCCATAGATACTTCCAAGTTCCAATTCCTCCAAACTGACAAGCGCTGAAAACACATCAAAATCACTGCTGTTTCCGCCTGAAAGATAAAGCTTTTTCAACGTAGGAAGCTGCGAAAGAAACTGTAGACTATCCGCACCGCTGACAGAAAGTTCCGTCAATTTCGTCCAACCGGACACATCCGGCATTTCTCCGTACGTGCAAAGATCCAGATGTAATGTTGTAAGCTCAGTGAGCGAGCTGAGCATACTGTAATCTTTCACATCAAAATTATCCTCCAAAGTCAGACTCGTCAAAGTTGTCTTACCGGAAAGCGGAGACAAATCAATGACAATGGAATTTTTGAGTGTAAACTCTCTTAAATTGTTCATATCTTTTACGAAAGAAATATCTTTCATCTGATCTGCATCCAACGAAAGAATCTCCAGTTCCGTGAGCGATGCAAGCGCCCCAAAATCTGAAATCTCATCTCCTCTGTCGATAATGAGCGTCTTTAAATTTTTTAGTGACGCGAGCGCACGAATATCGTCCGTCTCATAATAATCCGTCATAAGATATTCCAAATTGACAAACGCATTGATTCCCGCCATCGAACTGTTCCTGTGACAATAAAATGTCTTTAACTTTTCCGGTGCCGGCAAATGAAGTGCCAGTTCCTCCGGAGAATTTTCCGTCTCCAACTCTTCCAGCTCCCCAAACTCCGGTAGTATTGTCTCCGGAATGGAACCATACTGCAGACGGATTCCTCTCAGCTTCGGAAAATTACGAAAATCTATGTTATCTCTGTGAAGATCCGATGAAAATTTTACCTGTTTCATCTCTCCATCTTTCATGCGATAATCCACACACTCCGCCCCGTCCTGCGAATAAATATGAATATAGGTAATCTCCTCCAGTTGTTCTGCGCTAACATTCTCGTAGGATGTCCCGTATACCTGCGATATAAATTCCTGAAAAAAGGCAGAACGGACCTTTTCCTCCTTGACCGCAGTCTGTGTCTGAATCGTGCCCGTTCCTTCTGACGCCGCCATAAACACAATACTAATAAATCCTAAAACAATCGCCACAATCACCATGACCACAATAATTGCACCCCAAGGTGTTTTTTTCTCCGGCGCATGGATATGTATGACATTCTCCGGCTGTCCCTCGTCAATCAAAAACTCCGCCTCACAATGCGGACATCTTGCGACATCTTCATCGATTCTATTTACTTTTCCGCCGCAATTCGGGCATTCGAGCTGTACTAACTTAATCATAATTTTTCCTTTGCATGGTTGATTTCACATCTTCCTAATTTTAGCAATGTCCGTAAGATATGGCAAGGCAGAAATGAAATCTGAAAATTCGCTTCGCTTCTGCTTCTTACTCTTGGCGCGGGGTATAACCGGTATATTTTTACCTCCCATACCCCGTTTCTGTATTTTTTAACTTGATTTTAATGATTTTAAAGGATTAACGGGGTATAGAAAAGATTTTCTTAACCTTACTGCCCCGCCGGAGAAAAAACAGGGTACCACAGATGATAAAGTTCCTCCAGTACCCCGTCAAATCATTTATTGTTTTTCCACCCACCGGCTGAATTCCTGCATACGCTTTGCCCATGTGTGCTCCTGCGCGAGCATAATGCCTGCATCTGCAATCTCTTGCAACCTCCTTGTATCACTGAGCAACGAAATCAGACGTTCTGCCATCTCCTCTGGTTTATCCAAAGAAAACACAAGGCAATTCTCTCCATCCACCAATAATTCATCCAGATAAGGATTGCTGTCCGTCAGACAAACGGCTCCGTTCAGCATCGTGTTAAATATTCGATCGTGAGGTCCGCCGCGAAACCACGGAAGAACATTCAGCGATATTTTGCTGTTCTGAATCTGATACAGACACTCCTCGGAATACAGCGAGTCACCATTAATTAGATTTTCCGGGTGCTCACATTCCAGTTCATCCCATTTGTCTCCAAATACGTGCACTTTGATACCCTCATCGACAAGCGCACGCACCACCTGTCCGCGCGCATGATAGCGGATGTACAAATCAATAAAAGTAATGTTTTGCATGGTCTCTTTCAGTTCTGCCTCGCTAACTTCCAGAATCTCCCTGCGAAGATAGCGTTCAACAACCTCCTCTACCGTCTGATGTGGTTGTGAAAGCAAATCATGAATCATTTCGTAATAAAACTGCGTATATTCCTCTCCGAGCCGAGTAATATATTTTTCAAAGCGGGCCGGAGACGCATAATTTCCGGTAAACACGACGTCAATTCCCCTCTCGGAAATCGGCCGTTGCGCATTTACTCCAGAATCAGACAAAAAGCACGGAATTCCATCCTTTTCACTTGTCTTCAAAACCCCCGTAAGCATCGTTCCGCCAAGCGGCAAGAACGGTCCCATTTTTACTTCCGGGAAAAATCGTTTCATGAATGCTTCATGTCCCTTATCAATAGAAAGCTGCACATAATTCTTCGGACAGTTTTTAAAACGCTCATAGTAATAATACGGATGATCCGCAAGAATATTGTAACACGTAATACCGAGCGCATCCCATATGTACGTTCCGTTCTCATCGACAAACTGAGGTTCCATGCACATCCCATGAAAATTAAACGATAGCACAATCGTATTTCCTCTTTCTATAAATGCAAGCATCTCCATGGAAGATTTCCATGGAGATTTCAAGTCATAGAGATAAACCGGATGACCAAGCCGTTCCAATTCTTTTTTCATTTGTATCGAGAAATATCCCTGTGTCTCGATGTCGCCCTCGAATAAAATAATCTTTTTCATATACAAGCGTTGCCTCTTTGTAAAATCACCGAAAGAATCTCATAGGCAACTTCATCCTTACTCATGATAGGAAGCTCTGTCACCGCATCCTCGGAAATCAGCGTCACAATGTTCGTATCGGTTCCGAATCCTGCACCCGCCATTTTCAAATTGTTGGCAACAATCATATCAAGATGCTTTTTCTCAAGTTTCTTTTTGGAGTTTTCCAGCATATGTTCCGTTTCCATGGAAAATCCGCACAGGAACTGTCCGTCGCGTTTCTTCTCCCCAAGATAAGCCAGGATATCCTGCGTCTTTGAAAGTGCAAGTGTAAGGTCCGCATCACTTTTCTTAATTTTTTCATCTGCGACCGATGCAGGCGTATAATCTGCTACCGCCGCTGCCTTGATGACGATGTCCGCCTTCGGTGCATGTTCTTTGCATGCCTCAAACATTTCTGCCGCACTGCCCACACGCACAATATTCACATATGGTGGCTCCGGCGCACTTGTGGACGCGGCTACAACCGTCACATCCGCGCCGCGCTCCATCGCACAACGCGCAAGCGCAAATCCCATCTTTCCGGTGGAATGATTCGAAATAAATCGCACCGGATCAATCGGCTCTTTGGTCGCGCCCGCCGTTACTAACACGGAAAGTCCTTCCATATCCTTTTCATAACGAATTTCCTTTAAAATCGCATCAACTAGCACTTCCTCGGACGGAAGCTTTCCGCTTCCGACATCACCGCAGGCAAGTCTTCCGGAATCCGGCGTAATGATCTGCATTCCGTATTTTTTGCACTTTTCGATATTGTCCTGTACGATTTCATTTTCATACATCTGCGTGTTCATCGCAGGTGCAATGATTTTCGGACATTTGCACGCCATAAATGTCGTCGTAAGCATATCATCCGCAAGACCGTTTGCCACTTTTCCGATGACATTCGCCGTCGCCGGTGCAACGAGAAAAACATCCGCAAGTTTTGCAAGCGAAACATGCTCCACACTGAATTCAAAATTCCGGTCAAACGTGTCAATCAGACATTTGTTGCCCGTAAGCGTCTCAAATGTGGTCGGGTGAATGAAATTGGTTGCATTTTTTGTCATAAGCACATGGACACTTGCATGCATTTTCATGAGCATGCTCGCCACATTTGCCATCTTATATGCTGCTATGGAGCCTGTGACCCCGAGCAGAACAGTTTTTCCTTTTAACATACATCCTCCTCAAACTGCGAATTGTAAAGCTGTGCATAAAAGCCATCCGCAGCCAAAAGCTCATCGTGTTTTCCCTGTTCTATAATATCGCCGTCCTTCATGACCAAAATCCGGTCGGCGCCGCGAATCGTAGAAAGTCTGTGCGCAATCACAAAACTCGTTCTTCCGCGCATCAGATTGTTCATCGCTTTCTGGATACGCACCTCGGTTCTCGTATCGACAGAACTCGTTGCCTCATCCAAAATCAAAATTCGGTTGTCCGCAAGAATTGCCCTTGCAATCGTAAGAAGCTGTCTTTGTCCCTGCGAAACATTCGTCGCATCTTCATTGAGCTCCATACGATATCCTCCCGGAAGTGTGCGGATAAACCGGTCCGCATGGGCAGCTTTTGCCGCCGCAATCACTTCTTCATCCGTCGCATCCAGACGTCCGTATCGAATATTTTCCATAATGGTACCTTTAAAAAGCCATGTATCCTGTAGCACCATACCAAACTGCTCTCTGAGCTCACTCCGGTTAAAATCCTTAATATTGTGACCATCAATCAGAATCGCACCGCTGTCCACATCGTAAAACCGCATCAAAAGTTTCACTATCGTAGTCTTTCCTGCACCGGTCGGTCCGACAATCGCAATCGTCTGTCCCGGCTCCACATCCAGACTGAAGTTATGGATGATGGTTTTATCTTTACTATAGCCGAAGCTGACATTCTCGAAGCGGACGCTTCCTTCTATCCGGACATCCTTCACCGGATTTTCGACAAATACATCCTCCTCTTCTTCCTCGAGGAATTCAAACACTCGCTCTGCCGCAGCCGCCATAGATTGCAGCATGTTAAATACCTGCGCCACCTGCGTCACCGGCTGTGTAAAGTTTTTCACATATTGAATGAAGGACTGGATATCTCCGACAGCTATGGCTCCCTGCGCAGCCAAAACACTTCCCGATACCGCGACACCGACGTATCCCAGATTTCCGACAAATGCCATAATCGGATGCATCATTCCCGAAATAAACTGAGATTTCCACGCCGATACAAACAGTTTTTCGTTCGTCTCATCAAAATCATGAAGCACATCTTTTTCTTTGTTGAACGCCTTAACAATATTGTGACCGCTGTACACTTCCTCAACCTGTCCGTTAATCTCTCCGAGATATTTTTGCTGGTCAACAAAGTATTTCTGCGATTTTTTGATGACCAGTCCCATCATAATTCCCGAAACCGGAAGCATGACAAGCGCAATCAATGTCATGAGCGGACTGATGGAAAGCATCATAATCAGTACTCCGACAAGCGTTGTCACGGAGGTGATGAACGTCGTAATACTCTGATTTAGGCTCATACCGAGCGTATCAACATCATTTGTGATTCTGGAAAGAACCTCTCCGACGGTTTTGGACTCAAAATACTTCATCGGCATACGATGAATTTTCTTTGAAATTTCATCACGGAACCGATACGTCATCTTTTGGGATACCGTCGTCATTATCCAGCCCTGGCAAAATGCCATAAGAGAACTGAACAAATACAAAAGCAGTGTCAGAAGAAGAATCTGTCCTATTTTTGTAAAATTGATACTGCCTGCTCCGCTGACTTTGGCCGCGAAACCGTTAAAAAGCTCTGTCGTTGCCATACCGAGAATTTTCGGACTGATAATATTAAATACCGTGCTCGCTGCCGCAAACAGCATAACCAGCACGAGCGCAAGCTTATACCGACTCACATACGCAAGCATCTTTTTGATGGAGCCTTTAAAATCTTTTGCCTTTTCTACAGGTGCCCCCGGCGGTCCGGGTCTTCTCCGAGGTCTGTTTACTCTTACTTCACTCATGCCTTACCGCCTCCTTTCAGTTCTGATTCCGAAAGCTGCGAACCGGCAATTTCGCGATATGCTTCGCAGGAAGCAAGAAGCTCCTCGTGTGTTCCGATTCCCTCAATGTTACCGTCCTCAAGCACAATAATCTGGTCTGCATGCAGAATCGTACTGATGCGCTGTGCCACAATAAGCACGGTTGCATCCTTTGTCTTCTCCTTCAGAGCACGACGAAGCGCCACATCTGTCTTATAATCAAGTGCCGAAAAACTATCATCAAACAGATAAATCTTCGGCTGTTTTGCAATCGCTCTTGCGATGGAAAGTCTCTGTTTCTGTCCACCCGACACATTGCTTCCGCCCTGTGCGATTGAGCTGTCATACCCATCTGTTTTTTCTTCAATGAATTCTGTCGCCTGAGCTATCTTAGCCGCCTCCGTCATCTGTGCATCCGTCACATGTCCACCTGCAAACTTAAGGTTGGAGGCAATCGTTCCTGAAAAAAGAACACCTTTCTGAGGCACAAATCCAATCATATCGCGAAGGGATGACAGTTTGGCATCACGCAAATCCACCCCATCTATCGTAATCTTGCCCTCCGTCACGTCATAAAACCGCGGAATCAGGTGAAGAAGCGTCGATTTTCCGCATCCCGTGCTTCCGATAATCGCTGTTGTTTTCCCCGGCTCGGCGGTAAATGAAATATGCGTAAGTGCATTTTCATCTGCCCCTTCATAACGGAAAGATACATTGTCAAAACAAAGAATTCCTTTGCATTTTTCCTCCGAAAGAACAACCGGTTCTTCTTTGTCCGCAATACTGCTCTTTAGTGTCATCACTTCTTCGATACGTCCTGCTGCCACTCCGGCTCTCGGAAGCATGATGGACATCATAGTTATCATTAAAAAGGACATAACAATCATCATTGTATAGGTGATAAATGCCATCAAATCACCGACCTGCAGATTGCCTAGGTCAACCCCTTTGGCTCCGAACCAGACAATTGATACAGAAATAGCGTTCATAATGAGCATCATTCCCGGCATCATAAAGTTCATAACACGATTCGTAAACAGCTGTGTCTTCATCAGTTCCCCGTTTGCACCGGCAAATCGTTTCTCTTCGTACTCCTCACGACTGAACGCACGGATAACGGAAAGACCGGTCAGAACTTCTCTTGATACAAGATTCAGCTTATCCACAAGTGTTTGCATAATTTTAAATTTCGGATTCGCAACTGCAACAAGGCTTCCTATCAGACATAAAATGGCAATTACCGCCACAACTATAATCCATCCGAGCCCCGTTTTCGTGCGCGAAACCATGATAATACCGCCGATTCCTACAATAGGTGCATACAACACCATGCGCAGAAACATGGTGGAAACCATCTGAACCTGCTGTATATCGTTCGTACTTCTCGTAATGAGGGAAGCCGTCGAAAAATGATTGATTTCATTATTTGAAAAATCCACTACCTTATGGAACACCTGATTGCGGAGTCTTCGACCGATTCGAGCGCCGCATCTGGCAGACAAAAGTCCGATAAAAATAGCTGCTGCCATTCCGACAACCGCATAGAGAAGCATAACTCCGCCCGTTTTGAGGAGGTACTTCATCTGATACTCCTCCGCATCAATTCCTGCTCGCGCATGTTCCTGCGCTGCCAGTGCATACGCCTGCTGCAGCACAACCGATTCCGATATCTCCTGCCCCTCAAAATTCGGCGCGGAAACTTCTTCCACTGCTGTCATCATTGCGGAGAGCAAGTAATCGTCAAGCTTTTCCCTATTTTGTTTTCCGAAATCATTGAGTACATAAATGCGTTCCTGCTTATCGTACGTGTAAGAACTCTCCAGCAGTACATAGCGATCTGAAATCATTCCATTTGAGCCGTCATCCTCTGTCACATACAAAAGCAGATTAAAAAAACGTCCGTAGTTCTCCTCCGACATCGCATCGGGCGACACATACTCAATGCCCTTTTGCATGATTCCGACATCAACGATGTCGGATGTGTAATTCGGAAGCATCAAATCACAGTACGCCTGCACCATCAGCAAAAGAATAATTGCAAGAACCGTTTTCTTTTCCGTCCACAAATTTTTGAAAATCTTAATCAAAGTTCCATATCCTTTCTCACGCTTTATGAGCGATAGTCACCGTTAATTTTGACATAATCGTATGTCAAATCACAGCCCCATGCGGTAGCCTGCGAGTCTCCGTCATGAAGTGATACGCGAATGTAAATCGTGTCCGCAGAGAGAACTTCCTTTGCGAACTCCTCCGAAAATTCAACGCCGGCACCGTTTCTGCACACGGCAATGCTTCCGTTTTCCGACGCAAGGTCAACATCCACCTTTTCAATCGAAAAATCCGCATCCGCATATCCGATGGCGCAAAGCACACGTCCCCAGTTTGCATCCTCCCCAAACATCGCACATTTAAACAGCGGAGAACAGATAACACTCTTTGCAACGATAATAGCCGTATCCACATCTTTCGCCTCGCTGACACTACACTCAAGGAGCTTTGTCGCACCCTCGCCGTCCGCAGCCAGCATTCTTGTCATATTCATCAGCACAATATAAAGTGCGTCTTTAAAAATTGCATAATCTTCATTTTCTTCGGTAATACAAGCATTTCCCGCAAGTCCGTTTGCCATTACCGTCAGCGTATCATTCGTGGAAGTATCTCCGTCTACGCTCAGGCAGTTGTACGTAATCTTTACAATCTCATTGAGTGCCTTTTGTACGAGAGATGTCTCAATCGCAACGTCCGTTGTTACAAAGTTGAGCGTTGTCGCCATATTCGGATGAATCATTCCGCTTCCCTTTGCCATTCCGCCAAGGCGACAGGTCACGCCGCCGAGTACAAACTCTACCGCCACTTCCTTTTTCACTGTATCCGTCGTCATAATCGCAGTCGCCGCTCTCTCATTGCCATCTTCCGAAAGACCTGCTGCCAGTTTTTCTATATGTGTCTCAATCGGCTCTATCGGAAGCACCTGTCCAATCACTCCGGTCGAAGCCACAATCACCTCTTCTTTGACGATTCCGAGTGCCTGAGCCGTCAGCTCACACATTCTCTCCGCTTTCTGCTCACCGTCCGCATTGCAAGTGTTGGCATTTTTGGAATTGACAATAATCGCTTTTGTAATTCCGCCGCTTGCTTCCAGATTTTTCTTTGTGACAAGAATCGGTGCTCCTTTTACTTTGTTCTGCGTGTAAACACCGGCTGTATGACATGGCGTCTCGCTGTAAACAAGTCCCAAATCATTTTTGTCCTTATTCGGATTTAACCCGCAATTTAATCCGTTTGCCTTAAATCCTTTGGCAGCACAAACACCGCCTTCCACAAATGTATATCCTTCTTTTCCAGTCAGTTTCATAGTATTTAACCTCTCTTAATTTTTCATTTATTCCGCATAAATAAGTTCTTCCGTGCGGCTCAGCTGATCACTTCGCCCCGCCATCTGTGCCACACAAATCCGGTCGTTATCTTCCGGTATGACATCCGATACCATCAGCGTGTTTTTGTTCAGATAAACCGTCTCCTGCTTTTTATCGTTTATCATAACCTCACTGTATTCCGTAAAGTTTTCGCCATGCACATAAATACTACCTGCAATGACATCCACCTTACCAATGAGGATTGGCGCAATTCCCATCTGCATCTGCGTCGGTTTATACGGATTGATGCCCCCGTATACTTCGCGGTCACCGTAAAGCATATCATACTGCAATGTCTCCAGTTCTTCCTCATGTGTCCGTTCAATGGAGTACTTTTGATGAAACTTGGTCAGCACTCCCTGATTCATTCCGAGGCGGCCGAACACATAGGAATAAAGCTGATACGCATACAAATCCTTCCTCGTATTTTTCATGCTCCGCTCTTCCTTCTGCGCGAGATTCGACCAAATCACATACTCCGTCTGAAACAGATTCCCACCGGAAATCTCGTCTTCTTCCATATCTATATTCGGGAGATGGTCACCGAACATCACAACAACCGTCGGCTCATCAAATGCATTGAGCGTCGACACCAAAAGCCCCAAAAATGCATCCGTATCGTGCACCTCATTGATGTAATACTCGTATCCGTTGGCCCTGCCTTCATCTTCCACAGAAAATCCCGACACTGTAAGATGCGGATTTTCCACCTTCTCTGTCGGATATTTACCGTGTGGTTGTACGGAAATGGTATAAATAAAATCCTGTTCTTCCGAAGCATTCAGCGCATTTATAATCTGCTGTGTTAATATTTTATCCTTTGCCCAACCAAGGTCATTATATGTAACACCCTGCATGTACTCTTCACAATCAAAGCAATCGAAACCCAGATTGGCAAATACAAGATTCCTGTCATAAAACGTGCCCGTGTTATTGTGAATTGCCGTCGTATGATATCCGAGTTTTTTTAAATTATATGCAACAGACTCACAGGTTTCCTCCTGTAAAATCGTCTTGTACGGATATTCACCTGCACCGAAATAATCGAGACTCATACCTGTGAGCACCTCAAACTCCGTGTTGGCAGTTCCCGCACCGACACTCGGGACGGTGAGCATTCCGCTCGGGAAACTTCTCAGCAGCCCGGACCAGACCGGAATCGGATTTTCCGAATACTCCGCACCGTTTACTCTGGATACATTGAAAAATGACTCTATCTGTAAAAATATAATATTCGGTGTATGTTCCGGTTCTTTGTCTCCCTGCCCTTTGATAGAAGAAAAGATATCCTCCACCGTCTCCTCGCTATATTCCTCCGGCTCCTCAATTCCACGGTCAATCAAACTTCTCGTAAAACAGTACACATAACCGTTGTCCTCATACGCATCCGGCAGATTGGCAAACTCCGTCTGGAGCGCCCCTGTTTCATCCCCGACATTCATCAGAAATCCTGTCAATGAAAACAGCGCAATTATCAGTATCATCGCTCCCGAAACATTTCGCTCCTGCGGCTTCATCCGATAACCGTAACATGCAATGGCCACAAGAACTGCAACAAGCAGAGAAATCAGCAGAACTATCTGCCATATTTTCAAATAGACATGCATGATACTAAACACCGACGTAATCAGCGAAATATCGGTCGCAGCAAGTGGTGTAATGCGGTAAAACAGCAATATGCAGTTGGACACACCGAGCGTCAGGAATACTGCTGTGATAAGAAGCCATACCAGCCTTCGCCTCCGAAACAAAAACGCAAGCGAATAAACACTTGTCATAATCAGTGCGCTATACATGACAAGAAACGGATGGTCCCACACAAATTGCCATCCTTTTACCAGGGAATGTCTTGCCAACATCTCAATCAGTACAATGAGTGCAATCGATATAAGATAGTACTGCACTATTTTTTCAATATATATTCGAAACACGCTTTTATCAAACTTAAAAAAGGTTTTCATTCTGCTTCCTCCCGCAGGTTCTTCTAAATGTAACGCACCGTTCTATTATAAAATATATATGAAAAAAAGAAAAGCACTAAGTACATAGCGCTTTTCTTAATTTTAGATTAGTTTTCAAAGAAATAGCGGAAAAATTCTTCCATTTCATCCATATCAGGCATCTCATATCCCTCTCCAGGATATTGCTCCCCAGGATACTCCTCTTCCGGAATCTCCTGTCCGCCTCTGTCTTCCTCAGTCTCTCTGTCTGCTTCTTTCTTGCTTTCTTTCGCCTGCTTGCTGTCCGTGAGCGTAACCGTCACCGTATTTTCCTGATATACGCCGTTGTCGGAACGCATATAAGTCACTTCCACCTGTTCGCCCTTTTTATAGTATGCAATCATTCCGCTCAAATCCGTTGCACCCGTGATAGAGATTCCGTCAAACTTGGTAATGATATCTCCCTGCTTGATACCTGCATTGGCCGCTCCGCCGCCTTCTTCCGTGGACTCGACATACGCACCTTTCGGAATACCGTAATGTTCCGTTGCATCCTCCGATACATCCTGTACGGATACTCCGAGGAATCCCGCCTCATCTCCTGCAAGTTCTCTTGTCTCGCGGTTCATGAGATTATCGAGAATCGGCTGCGCTGTTGAAATCGGAATCGCATAACCCATTCCTTCCACCAGCTCCGATGCAAATTTGGCAGAATTAATACCAATCAGCTCGCCCTTCATATTCAAAAGTGCGCCTCCGCTGTTTCCCGGATTAATCGCCGCATCGGTCTGAAACAGCTTGACATCCAGATCATCAATCTCCACCTCTCTGTCAAGTGCAGAAATAATACCGGTTGTCACACTCTGTCCAAATCCGAGCGCATTACCGATTGCCACAACCTGGTCTCCGACCTGCACTTTGGACGAGTCACCGATGACAGCCACCTTGATGGTAGAAAGAATCTCATCACTGATGTCATCGATCGGAATCGCAACAATGGCCAAATCCTTTGACGCATCACTTCCCTTTACCTGAGCAGTTACAACTGCATCTTCACTGTCATTAAAACATACGGAAACCTCTTTTGCTCCGGTCACTACATGATTGTTCGTCGCAACAAGGAGCTCTGTGTCATTTTTACCTACAATAATACCGGAACCTGCACCTTCGCTCTCATACTGCTGCATACCGAAGAAACTGCGGATTTCATCAATGTTCTTCGTCGTGATGGCAACTACCGAAGGCATACAATTCTGTGTAATCTGCGCGATGGTATTAGACGGTGCTGCCTCCGGTTCATCCATAGCAGATACCTCATTTTCATCTACGGTCGCTGTCGTCTCAAGTACCACTTCCCTGTCGTCTTTGTCTTTTAAAAATGTTTTCTGTCCTATAAATGCAATCCCGAGAAAAACAACCCCTGCACACAAGCCAAAGACAAGACCGCCGAGTGCACTTTTGAGCAGCTTGCGCTCCTTCTTCGGTTTCTTCTGTACTACCGGTTCCTGCACCGGTTGCGGTTCCTCCTGCATGATGGTCTCCGGGACCGGCTGCACATCCTCCTGTATTACATTTTCTTCCAATTTATTCTCTTCCAACATATCTATCTGTCCTTTCTTATGTGTTTTGTTCTGAAATGAGAATACCCTCTAATTGTTATGAAAATTTGTTAAATTTGTGAAAAATCTATGTATTTCTTTTCCACCTCAGCAAACGGCTCAAACTTAAATACCGGGAAGCTCTTGATGACCGGCTCACTATCCTGCAGTTTTTCACCCATGTAGTGTTCAAATTCATAATATAACAGTGTATCATCTACCTCGGAGACCATCTTCTGTTCTTCCTCCGTCAGCTTACTTCCGAGAAATTTTTCATAAATTGCATCCTGGAGTATCTTTTCAATCACAAGGTACTTTGGCAGATTCTTCTTGACCGGACGTGTGATGTCGGCAATATACGCCTCGCTCGCATCATGTAAGAGACATGCAAGTGCCAATCTTTTGTCATAACCGCGCGCAACTGCCTCCTCATAGCAATGAATGCAATGTTGTGCCACGGAATAAAACTCCGGAAAATGTCCGTTCGCTCTTGTCATCAGCGACAGGGAATGGGCAATATCCTCAATCACAATCTGCTCCTTTTTCGGTTTTAACGGTGTAAAATGGATTTTGTTTGATGTTGTAATGTAATCAGACATTTTTCTTCTCTCCCCAATTCATTCTGTAATATTGATTTCTGTATTCCTTCGGCGTAACACCTACACATTCCCGGAACACCTTGACAAAGTGGCTCTGCGACGAAAACGCAAAGAACGTTGCAATCTCGGAAAAGGAATATTCCGAATATTTGAGCATATTCTGAGCACCTTCTATCTTGCGGTTACGAATATAGTCACCGATTCCGACTCCCGTTTCCTTTTTGAACAGACGCGACAGGTAGCTGACATGAAGCCCGCAATGCTGTGCAAGTTGTCCGGTCGTAATACGCTCATGGATGTGGGCATGGATATAATCCACACACAGTACAATGTGCTTGGAGTATATCGTCTCCTTCTTCAGCCTTCGCATACGCTGCGTAAAATCCACACACATTCTCCGATGCATCCGGACCAGTTCTTCTTTTTCCTTTATCACATCCGCCTTGCGAATATACATATCGGAAAGTCCGTATGCTGTCTCAATATCCATTCCGCCCTCTATGCAAAACCTTGTTATCATCGCAATCGATACGATAATATGGTAGCGGAGGTTATTTACCGGATTGTCCGACAACGTTCCGAATCCTTCTCCCGAGCCGATGGGATGTTCTCTCATCCACACATCGATTTCCTCGACCTCACCCTGTTTTACCTGTTCATAAAACCGCAACTCCTTTTCATATGGTGCATGCACTATATTTTGTTCACGCTGCATGTAAAGTCCGATATCCGGGTTTCCTGTTTCTTTCATAATAAAACACCTTCTTTTATCAAAATTATAATATAAATGTCACAATTATGATATAGTTTTTTTATTTTTCTGATAGTTTAGTATATAAAGATGTTTTACTACCATTGGAGGTTAAATTATGACACGAAAAGAGCTACAGGAACTTGCCGCCAAGCTGACATTAGCTGAAAAAATAAGCATGATTCACGGTGCTGCGTTGTTTAAAACAGGAGCCGTAAAAGAAAAAGGAATCCCTGCATTTTGTTTCTCGGACGGTCCGATGGGAACAAGACCTGCTTATGAATGGAATAAATGGTTTCTTGTCGGGGGGAATGATGACTACACTTCCTATCTTCCATGTAACAGTGCCATTGCCGCCACGTTCAACCGGGACTGCGCTTACAACTCCGGACGCGTACTCGGTCTTGAAGCAAGAGGACAGGGCAAGGATATGATTCTTGCACCCGGCATTAATATTCACCGCTCCCCTCTTTGCGGAAGAAATTTTGAATATATGAGCGAAGACCCATATCTGACCGCGGAAATGGCCGTCCCTTGCGTAAAGGGCGTACAGGAATCCGACGTTTCAGCCTGCGTCAAACATTTTGCGCTCAACAATCAGGAAACCCAGCGTCACGGCGGTGATTCCCTTGCGAGCGAACGTGCACTCTGGGAAATTTATCTGCCTGCGTTCCGTGCTACGGTTTATGAAGGACATACGCTCGGAATGATGGCTGCCTACAACCGTTTCCACGGTGAATATGCATGTCACAGCCAAGAACTCCTCGACGGAATTCTGCGCGGGGAATGGGGTTTTGAAGGTATTGTTGTCTCCGACTGGGGCGGTGTCCACGACACAGAAAAAGCTGCCAACTGCAGTTTGGATGTTGAGATGGGCTGTACGGATGATTTTGATGATTACTATCTTGCCAATCCACTCAAAAAGGCGATTGAGGAAGGTCGCGTATCCGAGTCGGAAATCGACAAAAAGATTATGCACATCCTTCACACAATGAACGAGCTTCATATGCTTGACGGAGAGCGCAAGCGCGGAGGCTACAACCTCGCATCTTCCCGCGAAACCCTTCTCCGCACGGCAGAGGAATCCATTATTCTTTTGAAAAATGACAAAAAGACTCTTCCTCTCAACCCGGACAAAATCAAAAAATTACTTGTCATCGGGGACAACGCGGACCGTGCCCATGCGCTCGGCGGCGGAAGCGCCGAAATCAAAGCGCTCTATGAACTCACGCCTCTGACGGGACTTAAAATGTATCTTGGCGGAAACTGTGAAGTTGTCTACGAGCCTGGATATTACAATTATGTTGTCGGAAATGCATGGGGTAAGGATAACGCACAAAACGTGCTCGGCAATCTTCCGATAGGAGAAGAACTCAATGTTTATCTGCCGCGTCAGAACCGTAAAATTCCGAAAGAAAAAATCGACACGCTCAATGAAACTTATCTGGAAAGAGCCAAAGAAGCCTGCAAAGATGCAGATGCTGTTATTTACATCGGCGGTCTGACACACGACTATGATGTAGAGGACCAGGACCGCAAGGACTATCATCTCCCTTGCAATCAGGACTATGTCATCCACGAACTGCTCAAAGTACGCCCCGACATGATTGTAACGCTGATTGGCGGTTCTCCTGTATCCATGGCGGAGTGGAAAGATATGGCTGACACCATCGTCTACTCCTACTACAACGGAATGGAAGGCGGTCTTGCCTTTGCACGCACGATATTCGGTAAAGTATCTCCATCCGGAAAGCTTCCGACTTCTTTCCCGAAACAGTTATCCGATTGCGGTGCCCACAGCATAGATGTCTTTCCGGGAATCGACACCGTAGCATACAAAGAAGACGTTTTTGTCGGCTATCGTCATCTTGACAGCCGCGATATTGAACCGGAGTTTGCATTCGGTCACGGTCTCTCCTACGCAGAATTTGAGTATCATGACATGGAGGTTCTCGATGTAACATCGGATATGGACACAAAAGACGGACAAATCATAGAGCGAAAACAGCTCGTCCCGATTTTTGAGGTAAGCTGTCTGGTAAAAAACACGTCCGGTACGGACGCCAAAGAAACGGTACAGCTCTACATTGCTCCGTCAGAAAATACACTTCCAAACGGACAGGAAAGACCGGTAAAGGAACTGCGCGGTTTTGACAAAAAACTGATTGGCGCCGGTGAAGAAGCTACATACCGCTTCTCTCTCACTCCGGAATCTTTCAGTTACTACGACGAGAGCAGACACTGCTACGTCTCACCGAAAGGAAGCTACGATATTCTGCTTGCCAGTTCAAGCCGGGATATCCGTTTACTTCATAAAATCACTCTCAACAAAGAGTATATGATTAGCAGAAGCTAACATATACAACAATCCCCGGGAAACAGTCCGTAAGAACTATATCCCGGGGATTTGATTTCTGACACAATTTATTTTTCTTTTGCAAAAATCACACACCAGTAAAGGTATCCGTCTGATGACAAATATACTCCGACGCCGATGTCATTATAATTTTTGCTGATAATCTTGGATTTGGTAGACGCCTTATCCATCCACGCATCCACTACCTGCTGCGGCGTTGCTAAGTCACGCGCAATATTTTCTGCCGCTCTCTTAAAATCATACTTCATGCTTATAGCAGATGTCCATTTATATCCGTTCGGACGTGTATGTGAAAACTTCTTTGACAACTCCTTCGCGCGTTTCTGCGCCGCTGCATGAAGCAATGAATCCTTATCAAAAGATGAATATCCGTATTTTCTTCTCTCTTTGTTAATCAGATTCATTATGCTGCTACGATAAGCCTCCTGCTGTGTAACAACCTTAATCACACAGGTCAGCTTTTTCTTTCCGACTTTCGCCGTAATGGTCGCTGTTCCGGCTTTTTTCGCTGTAACTTTACCGGAAGAAGATACCGTAGCCACCTTTTTGTTACTCGTCGACCACTTAACCGTCTTCTTTGTATTTTTCACTTTTAACTGATACGTACTACCGATTACTATCGTTTTCTTGGTGGCATTCAGTTTCACCGTCGCCGCCTCCGCCTGTATCGTTTTTCCCGTGTACAAAAACATCGGGATAAACAACGTCAGCATCGACGCAAATAATATCAGTTTCTTTCCTGTTCTCTTTTTCATACAGCCGCTCCTCATATCATTTTCTATCTTAAAATCCATTCCAGCTCTCCCCCCTTTTCATGAATTTTACCACAAAACATGTTTTTTTACTACTTAATCTTTGTCATTTAACCTGCATAAAAAGAAAGCCTAATGCACATCCTTTGAATATCACTTTGAAACAGGAGGAATATGGCAATGGCACAGGGAAAAGTAGAAATATGCGGTGTGAATACGGCAAAGCTTCCGCTGCTTGAGGCATCGCAGCAGACAGAACTTTTTGAACGCATCAAATCCGGCGACGAGGAGGCGCGCATTCAATATATCGAGGGAAATCTCCGTCTCGTTCTCAGCGTCATCCGGCGCTTTTCAAACACAACCGAAAACGTCGATGATTTGTTCCAAATCGGATGCATCGGACTGATTAAAGCAATCGATAATTTTGACTGTCATCTCGGTGTGAAATTTTCCACCTACGCTGTCCCGATGATTATCGGTGAAATCCGACGTCACCTGCGCGACAACAGCGCGCTCCGCGTTTCCCGCTCCCTCAAAGACATTGCCTACAAAGCCATCTGCGCACGGGAATACATGACAAGACAAAATCAAAAAGAACCGACCGTGGAAGAACTTTCCGCGGAAATCGGAATCTCCAAAGAAGACATCGTCTATGCCCTCGATGCCATGCAGAACCCGATGAGTCTGAGCGAACCGATTTACACGGAAGGCGGCGATACGCTTTATGTGATGGACCAAATCAGTGACAAAAAAAATAAAGAGGAGAACTGGATAGAATCTCTCTCTTTATCAGAAGCCATGAAACGACTCAACATGCGCGAGCATGAAATTATCTCGCTGCGCTTTTTTGAAGGGAAAACCCAGATGGAAGTGGCCGATATGATCGGCATTTCACAAGCTCAGGTTTCCCGTCTGGAAAAAAACGCTTTAAAAACAATGCGCAACTACCTTGCCGGATAATCAATTTGCACAAGGGTCAGTCCCTGCGACGGTGCTGTCACGCCGGCGAGTGTTCTCTCACCGGTGGCAAGTGCCTTTGCAATCTGCGACGGCTCCATACGGCCGAGCCCGACTTGCACAAGCGTCCCCGTCATAATGCGCACCATGTGATATAAAAAACCGTCTCCGTGAAATGTCAATGTTACGTAGTCGTTATCTCTTTCAATTTCTATTCGGTCTACCGTTCGGACGGTAGACTTCTTTTTTTGAGGATTTTTACAAAAAGCAGCAAAATCATGCGTTCCCTGAAGGTAAGTTGCCCCTTCCCTCATCCGCTCGACGTCCGTTTTCTTCTCTGTCGTCCACACGTATTTTCGGTCAAATAATGGTTTCTGCCTTCCGTCATAAATCCGGTACTGATAGGTTTTTCCTATCGCATTGTATCTGGCATGAAACCGCTCCGGCACTTCCGTCATCTCGTAGACAACAATATCCTCCGGCAAATAGTGGTTTACATAATCTTTTAATTCCATATCCGACAACTCTGTGTCGAGCACAACATTTGCCACCATGCCCTTTGCATGCACACCCGCATCGGTCCTGCCTGCTCCTATGATATGCACCGGCTCATCTGTCAGGTGCCCAAGTACCTGCACAAGCTTTCCCTGTATCGTATCGCGCCCGGTCTTATGTTCCCATCCGGAATATCTGCTACCGTCGTAGCCGAGTATCATCTTGTAATTTTTCTGCATTTCTTACTCCTGTTTTGCATCCGGACTTTTACCGAACACATCCTCATAAAGTCTCACGTACTCCTGATATTCCTGTGTGTATGACAATTCGGAAAGAGCATCTAAAAGGCCCCCATGATACCACGCATGGTCCTCTTTTTTCTTGCTGTGAAACCTCTCAAACACCGTATCCTTCTGTTGCAAATAACCACGGTGCGTCGCCCTCATATTGGACAGCTTATCCGAAAGTGCCACAACCTTTGCATCGCGGGAAGCCTTGGAAATTCTTTCCAATCCTTCCTCCTTGCGGATTTTCCACGACTGCTCCGGTGTCATATCCCGGCGTTTGTTTTCACTTTCTTCCAGTACAATATCAGCAACATGTTTCCCGAATCTGCATAAAATATCTTCATATGTGTAAGATGTATCCTCTATCACATCGTGAAGCGCCGCAGCTGACGCCAGCGTGACATCCCCCGTCATCCGAAGCGTCGTCATCGCTGTCTCCATCGGATGGAGAATATACGGAACACGGCTTCCCTTTCGGAAAGCTCCCTTGTGCGCCATCGCTGCAAACTGAAGTGCTTCCTGCAGCATCTGACATCCTTCTGCACACTCTCCGCCGGCAAAATCCGGAAAATCCTTGTCATTTTCTCTGTATACGCAGCTGTTCTCTGTTCCTTTTTCTGTTCCTGTGACCGAAAGCGGACAGCTCTCGCAGCGAAGTTCATCCCGCGTAAGCTCCGCATCTGCAGCCCTGCAAAAAAAAGTTTCCAAACAATACTCCTTCCGCGACCTGCGACTTATCGTCTGCTCTTTGCCGCTCTCAACAAATGTTTTGCCAGAACCGAAGTTGTGACAGAACCGACACCACCCGGCACCGGTGTTGCAATCGATGCAATATCTTCCAACGCATCATAATCGACATCACCGCATAAATTTCCGTCTGCATCCACATTGATACCGACATCAATCACAATCGCATCTTTACCCACATAGTCCGCAGTAATCATCTTTGCCACACCTGCGGCTGCCACAATAATCTCTGCATTCCGGCAAACCGAAGGCATATCTACGGTTCTTGTATGACATACCGTCACGGTTGCATTCCGTTTCATAAGAAGCATCGTGACCGGCTTTCCGATGACAAGACTTCTTCCGACTACCGTCACCCTCTTACCTGTAATATCAATCCCTGCAAAATCAAGCATCTCGATGACTGCCTCCGCCGTACACGGCGCAAAACCGCTCGCATCACCTGCATACACTTTGGCGAGATTGACCGGTGATATTCCGTCCAAATCCTTCGCCGGGTCGATGCGCTGCTCAATCGCCTTCTCATCAATGTGCTTCGGAAGCGGACGCAGGAGCAGAATTCCGTCGATGGCATCGTTTTGATTGATGGCATCGAACTCCTTCTGAAATTCTTCATTCGTAATATCCGCAGGGAAGGTAAACTGCGAACAGTCAAACCCTACCTTTTCCATCTTTTTTAATGCGCCGCGCTCGTATGCAATATCGTCCGGCTTCTCACCGACACGCACAATCGCAAGGTGCGGGAGCGCGCCTTTAAACTCCTTCATTTCTTCTGCAATCTGTTCATTGACTGCCTTAGCTACAGGAAGTCCCTTTAAACATTCCATCTCTTTACCTCCGTCTGTCACAAAATTCTCATCCCGGTTATCCGCGGATTGCTTTTACTACATTTTCATATGCTTCATCCGCCATCTGGTTACCCTTGGCTAACATTTCATCCGCTCTGGCATTCATCTGCTCTGCCAGCTCTCTGTTTTTCATAAGCTTTGTATTGATAAATACGTTCAGAGACGCTCCGTTTAACGCCGCCTTGCACATCTGCGCACCGACGCCCGCATCACTGATGGCAATTCTGCTTCCGATGACCGAAAGACGCAAAATCAGCACAAGCGCTTCCATAATTTTTTCCATTAAAGCAAGCGGAGCCTCGCTCGCAGCTTTCAGCGCCTGCTCCATGATACGCGTTCTCTCCGCAATCTCCTCCTCCGTATTCTTCGGAAGACCGTAAGCCTTGGATAACGGCTCAAACGCCTCCGCATCCTTGTCCATAAACTCCAAAAGTTCCTCTGCTATCGTTTCTGCCGACGCGATGATTTCTTCTATCTCGTCCTGATACTCCGCATACTTTTTCTTGCCTGTCGTAAGATTTGCCACCATGCTTCCAAGTGCCATTCCGATTGCCGCCGCATAAGCACTTGCGCCGCCTCCGCCCGGTACCGGTTCACTCGAAGAGAGTACCTTTATAAAGTCATTCATTCTGCTTTCCGCCATCATATGTTTCTGCCTCCGTTTCCAGATCGTTCATCTTTTCATACTTGTCTTCCAGTATATCAAAGAACGCTCGCAAGAACAAGTTTTCCCTTGCAATCTAACCGCCCAAAATTTATACTGTGTAATAGAAAAAAGAAACGGAGTGACGATATGCAGCGCAAAGATTTATTGGAACTGAAAAAACGATTCAAAAAGGACGAATGCACCTTTACCCGCATGTCCGGATGTTATGTAAACTCACAAAAAGAAAAAGTTGTGACTCTAAACGAAGTATTTTTAAATCTTCCCGACGAAGAATATTACAAATATCTTGAAATTGCCAAGAAGTCTCTTTCCGGAACACTCGGCAACAATCTGCTCGAACTGGAATTTCCGATGGAGGAGGAGCAGGCAGGCGGAAAACAGCAGTTTTTTATGGGATTAAAGGCAAGCGCTCTCAAAGACGAGGGACTGCTTGACCGTTTTTATGACCTTATCATCGATACATACGACTATGTCGGAAACTATCTCATTCTCCTCTATCACGACGCGTACGATGTCATGGTAAAAACCGAAGATAACCGAAAGCTGGACGAGTCCGAGGAAGTGTACGAATACCTCCTTTGCGCCATCTGTCCGGTTACCCTTTCCAAACCGGGACTCGGATATCTGGAAGAAGAAAACAAAATCGGAGTGCGTCTGAGGGACTGGATTGTCTCCCCTCCTGAAAACGGATTTCTCTTCCCTGCCTTTACGCAGCGAAGCAGCGATATTCACGCACTTGTGTATTATACAAAAAATGCAAAAGAACCTCACAAATCGTTCATGGAGGAAGGCCTCGGCTGTGGTTCCAAACGCACAGCTCTCCAGCAGAAAAAATCATTCCAGGACATTGTCAAAAAAGCCGTAGCCGAAATTCCGGACGACGAAATTCTTGCGGATGATGTCTTCATTACATTGCAGGAATCCATCAGTGACCTGCTCGACCGCGAGCAGCCGGAAACTCCTGACGCGGAGCCGATTACTCTCACCGCGGATACATTTAAAACGATTATTGAGGAATGTGATTTCTCCGAGGAACTCGCACCAAAGCTGGAAAAGGCATTTGCCGAAGAATTCGCTGAGGAACTCCCGACAGCAGATGCAGTTCTCGACGCCAAGGCTCTTGCCAAAAATGAGCAGAAAAAGAAAGAAAAAGAACTGATCAGCGAAGTGGCAACACTGAAAGAGTCTCTTGCCAAAGTGCAGGATAACGACGGCAAGACAAGCTACGTGGACCCGGATACCGGCGAAATTCTCTCCTCAGACGATGAGACCCCGAAACTCTGCGACGTATTTGTGCGCATGAAACCGGATCGCGCTTCCCTCGTAACCACACAGATGATTGACGGACAAAAATGTCTCGTCATTCCGGTTGAGGCAGGCGATGACATTGATATCAACGGTATTAAAATGGAATAAAAAGGAAACTGAAACATGAAAAAGAATAAGACTTCTTTTTATAAAACGGGATTTTTCATATTGCTCGCCGGCTGTCTTCTGCTCGGCTGTATGACGTTGATTTTACTGATTCGCGGCAATTATTTTGCCATGTTCAAACAGACGATGTCGCAGGATAGTTATGATTACGAAAGCAATGCATCCTACATACAGCGCAGCACGCAGTTTGACATGCTTCCCGTACAGGATACGGACATCGTCTTTGTCGGCGATTCCATCACTGCCCGCTTTGAGTGGGATGAATATTTCACAGATTACAAAGTTGCCAACCGCGGCATTGACTCCGACGTCACCGAAGGCGTATACAACCGCTTGGATACGATTGTCTCACAGACACCGGAAAAGATTTTTCTCATGGTCGGAATCAACGATATCCGTCAGGATATTCCGCAGGAAACAACGCTCTCTTACTATGAAAAAATATTGGATGAGCTCATGGAAGCACTTCCGGACTGCGAGATATACGTGCAGAGTGTTCTGCCGGTACATACCTCCACCGGAATCAACAATACAGCGGTCCAGAGCTTAAACACCTCTCTCAAGGCACTCGCGGCGCAGAAAGGTCTTCCTTATCTTAATATTTATTCTTCGGTAGTCAATGAGGAAAACAACTTTACCTACACCGTGGACGGAGTCCATCCGACCGGTGATGGATATGCGATTTGGACCGAAATTGTGGAAGGAGTTTTGGAGTAGATGTGAGATTTGCAGGCAGAGCCCGAATTTCAGTATTTTTCCTCTTCCGGGGTATAGAAGTAGAATCTCGCATCGCATTACCCCGCGATGCAAAAAACGGGGTATCAGAGCAGAAACATCTGCTCTGATACCCTCCCTCAAAACATTTTACATTTTCTCTACCACATCTTCTCTTCCGCAGTTTCGATATCTGCATAGCCGTACATATGCACGGTATTCTCCATCGTCAGGTAAGCAAGGTTCTTATCTTCTTTTGCAAGTCCTGCAATGAAAGCCCCGTAAAGGAGCAGCATCTTGTCGGAATACGTTCCCATCTCGCCGCGCAGATAAGTCTCATATGAGGTGTTATATGCGGTATCCTCGCTTGTGTGAATAGAACGGGCATTGCCTGCCACCTTCGGATACTTCTGTGCGAAAGCTTCCATCCACGTCACCTGAATCGCAATGATTCCCTCCATGATTTCCTTCTTTTCCTCCGAAATGACCGGAAGGCTTGCGCAAAGTTCCCCGAATTTCTCCGGTGCCGTACTCTCCATCATACGCGCATATTTTTCGGTAATCGGATTCCATCCTTTTGCAACGGCGGCTCCGAAATCCTCTCGGTACTGCAGAAGCATCTCCGCATTCCACGTCAGATACTGGCTTTTGCGCATAATTTCAAAGGTTGTCCAGTCATCCTGACATCCGGCCCTTCCGCCTTCGTTCTTTACTTGGTCAAATGCTTCCCACTCCATCTTTACAATTTCGTCTACCAGTTGTGGTTTCATCTTTTCTCCTAACATAACAGACAGCTCTGCAAGGCGCTCCATATTATCATCCACTGTCTCCTGCGCCGTGCTGAGGTTCTCGAGTATACTCCTTATCAAAGCAGCTTCCCTTTTACATCCCTTAAGTTCCGAAAGTCCACGCACAAGCCATTTCGTATGGGGTGCATATACTTTTTCGGTCAGATACAGGCATTTGGCCGCATGCTGCATTGCCTCAGCCAGCAAAAGATTCGCTGCCGCCATATCCCTGCGCCGCATCATACGAGGGTAATTATATGGTCCGCACTGTTCAAACAGCGTGTATTCCTGCCATAAGCGTTTGGTGCGCACCCCGTCCGGATAATGCGACCTTAGCTTTTCCAAAACAGTTGAAAACTCGCCCTTCGGGTCATGGAAAACTTCTCCGCTGACCGCTGCACGGAGCGCATACTCATCCACATATAACCATTCCGCCTCCGTCTCCGGTACATGCGAAAGTCCCAAAATTCTCTCTAAATAACAGCCGTACGTACAGACACCGGTGCGACCGCTCCCCTGCGCCGTCTCTTTTCGCTGATATCCTTTGTATTCTTTCGGCAGAGCATCGTAAGCCCTCTGAAGCTCCTCCCCGATAACTGCCTCATCTTCCTCTGAGATCCAGATGGCAAAACCGGGTCCGAAATCGTGGTCGCTGCTTTGTGCATCGTCAAATCCAAGACACTCCGACCCTTCCCCGCATAGCCCAATCGCCATGCGCTCATAATAATCCGGGAACTTTTGCATAAGCATCGGTTTACCGATTTCCTCATAATAATTGCGACACAAAGCAAGCCCCGGAATGTGAGTCTGCTTCACATACGCCAGTTTTTCCGCCACCCGGGTGTAAGCTTCCGTCTTACCGACGAGGCTCTCAATCAGTCCCATTGCCGCTTCATAGTAACTCTGTGCCTGACCAAATTCCGAAAGTATCGTCATCGCATCCGCATACGCCGCCAGAGCCGCCGCCAGATGCACATCCTCTACGCCGAGTTTCTCAAAAGTTTCTATCGCACACTCCGCCTCATCCGCAGCCTGTGCTGCAATTTCCGGCGCACCTTCCAGCTCTGAAATTTTGCAGAGCGTGGACGCCATATTCGCATGCGATACCGCCGTTTCAAATTCCTTTCCCGGAAGCGCAGACAATACGGAAAGCGCCTTTCCCTGACATTCTACCGCCCGCTCATATTCCTCTGTCTCCTGAAACAAAAGACTCATATTGTTGTACAAACTTGCATAATGATAATCGCCCGGCTCAAGCCACTTCTCATATAGCGGAAACACTTCCATGTAAAACTGATATGCCTCCACATGTTTTCCTGCGGCTCTGCATGCGGTCGCCACATTGAGAAGTGTGGTTGCATAAGCTTCCGAGTCCTGCATTCCAAGCTGCTGCATAAGTTGCAAAACCTGGCCGGAGTATCCGAGCGACTTTTCCTTCTGCCCACTCTCCCTACACAGTCCTATCATTTCATTGAGTAGCATAATCAGACTGTTGTAATCCGATAGTTGCTGCGCTTCTTTGAGCATTTCTATCAGAAAGTCCTCCGCTTCTCCTGTCTGTCCCTTTGCAAAATACTCCTGCAATTTTGCATATATCTGTTTCATATCCATGATGTCGCCATCCTTTTTTTCTTGTAGTTTATCACACAACCATGGACACGTAAATTGATTTCCTCTATACCATCTCTCTTTTGAGACGTTTCATAATCTTCTTCTCCAGACGGGATATATAAGATTGCGAAATACCGAGTAAATCTGCCACTTCCTTCTGCGTCATTGCCTCCTCTTCCCGATTCCCAAGACCAAAACGGAGATTGATAATCAGGCGCTCGCGCTCCGACAATTTACTGATTGCCCGACGTAGCATTTTCTGTTCCGCCTCATTTTCCATATCCCTGTAAATAATGTCCTCATCTGTTCCGAGTATGTCGGATAAGAGAAGTTCGTTTCCGTCCCAATCAACGTTGAGCGGTTCATCAATCGACACTTCCATGCGAAGTTTGCTGTTTCTGCGCAAATACATCAGTATTTCGTTTTCAATACAACGCGACGCATAGGTTGCAAGCTTAATATTTTTCTCCGGGTTATATGTATTAATTGCCTTGATTAACCCAATGGTCCCGATTGAGATCAAGTCTTCAACACCGATGCCTGTGTTGTCAAACTTTTTGGCAATGTAAACAACAAGTCTTAAATTGTGCTCTATCAGTTCCGCCCGTGCCTCCTGTGCATGGTCTCCTTCAAGCTGATGAATGCATTCATTCTCGCGCTCGCTTGCAAGTGGCGGCGGAAGCACATCCGTACCTCCGATATAATGAATGTCTCCCTGCTTAGAAAAAAGCAGTCCTGTTTCCTTATGCAAAAATCGAAATTGTGCCTTTCCGGGCATCATTACTTTTAAAACCATTTCTTCCTCCTCGTTCTTTTTATAATTTCGGGTGTAAAATAACCTGATATTCATCTTTTTGGCTGATCTTTCCCTCGTAGATGCCAAGCATGACCTTATGCCACTTCTGTTCTCCCTGCTGCTTAGGTATTTCCAATTCATCTGCCAGCACTCCTTTCAGAATTCCTTTTTGTGTTCCGATTGCATGATAAGGAATGGCAAAAAAGCCGTCCGGCATCGGAATTTCATTGCTTGTAAGCAGTTCCCGCTCGATGATTACGACCGGGCGACCGGTGATTGGTTCATACAAAGAATTTCCACTGTCCATAAGTCCAAGGCAACGGATTTGTCTCTCCCCGAACGTGATGCATACGGGCAGATGACATTTCTTATGAAACCATCGCTGTCTGATGTCTTTCGTCCATCTCTGCAAAAACAGATACCCGAAAAAAAAGGCTCCCACAGCCATCCATATCCGGCTCCGATGCACGTAAAAAAAAGGAAAGGTCTGCTCCGCCCATGTCAATACACCTCCTGTCACAAAGGCAAGTACCATCATCGTGAGCACACACAATACCCCTTGTTTTCCCGCGCTGCTTATGTACGCGCATCGCGCCATTAGATATGTAACTGCAAGATTACCAATCTGCAGCACAAGGCGGAGCACTTCTCCGTTTTTTTGCTCCGGTGCTGTCAGAAGAAAGTAATACAGTATAGTATACCCGCTTCCAATCAGTGCTGCTAACAGCATTCCCGGTCCCTTTTTTTGTTTTTGCAAAATTTTACCTGTTAGCAAAAGGAGTATGTAGTCCATCAGAAAATTTTCAAGAAACAGAACATCGAGATAAATTTTCAGGATCACCACCTCCTGAAAAAGAGTATAAAAAAAGCGCCGTGATTTTTTTGTCAAAATCACGACGCTGAATGATAAAATTCATCGACAATATTAGTCTTATTTATTTCTCTGTAAGAAATCCGGAATCTTGAGGGAAGTTGCTTCCACATGACTCTTCACCGGCTCCGGTCTCTGGATACCTGCAAGTGCCGGCTTTACGGCTGTCGGAGGAATCGCTCCCGTTCCAACCATAGCACTGTTGACACCGAGAATCTGTGCTGTATCCTTCGTCACTGCCGGTTTGAGTGTCTTAGGAGCCACCGTCGGCTGAACCGTGCGGGCTTTCACTGCGCTTGCTCTTCCGAGTGCCGGGTTCTTCTCATCGATACCTGTTGCAATGACAGTAATCATACAAAGATCATTTAAATTCTCATCATACTTCGCACCGAAGATGATGTTAACTTCTTCACCTACAAGATCCTGCACGTAATCTGCTGCTTCCTGTGCTTCGATAAGTGAGATATCACCCGTGATATTTAAGATGATATCGGTTGCACCGGAAATCGTTGTCTCAAGAAGAGGAGAAGAAACAGCTGCTTTGACAGCTTCCATCGCTTTGTCATCTCCCGTACCTGTACCGATACCTACATGCGCAATACCTTTGTCTCTCATAACCGTCTGTACATCGGCAAAGTCAAGATTGATATCTGCCGGTGTATTAATCAGATCCGTAACACCCTGTACGGACTGCTGGAGCACTTCGTCTGCTTTCTTAAGGGCATCCGGAAGTGTCGTTCTGCGGTCAACAATTTCTAATAATTTATCATTCGGAATTACAATAAGAGTATCTACATGGTCTTTGAGCTTGTCCAAACCTAAAAGCGCATTGTTCATACGGGTCTTCGCCTCAAAACGGAACGGTTTCGTCACTACACCGACCGTAAGAATCCCCATATCCTTAGCCACCTGCGCTACAACAGGAGCTGCACCTGTACCGGTTCCGCCTCCCATACCGCATGTAACGAATACCATGTCAGAACCTTTTAATGTACTTGTAATCTCTTCAATACTCTCTTCAGCGGCTTTCTCGCCAACCTCAGGTTTGGCACCTGCACCGAGTCCCTTTGTCAGTTTCTCACCAATCTGTAACTGCTTCGGTGCTTTGCAGAGCTGGAGTGCCTGTTTATCTGTGTTCACTCCTACAAACTCTACTCCCTGAATCTGTTCATCTATCATTCTATTAACAGCATTATTACCGGCTCCGCCGACACCTACAACGACGATGCGTGCGGTAATATCTGCATCATTTGATTTAATCTCCAGCAAAACGGTTCCTCCTTCACTTTCCCTTTAAATTCCATATAGTCTATCATATAATTTTTTATGGAATTTATCAACCTGTTTTTTAATTATTTTTAAGTCGTCCCTTGGTAAATCCATCCTAATTTTCTGAATTTAGTCCAGATTAAACGGAATATTTACAGTATTTTCATCAAAATTTTCCATATTCAGAATTCCGGACTTTCCTTCCAAGTGCGGGAGTATCGGGACGAGCTGCATCATCTTCTCATCCAGATTCTCATCTTGTCCCAGATACACTCTGGCTTGTCCGAAATAGAGTGTCACATCTTTTTCTGTCCCGAAGAAAATTTTGTCTGCCTCCAGCTCATATTTGGCAAGGAGCTGTGTCACATTAAGAATTTTTGAAAAAATCGACGAATCTTCCACCGGAAGCTTTTCATGCATCACCACATGGTCAAACGAGAGTCCTTTTATCTGAGGAACCCCTTCCGTAAGCTGATCCGATGTCTCAACAACCATACCTTCCCTATCAAAATACATATAATTGCCAAGGTAGTTCACACAGCCGGCAAGTGCCTTCTCATACACATTAATCTTAATCGCGTGATTGGAGACAATCTCCACATCCATCATCTCGATAAACGGAATATCCTTAATCTCTTTGCTCCGGTATTTTACGGCAAGATAAAGAGAATTGTTCAGCATTCCCTCCGGCAGAATCATATCTTTAATCTGCTCATCGGTATAGTGCTCATTGCCTTCCACCCTCACATCCGTGACGGAAAACTGCGTAACGGCTATGGCAAAAGCCGCTGCCAACAAGACAACGGCAATGACAATCGCCCAAAGTATAAATTTTTTACGGTTAAAATCATCGTATTCGTACATCGTCTCTCCTACTTATATCTGCGCCAAGACAACGCAAATCTCTTGCGATATTCTCGTATCCCCTGTCAATAAAATGACATCCTTCAATTACACTCTCGCCGTCGGCTGCAAGTGCTGCGATAACAAGCGCCGCACCTCCCCGAAGTTCACATGCCCTAAGCTGCGCGCCTCTTAATTTTGCCACACCGCTGATTCGGACTTTTCTTCCCTCTGTCGACAGTTGTGCGCCCATCCTTTGCAGCGGCTCCACAACCTTAAAACGGTCCTCAAAAATCGCTTCTTCTACAACACTCTCTCCATACGCAACGGCAAGAACGGAAAGCAACATCGACTGCAAATCGGTCGGAAACCCCGGATATACTCCGGTCTTTATATACGAAACCGCCCCCGTTGCCTCCTCCGCATCTATATATATCATATCATCATCCGCAAACACCTCTGCCCCCATCGTTCTGAGCAGATGAATCAGACTATGCATCTGATGAGGCGGTGCATGTTTGAGAAGCACCTGTCCTCTCGTCGCCGCTGCCGCCAACAGATAAGTTCCTGCAACAATGCGGTCAGGCATGACCGTCATCGTCACCTCACGAAGCTTTTTTACTCCTTCAATCTCCAGCTCACTGCCACCGATGCCCCGTATTCTGGCACCGGCCTTGCGCAGGAATTCGCAAAGCAACACTATCTCCGGCTCTCTTGCCGCATTCCGAAGCCTTGTACTCCCCTGCGCGAGCACTGCAGCCATAATCACATTTTCCGTTGCTCCGACACTCGGAAACGGCAACAGAATATCTGCGCCGATCAGGCTGTCGGTATATGCAAAAATCGTATCCTCTTCCTCTTCAAACCGGACATTCATCTGCCGCAGAGCCATCTCGTGAATGTCCGTCGGTCTCGCACCGATAACACAACCGCCCGGCCGACTCATCCGGACGCTTTTGCACCTCCCCAAAAGCGGACCGAGCAACATAATGGAAGAACGCATCGCCTGCACTTGTTTCTGCGGACAATGCGTATCACATATATGCGTTGCATCTATGGTTATTGTGTTTTTATCCATTGTGACAATACATCCAATGGACTTGAGAAGTTCCGCCATTGCGTTTATATCCGTAATCCCCGGACAGTTATGTAATACTGTTTTCCCCTGTATCAGCACCGTCGCAGTAAGCAGCGGCAGAGCTCCGTTCTTTGACCCCTGTATGCTCACTTCACCCACAAGCGGCTTTCCACCATTTATATGAAGGCTTCCCATCGGGCACCAACTTTCCTTTCGGATACTTATAGTATCCTATGCATCCGTCCGCGCCGATGTACCTTGTACGCCCCATTCTCAATCATAAATCTGTATCTGGCTCGCCACATTCAGTACAAGCCCGATTTCTGCCAAAAGGAACACAATGGACGTTCCTCCGTAGCTGATAAACGGAAGTGTAATTCCCGTATTCGGAATCGTATTCGTCACAACCGCAATATTTAAAATAACCTGGATGGCAAAATGTGCCATAACACCGACCACAAGCAATGCGCCGAACAAATCCGGTGCATTGTTGGCAATGAACATAAAACGCCAAATCAGCATAATAAACAATAAAATCACACAAAATGCGCCAAACAGGCCGAGTTCCTCACAGATGATCGAAAATACCATATCATTCTGTGCCTCCGGCAAAAATCCGAGTTTCTGCATGCTCTGTCCGAGCCCTTTCCCCCAGATACCGCCGCTTCCGATGGCATATAACGCCTGCAGCGTCTGAAATCCCTCGTCATCCGCGAACGCTTCCGGGTCCAGCCATGCAAGTACACGGTCGAAACGATAGTTGCCCGTTCCCGCTGCTCCCTGCGTCGATGATACAATCCAGGAGACCGCAATCGCCGCAACTGCAATCACAACAAGTGCGGCCAAAACAAATTTCTTATATTTCGGATCTGCGACAAAACACATAAGAACCGCAATTCCCATAACGATAATCGCGGAGCTTAAATTACTTGTAATAAATAAAATCAGCGCCGTCGGAACCGCCGCAATTCCCATGATGAGCCAAAATCCCTTTCCCGTGCTGACCCCTCTCCCCATCTTACAAATCATGACAGAGACAAGGAGAATGAGTGCAATCTTCGCCACCTCAGCCGGCTGTACGGAAATGGAGCCAAAATAAATCCAGCGCCGCGCACCGTTAAACTCACGTCCCATCGGCGAGAGTACAAGAAAAATCATCACAATGGAAACAACATATCCAAGCGTTGCAAATCTTTCCCACTTATGGTAATCAATCAGATTTGCTGCCACCATAACCCCGACACCGATCACGGTTGCGAAAATCTGTTTTTTCAGATAATACGCCGGATCTCCGAATTTGAGATTCGCCTCGTAGGAGCTTACGGAATACAGCATAATCAATCCGAAGCACACTAAAAACAACACAATAAACAATAGTGTATAGTCATAAAAAAATTCTTTTTTTGCTCGTCTTCTTCTTGCTTTTCGCTGC
Source organism: Lachnospiraceae bacterium (assembly GCA_015056905.1). GTDB lineage: Bacteria > Bacillota > Clostridia > Lachnospirales > Lachnospiraceae > SVFI01. The sequence goes on from SVFI01000012.1 coordinate 56,032, forward strand.
AAAAAAACACCTCATTTAAACTTATTTAATCGCGCGTACCATATCTTTAAACATATTACCGCGCACCTCGTAATTCGGGAACATTCCCCAGCTTGCACAGGCAGGAGACAAGAGAACCGCCTCTCCCTCCGTCGCATGCGCACTGCAGTAATCCACAGCTTCCTGCAGTGAATCCACAAGCACATAATTCTCAAAACCGTGACGCTTTGCACACTCTGCAATCGCTTCTGCTGTCTGTCCGAGAAGAACAAGCGCTTTTACTTTTCCTTCAAAACTTTCAATCCACTCGTCATATGTACTCTGTTTATCATAACCGCCGCCGATAAGGTACGTCGGCTTTATCATCGCCCGCACTGCCTTAATCGCCGCATCCGGGTTCGTTCCTTTGGAGTCATTGTAATAATCCACACCGTTTTTGGTATCTACATACTCAATTCTGTGCTCCACTGCCTTAAACTTCCGCACTGTATCGAGAATCGTATCCATTGGGACATGATAAGCATCTGCCATCGCGATGGCCGCCATGACATTCTCCACATTATGTATGCCCAAGAGCGACATTTCATGTATGTTCATCAGCCGTTCAGATTTTCCCGCCACAGCCTTGAAAATGCATTCATCTTTGTAATAGAAACCATCTTCAAGCTCATGTGCGGATGCAAAAAATACCGGTGTAGCCTGACATCGGGCTGCAAACTCCCTTGTATACTCATCTTCGTAATTGAGCACGCAAATCTCAGCCTTCGTCTGATTTCTTGCAATATCTTCCTTTGCCTTCACATAGTTTTCCATCGTGTGATGTCGGTCAAGGTGATCCGGTGTGACATTTAATATTGCACTCACAACCGGTCGGAAAGAATGTACTGTCTCAAGCTGGAACGAAGATATCTCCGCCACCGTCACAGATGTTTTTTCCGTTTTTGTCACTTCATCCGTATAAGGATTACCGATATTTCCTACGACATATATACTCTCTTTATAATTCTTCATAATTTCACCGAGAAGCGTTGTTGTCGTCGTCTTTCCGTTTGTTCCCGTGATGGCAAGCACATCACCCTGCTCAAACGTAAAAGCCAGTTCTATCTCGCCGAGAATCGGAATATTTCTGTCTCGCAGGTCATTGACGAAATCATTGTCCGTCGGAACTCCGGGACTGAGCACAACATAGTCAAGCTGTCCCTTGATTTCCTCTTCCACATCGCCGATGATAAATCCGAGATTTTGTCCTTCTCCGATTGTAACCTCACCGAGTTTTTCTTTCATCTGCTCCTGTGTCAGCTTGGTGTTCCCGTCCTGAAGATACGGATTGGCACCGGCAGCAAGCAAAAGTTTCACTGCCGCAATCCCGCTCTTTCCCGAGCCGACCACAAGCACTTTCTTTTTATTAAAATCCATCTTTCCGTCTCCTTAAATTGCAACTAATGCGACCAGACAAAGAATCGCTGTCACGATGGAAAATACTCCGACCACTTTTGTCTCTTTCCAACCGCAAAGTTCAAAATGATGATGAATCGGTGCCATTTTGAAAAATCTCTTTCCATGCGTAAGCTTGAAATATCCTACCTGAATGATAACCGAGACAACTTCTGCCAGATAAATAAATCCGACAATCAAAATAAATAACGGCAACTGCATCATATATGCACATGCAGCGACGAAACCTCCGAGGGCAAGAGAACCGGTATCTCCCATAAACACACTTGCCGGATATCCGTTGAACAACAAAAATCCGAGCAGCGCACCTACCACCGCACACGTAATCGGCTCAATCCCGCTTCCGAAGCCGATTGCCACCACGGTAAAGAAGGTCGCCACAAGACTCGTCACACTTGTCGCCAGACCATCCAGCCCATCCGTAAAGTTCGTACCGTTTACTGTACCGATAACAACTATAAATAAAAAGATAATATTACCGACCGGACCGAAATCCAGATATTTATCGGCAAAAAACGGAATTTTCATGGCAAGGTCAATCCCCGCCACATTGACTACATAATATGCAAAAATCCCGGTCACAACAATCTGAAGCGCCATCTTCTGCCATGCGCGAAGTCCCATGGAACGTTTGAGAACAACTTTGATATAATCATCCAGAAAACCAATGAGGCCGAATCCGAGTGTCAGAAACAGTACCGGAATGATTTTCGGATTATCATTCACATAGAAAAGTGAGGTCACAAGTACGGCCGTCAAAATAATGAGACCGCCCATCGTCGGAGTCCCGTTTTTTTGAAGATGGGTCTGCGGACCCTCGTCACGAACCGTTTGACCGACTTTGAGTCTGCGCAAAAACGGTATCATAACCGGTCCTAAAAGTGCACTGATGCAAAATGCAATAATTGCAGGAATGACTATTGTGTAATCAAAATTCATATCTTATTCCCTTTCTGTATCTCCACTGCTCTTTTCTATCTTCATGTAAGGCAGTATATTTTCATATAGCTTTCTTACCACGGGCGCTGCAATCGTCCCGCCATAGTATACACCTTTTGGGGCCTGGATGACAACCAGTGTTATAATTTCAGGGTCATCTGCCGGCGCAAATCCGATAAAAGAAGATATGTAACGTCCGCTCCCCCTCGGAAGTGTCTGGCTCGTCGCGGTCTTACCGCCGATCGCGTAACCTTCTACCTGTCCGTTTTTGCCGCCTCCTTCGGAGACAACCTTTTCGAGTATTACCCGCATACGCGCCGAAATCTCCTCCGAAACAATGCCTTTCTGCACCGGATATTGCAAGTTTTCCACAACCTTCCCATCCGCATCCAAAATCTCTGTTCCAAAGTGCGGCGTCACTCTATTGCCTCCATTTATGATAGAGCTGACGCAGGTCAAAAGCTGTACCGGTGTCACCTGAAAAGACTGCCCGAATGACATCGTTGCCAGCTCTACCAGTCCGATGTCTTCTTTTTTATGCATAATAGTATTTGCCTCTCCCGGAAGATCAATTCCCGTTTTTTGCAAAAGTCCGAATTGTTTAAAATAATCATAATACGTATCTGTCCCGAGCCTTAGTCCGACGCCGACAAAGACCGGATTGCACGAATTCATCGTCGCTTCCGTAAACGTCTGACTCCCGTGTCCGCCCACTTTGTGGCACCGGATTCTTCTATCCTCCACAACACAAAATCCCGGACAGGAAAACATATCTTCCTCACTCACAACTCCTTCGGAAAGCCCTGCTGCAGCCGTGATAACTTTGAAGGTTGATCCCGGTTCATACGTATCATTGATACAGTTGTTTCTCCACATCCGGTTCCGCTCATCCTGCTCGTTGGCTGTCAGAGCATCCCCGCGGAGTGTGACATATTGCTCAGTCAGGGTAAACGGGTCATTCAAATCAAACTCGGGAACATTGACACAGGCGTATATTTCACCCGTCTTCGGATTCATCGACAAAATGGAAACCCCTTCTGCATCTTTTGCCTTCATCACCTGCTCCGCCAACATCGTGGCATACGACTGGATATTGACATCCAGACTGATTTTCAGACTGTTTCCGGCTACGGGTTCCAGCCGGCTTTCGCCGATGGCATCCAGTTCCACTCCCCGCGCGTCCGTCACGGTATATATGATACCGTCCGTCCCTTTCATTTTATCTTCATATATAACTTCCAAACCGATAATTCCCTGATTGTCTGCCCCGGTAAAACCAAGCACCTTGCTCGCCAAAAAGCCATACGGATAATATCGTTTGTAGTCTTCATCCACTTTGATACCGGAAACATCTGCCTTCCTGATGGCATCACCGATTTCCTTCGGTACGTTGCTCTTAATTTTTTCAATCGAAGAAACTTTCTCCACTTTTTTCCGCACCGTCTCCTCGTCCATCCCGAGCGACTCGCACAAAAGTTCCGTCACTGCCTCTTCATCCTCTATCTGTGAATGAATCACGGATATCGTGCAGACGGTTTTGTTGGAAGCCAGTACATTGCCGTTGCGGTCGAGAATCTCTCCTCTTGCCGCCTTGATACTCCTCTCTCTCTCATGAAGCTCAAGCGCCTGCTGCGTGTAGTATTCCGATTCGAAAACCATCAGATACACAAGACGCCCCATGATAAGCAGCATAGCTGCCAGACAGCAAAAAAATATCACAAGTACTTTCTTTCGATGATAAGTTTTGTATCCCCGCATACATTCCTCGCAAATGCCTGTTACCATAATTTATTAAGCATTTCGCAGGGTTATTCAAAGTTTTCATATCTCATCAGAAACCGGCGCCTGCCGAGAACTCGTCACCAATCTCCACGTGTTCCACTCCGACGGCTCCATCTAAATTAGAATATACACCTTCCGCCGGCGAATACGTATCCGGATCAAGAAGTTCGCCCGTATTCGGGTCAATGACATATCCCGTTGTCTCATCCGTCTCATACTGCACACCGTTATTTTCATCTGCCGGAATCGAGTTATCGCTTACCGGTATGATGTGCAGCGCCTCCAGTTCCGCAATTTCTTCCTCTGTAAGCTCCTCTGTGCGGAACACATTCATGTATGGAAGGATTTCCGTAAAAATACCTTTGACCAGTTCCATCGCAAAGCTTGAATGAGGCTGATCTTCCACGTTCGGCTCGTCAATCACGGCATAGACAACAACCTGCGGGTCGTCCGCCGGTGCATATCCCATAAACGACACAACGTAATCTCCTGTTCCACGAGGCTGTTTCTCTGCGGTTCCCGTCTTTCCGCCAATCAGATATCCTGCCGGAACAGCAGGAGTTCCGGTTCCGAGACTGCACACATTCGCAAGATATACTTTCATCTCATCTGATGTCGTCGAAGAGATTGTCTGCTTGAGCACACGAGGCTCAATTTTTTCAATCGTCGTTCCGTCCGCATTACGGATTTCCGTCACAACATGCGGCTCATAATATTTTCCTCCGTTAATGATGGAAGAAAATGCTGACGTCATCTGTATCATATTCACCATGTATCCCTGTCCGAAACTCGAAATCGCGAGGTCTGATGCCACCATATTCTCCGGATTGTACACAAGCGTATTCGTTCTGGCCTCACCTGCAAGGTCAATGTTCGTCTTTAATCCGATATTAAAATTGTATAAATAATCCGTAAGCGTATCTTTTCCGACGGTGTTGGCAATCTGAATCAGGCCCATATTGCACGACTCTTCCAGACACTGTGATAATGACAACGTCCCATGTCCGATTCGCTTATGGCAGCGGATTTTGTGCTTACTCACTTCCATGATTCCTTCACAGTTATAGGACTCATTCCCCGACAGTTTCCCCGTATCAAGTCCAGTTGCAATCGTCATTGCCTTCGATACAGACCCCGGCTCATACGTATCGGAAATACAGTAATTACGCCAAATCTGATTCAGACATTCATACATCTGCTCATCCGTCATTGCCGCGATTTCTTCCTCTGTATAAAAAGGTGTCAAATCCTTCGGATTGTTCAAGTCAAAACTCGGATAATCCGCCATTGCAAGCACGTTTCCGGTATTCGGGTCCATGACGATAACTCCCGTGTTTGTACTTCCGTCCTCACCTTCCCTGTACTCGCCTTTATGTGCTTCATTAAACTCACGGATGTACTTTTCGACAATACTCTGAATATTAACATCAATGGACGTGACAATCGTACTGCCGTCCTCCGCAGAAATCGTCGTTCTCTCAACCGTGGAATCCTCCGTCAGATATCCGTACTCTCTTCCGTTTGTTCCATTCAATATACTATTATAATATTCTTCCAAGCCGAACGTTCCGTTGTTGTCAGAACCGGTAAAACCGATGACGGACGCTGCAAGTGTGGAATAAGGATATTTTCTTTTGTATTCCTCCTCAAACCAGACTCCGACAATCGATTTATTCTTCCCCTGCTCCTCCAGAAACGGCGCAACTTTTTCATACTCTAATGCCTTCAAAACGACGTAGTACTGATTTTCCTTGTTCTGCGTGATATGCTCGCGAATCATGGCAGTATCCACCTGAAAATATCTGGAAAGTGCCGAAATCGTCGTTTCCACAGCATCTTTTGCCTTGCTCTCGTTGATGACACGCGCATCGACGACAAGATTATATACTTTTTCACTATACGCCAGTTTCGTCTCATTGGCGTCAAGAATCTCGCCTCTCTTATATGGCAGAGTCTTGCTGTCATACTCCTGCTGGGACAAAATCTGCTTTTTGTACTTCTCCCCGTCCTTCTGGTAAATCCATACAAGACGTATGCTTAAACCGACGAAAGCCAGCAGTATTATAACGAATAATACTACCAGCTTCTTCTGTTTCTTCGGTCCGAATTTCTTTATATTTGGTTTTTTCGAATTTCGTCTTTTCTGACTCAATGTTTTTACACCTCGCAATAAACTGCGTTATGGCATCACCTGATACTGACGCACATAATCGTCCGTAGCGCACGGCACCTCGATAACCTGGCCTTCCTGCGCATATTGCATACCAAGCTCCTCGATAGCTCTTACCTTAATTTCTTCCAGGTTCACGCTACTCATAATTCTACTATACTCTTCCTCATTGTCAAGTTTCATTGCATTGAGCTGACTCTCCAGCGCCGCTACCTCTGCTGCTGCCGCCGTATTGGCAGACTGTAATGTCAGATAGCCGTACAAAAGCACTCCCACCATACCTACGCACGCCAAAAGAAATGCAACATGTCCGAAATTCATAAATCTTGCTTTTTCCCTGTTGCGGCGCGTCTGTTTATCAACCTGCTTTTTCGGTTCTCTCTGAAGTTCGCGGACCACATCAAAGTCATTATTATATTTTCTTACCGTATTACCTTCCACACTTCGGGAGTATGAGGCATATCTTCTCTGTCTATCCGTCATATCCATAACCCTCAATTCTTATTTCACGCCTCTTATTACTGCGATTTTTCGAACACTCGCAGTTTTGCGCTCTTACTTCTGCTATTCTCTTCCATCTCCTCTTCCGACGGAAGAATCGGTTTTCTTGTTACCACTTTCCCCTTCGACTTTTTGCCGCATGTGCACACCGGGAAAGAAGGCGGGCACGTACAAGGATTTTCATTCGTTTTAAAAATTGTTTTAACAATCCGGTCTTCCAGTGAATGAAAGGTGATAATACAAAGCCTTCCGCCCGGATTTAAAATTTCAATCATGTCATCCAAAGTATCTTTGAGCACATCGAGTTCTCTGTTGCACTCAATTCGGATTGCCTGATAGGTCCTCTTGGAAGGGTGTCCTCCGTTTTCACGCATCTTCGCCGGAATGGCCGCCCTTATAATCTCATTAAGCTCGTAAGTTGTCTCAATTCTCTTTTTTGCTCTTGCTGCCACAATATGCTTGGCAATATTTTTGGCAAATTTATCTTCTCCGTAATCTCTTATAATACGGAACAGCTCCATCTCGCTGTACTCATTCACAATCGTCTCAGCCGTAAGCGTCTGTCTCTCATCCATACGCATGTCCAGCTTTGTGTCATATTTGTATGAGAATCCTCTCTCCAGCGTATCGAGCTGATAAGAAGAAACACCGAGGTCAAGAAGAATTCCGTCCACACCTGTGAACCCGCACTCTTTTACGACCTGACACATATTCTCATAATTGCTGCGGACAATCTTTACTCTGTCAGCATACGGTGCCAATCTCTCCCCTGCCGCCGCAATCGCAGCCGCATCCTGATCGATTCCGATAAGTGTCCCTTTCTCGGAAAGCTTCGATGCAATGACGCTCGAATGTCCGGCTCCGCCGAGGGTTCCATCCACATAAACTCCGTCCGGCTTAATCTGCAATCCTTCAATTGTCTCGTTCAATAAAACCGATTTATGTGAAAAAACCATGTATAACCTCTGTCTGCTTTATATCCTAAATGCTGAATCCGAGTTCTGCCATCTGCTCCGCAATCTCATCCATATCGCCGTAATCCGATTCATTCTCCCATGCTGCCTTGTCCCAAATTTCAATTCGGTTACCTACGCCGAGGAGAACGACATCCTTTTCTATCTTTGCAAATTCTCTAAGCACCGCAGGAACAAGTACTCTTCCCTGCTTGTCTATCTCACCGTTTGACGCACTCGCGAGAAAGAAACGGTTTAATCTACGTGTATTCGGGTTGGTAAGCGGTAATTCTTTCAAGCGGTCATGCAACAGATTCCATTCTTCCATGGCGTACACAAAAAGACACCCATCAAGCCCCTTGGTCACGACAAAATTCTCGCCGAGTTCCTCTCGGAGCTTTGACGGGATGATCAGTCGACCCTTGGTATCAATTGTATGACTGTACTCACCCATGAACATAATTATCACCTGCTGCGAAAGCGGAGTCTTCTTTATCAAGGTTCTTGTCTACCTTTTTACTTTTCACTCCACTTTCTACCCCTTGTGCACCACTTTCCCCCACTTGGTTACTATTCTAATTCATAAAAATTGATTTGGCAAGTGGATTTGGGCATTTTTTGAGAAAAAATATTTTATTTGCTCCGGCGCTTCTGTTACTGCGCTTGTATTTTAGCGCTTGTATTTGGTCGGTGGGGTATATACTGTGATTTCTCCATGCAAATACCCCGCTTTGCGTCAAAACGGGGCACAGAAAGATTCCAGAATCTCCCTGTACCCCGGTGCTGAGACTATTTGCGCAAAATCCTGTCAAAACGGGGTATTGACCACTTATTTCATTCTCTAATACCCCACCCGCGCAGATATTAACATTATGTAAACCGACATTCAAAAAAATGCAGTACAATGTCAGCAAACTCCTATCCCTTAGCAGCAAAAAAAGAGACCTTTGCGTCCGGACGTTTTTATCCGGCGCAAAAGCCTCTCTTCTATATTCTTGTATTTCATTTTCCTGTTCTATTCTTTCTCTTCCAGCGGTTCGCGCTGTTTCAGCCCGTTTTTCATCGCAACTCTCACTATTACCTGTGTTCCGAGCGAAAACACGAACAAGATAAGTCCGAGCATCTGTGACACGGCAATTCCTGTCGAACCGATTTGCAGCTGATCGGTACGAAGTCCCTCCACAAAAAAGCGGATAATTCCGTAACCGCCGAGGTAAATGAGCATCATATCCCCGTCAAACTTCTTATGCTTACGGTAAAGCCATAAAACAAGCAACAGAATCAGATTCAACACACTTTCATATAAAAAGGTCGGATGCACCTGAATATAATTAACTCCGTCTGTTATATGCGCTGCGATGTCTGCTGAGATATCGGATTTTCGCACCGCCTCTATCGGAAGCTGCATTGCAAACAATCCATCCGTATAACCTCCGAACGCCTCGCGGTTCATAAAATTCCCCCAACGTCCGATAATCTGTCCTACCAAAAGTCCAAGGACTGCCACATCCGCCATCCTCCACAGATTCTGCTTCCTTATTTTACAAAAAACAAGCAATGTAAAAAATCCCGCAATAACCGCGCCGTAGATAGCAAGACCGCCGCCGCGGATATTCATAATCTGATCCAGATGCTCCTTATAATAATCCCAACTGAACACCACATAATAAATTCTGGCTCCCAGAATACAACAGATAATCGCCGGTATCGCAAAATCCCACCAGATATCCTTCGGATAACCGAGACGGTTGCTCTCGTGATTCGTCAGCGAAAAGCCGAGAAAGACACCGACTGCGATAATCAATCCGTAAAATGCGATGGTCAGACCAAACAGTTCAAAATTCTTCGGTAGATTTTCAAGATAAATTCCTAAATTTGGAAAAGCAATGTCCCATTTTCCCATATGTTACAATCCTTTCTTCCGGACTCTCTTATATCCTTCTCAAAGTATTTCCTTATACGTTAAATCTAAACAGGATAACGTCGCCGTCCTGCACGACATATTCTTTTCCTTCCATTCCGACAAGACCTTTTTCTCTTGCCGCCGCAAGGGAACCATGCTCCAAAAGGTCTTTATAATTTACAACCTCGGCTTTGATGAATCCGCGCTCAAAATCCGTATGGATTTTTCCTGCTGCCTGAGGTGCCTTCGTTCCGATTTTAATCGTCCACGCTCTCGTCTCATCTTCCCCTGCTGTCAGGAAGCTGTGAAGACCCAGAAGCGTGTAGGATGCTTTAATCAGCTTATCAAGTCCGGATTCAGATAATCCCAAATCCTCTAAGAACATTGCCTTCTCGTCATCATCAAGTTCTGCTATTTCCTGCTCAATCTGTGCGCAGATTACAAAAACACCATCTCCGTCTTCCTGTGCAAACTCACGCACCTTTGCCACATGTGCATTCGACGCAGCATCATCCGCAAGCTCATCCTCTGCCACATTTGCCGCAAAAATAACAGGTTTTCCGGTCAAAAGATTGTAAGTTCCGATAAATCCGATTTCATCCTCATCATCCGTCTCAAAAGTCTTGGCCATCTTTCCGTCCTCAAGATGTGCTTTCAGACGTTTGAGCAAATCCTCTTCCTTCGCAAGCGTCTTATCGTTTCTTGCGCCGCGGACAACTTTAGCCATTCTTCTTTCCAGTATTTCAATATCAGAGAAAATTAATTCAAGATTGATTGTCTCAATGTCACGAATCGGATCTACACTACCGTCAACATGTACAACATTTGCATCTTCAAAGCAACGCACCACATGCACAATCGCATCCACCTCGCGGATGTTGGAAAGGAACTGGTTACCGAGTCCTTCCCCTTTAGAAGCACCTTTCACAAGACCGGCGATATCCACAAATTCAATCACTGCGTGTGTTACCTTTTTGGACTGATACATATCTCCGAGAAGTTTCAAACGCTCGTCCGGCACCGGTACGATTCCGACGTTCGGATCAATCGTACAGAACGGATAGTTGGCGCTCTCTGCTCCTGCTTTTGTTAATGAATTAAAAAGGGTACTTTTGCCGACATTCGGCAGACCCACGATACCTAATTTCATGTTAAATATTTCCTCCTGTGTTTCCAAATCACTTTGCCCGCACTATATAAAAAGCGCCCGAACAACAGTATCAATATACCATGTCCGGGACAAAATGTAAATTATCAGATTGGAGACTTTCATTATGAAATCATCTTATACAAACTGAAATTCATGCGTGCTTTCAATCTCTCAGTAAGACTGAAAGTTATCTTTCATTTAAACACACTAGCTTACTGAATCTTGTACTATTTATCATAATATGATATTTCAATTTTATTCCTTTGATTCCTTTCCTTGTAAAACTCTTAAATCAGCTTTGCTCCCTTTTTTCGATTACACTTCCAACATAAAGTTCTCAAGTTATCTTCCTGCGTCAATCCTCCTTTGGATATCGGCATAATATGATCAATCTCAAGTAGCAAATTAGATTCTCTATGAACTGAATTTCCGCACTCACAACATGTATAATTATCTCGCTCCTTAATCATTGTTCTTAACTTTGCAGTCATTAATGCCCTTTGCTCTTTTGCAAGCGCCTCCAACGATAGTTTGCTTTCTAAGTAACTTATTAGTTCTGTGAGATTTTCTTCATTCATAGGAATCGTAAATGAACGCTGAGCCATTCCCCCATCACTTGTATAAGTAAATTTATATTCTACATTCAAAACAGCCTCATCAATTATAGCCAAGTTTATACTTATCATCATTCCACACCCATGTTTGAAATGAAACTCTTTGTCCTTTATCTGTTTTATGGATATATGGTGGCGAATATGGTGGTTTTTCCATCAACAAACTATCATAATCTCTAATA
>SVFI01000003.1 GCA_015056905.1 Lachnospiraceae bacterium
TCCTTTTTTAGACTAGTGCTTTTGGGCTGAATTGTCAAGGGGAGTTTTAGTTATATTATTTGCTTGATACTAATTATCCTATCTACTTAAATTTTCATGCGGGGTATGGAAGCTTGTTTTCTGTCTGTAATACCCCGCCCGATACTGTTTTCAGCGGTTTTTGGCAGTTTTTTCTCGTTGCCAGGGTATAGACGCAAGAAATTTGACCTCTACTGCCCCGTTTTTTCAAAAGCGGGGTACCGCAAGCAAATTAATGCTTCAAATACCCCGCCGGTCTTCAACCGATACAAAATGCTTCAAATACCCCGCCGTTCTTCAACAGGTACAAAACACTTCAAATTCCCCCCGCAGGGACTAGCGAACAACAACACCCCTGCAATCGAATTGCAGGGGTGTATAAATTCATATAATTATGTACTTCAATATTAGTTGTCGATGAATTTTTCTTCGCCGTTCCAGCTGTAAAGCTTACGAACTTCTTCTCCAACCTTCTCAGCCGGATGTTCTGCTGCAAGCTTTCTCATTGCTTTGAAGTGTACCTGACGTCCTGAATTTGACATATCAAGTAAGAATTCTTTTGCGAAAGAACCATCCTGGATATCGGAAAGAACTTTCTTCATAGCTTTCTTAGTTTCATCTGTGATGATCTTCGGTCCTGTGATGTAATCACCGTACTCAGCTGTGTTAGAGATAGAATATCTCATTCCTGCGAAACCTGACTGGTAGATAAGGTCTACAATCAGTTTCATTTCATGGATACATTCGAAGTATGCATTTCTCGGGTCATAGCCTGCTTCTGTTAATGTTTCGAAACCTGCCTGCATAAGTGCACAAACACCACCGCAAAGAACTGCCTGCTCACCGAAAAGGTCAGTTTCTGTCTCTGTACGGAATGTTGTCTCAAGAACACCGGCTCTTGCTCCACCGATTGCAAGTGCGTAAGCAAGTGCTTTTTCAAGAGCTTTTCCAGAAGCATCCTGATGAACTGCTACTAAACAAGGAACACCTTTTCCTACCTGATATTCGCTTCTTACTGTATGACCAGGTCCCTTTGGAGCGATCATTGTAACGTCAACGTCTGCAGGCGGTGTGATACATCCGAAGTGAATGTTGAAACCGTGAGCAAACATTAACATGTTACCTGCTTCGAGGTTCGGCTCGATATCTTTCTTATACATATCTGCCTGTAATTCGTCGTTGATAAGAATCATGATAATATCTGCTTTTTTTGCAGCTTCTGCAGCAGTATAAACTTCAAATCCCTGAGCTTCTGCTTTTGCCCAAGATTTAGAACCTTCGTAAAGACCGATGATTACGTTACAACCTGACTCTTTTGCATTTAATGCGTGAGCATGACCCTGGCTACCGTAACCGATTACTGCGATTGTTTTTCCTTCTAAAGCTGCAAGATTACAGTCTTCCTGATAATAAATTTTAGCTTCCTGTGACATTTTTATTTCCTCCTAAAATGTTTGATTTACTTTTTATAGATAGCTGCACCTGCAGCATAACCTTACTCTTTATCCAAATATATTACATCTGCAGTTCCTCTGCCGAGTCCTGCAATACCGGTTCTGGCAAGCTCCAAAATCTCATAACCATCCAACAGCGAAATGAATGCATCAATCTTTTCCTGTTTACCGGTAAGTTCCACCATAATACTGTCCGTTGCAACATCAACGATATTTGCACGATATACATTCGCAAGTGCAATCACTCCCTGACGCTGCACCGCGTCGGCTCTCACCTTTACCATGGCTAATTCTCTGTAAACACTACATTCCGGTTTCAGCTCTTTAATATCGCGAACATCGACAAGCTTGGCAACCTGTTTCTCGATCTGGTCAAGAATTGCATCATCACCACTTGCAACAATCGTAATGCGTGTAAATCTCGGATCTGCTGTCGTACCGGCCGTAATACTTTCGATATTGTATCCTCTTCGGCTGAACAATCCGGAAATACGACTCAGAACACCGGATGTATTATCTACTAAAATCTGAAATACCTTTTTTTGCATTTCGTTTTCAAACCCTTTCTTTTTTTGCTTTATCAGCATTGTATCAGTAGTCTGAGTGCTTTGTCAACGTATGACCTTGTTTCATGCATCCCATAACCTACAGTTATTTCCCCTTCATCTATTATTCGTTTTCGGAACATTTCATAAGTGCGAGTGTTCCCGTTCTTGCACACTCAACAACACTGATGGAATTCATCATCTGAATCAAAAGTTTGATGCGTTCCGGCGTATCACAAAGCTGAATCATCATATAACTCTTGGACATATCAACAATCTCTGCCTTTAAAATGTCACAGATTTCCATGATATCTTTGCGGTTCGTGCGGTTATATTTCACCTTCATGAGCATAAGTTCTCTGGAAATACTCTGTTCTTCTTTGAACGTGCGCACCTTGATAATATCAAGCTTTTTGTTGAGCTGTTTTTCAATCTGCTCAAGCGTTCTCTGATTTCCGCTGCTGACAATCGTCATACATGAGACATCCGGATGGTCTGTCTCACCTACAGCAAGAGAATCAATATTGAAACATCTTCTTGAGAAAAGTCCTGCCACTTTACAAAGCACACCGGAACGGTTCTCAACGGAAATAGAATAAATCTTTTTCATCGCTTTCTCCTCCTTTATACCAGATCCATCGGATCAATCAGACATTCCATCAGACATGCTTTGTCCTCTTTTAAGAACGCATCAATTTTCTGTTCCATCTCATCTCCGTTTTTCACAAGGAAATACGGCATATCATAGGCTGCGGCGATGGAGGAAAGCTCAGGACTTCCCGTAAGATCAACCACCGAATAATTGTCTTCGTATGTAAAATGCTGATACTGGCGCACCATTCCGAGGAAATTGTTGCGAAGCACGATCACTTTGGATTTAATACCGTGCTGACGCATCGTTGCAAGCTCCATCATGGACATCTGGAAAGAACCGTCACCGCATACTGCAACAACTTCTCTTTCAGGCATACTGTATTTGGCCCCCATTGCAGCCGGGATGGAATATCCCATCGTTCCCATACCTCCGGAAGTCAAAAAGTCTCCCTGCTTTACAATGTGATAACCGCAGGACCAAATCTGGTTCTGACCGACGTCTGCCACATAAACCGCATCGTCCGGAAGTTTGCGTGATAACATCTGGATAAACGCTGCCGGGTCAACATATGCATCCGACACATTGCGTTTGCGCTCCATCGTCGCAGCATACTCATCAAGCGTTGCTTTCCACTCTGAGAAATCACCTTTGATATCCTGCTCAAGCAAATCTTCAAAAATCGACTTACAATCGCCGACAAGCGGAATGTGAGGACCGACAATCTTTCCGATTTCCGCCGGGTCAACATCAATATGAACCAAAAGTTTATTGCTGATAATAAGGTCAGGCTGGCTGATGGCACGGTCTGCCACACGTGCTCCTACCATAATTAGCAAATCACAGTCATTCATCGCACGGTTTGCGTATGGTTTTCCGTTATTACCGACCATTCCGTAATACATTTCATCTTCCGTCGGCATCACACCGATTCCCATCATGGTGGAAACCACCGGAATATTAAATTTATGTGAGAACTCTAAAAGCTCTTTTCTCGCATCCGCCAAAAGGACGCCTCCACCGGCACAAATCAGCGGACGCTTTGCATCTGCAAGCTCTTTTACCACCTTTTTAATCTGCGCCATGTTACCTTTTACCGTCGGCTTATAGGTTCGGAGTTTTACCTCTTCCGGATATTTAAACTTAGAAATGGTTGCATTCTGTACATCAATCGGAACATCAATAAGAACCGGTCCTTTTCGTCCTGTTGTTGCAATATGAAATGCCTCTTTAAAAATTCTCGGAATATCATCCACATCACGCACGAGATAACTGTATTTCACAAAACTTTCAACAGCTCCCGTAATATCCGCTTCCTGGAACACGTCACCTCCAAGCAGCTCACTGTCTACCTGTCCGGTAATGCAAATCATCGGAACGGAATCCGCAAACGCCGTTGCAATTCCTGTAATTAAGTTCGTTGCTCCCGGACCGCTCGTCACAGCACAGACACCGACTTTGCCCGACACACGATAAAATCCGCTTGCAGCATGCGCAGCGTTCTGCTCCGTACGCACAAGTACACTTTCTATCTCTGAATCTAAAATACTGTTATAAAACGGGCAAATCGCTACACCCGGATATCCGAACACGGAAGTTACCCCTTCCATCTCCAGACATTTTACCATTGCATCTGCTCCTAACATATGTTCACCTATCCTTTTTATTTTCTATCGTTATATTACAGTCCGAGGAGTCTTGTTGCAACCCTGACCGCCTCCGCTGCATCCTTTGCATAGCCGTCCGCACCGATTTCATCCGCATATTCCTGCGTAATCACAGCACCTCCAACCATAAATTTCATATGTTGATTCTGTTTTCGTGCCTCATCAATCACCGTGCGCATCTGCTGCATTGTCGTCGTCATAAGCGCAGAAAGTCCGACCAAATCTGCTTTCTCGGCAACAGCTGTCTCAATAATTTTATCAGCAGAAACATCTTTTCCTAAATCAATGACTCGGAAACCATAGTTTTTAAGCATCAAAACCACGAGATTCTTACCTATATCGTGAATATCTCCTTCTACTGTCGCAAGAACAATCGTTGCCTTCGGCGAACTGTCGTTGTCTTTGAGTAACATCGGTTCCAAGTACTCTACTGCCATCTTCATCGACTCCGCACCGGCAATGAGCTGCGGAAGGAAATACTTTCCTTTGTCAAACAAATCCCCGACTTCATTGATCGCCTTAAGAAGCGTTTCATCAAGTAAGGTCTTTGGCTCTATACCATCATCCAAACATTGCTGCACAAGTGTGAGAATCTGTTTTTTATTTCCCTTTAAGACTGCCTGGTATACTTTTTCCTGTGCAGTGAGGGACGCTTTGACTTCTACATTTGCTCCGACTGCTCCATCCAATGCTTCTTTTCGGGCATTCATTGTTGTAATATAACGCAAATCCGCTCCTTCTTTTGCCAATAACAAATCACTTGCAAGCATACAACTTGTAAGCAGCTCCTGATTCGGATTTGCAATCGCCATTGTTAATCCGTTTGCAATCGCCATTGTAAGAAATGTTGCATTGATATATCCTCTCTCCGGAAGTCCGAAGGATATATTCGATAACCCACAGACCGTTGCAAGTCCGAGCTGCTTACAATAACGAATTGTCTCCAGTGTCTCCAGCGCTGCATTTGGATTCGCGCCGACCGTTGTCACAAGACCGTCAACAATGATATCCTCTTTGGTTAAACCGAGCGAAAGTGCACGGTCCATAATTTTATGTATAATTTCCTTCTTTTCGGAAAGTGATTTCGGAAGCCCCTCATCAGACAAAGGAAGCAGAATAAACATAGCACCGTACTTCTTTGCCAGAGGAAGTAGTTTTTCGAATTTTTCCGTCTCAAGCGATACCGAATTGATAAGCGCACGACCCGGATATCTGCGCAGAGCACTTTCCTGCACATCCACGTATGAGGAATCGATACAAAGCGGAAGCTTGGTCAAAAGCGCCACATCCTCCATCACCTGAAGAAGCGTTGCCTTCTCATCAATACCGCTCATACCCATATTGATATCAAGAACCTGTGCACCGCCCGCTTCCTGCTGTGATACAAATTCTTCCACCATTGAAAAATCACCGTTTCGAATGGATTCCTGAAATTTCTTCTTTCCGGTCGGATTAATTCTCTCGCCGATAAGAATAAATTTATCATCTAAACCAAAACTGAGCGTCTGTCTCTCACTTGCCAGATGACGCAGATGCACTTTTTCTCCGGTAAGCTTTCCGCAATCATCAAATAAGTCTTTTGTTCCGGATACAAGTGCTGCAATGTGTTCCGGTGTCGTTCCGCAACAACCGCCCATAATGGTTGATCCCGCTTTGGCAATCATTTTCATTGCTTCACCAAACTGCTCCGGATCCATTTCATATATTGTGTTTCCGTCAGCATCAAGTGCAGGCAATCCTGCATTCGGTTTCGCGATGACAGGAACCTTGGCAACCGATTTCATCACACGTACAACCTCAGCCATCTCCTCAGGTCCCGTCGAACAATTGACACCGACTGCGGATGCTCCGAGCGACTGCAATACAACCATGGCTGTTGCAGGGTCTGATCCGAATAAAGTCTTTCCGTCCGACTCAAATGTCAATGTTACCATCACCGGAAGCTCAGACGTTTCTTTCGCTGCAATCAGTGCAGCACGCGCTTCCTGCAAACTCATCATCGTCTCGATAACAAGTAAATCAGCACCGCCGTCTACAAGCGCCTGTATTTGCTCTTTATATATATCAATCAGTTCTTCAAAATCTAAAGTTCCCATCGGCGCAAGCTGCTGACCGGTCATCGTAATATCACCTGCAACGTATGCTTTATCTCCCGCCGCCTGCTTCGAAAGGGAAACAAGTCTTCGGTTGATTTCATCGACTCTATCCTGCATACCATACTCAGCGAGCTTGATACGATTCGCAGTAAATGTCGGTGCATAAAGAATGTTCGTCCCTGCATCAACATACGCTTTTTGTAGCTCGACAAGTGCCTGCGGATGTTCTAAAATCCAAGTCTCCGGACATTCTCCCGCTGCAAGCCCTTTTCTCTGCAAATTGGAGCCTGTCGCTCCGTCGAGATAAATATATCGTTTATCACATAAATCTAAAAAATCTTTTTTGGTCATATGTTCCTCTCATAATACCATCTGCTCAAGCTACAAAATCTCCAGCAGATGTTTAAAATATTCAGGAAGCGGTGCTTCCGTTTCAATATATTTGCCACTGACCGGATGTACAAATCCGAGAACCATAGCATGCAAACACTGTCCCTGACATTTGTATTTACTTTTACCTCTTCCGTAAATTTCATCTCCGAGAAGAGGAAATCCTTTTGAAGACATGTGTACACGAATCTGATGTGTGCGTCCGGTCTCAAGCTCACATTCTACATACGTATGTTCCTTAAACCGCTCAAGTACTTTGTAATGCGTTACCGCATGCTTACCATCCGGAGTAACCGCCATCTTTTTGCGGTCTTTTTTATCCCGACCGATGGCTCCTTCAATCACTCCCGAGTCTTCTTTTATGACGCCGCATACAATCGCTCTGTATTTGCGGGAAATGCTGTGGTCTTTTAGCTGCTGTGCAATGTGATTGTGCGCCCGGTCATTTTTACATATGAGAATGGAGCCTGTTGTATCCATATCAATGCGATGCACAATACCCGGGCGAAGCACTCCGTTGATACCGGACAGCTTGTCTTTACAACGGAACATTACCGCATTTACAAGTGTACCGCTATAGTGTCCCGCCGCCGGATGAACTACCATTCCCTTGGGTTTATCGACAACCAAAACGTCGTCATCTTCATACAAAACGGACAAAGGAATGTCTTCCGCCACAATATCCGGCTCTACCGCCGGTGGAATCTGAAACTCTATCCGGTCCGCCTCTTTTACTTTATAATTTGCTTTCACGGCTTTCCCGTTCACAAATACTTTGCCATCTTTTAACAGCTTTTGGAGAAACGATCGCGACAAGGTATCCATACTCTGCGCAAGTACCTTGTCAATTCTCTCATCCTCTATATCACTTGTTATATCCAGCACAATTTTTTCTTCTCTCAACTTTTACCGCCCCTGTTTATTTCGGTCTGCGATAGTTGTTTTTTTTCTGAATACTGAGGGAAATAAATTGTAAATCTTCCTCTTTACAGAAAAACAAAATAAAAACAACAAACAAAAAGGTTCCTACCGACACAAAGATGTCAGCTACATTGAAAATCGGGAAATTAATCAAACTGAAGTAGAAAAAATCAACGACATAATCCAGCCTGAGTCTGTCAATCATATTCCCGATACCACCTGCTGCAATCATGACAAGAAACACATGCCAAGGACGATATTTCCGTGACACCGGAGCCTTGATAAGTACAAAAACAATCGCAGTCAGCATGACAACCGCTGCAAATACAAAGAACACTTTTCCGTTTTGAAGCATTCCGAAAGCAGCACCTCGATTCTCCAAATATTGAAGTTCGAATACCCCCGGAATCAGTTCAATGGAAGGCTTGTCTTTTAAATGTTCCACTGCAATCATTTTGGTCACTTGATCCAGTACCACGAGAATTGCAAAAATAAACAAATCCACGCAAAGCTGTATTATTTTTTTCTTTTTCGGCGATAATTTTTTAGTCATATTTTTCCTCGTCACTTACATAAATCTCGTTGATACCCGCAAGAAGTTCTTCCTCCGTCACAGTCGTATCAATATAAGCTTTTCCGATTTTTTTCAGAAGGATAAATTTGATTTTTCCTTCTTCCATCTTTTTATCACTCTTGGTCAAATTCACGATTTCCTGCGGGTCAATGCCCTCCACGGTAATCGGTAAATTGAACGGAACAAACATGTCTCTGATTTCATAATACTCGTCAAAAGACAGAAGCTGTCTCTTATATGCAATAAAAGAAGCAGCTACCATTCCAAGCGCAACACACTCGCCGTGTAAAAGCTCAAATCCTTTCGCTTTTTCAATCGCATGTCCGATGGTATGTCCGAAATTAAGAAGTGCGCGTTCGCCTGTTTCGCCCCAGTCTTTCTCAACCACAAGACGTTTGATATTACAACAGTTATAAACCATTAACCGGATAACTTCCGGATCCTTTTCATAAATCTCATAGAGATTGTTGATAATCCAACCGTAAAATGTTCCGTCCTTAATCAATGCCGATTTAAGAACTTCTCCCATTCCGGCATAAAACTGTCTTTCAGGTAAAGTAGAAAGCGTATTAAGATTCATATATACCAGCTTAGGCATATAAAATGCACCGACCATGTTTTTATAATGAGAAAAATCAACACCTGTCTTTCCGCCGATACTGCTGTCAACCTGAGAAAGCAATGTCGTCGGAATTTGTACAAAGGAAATTCCACGAAGATATGTCGCTGCCGCAAATCCTGTTAAATCTCCGACAACTCCACCGCCAAGTGCCACAAGCATATCTTTTCTCTCAAAATGATTTTCAATCAGAAACGCATATAATGCCTGCACAACATCAAGATTTTTGTTCTCTTCTCCGGCCGCAAAGGCATAAACGAGACATGTATCACATACCTTTTCCAATTCTTTTTTCACTTCTTCCGCATAAATCGGTTCCACATTGGAATCTGTCACAATGCAGATTTTACGCGCGGAAAGTTCATTTTCTTTCCATACTTTTTCAAGTGCTTCAAAACTATCTTCAAATACAATCGGGTAACAGAACTTCTTATCCTTATTAACCGCCATTACATTTGATTCTAAAGTTGTAATCAAAATAATTCCTCCTTATGACCGAACAAAACTTCCTGCCGATGGACAGGAAGTTTTGCAGATATCTCATATGTATTATCCTTTTAAATATTAATCTGCGATTTATAATTCGGAATTAATGGAAGGAACATCAAATGAACCAGCCAAAATATCCTGAAAATCGCCTGAAATATCAACACTTGCCGGGGTAATAATGAAGATATAATGTGAAATCTTCTGAAGATTACCGGCAATCGCAAAACATGAACCGGATGTAAAATCGATAATTCTCTGTGCGACGTCCACATCAAGTCCTTCTAAATTAAGAACTACGGTTCTGTTCGCAAGCAATGTCTCTGTGATTTCTCTTGCATCTTCTACTGTTGTCGGTTTAATTACACAAACTTCCATTCCACTCACCCCTCTTTTCGGCTGTTGTTTCATAGGTGTTACTTTCGGTGTCGGTTTTGCTTTCGGAGCTTCGTCTAAATATTCATCTTCCTCCGCTTTAGCAAATACTTTCTTTTTCGGTTTCTCGTCTAAATATTCTTCCTCTGTATCATATTCATCATCATAATCATCATATTCATCCGGATTTAACTTCATTGAATTGATTAACTTATCTAATACCATGATTTTTCTCCTTACACATTTACATTTTCTGACTGTAATCTCTCTCCCCGAAAATACTCGTTCCGACTCTGATATAAGTAGCACCTTCTTCAACTGCAACGCAGTAATCACCACTCATTCCCATGGAAAGAGAACCCACAGTTACATTATCAATGTTTTTATGCATTATGTCAACAGATAATTGCTTTAAATTTCGGAAATACTGTCGATTTTCCTCTGCATTTTCCACATACGGAGCAATCGTCATAAGACCTTTGACACAGATGCCCGGCAATGCTGAAATCTGTTCCACAAGTGCTGCCGTTTCCTCCGTTTTCAATCCGAATTTTGACTCCTCCTGTGCAACATTGACCTCTATCAGTATATTGACCGTCACATTCTTTTTGAGTGCTTCCTTACTGATTTCCTCTGCAAGTCGCAAAGAATCGACACTGTGAATGAGATGCACCTTATCCACAATATATTTCACCTTGTTGCGTTGCAGATGACCAATCATATGCCAACGAATATCTTTCGGTAATACCTCGTATTTTTCTAAAAGCTCCTGTACTTTATTTTCACCGAAATCCCTACACCCATGGGCATACAATTTTGAGATATCCTCCGCCGGATACGTTTTGCTGACTGCAATCAGCGTTACATCCTCCTGCTCTCGTCCCGCTTTTTCACAGGCAGTTTTCATATTTTCATAGACTGTATCATAATTTTGAGTAAGCATTCGCTTCATCCTTCCTGCATCATAAACATCTTATTCATAAATAAAATCATCCGCATTGACAGTCGAAGCGTCAAGCACAATGTAATCATATTCCGAGAGACCGTATTTCGTATTGGACTTGACAATCGAATATTCTTCGTTGGAATACAAAATCGTGATGGATGTGAAATCCGCATAACCTTTGTTAATATTGTAAACACCGATAAGCGTTCCCACCTTGCTAATCTGCATTTTCTCCGCCGAATCCGTCTTACAAATATGGTCACCGATTTTAAAATTACTCGTATCTACATAATAGTACTCATCATCTGCGAAATATATTTTCGCCTCGACATTTTTGGTGACAAGCTCGCCTTCTTCATTGTAACTCTCGCGCAAAAACTTACCGGTGGTCCCACCACTCATAGCATCCTGTCTGTATGCAATCGGAATCAAAAAGAATTCCTGTTCCGCAATCGCGCTGTTTGGTACTTTAAGCCCTTTTTCCTGATGATATAATATTTCAAGGTCGATGTAACGGTCCGTCGCAAACGTAATCATGGAATTGGTAAAATCAAGCTTTAAGTAAGTTCCGTCCGCATTTTCAAGAACATTTACTCTTGCCCATGAAGTATATTGATTCTTCAAAAACTTTACTTCGACATACTCTTCTTCCAACAGCTCCTGTGCACGCGTTTTTTCCATAGGAATGACAATAGACCAATCCTCGGATTTTAAAAGCTTATACGCCTTATCCTCCGCACCGACAAGCTGATTTGCCTCGAGTTGTTCCTGTATTTTTTGCTCCTGACCAAACATCTCGTTTGTGACATTCTCAGCCTTCAAATCCTCATATCCATCAATACCGTACACAACAACACCGCTGGTCGGCGCATACTGAAACGAAACATTGTCCGCCGAACTTCCGAGAATGGAATTGATGTTGCTGAGCATATTGTAATTGGACAGTTTGAGTGCCATTCCATCCACCTGTCCCTTAAAATCATATACCTTTTCAAAATCTTTTGCCGTGAAAGAATTCTGGAAATGAATAATATTATTCTGAATATCTCCGAGGTCTCTGTCAGAAAATAAAATTTCCTCCTCGCTTGACTCCATCATTTCGGCAATTTTACCGGAACTGTCAAGCGTATAAATCAAATCACCGCATGCTACATGTTCTGCTTCCCTTGCAAAAAAGTTAATATAACCTGTTCCGCTCGCAGAATATACTGTCTCATCTCGGAGGGCAATTCCCTCATATACATTCGGTACACTCAGGGAACCTTCCACAACCTCATATCCGACAATATGTTTCGTATTAAAGTACATAATCATACAGATAATCATGTAAACAAGAATGACTATAAACACAATCATACCCGGATTCATATGGATTTTTCCCGGTCTGTATTCATTTATATTGGTAATCTTATTACTCTTTTCCGCCACACTGTTCTCCTAAGAAAAAGCCTCGGACAGCAATCCGAGGCCTAATATTCATTCTCATTATAAAGATACGATAACCTTTTCTTTTAATGCCTCCGGCAATTCATCTTCATTCACTCCGACACTGAGTACGAAGTCAATTCCGAATGTCTCGCCAAGTTTTTCAAGTTTATCGATGATTGGTGAAATATCTTTATCTTCCAAATATGCGATATTTAAGAAGTTATCAAGGAACATCATCTGCAAATCATGATCCTGAGAAATGATGCCACAGAGGAATCCAACAAACTCTTCACTTGTTGAAACCATGTAATCAGATACGTTAATCAGTCTGACTTTATTATTCAGCTCATACATATGTTTACTATTCTTATCAAGGTATACGATATTACCGGTAGCATCCAGCACCTGTGCGTTTACCTTATCTAAAAGATGTTTTGTTTTTCCTTTACCCTTATTGCCAACAATTAACTGAACCATATGTAAGCCCTCCTATTGATATGTGTCATTTCGGAAAATTTGTGCAAATTGATGTTTCTTTGCTCTCTTCCGATATTATTTATTATAAATTATATCCTAATAAAAAACAACCATTTTCCACTTTTTTTATAGATTCCTGTCATTTTAAATCTGATCAAGTAACCCGGTCATTTCCTGATAAAGATACTGTCTCTCGCTGCAATTCAAAATAACGGAAACATATGGGTTCCCCGAAGAATCTTTACTGAGAAGAATCAAACAATTACGCGCTGCCGCTGTCGTACCGGTCTTTCCCCCGACAACAGAAATTCCTTCCGGCGGTGTATAATCTCCGCGCAGGAACAAATTAGTGGTGGCACAGGAATATTCCTTCGCATTACCCTCAGCATCATAATAAATTGTCTCATATGCATCCTGATGGATAATCTGCGTAAACTCGGAATATTTCATTACTTCCTGAAAAATCAGATACATGTCATACGCACAGGAATAATGATCATCCTGTGTCAGTCCATGAGGATTTTTGAAATTGGAATTCGTGGCACCGAGCGCCTTGGCTTCCGCATTCATCATCTCACAAAAAGCCTCCTCACTGCCCCCGATATTTTCAGCTATCATGACTGCAACATCGTTCGCAGACTGCATCAAAAGCGCGTGAAGTGCCTGATCAAGTGTCATCTTATCTCCCGGTTCAAGACCGAGAAGCGTTGCTCCGCTTTCATTAATTTTAACATTTTCGGATGCTGTAAGAACCATATCCAGTTCCCCGTGTTTCAATGCGACAAGCGCTGTAAGTACCTTCGTAAGAGAAGCAGGTGCAAGCTGAAGATTCTCATCCTTGGCATAAACAATCCGTTTTCCGTTAATATCACATAACACACCGGAAAGTGCTTCAGATAAATCCACCGCTCCAGTAGGAAGCGTCTCCTCGTCCTGCAGACAAAGCTGCTCTGCAAACGGGCTCGCTTTTCCTTCTTCACCTGCGCTGGAACTACTCTTCTCAAAACGATATGCACTTACATTTACTTCCGGGTCATATGCCATCGGAAGCTGATTACCATTACATCCACCGAGTAGCAGACACGCCAGGAACAGTATTGCTGTTATTCTGCTTCTTTTATTTGTACATTTCACGCCACTCAAGGTCTCCTCTGCTCAAAGATTTAATGAGAAGTTCCGCTGTCGCAAGATTCGTTGCAAGCGGAATGTTATGCATATCACAAAGACGGACTAAATTGTTAACATCCGGCTCGTGAATTTTCTGTGTGTACGGGTCACGCAAAAAGATAACAAGGTCAATCTGGTTGTGTTCAATCTGCGCGCCGAGCTGCTGCGCTCCTCCGAGATGTCCCGCCAGATATTTGTGAATGTTCAGATTGGTTACCTCTTCAATCAAACGTCCCGTCGTTCCGGTCGCATACAGTTCATTTTTGCTTAAAATCCCTCTGTATGCAATGCAGAAATTCTGCATAAGTTTCTTTTTGGCATCATGTGCAATCAGTGCAATATTCATATGTAACACCCTCTCTCAAATTACGTATATTTTCTGACACACTGCAAGCGTACATTCAGTACTACCCCCATACCGATGTACAGACTGAGCAGTGATGTTAAACCATAGCTAACGAATGGCAACGGAATTCCGGTATTCGGCAAAACTCCCGTCGCAACCGAAATGTTAATAAAACTTTGAAAACCTATCAGCGTTGCCATTCCCGAAGCAATCAGTGTTCCTGCAAGATCCTTCGCCTTTCTCGCTGCCATCAGGCATTCAAAGGTAATCAGCAACAAGAGAACAATAACCGTACATCCACCCAAAAAACCAAGTTCTTCCCCGACAATTGCGAAAATAAAATCCGTCTGGGGCTCCGAGATAAAATTACCGTTCTTTACAGAACTGATTTCATTATTATTGAGCCCTTTTCCAAGCAATTGTCCGCTTCCGATGGCTATTTTGGAATTATCTTGCTGATACCCCTGTGTTGTCGAATACTCCTCAGGATTCAGCCATGCCAGAATACGCGTCTGCTGATAGTCTTTAATCAATTCCTGATCCGGTTGCAGCACAATCGCCAGAAAAATGATGGCAGCAGGAATGACGACGACAAGTACCCCGAATATAATTTTATAACTCAGCCCTCCGATAAAAAGAAGCGCACAGAACAATAGTCCAATCATGATACTCGTCGACAAATCAGGCTGTCTGTATATAAGCAAAAGCGGCGGTATCAACAGCGCTATCATCATCAGTATCGTCTTCAGAGAACTGATGTTTTCCTTATGTTTCATAATAAACTGTGCATAAAATAAAATCAACATAATTTTGGCTGTCTCCGACGGCTGGAAACGGATTCCGGCAATGGAAATCCAGCGCTGCGCATTGTTCGTTGTTTCGCCGAAAATCTCCACTAAAAGCAGCAAAAGTACATTCGCCACATATATTACCCAGTAAAATCGGAGGAACGTTGAGTAATCAAAAAGTGAAATGACTACCATCAGGAACAAGCCCATGACAAATCCAAGAATCTGTTTGGACTGGTAGGACTCATTTGCGCTCCCGATCACAAGAATTCCGATGACCGTCAGGGCAACCAACATAAGTATTAATTTAAAATCATAATCTCTGACGCGATATCTCTTTAGCATGTTCTCACCAAAATACGTTTATTTTTCGTTTGCTGACTTCTATTTCCATTTTCCCCGGCTCAATCTGAATGTATCGCGATAACACTTTTGCAATATCCTTTTTAATGAGCTCCATCATTTCCGGGGAACAGTTAAAGCGATCCGAAATCAGGAGAATCTTAAGTCTGTCCTTCGCAACATCTTTTGATCTTTTTTTGTGAAACAAACCTTTTATGCTCATGCTCTGACCCTCCTTAATTCTTCTGGAAAATACCGGCAAAACGGAACCAGACCGACTTCTCTTTTTCCGGGTCAAAGATTGGAACCTCTTCTCCCAATATTCTGTTACAAATGTTCATATAAGCTCTGCCCGCGATACTCTGTCCACAGACAAGCGGTTCGCCGTGATTGGTCGAGACAACGACCTCCTCATCGTCATATACCGCCCCAATCAAATCAACAGATAAAATATCGACAACATCCGCTACACTCATCATATCTCCACGGCGAATCATATCACTGCGCAGACGATTTACGACAAGGTCAACTTTTCCGACTTCGTATGCATGCAAAAGTCCGATAATCCTATCCGCATCGCGGATGGCTGACACCTCCGGCGTTGTTACAACAATTGCACGGTCCGCTCCTGCAATCGCATTTTGAAAACCTCTCTCAATTCCCGCCGGACAATCAAGCAATATGTAATCAAACTGGTCTTTGAGCTGCTGTGTCAGCTTTCTCATCTGTTCCGGATTTACTGCTGTCTTATCCCGTGTCTGTGCACACGGAAGCAGATAAAGTCCGGGATAACGTTTGTCTTTAATCAAGGCCTGCTTTATCCTGCAATGCCCTTCCACAACATCAACCAGATTGTAGACAATCCGGTTTTCCAGACCCATAACCACATCGAGATTACGAAGTCCGATATCGGTATCTATCAGTACTACTTTCTTTCCAAGATAGGCAAGTCCTGTTCCTATGTTTGCTGTCGTTGTAGTTTTTCCTACACCGCCTTTTCCGGATGTGATGACAATTACTTCACTCATAATTTTTCCTCATCTTTCATGAAATATTTGTCCCCTGCATCTCGTCAATCGAGTGTCTGCAGTAATTCTTCCGTATTCATAAGATCATCAAAGACAATCTCTTCTCCTTTCAGGTATGCCATCTGCGGAGACGTTTGTTTTTTGCGCCCCCAAAAGCCTTTTCCTTTGTTGTTTCCTTTGTGTTCACCGATACGCAAGGATTCCGGATTCATGGAAAGTGCTGCGACAAAATGCGGATTCCCGTCCGCTCCCGCATAAGCAGATCCCTCCAGATTCCCAAGCACGATAATATCCTTTTTGGATATGACACAACTTCCTTTTTCCACATTTCCTAAAATGATAATACTCTGCTCTGTCTCAAGCACATTTTTGTCTGTCAGGCTTCCCCTGAAAAACTGTGCGGAGTCACTTTCCAGAAGTTGTGCATAGGAGCCGACCGCGCGGTCAAATACTTCCCCGTTTTCGTCAGATACAACACAAACAATATTCACACTGCTTGTCTCCTGTATGCAATCCAAAATGGCGTCCTCTTCCTCCGGTGTATTTTTTCTTCCATCAAATGTGACCGCAAGCTTCGCCTTCCCGAAGAATTTTTCGGACTCTCTGAACTTTTCCGAAATCTCAGCCAGAATTTCCTCGAGTGTCGCTTCATCAGCTATCACAATTTTTATTCCACTCGAAAAACTTTTCAGTCTGACCTTTTCTTTCATGTCATCATCCTTTCCTAAGCTTAATCACCGGTCACCTGTGTTGCATTTTCATCTTCTGCCGTTCCCGTAATCAGTTCTTCCACCTCTTCGAGTCCGAAATAATACATGATTACATCTTTCGTCATCTGCGCCGCATTGTCGGAAGCATAACCGTATGCAATACGCGTTGCTATCGCAATCTCAGGAGCCTCATAAGGAGCATAGCACACAAAAAGTGCATGGTTCGGACGTTTTTTGTTTTCCTGTGCCGTACCGGTTTTTCCCGCCACATTCACAGCCAGTCCTTCATAGTAGGCTTTATCCTGTACCACCTGTCTCATGCCGGAGTGAATCGCATTCCATGTCGATTGTGAAATTTCAACCTTATTCCTGAGTTCCGGTGTGTAATCTTTCAACAGATTCCCTTCCGAATCAGTTGTTTTATCAAGAATGCTGAGATTGTAACAATTTCCGCCGTTTGCAACTGTTGTCACATACCGTGCAAGTCCGACGGTGGAATAGTTGTTATTCCCCTGTCCGATGGACGAACGAATCGCATCAAAATCCGACACCTTCGGTGCACTTTCCGAAATCTCAATTCCGGATTTATCTGATAATCCAAATTGGTCCGCATAAAATGCCAGCTTGGATAAACCTGTATCACTGTCATAAACACCGTCCAGACGGCTCAAGCGATATCCTGTCTCATAAAAATAACAGTTACAAGAATTACCGATAGCTCCGGATATACTGAGCGCCCCATGTGCACTTGGTGAAATCCAGCATTTTGCAACCGGCTTAATCGTATCCCATGTTCCGCGGCAGATAATATCTTCTCCCGCGCTTACAACGCCCTCTTCAAGGGCTGTGGTTGCTGAAACCATCTTGAACGTGGAACCTGGTGCTGACAGCTGCTGCGTTGCATAATTCCACATCGGCTGGGATAAGTCGTTGTAAATCTTGTTATAATACTCAGAATCAATCGAGTTCGTCAAGCGATTGTTATCATATCCCGGGTATGTCACACAGGCGCGCACCTCGCCGGTATTGGTATCCGTAACAACGCAGGACCCGGAACACGGATCAAGTGCAAGCTGCGCCGGTGTAATATCAAGATTTTTAATCTTATCCATCATAAATGAATACGCTGTCTTGGCACCGCTCTCAAGAGCTGCTTTTTCCTCGTCCGTTCCATCAATGATATTTTGCTCAAATAAGAGCAGACAAACCTGACGACCGGTAATTTGGTCATCAAGAAGCATATATTTGTACAACCGCTTGTTAAAATACGAATCATGTACGATATGCTCTGCAATATAATCAATCAGCTTAAGATAAATCTCTTCCGAATCTGAGTACTGCGACTCAAGACTAAGCTTTGTAATATCAATCCAGCCCCTGGAAATCAAATAACTCAAATACTCTCTCATGCTGATATTTTCATCTTTTTTCCAAGCAAGATAGGTCTCATCTTCCTTGTCTATCTCACTGATCTTAATCACATCATTCTCCTCAAGCATATCGACAATGGCAAGTTGATATACCTGATACTCAAGTGGCAGGCGGTCATATGGGGTTGCGGTTGTCTCCAGCTCACTTCGGAGATTGGCAACCACAGAGTCCTGTTTGGATTCAAATGCAGCCAGCACCAACCGTTCCGTTTCCTTTGCATTTTCGTGTGTAAAATGTCCTGTATCAATAATATTGTTATTGAAAAGTGCAAAATACACATCATAAATCGGAATTCTGATTTTGGAAGCCGATGCATTTTCGTCTGCAACATATTGTTTGATATTTTCGATATTGGAAACAAGAATACCGGCTATTTTCTGCTCCAGAAGGTTGTACACCGCCTTCTGTAAATCCTTGTCAATCGTAAGATAAACATCATTACCGGCCGAAGGTTCTTTCCGGTCACTCGTCTCAATCACCTTACCGAGGTTGTCCACGTATACAACCTCAGTTCCTTTCGTCCCCTGCAAGGTTGTCTCCATATATTGTTCAATACCGGCTTTTCCGACAATATCCGTAAGAGAATATTTCTCATTTTCTGCAGACAACCCTTCGTATTCTTCATTCGAAATTTTACCGATATATCCAATCAGATGTGAGAAATAAACACTATCTACATACTTGCGGACCGTATCTTCCGTGACAGACACTCCATCGAGACTCTCACTGTTCTCCATCACCATCGCAACCGTCTCTTCCGACACGTCTTTCGCCACCGTTGTCGCAATATATTTCTGGTAGCCGTTTAAGCTCATCGCATAGCGTATCGTAATAATCTGAAGCAGTTTTTCCTTCGTGTAACCGCTTCCGACAATAAAATCCGAATCTGTATTTTCCGGGTCCATGTACTCGCCGACAGCGAATTTCTTCGTTCCTGCAAGATAATTGATCACATCCTGTGCTGTCGCTGTTCTCTGCGCATATGTCAACTTATCGGTATAAGCCTGTCCGTAAACATCGGCAAGAAAACGAAGAAGCTGCGTTCCTTCCACAGTAAATACATAATTGTTATTTTCATCCAGCACAATATCAAAATCATTCTCAATGCGGTCTCCACCTTCTTCAATCATATCAATCAGTGTGGAAATCGTATCATTTAAACGTCTGTTTTTCCCGCTTCCGGACTCATATACGTCCTCAATCATAACGGAATATGCAAGCTCGTTATATGCCAGAAGTTCTCCGTTCATGTCATAAATATTACCACGCGTGCCCGGAATCGTTCTCTCTTTTCGTATCGTCAATTTAAAATTATCCAGATATTCATTCCCGTGAACAATCTGAAGTTCAAACAACCGGTATACCAGAACGCCAAACAATGCAAAAAACACCAAGATCAAAACGAAAATTCTGGACGTTATCATATTCAGAACAGATTCTTTGATCGATCTAAGCAAAACTATCCTCGCTCCTTTTTTCTCCCTGTTCCAGTTTTCCTGTCACAAACCGGATAAACGGATACAGCACAAGTGTAACCACAATCGTGTATACGACCTCCGGTATCATAATGCTTGTCAGATAATGCATAAAGTGAAATCTTCCCCTAAGTAAGAAGAGAAGAACATAATAGGTAAATCCAAGCACAAAATCACTCGCCATAATAAGCACAATCGGCAGTTTGATGTCGTCTTTGTAAAAAATCTGTTTGAAATTACCATTGATATAACCTATATACATGTAAATCAGCGCATGGAAACACAGCACATCTCCGAAAAATATATCGTAGAGGAGTCCCGCCGAAAAACCGACGAGAAGTCCGCACGTTTTACCACACATAAACCCGAAAGCCGCCGTCAAAATAATAAGCAAATTCGGTGCGATACCTCCGAATGACAAACTTCGGAACAATGTAGACTGCAGAACAAAACATACAACAACCATGACCGCTATAAAAATATTACGTTTCATTCGTCGAGTCCCTCTTGTGAATAATCTTTTTTCATGTCAATAATGACAAGTACCTCTTCCAAATGCGCAAAATCAACTGCCGGTGTCAAATATCCGGAACTTGTCAGATTGTTCGCATCTGCACTGATAGACGATATGTATCCGATTAAAATTCCCGGAAGATATTTCGTGCTGATATGTGAAGTGACTACTTTATCACCTTCTTTAACTGCTACGTCTCCGTTAATCAGCTTTGAGAACGTAATCACACCTCTATCCATCGTTTCAAGATTTCCTTGTACCATACAGGAATCCTCTGTCGAAAGCACGGTTGCACTGACGTTGGAATTGTCGTCAATAATGGAAATCACCTTGGCCCAATCATCTCCGACTTCTGTTACACGGCCGACGAGACCGCTTCCGGCCATAACATTCATATCAATCTGAATTCCATCTTTGCTTCCCTTGTTAATCACAAATGTATGGAACCAGTTTCCGGATTCTTTGGCAACAACTCTCGCTCCTACCTTATCAAACTCAGCATACTCCTGATCAAGCTTATAAAGCTGACGCAGATTATTCAGCTCATACTTGTCCTGCTGAAGCGAATTGTTTTCAATCGTGAGCGTATCTACCTGCTCCTGCAATCTCTCATTCTCTGCAAGCACATCCCGAAGTGACTTCAGTTCGTCCGAACGGTCTGACATCCACTCACCGATCCGGCTGACACCGGACTGAAAAGGAACAACGACAGCTCCGGCAAAATTGCTGAGCGGAGCTGCAAAAAAATCTGTAAAAAATGTGATTGCCATAAAAAGAACGCAGATAACTGTCATAATCAGCAATAAGTATTTACTTGGAATCGTAAACTTCTGCCGTTTTCGTCTCATTATCTTCCTCCGTTACCCATACCATCAATGGAGTATGCTACCGACTTGTAATTGTCATCTTTAATTATCTTCGCAAGCCCCATCGCAACACTCTCCACCGGATTATCCGAAACATTTACTTTGAGTCCGGTTCCATTGCTGATAAGCTGGCTGAGATGACTCACCTGACAGGCACCGCCCGTCAGATAAACACCCTGTCTGTAAATATCCGCTGCGAGTTCCGGCGGTGTTCTTTCAAGTATTACTTTAATATTATCAATAATGGTATTGAAATGTTCTTTCAGAGACTCAACTACAAGTTCCGTCGGAATTTCTCTCTCGACCGGAAGACCGGTCACGATGTCTCTTCCGTAAACAACTGCTCCTTTTCCTTCCTCCTCCAGCTGTGCAAGAGACATTTTTACCTTCTCGGCCGTCTTTCCGCCGATAATCAGATTGTATTCTTTTCTAACTGCATTTCGGATGGCATCGTCAAACTTCTGTCCTCCGACTTTAATCAGCTTACTGAGCACAATACCTCCGAGAGAAAGGATGGAAATCTCAGTCGTATCATATCCAACATCAACCACCAAAACCCCCTGGGAATTTTTTACATCAATATCCATGCCAAGTCCGTCAGCAATCGCTTTTTCGACAACCATAACCTTTTTAGCTTTGACATTGGCATTTTTGACAAGGTCATAAAATGCTCTTTTTTCTACTTCTGTCACATCGGTCGGAACTGCGATATAATAATCCGCAGGCCTAATGTTTCCGCCACTTAAATCAGATATAAAACATTTTACAAGCGTCTGCATATTCTTAATGTCTGCAATCACTCCGTTGCAGAGCGGATAAGAAATATGAATATTTGCCGGTGCTTTCTCATACATTTCAAAAGCAGCATCTCCATACGCAAACAGATAATCCTTGTTCTCAATCGCAATAATATTTTTTTGACAGAATACGTTCTGATCACCTTTTTCATAAATTTTGATGTTACAGGTACCCAAATCGATACCATATGCACTCGAAGCCATTATAAAACTCCTTTCTCTCTTAAGCTTATGTACGTATTATCCCCGATGATAATATGGTCAAGCAGGGGGATTTCCATGATTTGTGATGCTTCTTTCAGTCGCAATGTCAGCGCAATATCCTCTTTGCTCGGCGTAGGATCGCCGCTCGGATGATTATGCAGAAGAATGACGGACGCTGCGTTGCACATCAATGCTTGTCTAAAAATTTCTCTCGCCGACATAATCGATGTATTTAAGTTACCAATCGATAACTTGACATCCGTAATACGTCTGTCTTTGCTGTCTGTAAAAACAGCCATACAATGTTCTTTTTCAAGATGGCGCATCTGCTCCATATATGCATCTGCAACCTCTCCGGGATGTCGAAAACAGACATCCGGTCGTACCTTAGCTTTTGCAATGCGGTTCGACAGCTCAGCGATTGCTTTTAATTTTACTGCTTTGACTTCTCCGATACCGCTAATTTGCATCAAACGCTTTGTCGTGACATGGTGAAGTCCTTCAATACCTCTTCTCTCCCCGCATGCATCCAAAACCCTGCACGCCAGTGTTACCGCATCCTCACCCTTGGTACCGGTGCGGAGAATAATTGCCAGAAGTTCTTCATCACTTAGAGACTCTGCGCCGTTTTGAAGGAATTTGTCATACGGAAGAAGCTGTATGTTTCCGTTTTCTTTTCTTTGATACATAGTTTAACCTGAATGTTCTTCAGACAAACAGATTTTATAAGAATCGATAAATCACGATTCCGATTAGAATGCCTATGATGCTCGCCACCGTGATTTTAATCGTAAGTCCGAATGTCAGAACCATAATTCCCAGGTCCAGGACAACCGGCGATGTCAACCCGAAACTCTGTCCGTAATTTAAGAACGAGTTCGGAAACAGCGACCCGATAAAACCACCGATGACAATACCTGCCAATATCATTAAAAAACAGGCCCAGTTGTTTTTTCCTCTCATTTGTATCCTCCAGATTTCATTTGCAAAGCACTAGATATATCTTAACACACACCCAAAAGTATGTATATAAAATTCGTGGCTTTTTTTTCGACTAAATATCCTTTATTATGAGCTGAGATGATTTCACAATACCGTCATCTTTCATACTTTGGAGCGTCCTCAGCATTCCGTACTTGGCATGTGGGAATGTAAGTCCTCCCTGCATGTAGACTGCATACGGCGGCTTAATCGGACCATCCGCGGAAAGCTCGATGGATGAGCCGGAAACGAAAGCTCCCGCAGCCATGATGACAGGCGCATCATACCCGGGCATATCCCACGGCTCCGGCGTTACAAAACTGTCCACCGGTGCCGATGCCTGAATCCCCTTGCAAAAAGAAATGACTCCCTCCGGATTTCCAAACGTAATTGCCTGAATAATGTCGAATCTTTCCTCTGATGCATTCGGAACGACCTGATAGCCGAGTTTTTCATATATATTTGCTGCAAAAATAGCACCTTTGAGCGCCGAAGCTGTCACGGTCGGTGCCAAAAACAGACCTTCATAGAACGAAGAAAGGACTCCGAGGGAGGCTCCTACCTCTTTCCCGAGCCCCGGTGAAGTCAAACGATAGGCAGCATTTTCCACACATTCCTTTTTCCCTGCAATATAGCCGCCAATCGGCGCCAATCCGCCACCCGGATTTTTAATCAGCGAACCAACTACCATATCGGCTCCGACATCTGTCGGCTCAATGCGCTGTACGAACTCACCGTAACAGTTATCCACCATGCAGATAATGTCAGGCTTAATGCTTTTAATAAAAGAAATTAATTCTCCAATCCGCTCCACCGATAATGTTTTTCGTGGCTCATATCCTTTGGAACGCTGAATGGTTACCATTTTTGTCTTTTCACCTATTGCCGCTTTGATTCCATCCCAGTCAAACTCTCCGTCCGGGAGTAAATCCACCTGGCGGTAAGAAATACCGTATTCACGAAGCGAACCTTTTGACGGTCTGATTCCGATGACTTCCTCGAGTGTATCATATGGTTTCCCGACCGGCGAAAGCAGTTCATCTCCCGGTCTTAAATTGCTCATCAGCGCAAGTGCAAGCGCATGGGTTCCGCACGTAATCTGCGGACGCACAAGTGCATCTTCGGTATGAAACAAATTTGCATACACCTGCTCGAGCGTGTCACGCCCGATATCGTTGTAACCATAGCCGGTTGTTCCTAGCAGACAGGCTTCACTTACCTTTGCATCCTGCATGGCCTTGACCACCTTCAGCTGATTGTACTCCGCTGTCTCATCTATCTTGGCAAATCTTTCTTTGCACTGCGCAAGAATCTGCTCACCGAACGCAAGTACATCCTCATCAATCGAAAGCCCCCTGTATATATCTTTTAATCCTGTCATACGTTTCTTCCCTCCGGAATATTTCTTTTTTGTAAATGCTCTGCCATATAGGCAAGAATGGTATTGTCATCCTGTCCGAGCGCATCCTTCTGCACCCACACGACATCCGGCTCACGTTTAAACCACGTGATTTGTCGTTTGGCAAAATGCCTCGTATCTCTTTTTATCAGATAAACTGCCCTCTCGAGGTCTGTATCCCCCTCCAGGTAAGCTATGATTTCTTTATACCCCAGTCCCTGCATTGCCGTGCTGCCGCGTCTACACCCCATGGCAAGGAGCTTCTCTACCTCTTGCACAAGTCCGTCATTTAACATCCGGTCAACTCTCCGGTCAATGCGGTCATACAAAACAGTCCTGTCATCATTTAGCACAAAATAG
The DNA here is from genome assembly GCA_015056905.1 of Lachnospiraceae bacterium. Lineage (GTDB taxonomy): Bacteria > Bacillota > Clostridia > Lachnospirales > Lachnospiraceae > SVFI01. Next base: position 24,997 of record SVFI01000003.1, read on the forward strand.
CAGAAATTGTACGGCGACTCTTTTGCTCTCTGCTCCCTGTTATGGTCCGATATTTTTTCGCCTGTCTGCCTATGATACTCTATGGCTCGAATTACACGTTTTACATTATTTTCATGAATTTCCTCCGCAGCCTGCGGATCTTCCTGTGCCAGAATTTCATGAAGCGCATGCGCACCGTTTTCCCGTGCAAATTGTTCCAGCTGCATGCGGAGCTGCGAATCTTCCTGTGACTGCGAAAAATCAATATCATACAAAAGCGCCTGAATATAAAATCCTGTTCCGCCTACAATAACCGGTATATGTCCCCGCTCATAAATCTCCTGCATCTTTTCCTTTGCCATCTGCTGGAATCGGAACACATCAAAATCTTCCGTCGGCTCAAGCACATCAATGAGATGATGGACAACTCCGTCCATCTCCTCCGGCATAATTTTTGCAGAGCCGATATCCATATGCTTATAAACCTGCATAGAATCGGCAGAGATAATTTCTCCGCTGATCCTTTTCGCAAGTTCGATCGATAACTTTGTCTTTCCGACGGCTGTCGGTCCGGTTAAAATAACCAAATTCTTTTTTTCTGTCATATTGTTACCTTTTAAATTTCTTTTCCAGTTCATACTTTGTCATGGAAATAATCGTCGGTCTTCCATGCGGGCAGTTAAAAGGATTCTCACACGCAAGAAGTTCCTTCATCAAAGCTTCCGCCTCCTGCATAGAAATTGCCTGATTTCCCTTGACTGCCGCCTTGCAGGACATACTTGCAATCTTAGATAGTACTGCGTCGGAATCTCCCTTGACAGGAAACTCCACAAGCTCGTCCAAAATCGATAAAAAGAGCTGCTTCTCGCTCAGTCCGTACAAGTCGGTCGGAACACTGCGGATGGCATATGCATCCTCACCGAACTCATCCATTTCAAAACCGAGTGAAGCAAAATCATCCATATGCGAAAGAAGTACATTCTTTTCTTTCGGTGACAATGTTACAACAAGCGGCGGATTTAACGACTGCACGGCAATTTCTTTTTCCCGGTACTGTCTCATAAGACGCTCATACATCACTTTTTCATGTGCTGCATGCTGGTCCACGTAATATATTTTTTCCGGCATAGAAAGAATCCAGTATGTGTCAAACACCTGTCCGATGATTTTGAAATTTTCAATTTCCTGCTGTTTGATCTGCTCCTCGTCAAAAAGCTTAAGCTGCTCCAGTTTTTCAACGAGAACCATATCCTTCTGTTTGATAACATTTCCGCTCGATAAAGCAATCGGCTTCGGTTCCACGTTCATATGTTTTAAAAATTCTCTGTCCGTCCCGAGAACACGTGGAATCTCCTCGCGGCGCTTTTGTTCAAACGGCTGCGGAATCATTGCTGTAAGCGCTTTTTCCTCTGCCTTGTCATTCTTTTTCTCCGGGTTTGGCATCTGCTCCATCGACGCAATAAAAGTTTTGCCCGTCAACGCATCTTTTACCGCATCCCGGATAAAGGAAAGAAAATATCCCGGTTCATTCATGCGGATATCCATTTTCGTCGGATGTACATTGACATCGATTCTCGTCGGGTCAATGTCAAAATGCAGAACTACGAACGGATATTTGTGCTGCATAAGAAATGTCTTATACCCTTCCTCCACAGCAGAAGAAATCAGACTGCTTTTAATATATCTTTTATTTACAAAAAACGTTTCATAGCTTCGGTTGGCGCGGTTTAGCACAGGTTTTCCGATAAATCCCGTTATGCGAATTCCATCTCCTTGCGCATCCACCGGAATCATCTCTGACGCAACGTCTTTTCCGTAAATTCGATAAATAATCTCATTCATATTTCCGTTGCCGGACGTAAAAAACTTCGTCTGACCGTTTGCAACAAACTGAAATGCCACATCCGGAACCGAAAGTGCCATATGCTGCATAAAATCAGCAATATAGCCCCCTTCCGTCGCCGCCGTCTTTAAAAATTTGCGACGCACCGGTGTATTAAAAAATATATTGCGCACAAGGATTGTTGTTCCGTCCGGTGCCCCGATCTCCTCCGGCGCCTCGGTCTCTCCGCCGCTGATGCACATTCTGTGCCCGGTCAGCGCCTGCGGTGTCTTTGTGATAAGTTCCACCTGGCAGACTGCAGAAATACTGGAAAGTGCCTCACCGCGAAAACCGAGACTCATCACCGTCTCCAAATCTTCTGCCATGCTAATCTTGCTTGTGGCATGACGCATAAACACCTTGGAAAGCTGGCTCTCATCAATACCGCCGCCATCGTCCGTCACACGGATGAAGCTGATACCGCCATCCTTGATTTCCACCGTGATATGCTTTGCTCCCGCATCAATTGCATTTTCCACCAGTTCCTTTACAACGGAAGCCGGCCGTTCCACAACCTCGCCCGCCGCAATCTGGTCTACCGTATTACTGTCCAGAATGTGAATTTCATTCATCTGTATTACTCCATCTGTTCTTAATCATGTTTTGAAGTTTATATAGTGTATTGAGTGCATCCAGCGGTGTCAATGTATGAATGTCGATATTTGACAGTTCATCAATGACATCCGAATCCTTTACCGTATCAAACAGGGACATCTGCGCCAAATCCACCTGATCATATTTTTTGACCTTCGCCTTCTCTGTTTTGGTATTTGCCTGAATACTCTGGATTTTTTCCGTCACATCATGGTCGGAAAGCTGCTCTGCAATCTCTTTGGCCCGGTCAATCACCATATCCGGAACTCCTGCAAGCTTTGCCACCTGAATACCGTAGCTGCGGTCCGCGCCTCCTTTTACGATTTTTCGCAAAAAGACAATGTCATCGCCTTTTTCTTTAACCGCAATACAGTAATTGTTGACATTGTTCATCTTGCCTTCCAGTTCCGTCAGTTCATGGTAATGTGTCGCAAACAACGTTTTGGCACCGAGAATTTTACGGTTACTGATATGCTCCACGACCGCCCATGCAATGGAAAGACCGTCAAACGTCGATGTACCGCGACCGATTTCATCCAGTATCAGAAGACTCCTTGACGTCGCATTCCGAAGAATATTCGCCACCTCATTCATTTCCACCATAAAGGTAGACTGTCCGCTCGCCAAATCATCTGACGCTCCGACACGGGTAAAAATTCGATCCACAATTCCGATTTTGGCACTCTTTGCAGGAACAAAACTTCCGATTTGTGCCATGAGAACAATGAGTGCTGTCTGTCTCATATAAGTTGATTTACCAGCCATATTCGGACCCGTGATAATCGAAATCAGATGCTTATCACTGTCCAAAAACGTATCATTGGCAATGAACATGTCATTTTTGATTACTTTTTCCACAACCGGATGTCGTCCGTCTTTGATATCAATAATACCTTTGGTATTGAGTTTCGGCCTGACGTAATTGTTTCTCTCTGCCACATAGGCGAGACTGCAAAATACATCAAGAGCCGCAATCGCCTTGGCCGTGCGCTGGATGCGTTCCATATTGTCCGCCAGAGCATCTCTGATTTCACAGAACAAATCATATTCCAGTCCGTACAGCTTATCTTCTGCATTTAAGATGGTATCCTCCATCTCTTTGAGCTTCGGCATTGTATACCGCTCCGCATTCGTAAGCGTCTGCTTACGGATATAGTCATCCGGAACCATATTTTTAAAGGAATTGGTTACCTCAAGGTAATATCCGAATACTTTGTTATATTTAATTTTCAAATTTTTGATACCGGTTCTCTGTCTTTCCTGTTCCTCCAGCTCTGCCAGCCATGCTTTTCCGTCGGTCTTAGCCTTCCGAAAACGATCCACATCCTCGGAAAATCCCGGTTTAATAATACCGCCTTCCTTCGATGTAATCGGAGGTTCCTCCTCGATTGCATCCTCAATCAGTCCGCAGAGATCTTCCAGCCCGTCCACATCCTCACAAATATTCTGCAGAAGCTGTGACGAAAAATCACCGAGCACCGTGCGAATCGCAGGAAGCATCTGCAAAGAATTGCGAAAAGCAATCAAATCACGTGGATTAGCTGTCTTATAACTGATTTTTCCGAGAAGCCTCTCCAAGTCGTAAATCGGATTTAAATACTCCCTCAGTTCATCACGTGAAATAAGATTTTCATTCAATTCCTCTATCGCGTCCTGACGCATGATAATATCATCCGCCTCGATGAGTGGTTGTTCAATATATGTTCGCAGTGTTCGCGCGCCCATCGCTGTTTTGGTCTTGTCAAGCACCCACAAAAGGGAGCCGCGTTTCATCTTTTCGCGGAGCGTCTCTGTAAGCTCCAGATTACGACGCGTTGCGCTGTCCAAAAGCATATATTTACTTGCTACATATGGGTTTAGCTTCGTAATATTGGAAATACCGGTCTTTTGAGTTTCATACAAATACTGCAGCGCAGCTCCCGCCGCAATCTGCCCGGCAGCAAAATCGTCCACACCGAGCGCTGTCATCGTGCTGACATGGAAATGTTTCATCAAAAGCTGCTGGCAATTTATCTCATCAAAATACCACGCATCTAATTTGAAAATGGTAATCCCGAGACGCTCTTTCAGTTCATCTATCATGTATCCGCTTACCAAAAAGTTGTCATTACAAACAATCTCCGAAGGCATAAACTTCATAATCTCATCCTGAAGCTTTTTGACATCGGAAACTTCCGTCACATAATAATCACCTGTCAGTGCATCTATCACGGAAATACCGATTTTTTCCTCCATGTAAGCAATGCACATCAAATAATTATTCTTACTTTCTTCCAGAGACTGGATATTTAAGTTTGTTCCCGGTGTGACAATGCGGACAACTTCACGCTTCACAATACCTTTGGCAGCTTTCGGGTCTTCTACCTGTTCACAGATAGCGACCTTATATCCTTTGTTGACTAATTTAGTCAAATAGCTTTCCGCCGCATGATACGGAACTCCGCACATCGGTGCCCGCTCTTCCTGCCCGCAATTTTTACCTGTCAGTGTAATTTCCAGTTCTCTCGATGCGGTAATCGCATCCTCGAAAAACATTTCATAAAAATCACCTAAACGATAAAACAAAATACAGTCTTTATGCTGGGATTTTGTTTCCATATACTGTTTCATCATCGGTGTTAAATCAGCCATTGTTTCCCTCTCTTCTTGTCATGACATATCACTTTTCAGCGATATGTCCTGTATAATAAAACCCATGACACTCATCCAGATGTACGGTCTGAATCGTTCCGATTAGTTCCTCATTTCCTTTGAAATGCACCATGGTATTGTTGGACATGCGTCCCGTCACAAGACTTTCATCATGCTCGTTTACCTCTTCCACAAGCACTTCCACATCCTGTCCCGTAAAGACAATCGTTCTGTTTTTGGAGACTTCCTGCACCGTTGCAAGCACACGGTTAAAATTGCGCTTTACAACATCTTCCGGTACCTGATTTTCCATTGCAGCCGCCGGTGTACCGGTACGTTTGGAATAAATAAAAGTAAATGCATTATCATATCCCACCGTACGGATGACATCAATCGTATCATCCACATCCTCATCCGTCTCTCCCGGAAATCCGACAATAATGTCCGTCGTCAAAGAAATATCCGGTATTTCCCTGCGGATTTTGAGTGCAAGCTCCACATACTGCTCCTTCGTGTAACGACGGTTCATGCGCTCCAAAATACGCGTCGAACCGGACTGAAGCGGCAGATGTAGATGTCTGCATATCTTCTTTGAGTCACGCATCACCTGAATCAGTTCGTCGGAAAGGTCCTTCGGATGCGATGTCATAAACCGGATACGCTCAAGCCCTTCTATCTTTTCAATCCGCTGCAAAAGCTCTGCAAAACTAATCGAATTCTCAAGCGTCTTTCCGTATGAATTGACATTCTGTCCGAGCAGCATAATTTCAATGACACCGTCCTCCACAAGCATCTCAATCTCGCGGATGATATCCTCCGGGGTTCTGCTTCGCTCGCGTCCTCTGACATAAGGTACAATGCAATAACTACAGAAATTGTTGCATCCGAACATAATATTAATCCCGGACTTAAACGGATATTTACGGACAATCGGAAGATCCTCCACAATCTGATCGGTCCCTTCCCATATATCGACAATCATATCGTCATTTTCCAGCATATCGCAGACAAGCTCAGCAAATTTAAAGATATTGTGTGTCCCAAAAATCAAATCTACGAATCGATAGCTTTTCTTTAACTTATCAATGACACTCTGCTCCTGCATCATACAACCGCAGAGAGCAATTCTCATATCAGGATTTTTCTTCTTGTAATTACTGAGTGCACCGAGTCTTCCGTACACTCTTTGATTTGCATTGTCACGCACCGTACAGGTGTTGTATATCACAAAATCCGACTTCTCATCCGTCCCGTTATCCACATATCCGATTTGCTCCAAAATACCGGAAAGCTTTTCGGAATCTCTGGCGTTCATCTGACACCCGAATGTGGTTACGCAGAACGTCGGCTTTCTTCCGAGTCTCGCTGTCAGCTCCCCGACCATCTTTTTGGCTTTTGCCATATAAAAATACTGACGTTGCGGCTCCTCCGTCGGCGGTGTGGCCGTAAGATCCAGCCTCTGCATCTGTAATTCTAAATCATCGTTTTTTATCATGCAAAACCTCTCTGTTATCTGATTTGACCGTCTCCGACAATCGTATATTTGTAGGAATTCAGTTCGCGCAGCCCCATTGGTCCTCTGGCGTGAAGTTTCTGTGTACTGATACCGATTTCCGCACCGAATCCGAATTCAAAGCCGTCCGTAAAACGGGTGGAAACATTAACATACACACAGGCCGCATCCACCTGTTGCTTAAACTTCTCTGCAACTGCCTCATTCTCCGTTACAATACATTCGGAATGTCCGGTGTTGTAACGGTTGATATGTGCAATCGCCTCATCTTCGTTTGCAACAGTTTTCACGGAAATAATGTAATCCAAATATTCCGTTCCAAAATCCTCTTCTGTTGCACTTAAAATATTATCCAAACCGGAAAGGGCTTCCCTTGCCGCCTCATCTGCACGGATTTCCACGTTCTTCTCCTGCAGTTTCTTTGCAAGCACCGGCAGAAGTTCCTCCCTGATATCCTCATGTACCACAAGCGATTCACAAGCATTGCAGACACCGATTCTCTGCGTCTTGGCGTTCATAATAATCGCAATCGCCTTCTCGATATCCGCATCTTTATCTACATACACATGACAGTTTCCTGTTCCGGTTTCAATGACAGGAATGGTTGCATTCTCCACAACGGCGCGAATCAATCCGGCTCCGCCGCGCGGAATCAGCACATCCACATATTCCTTCATCTTCATAAATTCTGCCGTGACACTCCGGTCTGTCGCTTCAATCAGCTGAACCATATCCGGGTTATAGCCTTTTCCCGACAATGTTTTTCGGATGCAGTCCGTGATCGCTTTGTTGGAGTGAATACAATCGGAACCTCCTTTTAAAATTACAGCATTTCCTGCCTTAAAACAGAGACCGAACGCATCCGGTGTTACATTCGGGCGAGATTCATAAATAATGCCGATAACGCCCATCGGAACACTGATCTTCTCAATCACCATGCGATTCGGGCGGGTAAACGTCTCCAAAACCTCTCCGACCGGGTCAGGAAGGTTTGCCACCTGTCTGAGTCCTTCCGCAATCGCCTCCATACGTTCCTGTGTCAGCAAAAGTCGGTCTAAAAGCCCCGGATGCATATTGTTTTTGCGTCCGTTTTCCATATCAATCGCATTCTGTGCAATAATTTCATCCGCATCCGCAACAAGTGCATCCGCAATGCTATGTAAAAGCTCATTCTTTACCTCTGTGGAAAGAAGTGCTACCTCATATTTCACCGATTTGGCTCTGCATCCAAGTTCTTTTAATTCCATCTTTATCTGTCCTTTCTCAGATTCGGATTACATCCTTCTCTGTCACAATACAATGTACCGTCCGGTCCGTCGCCTCCGCCGGTATCCTTTCTTTTTCGAGTATCTGGAATGAAAATGCTATCGCCGTCATCTCCCCCGAAAAACTCTTCGCAAGATACCGATCATAGAATCCTTTCCCGTAGCCGATTCGGTTACCGGAAAAATCAAATGCTACGCCGGGCAATATCATCAAATCCTTCTCCTGCGCCCTATATCGTCTTTCTTCCGAAGGCTCCGGCTCCGGAATTCCTTTGTAGCCGGTTCTGAGCTGCTCTGTATCCGTGATTTCAAAAAATTCCATCTCATCACCGAGTACAACCGGGCAGAATACTTTTTTACCGCCCGCAACGCACTCCTCAATAAACGGAAGCGTATCCGGCTCCGAACCATAGCCCGCAAAAATCAAAATCTGCTTTGCCTGCAAAAATTCCGGAAGCTGTTTCAAACGAGAAATAATTTCACTGCTCATTTCCAGACGTTCGTGCGCACTCAGCGTCTCTCTTTTTGCCAGCATATCTTTTCTAATTTGCTTCTTTGTTTCCATATTTTTCCCCGAGATTCGTCACACTACCGTCCTCATTTTGAATATCAATGTTGTTGAGCTGACTGCGGAAGTTGGCGCGGACAATTGCAATATACTCCTCGCGCAACATCTTCTGTTCTTTTTTTTCTTCCTCTGTCAGACCTTCTGCCTGCGATTTATGATATAACTCATTGATACGGTCAATTCTGGATTTTTCCATTCTGTTCTCCTTTATTTATGCATGTTTTCAACATAAGTAATCAAGTCAAAGTTCTCGTCTTTGTGCGCTTTAAACAACGTTCCCGTGCCTTCGCTGCGCCCGTCCATAATGCGGTGAAGAATGCGGATATCCGATGCATTCGCAATGACCATATCCGCTCCCGAACAGGTTGCAATCTTAGCTGCGGAAAGCTTCGTGTTCATTCCGCCGGTGCCGACGTTACTTCCCGTACTCTCTTTTCCCATTCCCATAATCTTGTCATCAAGACGATCCACCACATCGATAAATTTGGCATTCGGATTCCGGTTCGGGTCATCCGTATAAAGACCATTAATATCGGACATTAAAATGAGTAGATCCGCACCGACAAGCGATGCTACAATGGCAGAAAGTGTGTCGTTGTCACCGAATTCAATCTCGTATGTCGCAACCGTATCGTTCTCATTAACAACCGGAATGACACCGAGTTTCAGAAGCTCATTAAATGTATTTTTGGCATTGAAGCGGTTTAAATCATCGACAATCGTATTTTTTGTCATAAGAATCTGCGCTGCCACCTGATTGTACTCCGCAAAAATCTTCTGGTACGTCATCATCAGTCTTGCCTGACCGATGGCTGCACACGCCTGTTTGACCGCAATCGGATTATCCTTTTTGTCAATATGAACGGCTTTTTTTCCTGCAGCAATCGCACCGCTTGTCACCAAGATAACATCCTTTCCCTGATTGCGCAGATTGCAGAGCTCACGCACGAGCACCTCAAGTTTAATATAGTCAAGATCTCCCGTCTCTGCATGCTGCAGCGAAGAAGAACCGATTTTTACTACGATTCTCTGTTTGTCTTTTAAAAATTCTCTTGCACTCATTTATCATATCTTCTTTCTGTGTTTATTTTGTGTCATCGATAGAAAGGCTTATGGCAATCTTTTCCGCAATGAGCAGTCCGTCCATGGCGGCGGATGTAATACCCCCCGCATAACCTGCCCCTTCACCACACGGATATACCCCGCCAAAGGCTGACTGTCCTTGTTCATCACGAACTATTTTGACCGGTGAAGAAGTCCTGCTTTCCACACCTGCAATGACTGTCCTGTCATTGTCAAAGCCGGCAATATTTTTTCCAAACCTTTCCATTCCTTCGAGAAAAGCGTTCTCCATTTCCGCCGGTAAAAGTCCCCTGAGATTTACCCCTTCATATTGTCCTTTCACACAAACCGGAAGACCGTCAAACACTGAAGTTCTTCGATTATTTTTATAATCACCAAATGCCTGGATCGGAATCTTACCTTCCGCAAGATGATAAGCATTCTCTTCCAGTTCCCTCTGAAATTCTACACCACCAAGCGGTCCTTTGTCACGAAAATCATCGGGCGTTACCGAAATAATAATTGCACTGTTTGCAACTCGGCTGTCTCTGGCACGATAACTCATACCATTGACCGCAAGATGACCCGGTTCACTCGATGCGTTGACCACATATCCTCCGGGACACATACAGAAGGAATACACCCCTCTTCCGGAAGAAGTCTTAGCCGTCAACTTGTACGGCGCAGCGCCGAGCTTCTCATATATATCTTCAGGTTGCTCGCCGTACTGCGTCCGGTCGATTGCCTCCTGAAAATGCTGTACACGGTAACCTACGGCAAACGCCTTCGGATGCATCTCCATTCCTTTTTGAAGCAGCATCTCAAATGTATCTCTCGCACTATGTCCGATAGCGAGTACTACCGCATCCGTGTCAATTCGTTCCGATGCATTAACAATGACACCATTCACTTTACCATCTTTTATCGAAAGATCCGTCACCTGACTTTCAAAGCGCACACATCCTCCTGCCTGCTCAATGGCACGGCGCAGGGATCGCACCATACCGGTAAGTAAATCCGTGCCGACATGCGGTTTTTGTTTGTAGACGATATCCCCGGGAGCCCCCATTTTGACAAAGAGCTCTAAAACCTCCCGACATCTTCCATACTTATCTTTCACGAGTGTGTTTAATTTCCCGTCGGAAAATGTACCTGCACCGCCTTCACCGAACTGCACATTGGAATTAGGATTGAGCACTCCCGTTTTCCAAAAGTTCTCCACATCCTCCATGCGCTGTTCCACACATTTTCCGCGCTCCAGTACAATCGGCGTAAATCCGTGTTTTGCCAGATAATATGCGCAGACAAGTCCTGCCGGACCCGCACCGACGATGACCGGTGACTTGATATTTTTTCTCACAGTGGTCACCGGAAAGCAGTATGGCTTATCCTCAACCTTCTGTACATCTTTTGCTTTGCATTTTTTTAATATTTTCTGTTCTCCGGCAACTGCTACATCCACAACGAGGGAATAATATAATTCCGGTTTTTTTCGTGCATCCAGTGATTCTTTCCGTATGATAAGCTCTGTAATTTCCTCCGGTTGTATCCGAAGCATGGATGCTGCTTTTCGGCGTACCTCTTTCTGCGTATAACCGATATTTACTTTGCACTGATTGATTCGTAACATGTCACTTCTCCGTTTATACTGTGACATCCTGCAACATAACCGCTGCTCCATGCCCATTGCAAATTATATCCGCCGCATCGTCCGTCAATATCGACGATTTCTCCGGCAAAATAAAGTCCGTCCACAAGCTTGGACATCATATTTTTATCTATCTCTTTTGTATCAACACCGCCCATGGTCGCCTGCGCCGCCTCAAATCCCGGGAATCCGGAAATCTCAAAACGAAACTCCTTCACACAAGAAACAATCTGTTCGATTTCCCTTTTGGAAAGCTGTCCCATTGCCTTTTCAAAACGTATCTTGCTACGATGCAAAACAGCACCGCAAACTTTTTTGTGAAGCATTCCCGAGAGTATCTCACTGACCGGAAGCATTGCGTACATTTCCTTGAGGTGTTCGATTTTTTCAAACAGCGGTTTCTCATCTATATCCGGCAGAAAATCAGTCCGCACCTCCACCTTCCGGTGTTTGTCGAGCGCTTTTATAGCTGTATGGCTGAGCTGAAACACAGGGATTCCGGAAATATTTTCTTTGTTCAGCTGCAACTCTCCTTCTTCCTGCTGTGAAAGTTTCCCATCGACATAAAGAGAAAGCTTTGCGCTTACTCTTACCCCTGCCAGTTCCTTTAAGGATACATCCCTGCTTTTGAGATAAGTCAGTACCGGAAGCGGTTTCTCAATGTTATGTCCAAACGCCCGCGCAAGCGCATAACCGCTTCCGTCCGAACCGGTCGACGGCGCCGCATTTCCTCCGCACGCAAGGATCATCTTATCAAACGAAAACTCCGTTTCCTTTGTTCTGACAAGAAATGTTCCCTTTTTATTTTTTCGCACATCCGTTATGTATGCATCGGTCACAATCGTTACTCCGAGGCGCTCGAGCTGATAGCGCAAAATATTTAAAACCGTAGCCGCCTGCCCTGTGTATGGGTAATAGTATCCATCTCTTTTTGAGACCGTTAGCATTCCGCAGGATTCAAAAAAATCAACTGCCGCCTGACGGCCGAATTTAACAAGCACCGATTCCGTAAAAGAAGGATGATTTCCGTTATAATCATCCTTCGAAAGCTTATGATTCGTAAAATTACACTTCCCGTTCCCGGTGGATAATATTTTTTTACCGATTCTTCCCGTATGCTCCAGGATTGTAACGTCGCCGCCGTATTTCGCCGCAAATATTGCCGCTGTCATTCCTGCCGCACCGCCACCAATAACTCCGATACGCATATTGTTTCCTTTCCTGCCTCTTGTTAACTTGAGTATGATTCGAGCAGATTATAAAGCTCCTGCTCAGAGCCCACTTCTTTGCCGTCTAAAATCTCCTGTTGCTGCTCCTGTGGCAAATCAAACAAAGAAATGTCCGTATATAGTATGACATGACGTCTCTGACCATCATATACCGTAAGCAGACCATCCTGCGCCAAAATGCACCCATAACTGATCCCGTTCCCGGAAACCGTAGCATCCGCACCTTGCGTAAGAAGTTGCTGCGGCCGGACAATTTCTTCCGTTTGCACCTCATCTCTTACACTTTCAATTCGCTTACGCACTCTGATTTCCTGCTCGGAAAAGGACAACAATTCCATGGATATAAACCCTGTTTCCAAGTCCTCCAACGACGCATGTCCGTTGTAATCATCTATCCACTCCATAAGATGTGTCCGGTCCATACCGATAAATGACGCCGGCAAAAGTTCCTGATACACTTCCTGCCTTCCCGTGGATAAATCATATTCTGAAATCGTATAAATTGTGTCACATGTAATATGTTCTTCTGTCGATGCCGTCTTTGCCGGTTCTTCGATGGCCGTCTCCTGCATCGGAACAACAGTCTTTCGCAGATAATCCCGCATCAGAAGTTCACTTCCTCTGATAAGAATATATCCTGCAAACAATATATTTAATATAATACTGATACGATACACAAGCTTCATAAGTACTCCTTACGATTCATTCTTGTATCAGTATTACCGCTTTTCTCTTTTTAATACTTTCCAATCATCTTCGCAAACGAAACCGGAAAACCGGAAGCAGGAACCTCACTCCACTCATGCGCCTCAAATACATGCAATACAACTATAACAACGTTATGCATCACATAAATAATGACTCCGCACAAAAGGACCAATAACCACTCCGGTATTTTCCCTGCCAAAATCATATATAAACCAAAACCAATTGCCGCAGAAAATATCGCTGCCACAAGAGGCATCACAAGGCTCTGCAAAAGGCGATTGTATATACGAATCTTCTTAAGTGCAACAAAGCCGGCAAGAAGCAAATATACTAAGCAAGCCAACATATATGCGTAAGCTGTGCTCATCTCACCGGTCATTCCGGTACCCTCAAGCACAAGGAAGAATACAACACCTGAACCCCCGAGCAGTCCCGCATATATATTTCTGACATACGGCTTGAGAAGTACGGAAACCGTCTGTCTGAAAAATATGCCAAAACATAGCAGACATGCGGTTCCTGCACCGATTCGAATCAGTGTTTCAAACTCCGCATTCTGCACATCAAAAAACACCTTAGATACCGTCGGCGCAAGTGCGAATAACGCAGCGCAATATGGAATTACACTATAGGAAAGAATCTTCAGACACAGCGCCATCTTTTCCTTCGCATGATGAAAATCCGCCTGCTTCATAATCGCAGACAGCTGTCTCGTAAACGGCATCGAAATCTGCCACGCCAAAAGTCCCGCCGGAAGAATCAATACCGCGATTCCGGTATAAAGCATTCCGGCTCCGTTTGCTGTCTTTTGACTCAAACCGACGTACATCATTACCAAAACGACTGCAAGCAAAACTCCGATGTTTTCTACAAACGCTGTTTTGACATATCCTGCAAAGAAATTCCATAAAATATCCATTGCAGAATCCGTCTTACGAACCTCATCCGCACGGATACGTTTCTTTATTTCCCTCCCAAACACGGAGCGCACAAGCAATAAAAACACAAGACTTACCAGTCCGCCGGTCAAAAGTCCGAGACCTCCGCTACACGCCGCGTACGCATATGCATAAGAATCCTGTCTCATAAGTGCTGCCACTTTTCTTCCGTATTCCGCAAACATCGGCTGAAACAATATCGTAACGATAAGCCCTACGACATGCGCTGCAACATCTGCAAAAATTCCCGGCATAGCATTGCCGATACCTTCCATGTATCCTCTCAGAATAAACGAAGGAATCCACAACAAAAGTGCCACCGCCATCAGCTTAATCAACAAAGAACACAGCGCTGTACCGAACAGAACAATACTGATTTTTGTAGAAAAAATCAAAAACACAACGGAAATTACTCCGGCGAATATCAACACAACTCCTGAAATCACACGGTTTACTTTTGCTGCATTCCGATAACTTCCGCGATTTATCTGAAAATAAACCATCTTTTTTTGCACCGGCACAACTGCCATACCAAGCAGTACATATATTGCAATAAATATTACCGAAGCACCGGCATAATATGTCATACCAAGCATTCCGCTCTTATAAGACATATATATCATCTTAATCATAAACAAAAGAAGTATCCCCCAGCCGGCCATTCCTCTGATACCGCTTTGTTTCATATAATTTGTTCTTCTGCTTCTCTCACTCATAGTTTATCCTCTGATTTGTATCATTATCTCAAAATATCCAAATGCTTTAATATTTCTTCCTGCTTGGCAAACATAACTTTCTCTTCCTCTTCCACCATATGGTCATACCCCAAAAGATGGAACATACTGTGGGTCAAAAGAAATGCAAATTCGCGAAGAATTGAGTGTCCGTATTCCTCCGCCTGTGCAACCACTCTGTCAGCATTTAAAATGATATCGCCGAGCATAAGTTCCTGCGTGTCCGGATTGACATAGCAACTGATATCTTCCTCCATCAGAGAAAAATCAGAAGGTTGCTCATAATCTACTGCCGGAAAAGATAAGACATCCGTCTCCCTGTCTATATCCCGATACTCACGATTGTAGACCCGTATTCCTTCCGCATCGGTAATCAGAAGATTTACCTCCGCCTCGTACGGACAGCCTTCGCTCTCCAAAACTTCGCACATTACTTTTTGTAATATTTCTTCCTCCGAAAAAGGAAATGATACTTCGATTTCTTTATCAACGTAAAAAGTCATAATATAACGTCTCCTCCGCGAACATACTCCGAATCCGCTTCATCTGCTCCATCGTCAAATCACAATAATCAAGAATTCCGCTGTCCATCTGCTTCTTAAACACCACAGAAACAATCTGCTCATAGTCAAGTGCGGCATTTCTGTCTTTTTCAAAAAGAAACATCACAGAAGATACCATCGCATCCGCCAAAATGACAATTGCTGCTTCCTTTGAACGGAGCACAGTATTTTTACCGCCGTATTCTTTTAAAAGCTGTACCAGCTCCGGCGGAAAATGATATTCCTTTGCAATCTCAAGAGCGTTCTTCAGATTGTTCGTGCCTCTCATTTTCCCGATTTTATGGTAATATCCGCCCGCCTTTGAAAGCATCTCATCCGCACCGATCATTCTGGCAATTTTTTCACTAAAATACGCCGTATGCACCGCATGATAATAAGCGCGCTGTGATGTCTTCTTCAGTTCTGTCAAAAGTGCGTATTCAGGATCGTTAATCTCCTGATATTTGTCACGGTTTTTATGTAAAATATGATAGCTGACATATTTGAGTGCAAACGTCAGAACCAAAAAGCTGACAAACACATTGATTGCCGCATACAAAAATGCATCAAACTGTAAACATCCGGAGGAAACATATTCCATTGTCAGGAGCGCTGCAAATACAAGCACGAGACCGGAAAAAAGCGGAACACCGAACAAAAAATCAATGTCCAGATGTGAAAACAGCGTAATTCCAATCATTCCGACGCATGCATATGCAAAAAATACGGCCGGTTCTGCCCCTGTCATCATCATCTGCAGATACAAAAGCAACATATAGGAACATACCCCCGTCTGCAATCCTGACGTAAGCATCAGCATCACAGACAACGGCAGGAAAAGCCACAGCTTGTCCGGCACAAAACAGTTAATCAATACGAGCACAAGTCCGGCTGCATAAACACCGAAAAAGCGTCCCGGATGTCTGTCATTGTTATAAAAAAAACCTTTTTCCCGGAAAGATAATATGAGCACAAACAAAAACACAACCGAAAACAATGCAAGCCGAATCTCATTGGACACAAATGTTTCATCCAGCTGATTTCTCATAAAGCAATATAAAAAATACACAAGAACAGGCATGATTGCAACAGCACCGGATACGAGTATACTTTTAACGTTTACGATTTCTCTGATATCCGCCTTTTTCTCTTGTTTTTCCTTCACTTGTTTTTCTTGTTTCTTTTCTTTCATATTCTTCGTATGCCTTTACAATTTTTTGTACTAACGGATGTCTTACCACATCCTTGCTTGTAAGATTGCAGAATGCAATTTCATCTACTTTTGTAAGAACTCTGACCGCTACATCGAGACCGCTCCGCGTTCCTGCCGATAGGTCTTTCTGCGATGCATCTCCCGTCACAACCACCTTTGAGCCGAAACCGATACGGGTAAGAAACATCTTCATTTGTGCTTCCGTCGTATTCTGTGCCTCGTCCAAAATAATATATGCATTGTCGAGTGTACGTCCGCGCATATATGCAAGCGGTGCAACCTCAATTAAACCTTTTTCCATGTTCTTCTGGAAACTCTCTGCTCCCATAATCTGATACAGCGCATCGTATAAAGGTCTCAAATACGGGTCAACCTTACTCTGCAAATCTCCCGGTAAAAATCCAAGCTTTTCGCCCGCCTCAATTGCCGGTCTTGTCAGAATAATTCTCTCCACCTCATTGTTCTTAAACGCCGTGATTGCCATTGCCATCGCGAGATACGTTTTGCCCGTTCCGGCCGGTCCCAATCCGAACACAATCATATGGTCACGCATGGCGTCCACATATTTTTTCTGTCCGAGTGTCTTCGGTTTAATCGGTTTTCCTGCAATGGTGTGACAGATGCAGGTACCGTCCATGGCGTCCAAATCGATATCTTCGCCCTCTTCCGTAAGCTCCAGCGCATAATTGACTCTCTGTTCCTCCAACGGATTCCCTTTTGCAACAGAATCCGCGAGTGTCAGAATCAGTTTCTCTGCCTTCGCCACATTCTCCTGTGCGCCCTTAATGCGAAGAGCTCCGCCTCTGTCCAAAACCATAACATGAAGTTCTTTTTCTATCTTTGCGATATAAGAATCATACTGCCCGAAAATGCTCTGCATGATATCCATATCAAGTTCAAGTTCTGCAACAAATTCACTCAATTTCAGTTTCTCCCGTCTGCTTCATTTCCGTGATAATCTGCGGCTCTCCGTCAGACATTTCCACAAGAATGGAACCATCCGCACGCAGACTGCGCCCATTCTTTTCTATTTTAACATTTTTTTCTACTATTTGAACCCCTTTTTGTTGTAAAGTTTTGCAAAATTTTTGAAATTCTGCTTCAAGGAGTGCTCTTCCCTCTGTTTCCGTATACACAAACTCTTCCAAACGGTATTCCTGATACGTGATTCGACCATAGTACAGCGGCAGATAAAAGTCATGTAAAATTTTTCCTTGTTTTAAATCCGTCACAATGTCATACAGCTCATAATCCGGTATTCTCGCTGTGGAAAAGCTGTTTTTATACACTCTGAAATAATATGCCGTCTTTTCCTGTCCTGTATACACTTTTTTGCTGTAAGCCAAAGGTAACTCTTTGCCATATGACAATCGTGTTTCCAATCGAATATCCGCATCCGAGCAAACATACATATATTCTTTAATCGTCTCATCATCGTTATAAATCGGTACTTCTCCGACTACAAGGAGATCCCCCTTTTTTACTTCATCGCCGATTTGTACCTGCGGAATTCCGCTCCTTGTCACAATCGATACGACTGTTCCCGAGACCGTCGCATGCAGATTACAAGCCTGTTTCGATGAAACATCCGATACCTCTACTGTCTGATCGTTTTCTTTGACATCCACAAAAAGGCGCGTCCCCTCAAGTCTTAATGATGTCCATATGATGAACGGATACTCATCACGCAGTTTCTTTTCAATGGCATCAATATCAATTCCTTTTTTGTAGCTTCCGTATGTCACACCGTTATCCTGCAAAAAAGAAAGCAACATCTCGCTTGTCAATTTTCCCTCATTGACCAAACGGATATCCCATAAAAAAAGAGAAACACCGTAAAGTCCGACTACACACAGAATACTGCACAGAATAAACACCTTTCTCTTTTTCCACTTCTGCATACGAAAAGGTAGTCCCTTTTTCTCTGTCAGGACTACCTTTGTTTTCGTTTTTTTCACAATCGGTTTCAGCCGAAAGAAATCTGCAACCGACAAATTCATTTCATACCAATCTCCATCTGAGACAATGTCCCAAAGAGAAATATCTTGCACCGAACACAAATTTAAAAATCTCTGCGGCGAAGGACTTTCCACGCGGATTCTTACATATCCGCGGAACAAACGAATGTAACCAACCATAGTATCACCTTTACAAAAAAAGTATTTGCTGAAGAAATCCTTCAATTTTCATTTCATCGTTTGTGTAATAATTCACCTTGAGATTTTTTCCGACAATACGCACTCTGCATCTTCCTGTTGCAATCGTGACAACTTCGGATGTGCATTCCAAGATACCTTTATAGTTTTCAATAAATACTTCTTCTCTTCCCGTCAGCCCAATCAAAGCTTCACCTTTCGCGAGGTCTTTCGGAAGTTTCAACGTATCTATCATTTGATTTTTTGCATTTTCAAATAATTTTGTTTTTCTCATAGTTTACTATATGAGAAAAATCTTTCCTTCATTCCAACCGGATGGCATAATCACCTTTTTAATGAGTGGCTGTGGTTCTTTCTTCTCCGGTGCAATCGTATAGGCAGCCAGGAACCGCTGCTTTGCCTGTCTGCATTTATCTGCATCGTTTGCATAGATCGTTGCAAGGCTCTCGCCTGCCTCCACTTTGTCTCCGACTTTTTTGTGCAATACAAGTCCTACGGAAAGATCAATTTCATTTTCCTTTGTCTCTCTTCCGCCTCCGAGAATCAGTGAACAAATTCCGATTTCATCACAGACAATGCTTTGTATATATCCGGATTCCGGTGCCGGAATTTCCTCAACTATCTGCGCAAGCACAAATTTTTCCGGTTCGTATACATACGACGCATCGCCACCTTGTGCTTTTACAAATTCAGCCAGCTTTTCAAGTGCTGTCCCATTCGCAATCACTTCAGCAAGCATTTCTCTTGCCTGCATTTCATTCTCAGCTTTACCACCCGCCACCAGCATATAACTTCCGAGGCACATGCAAAGCTGGGTAAAATCCTCCGGACCTTCCCCTCGCAGTGTTGCAATCGCTTCCTGCACTTCCAGTATATTACCGACAGCCAATCCCAGCGGCTGGTCCATATCTGAAATCACGGCAACAGTCTTTCTGCCTGCACCGTTTCCGATGCGCGTCATTTCCTCTGCAAGTGCTACGGAATCCGGAAGAGTTTTCATAAAAGCCCCGCTTCCGGTCTTAACATCAAGCACAATCGCATCCGCTCCCGAAGCCAGCTTTTTACTCATAATAGAGCTTGCAATCAGAGATATCTGATCCACAGTCGCCGTCACATCACGAAGCGCGTACAGCTTTTTATCCGCCGGTGCAAGGTCCTTCGTCTGACCCATGATTGATATCCCGATTTCATTGACATTTTTTTCAAAAGTAGCAATCTCTATTTCCGTCGAAAATCCCGGAAAGCTTTCCAGTTTATCTATCGTACCTCCCGTATGTCCAAGTCCTCTTCCGCTCATTTTCGCAACCTTTACGCCGCAGGCAGCAACCATCGGCGTCAGCGCTAAAGACGTCTTATCCCCGACCCCACCGGTGCTGTGCTTATCCACTTTAATTCCAGCAATTCCGGAAAGGTCCAGCGTATCTCCGCTATTTGCCATTGCCATGGTGAGCGCAAGTGTCTCCTCCTCACTCATGCCTTGAAAATAGATTGCCATCATCATTGCCGACATCTGATAATCAGGAATCTCTCCCATTGCGTAAGAGTTTATCATAAATTTGATTTCATCTTCGGTCAAAGACTGACCATTACGTTTCTTGATAATTAAATCATACATTCTCATACGCTAAATCCTCCTCTTACATATATCATTTAAGCAGCACTTATCACAAAACGGCTTCGTTCTTGCTGTGCAAATTTCTCTTCCGTGGTCCACAAACCGGTGGCATAAATCATTTCCCTCTTCCGGAGGAACAATCTTCCAAAGTGCCATCTCAACCTTCTTTGGATCCTTGATACCATCCACAAGACCGATGCGATTACTAAGCCGGATGCAATGTGTATCAGTTACAATTGCCGGTTTGCCATAAACATCTCCAAGAACCAAATTAGCACTTTTCCGTCCGACTCCCGGAAGCTTTAAAAGTTCTTCCATTGTGTCCGGTACCCTTCCGTCGTATTCATCGCGGAGCCTTTTCATGCACGCGCTGATGTCACGCGCCTTGCTGTTACCGAGTCCGCAGGGACGTACAATCATTTCAATTTCTTCGACCGGTGCTTCGGCAAGTGCATCTACATCCGGGAATTTCTCATACAAATCCTGCACGACAATATTCACTCTGGCATCGGTACACTGCGCCGCTAAACGCACGCTGACAAGCAATTTCCACGCCTCTTCATATTCCAGCGAGCAACCGGTATCCGGGTATTCTTTTTTTAATCTCTCAATAACTTCCTTCGCAAGATCTTTTTTTCTCATGCTAACTCCTATTGTACGCAGACATAGTCATATTCGCCGGTCGTATCATTTATGATACGGCTCCTTATAGATAATCCGATACGCTCTGTATATCTGTTCTAACAGTATAACACGCATAAGCTGATGCGGGAATGTCATCTTTGAAAAACTAAGCTTAAAATCCACGCGCGAAAGCACGTCAGAATGCAGTCCCAAAGACCCACCGATGATAAATTGGATATGACTTTTTCCCTGTACACCGAGCGTCTCAATCTTATTGGCAAGTTCCACCGAATCAAGTTGTTTTCCCTCGATAGCAAGCGCAATCACATACGCCTCCTCGCGGATATGCTTCATAATACGCTCCGCTTCCTTTGCCTTAATCTGATCTTCCTCTGTCTCGCTTGCTTTGTCCGGCGTCTTTTCATCCGCCACTTCCACAATATCAAGTTTGCAATATTTCGAAAGGCGCTTAGAGTATTCCTCTATAGCGCCTCTGAAATACGATTCTTTTACTTTTCCAACCGTAATTATTGTAATTTTCATAAAACTATCCTGTCCTCAGGCTATGTTAATCATACTGTTTGCTGTACCAGTCATCTGCCATCTTGTCCGCAAGCGGCATATCAAGCTCAGGAAATGCTTCAAAAAGCTGTCTCTTGATATACTCAATACGCACAAAATAAAGCTGAGCCTGCGCCGCATCATCATCTGCAGATGACGCATCAATGTGAAGCGTTGTATCTATCTGTTCTTTTAACATATTCGCTTCCAAAAATGCATTGATATCATCCATCAACGTATTTTCTTTGGATGCAACACCGACATAGGTTTTGTACATTTTAATTGAGTTAAATCCCATAATCAGGAACACAAGGAACATAAATCCCATAACACCCGAGAACATGATTTTACCCATACCATACATACGGAACGGGAGTATTCCCATCCAGAACAGTACAAGGGCAACAATTCCGATGACTCCGACTACAATAAGAGCAACTGCACTGGATTTGTACTCCTCTGCCTTTGCACTCTTATCCTCATAGGAACCGCCTTTTCTGCGATCCGGAGCTTTTGCCCCGCCTTCGGCCACATCGCTGTCATCCACATCCATCTCCTCGACTTCAAGAGCCTCCTCTTCCTGAGCTCTTTTGCGGAGAAGTTCGGTAATCATCTTTTTGGCATCATCTATTTTATCCTTCGGAACATAAAGCTCATGTGCTTTTTCCTTCTCATCATAGCGGATAAATGCACCTTCCACTCCGTTGGCCTTAAGGAAGTCCGCCATCTGAGAAACCGCAGCTTCCTCGCCGAAAATAATCGGTTTCGGTGCTTCTTCCAGTGAATCTACCAACTCTACATTACAATCACTGCAATGTGTATATCCTTTTACATATTCATTTTTACAAACCGGACACCAAGGCATAATTTATCTCCTTATTTGTTGCTTAAATATTCATCAATACCCTTTGCAGCTTCTTTTCCTGCTCCCATGGCAAGAATAACCGTAGCTGCACCTGTTACTGCATCTCCGCCGGCAAATACACCTTCTTTGGTTGTCTGACCGTTTTCCTCGGCAACAATACATTTGTACTTATTGATATCAAGTCCTTCCGTCGTGGATGAAATCAGCGGATTCGGTGATGTACCGAGTGACATAATAACCGTATCTACGTCAATCACAAACTCAGAACCTTCGACAACAACCGGTCTTCTTCTTCCGGATGCATCCGGCTCACCAAGTTCCATCTTCACGCATTTAATTCCGTTTACCCATCCGTTTTCATCGGAAAGAATTTCAACCGGATTTGTAAGAAGGTCAAAAATGATACCTTCTTCTTTTGCATGATGTACTTCTTCTACTCTGGCAGGAAGTTCTTCCTCGGATCTACGGTATACGATATGTACCTCTGCGCCGAGACGAAGTGCGGTTCTTGCCGCATCCATAGCAACGTTACCACCACCGACAACTGCTACTTTCTGACCACGCATAATCGGTGTTGTCGAATCTTCTTTGAACGCCTTCATAAGGTTGCTTCTTGTCAAATATTCATTGGCTGAGAACACTCCGTTTGCCTGTTCTCCCGGAATACCCATAAATTTCGGAAGCCCCGCTCCTGAACCGATGAAGACTGCTTCAAATCCTTCTTCTTCCATCAGTTCATCAATCGTTGTCGATTTACCGATGACAACATTGGTCTCAATCTTAACACCGAGTGCTTTTACATTTTCGATTTCTTTTGCAACAACATCGGTCTTTGGAAGACGGAATTCAGGAATACCGTATACGAGAACTCCTCCCGCTTCATGAAGCGCCTCAAAAATCGTCACATCATATCCCATCTTAGCAAGGTCGCCTGCACATGTAAGACCTGCAGGGCCGGAACCGATCACTGCAACTTTTTTATTTTTCTTTTCTGCATTGACTGCAGGTTTGATTCCATTTTCAGATGCCCAATCAGCTACAAAACGCTCCAGTTTACCGATGGAAACCGGCTCACCTTTGATACCTCGGATACATTTTCCTTCACACTGGCTCTCCTGCGGACATACACGACCGCAAACTGCCGGAAGGGCACTTGACTGACTGATAATCTGATAAGCCTCTTCGATATTTCCTTCTTTTACCTGCTCAACAAAGCCCGGAATATTAATCGATACAGGGCATCCCTTTACACACTGTGCATTTTTACAATTAATACATCTGGAAGCTTCTTCCATTGCTTCTTCTTTGTTGTATCCTAAACATACTTCGTCAAAATTCTTTGCACGAACCTGTGGATCCTGTTCTCTGACAGGTACTTTCTTCAATACGTCCATTACTTGTCACCTCCGCAGTGTCCGCATCCGCCGTGATGCGTATCACCTTCCTGCTGTTTTAATAAAGCTCTTCCTTCTGCTGTCTTGTACATCTGCTGACGTTTCATCGCCTGATCAAAATCTACAAGATGTCCGTCAAATTCAGGTCCGTCTACACATGCAAACTTCACTTCACCACCGACGGTCAAACGACAAGCTCCGCACATACCTGTTCCGTCAACCATAATCGGGTTCATGGAAACAATCGTTGGAATATCTAATTCTTTCGTTGTAAGGCAAACGAATTTCATCATAATCATAGGTCCGATGGCAACGCATACATCGTATGTTTTACCTTCTTTTTCCACAAGATCCTTTAATGTTGTTGTAACCATTCCGCTTCTTCCGTAAGAACCGTCATCCGTTGTCGGATAGACATTGGCTGCAACCTTTTTCATATCTTCTTCATAAATAAGCAAATCTTTTGTTTTGGCACCGATGATAACGTCAGCATCCACACCGTTTTCATGAAGCCATTTTACCTGCGGATAAACAGGAGCTGTGCCGAGTCCTCCCGCTACAAAAATAATTTTCTTCTTTTTCAGTTCTTCCGGATCTTCCATGCAGAATTCAGACGGCTGTCCGAGTGGTCCTACGAAATCATGGAACGCATCTCCTGCCTTTAAATCCTTCATCGCCATCGTTCCTGCCCCGATGGTCTGCACAACAATTGTGATAGTTCCTGTTTCACGATTGTAATCACTGATGGTAAGCGGAATACGCTCTGCCTCCTCATCCGTTCTTACGATTACAAACTGTCCCGGCAAACATGTTTTTGCAACTCTTTTTGCTTCTACTTCAAAAAGATAAATGTTTGTCGTAAGTTCCTGGGCTCTGACAATTTTATACATTTTTTTCCTCCTCGTTATACCGGAACTTGTCATCCGGCTACATCTTTTTTATAGTAATAGAATTATCTGTAATTGGCAATATTTTTTTGAAATTACTGCATTCTTTTCAAATCATACATTCCGATCAAATTGCGCTCAGCGCGAAAACTTTCTCCTGTTATTGTGCTGACTGCATATCTGTTTCCTGTCTTCTGACTCATGCCGTCGGGAGATATAAATATTTCATCCAAAAGATAATAATATTGATCACTTTCCGAAATAACCGCACATGCAACATACTGTCTCTTACCTTCTACATCAGGAATATGACCGTCCGCATCCGAAATAACGCCCTGCGCGATCAAATTTTGAATCAGCATATTGGCTGCCTGTTCTCCGGTAAATGCAAGATCCATATTCAGCTGATACTGTACATATGCAATCTCTCCCGGAATACCGCCTTCATCATACATGACAAACGCAAAATTGCTCTCTCCGACCGGAAGCGGAATTGCACCATCATAAAGCGTGCTCTCCATCCCCGGCTCCGAACCGTCCGTTGTATAATATACCTGATAGCTGTCATCCGGAATATCTACCATTATGTACTGTGGTTCCGTGTAAGTACCGGATTCCGGCGAAATCTCCGGTGCCGATACCATTGTTTCATCAATATAGTAATCCGCCTGCATCACACTGCTTTGCACCTGATATTCATTTACATAGACTGCTTTGAGCGTATAGTGACCGGAATGAAGAAGTATCGGAGTCGTATATTCTTTTTTCTTCTTTGTCGGATCACTTCCGTCTAATGAATAATATATTTTACCGGTTCCCGGTGCAATCAGTTTCAGCGCAATCGCCTCTTCATAAGAGCCTTGCTCCTCACTTGTCTGCGGGGGAGAAGCAAGATAATCTGTATACTTATCAAGCACACTCTGCTGAGAACAACTCAAAAGAATATCCGCAATTTTCTGATACTCCTTCTCCTGCTCATACAGCGGAATCAATAAATCATATGCCGGGGTATATGCACTATCGACCGCCAGAAGGTCCTCAAGCATTTCTCTCTCATACTGCACATTCTCCATACCCTCATATGCTCTTGCAATCATCATTTTTGCATCGGAAGAATTCGGTGCAAGCTCTCTTGCGCTCTCTGCATGGGAAAGCATCTGCTCATAATCCTGAAGACTGCACATTTCTTCTGCTTTTTTTATGTGAAAATCATAGGATGACTGCTCTCTTACACGAAAAAGCATCACAACAAGAAGTACCAACAGGACGACTGCAACCACTCCGCCTATCATAAACAATAAAAATCTTGTACTGCTTTTATCTGACGGCTCCGGCAGAAATTCGTCCTCGTCTTCCTCCTCTATCGGCTCCGATGTTATATCCTGCTCAACCTTGACAGGCGGAATTTCCTGTGTACTTGCAAGATCAACCGCAATTCCCGAAATCGCATCTTCCATCGTTTCATCGATTTCCGCCTCAAACACGGGAACAAGTTGTCTCTCCTTACCGCACGTTTCACAAAAAACCTGTTCTTCCGTCATCGGAGCACCACAATGTGGACATTTCATAAAAATCACTCCATTTGTATTAGAACAGACCTGTAATGGTTCCATCCTTATTTACATCAATTGAAAATGCTGCCGGATTCTTCGGAAGTCCCGGCATTGTCATAACTGCACCGGTAAGTACTACCACAAATCCGGCGCCGGCAGATACATACGCTTCTCTTACCTGCAGGGTAAAACCTTCCGGTCTTCCGAGAAGAGAAGGATCATCCGAAAGAGAATACTGCGTCTTTGCCATACAAACCGGCATATGTCCGAATCCGAGCTGTGTAAGCTTTTCAAGCTGTTTTTCCGCTGCCGGAGCAAAATTCACATCGTCGGCACCGTAAATTTCACGGGCAACTGTCTCAATTTTTTCTTTCAGAGATAATTCATCTTTGTACAGCGGCTCAAAATGACTTTCTTTTTCTTCCAGGGTTTTGATTACCTTCTGTGCAAGCTCGATTCCGCCTTCGCCTCCGCGTCCCCATACGTCCGCGATTGCAAACTCACAACCTCTGCTCTCGCAGAATTCTTTTACAAAGTCCCTCTCCGCCTCTGTATCCGAAATAAAGGAATTCAGAGTTACAACAACAGGCACTTTGTATTTCTGAAGATTTTCAATATGTTTCTCAAGGTTTGCGATACCTTTTTTAAGTGCTTCCACATTTTCGTTTGACAATTCCGCCTTCGGAACACCTCCGTTGTACTTGAGTGCACGAATCGTTGCAACAAGCACAACCGCATCCGGTTTCAATCCAGTCAGACGGCATTTGATATCAAAAAACTTCTCAGCACCTAAATCAGCACCGAATCCCGCTTCGGTAATGACATAGTCTGCCATACGAAGCGCTGCTTTCGTCGCTCTGACGCTGTTACATCCGTGCGCAATGTTCGCAAACGGACCTCCGTGAATCAGTGCCGGATTATGTTCGAGCGTCTGAATCATATTCGGCTGCAGAGCATCCTTTAAAAGTGCTGCCATAGCACCGACTGCATTCAAATCCGCTGCCGTCACCGGTTCATTTTTCATATTATAAGCTACAATAATGCGTCCGAGACGGGATTTCAAATCGTCCATGTCTTTCGCAAGACAGAGAATTGCCATAATCTCTGACGCTACTGTGATGACAAAATGATCCTCGCGCACAACACCGTCCATCTTATTACCGAGACCGACAACAATGTTGCGGAGTGCACGGTCGTTCATATCGACACATCGTTTCCATACCACCTGTCTTGTGTCAATCTGCAATTCGTTTCCCTGCTGGATATGATTATCCAAAAGCGCTGCCAAAAGATTGTTGGCAGACGTAATTGCATGAAAATCCCCCGTGAAATGAAGATTTAAATCTTCCATCGGAACAACCTGCGAATATCCGCCTCCGGCTGCACCTCCCTTCACACCGAAACATGGGCCGAGTGACGGTTCTCTGAGTGCAATTACCGTTTTTTTGTCCAGCTTATGAAACGCTTCTCCGAGACCGACACTGACTGTCGTCTTTCCTTCTCCTGCCGGGGTCGGATTGATAGCCGTCACAAGAACGAGCTTACCGGTCGGATTCTCTTCGATTTTCTGTAAATATTCATTCGAAAGCTTCGCTTTGTACTTTCCGTACAATTCCAAATCATCCGCTTCGATTCCGAGTTTCCCTGCAACATCTGTAATTGGCAGAAGATCCGCCGCCTGTGCGATTTCAATATCTGTCATCATATTACTTTACCTCAATTTCTTAGTTTTATATTTCTTCCAAAAGCTGTTCAAATTCTTCCATTGTCATGAGCACTTTTCTCGGTTTCGTTCCCTCTTCCGGACCAACCACTCCATACTCACAAAGCTGGTCCATAATGCGTGCTGCACGGTTAAAACCGATTTTAAATACACGTTGAAGCATTCCGATAGATGCTTTCTCTTTCTCAATGATGAATCTTCCCGCATCTGCGAAATACATGTCTTTTTCATCACCGCCGGCTCCTTTGGCCCCGGATGCATCCCCGCCGATTCCCAGGGAAGCAATCTGCGCTTCAATCGACTGTGTATTTTCATCGTCTCCGATATTCTGCGCTTTTAAAAAATCAACAACATCCGCCACTTCCTTATCCGATACAAATGCTCCCTGCACACGCACCGGCTTCGGATAGCCCTGCGGATAAAAGAGCATATCTCCCTTTCCGAGAAGTTTTTCCGCTCCGTTCATATCCAAAATTGTACGCGAGTCAACACCCGACGATACTGCAAACGCGACACGGCTTGGCATGTTGGCTTTGATCAGACCCGTGATAACATCGACCGAAGGTCTCTGTGTCGCAATGACAAGGTGAATACCTGCTGCTCTGGCAAGCTGTGCCAGACGACAGATGGACTCTTCCACCTCTCCCGGTGCAACCATCATAAGGTCCGCAAGCTCATCTACAATAATCACAATCTGCGGAAGTTTGGTCGGAAGCTCAGCACCTCCGTTTTCCGTCATCTCTTCCACCTTCTTATTGTAGCCTTTTAAATCTCTCACATGAAGATCTTCAAACTTCTTATAACGCTCCGTCATCTCATTGACACCCCAATGCAGTGCAGCCGCTGCCTTTTTCGGGTCCGTCACAACCGGAAGCATCAGGTGCGGAATTCCGTTGTATACACTAAGTTCCACTACCTTCGGGTCAACCATAATCAGTTTGACCTCATCCGGCGATGCTTTGTATAAAATACTCATAATCAGCGTATTGATGCAGACACTCTTACCGGAACCGGTAGAACCTGCAATAAGCACGTGCGGCATTTTAGCAATGTCCGCCACCACCGTCTGTCCTGCAATATCCTTACCAACAGCAAATGCAATGTTGGAGTTGAACTCTTTAAAGGTCGGTGTCTCGAACAAGTCACGAAGCGCCACCATGCTGTTTTCCTTGTTCGGTACTTCAATACCGATCGCTGCTTTTCCCGGAATCGGTGCCTCAATACGAATGTCCGTCGCTGCAAGATTGAGTTTGATATCATCCGTCAGATTGACAATCTTACTTACCTTAACCCCCATCTCCGGTTGCAGTTCATAACGCGTTACCGCCGGTCCCTGGCTAATATCCGTAATCGTCACATTGACACCGAAGGTCTTCAGCGTCTGCTTGAGCTGCATTGCTGTCTCTTTAAGCTGTTTTTCGGAATTACCGCCACCTGCTCTGTCACTCTTTTTCAGCAACGAAAGAGGCGGCTTCTTGTATGGTTTCTTGCGCACCGGAGCCGGTTTTATGTCCTGTCCGAACTTATCTGCGCTCGCCTCCAGCGCGGATGAAATCTTCTGCATATCGAGAGGCTCTTCCTTCTCAAGAACCTTTACTTTATGTACTCGTTCGACAGGCGGCACCGCATCCTCCTGCGGAGCAATACCCTTAATTGTAATGCGTTCCAGTTCGTCCGCAGCATCCAACACATCCTTCTCTCTGATGTCATCCACCTCCGGCATAATATGCTCGGACATGTCCATCTGTTTCGGAATCGTTGTATCCACAGAAACGCCGGAAACCTTCTGTTCCATACGTTTTTTCTTTCGCTCTTCCCGCTCCTGTTCTCTCTGCGTGCGCTGCTGTATTCTACTCTCGCGCATTTCCTCATTGCGGCTAACACGGCGGTCATAATCATCCCTTGCCGTCTCATACATTTTGCGACTGTGATTTGCCACGCCCTTCACAAACGATTTTTCCGTCAAAAGAACAAGACAAAGTATCATAACAATCAGTACAACTGCAATGGTACCCACAATACCAATCAGCCCCGTAATTGATACCGCAAGCGCAGAGCCGATAACACCTCCGCTAAAGATATGTTCAACCGCATAACTGTAATAGCTTCCTGCGCTGTCACCGACTTTTTCGATTCCGGTCATCAGTGCAAGTATGATTTCAACATCCGCAAATAAAACAATTGCCGCTCCGAGTTTAATCATCGCCGTACGATTTCCGAGATTAACCGTCCCAAACAGCATTGCAAAAAAGAACGCCGGCGGCGCAATATAAGCAAGCAGTCCGAAAATTCCGAACATGACATTACTTACCGCATCTCCTACTTTTCCGATGATATGAAAATTACATAAAAAAAGTAATATAGTAATCGCAATCGCAATGAGAAGAATTACTTCATCCTTCACTTCACTGCTGAATGACTGCTGATTTTTGTTATTTACTTTTCTTCTTCCGCTACCCTTCCGGGAAGAAGCAGGTTTTCTACCTCTTTGTGTTGCCATTTTTTTCACTCCGATTTCTTGATTTCAGAATAAACTCTAACCTCAAGTATATCATTCTTTTGGCAAAATGTCATCCGTAAGTTCTCCGCGTCTTTTTATGATTTTTCAGCACTTTTCATCTATCATTTTGTGCAAATGTGACATAGCTTCGTGCAGTCCTCCGACCTCGTTGATAATTCCGTATTCTACTGCCTTTTTTCCATCCAACACACTTCCGACATCTTTTGTCAGCACTTTCGTTTCCATCATCAATTTTTCAAACGTTTCTCTCGAAATATCCGCATGGTCTGTTACAAACCCGGTAATTCGGTCTTGAATGGATTTAAAATATTCAAAAGTAGCGGGTGTCCCGATTACCATTCCGTTCATACGCACCGGATGTATGACCATGGCAGCGCTTTTCACAATAAAAGAATAGTCTGCACTGACAGCAATCGGAACTCCGATGGAATGGCTCCCCCCGAGTACAAGTGATACCGTAGGCTTACTCAGTGACGCAATCATCTCCGCAATGGCAAGACCTGCCTCCACATCACCACCCATTGTATTAAGAAGCACAAGAACGCCGTCCACATCCGATGCATCTTCAAGCTGTGCAAGCTTCGGAAGCAGATGCTCATACTTGGTCGTCTTGGACGAACCGGACAAATTTTCATGTCCTTCTACCTCTCCGATAATAGTAATCAGTTCAATCTTGTGATTCCCGTCATTCTCATCAAGAGTGATTGCCCCCGTATCCTCTATATAATCTGCTTCCGCCTGTTTATTTTCCATCTCTTCTTTTTTTGACATAGCATTCATTTCTCCTTTCCCGCTATCTTTCCGCACATGATGTTTACACGACAAAAAAGGAACCGCTTACGCGATTCCTTGTCAGTATTCCCTGAATTTTATTTAATATCATAATAATTATTGGCCGGTTTATCAATATCAAAAAACATCTTGTCCGCCGGCACTTCATAATCGTACGTCATTTCTTTTTTAACATGCGGTTTCGGTCCAGGCAACGGATTATCGATAAATTTGATTGTTTTGTTCTTTTCTGTGTTTGGAGCATCCATCCTCACATCCTCCTTACCGCTTTCCTATGTCGTTATGATTATGATTTGTCATGAGACAGATAGGTCTCAACATTGTATCTCGGTCTGTGTTTTACTTCCATGTAAATCTTGCCGATGTACTGTCCGATAATACCGATAGCAAAAAGCTGAAGTCCGCCAAGAAGCCAAATAGACAAAATCAGCGATGTCCACCCCGCAACAACCGTTCCGTTGCAATACGAAACAAACGCATAAATTGCAGCAAACACACACATAAAGATAATAATAATGCCAAGTACCGCAATAAAATTAATCGGTTTTACACTAAACGATGTGATGCCGTTCCACGCAAGCGCAAGCATCTTTTTGAGAGGATATTTTGACTCTCCCGCAATACGCTCTTTTCTTTCGTAGTAGACACATTCCGTTTGATAGCCTATGAGTGGCATGATTCCTCGAAGATAAAGATTGACTTCCTCATAGTTTGCAAACTGCTCAACGGCTCGTTTGCTCATCAGACGATAATCCGCATGATTGTAGACAGTCTTGACGCCCATTGCCGCCAACACCTTATAAAACATCTGTGCCGTCGTACGCTTAAAGAAAGAGTCCTTCTTACGGTCATTACGCACACCATACACGATATCATTCCCCTCATGATATTTGTCGACCATCTCTTCCATCACGAGCGTGTCATCCTGAAGGTCTGCGTCGATAGAAATCATGATATCGGAATTCTCTTTCGCCTGAATCATACCTGCTGTGAGTGCAAATTGATGTCCGACATTTCCCGCAAGCTTCAAACCGAAAACTCTATCGTTTTCTTTATGCAATTTTTCAATCAGTTCCCACGTCATGTCCTTGCTTCCGTCATCCACATATAAAATGTAGCTGTCTTTCGCAATCTTTTCTTTACGAATCAAATCCTCCAGAACACCGGTCAGTTCTTTCGTTGTTATCGGGAGCATTTCTTCCTCGTTATAACACGGAACCACGATTGCCAATCTATCCATTTCTTATCTCCAACTTCATGTTTTTTATTAAATATAATTATACCTTAACGCCTTACACGATATCAAGTGCCTGTGATAAGTCCGCAATGATATCTTCCACATCTTCAATACCGACAGAAAGACGGATCATACCCGGATCAACACCTGCTTCTGCAAGCTGCTGTTCGTTCATCTGTCTGTGTGTATGACTTGCCGGATGAAGCACACATGTTCTTGCATCCGCCACGTGCGTTACAATTGCCGCCAAATCGAGCTGATCCATGAAACGAACTGTATCCTGTTTATCACCGTTCACGGCAAAAGAAATCACGCCGCATGTACCGTTTGGCATATATTTCTGTGCTCTCTCATAATATTTGCTGCTCTTAAGCCCAGGATATTCCACCCATTTTACTTTCGGATGATTCTCAAGGAACTCTGCTACTTTCTGCGCATTTTCACAATGACGCGGAACGCGGAGATGTAATGTCTCAAGTCCGACATTTAACAAAAATGCATTCTGCGGAGACTGGATGGAACCGAGGTCTCTCATCAGCTGTGCGGTTGCTTTGGTGATGAAAGCAGCCTTGCCGAAACGCTCTGTATAGGTCACACCATGATAAGAGTCATCCGGATAGCAAAGTCCCGGGAACTTATCCGGATACTTTGTCCAGTCAAAATTACCGCTGTCTACGATACAACCTCCGACAGCCATCGCGTGTCCGTCCATATATTTGGTTGTGGAATGTGTTACGATATCCACTCCGTATTCAAACGGACGGCAGTTAATCGGGGTCGGGAATGTATTATCTACAATCATCGGAACGCCGTGTGCATGTGCTGCAGATACAAATTTATCAAAATCTAAAACAACAAGTGCCGGGTTTGCAATACTCTCAGCCAATACACATTTCGTATTCTCTTTAAATACCGCATCAAGTTCTTCCGGACTGCAGTCCGGATCGATAACCGTACATTCAATTCCCATACGTTTCATCGTCACGGTAAGCAGATTGAACGTTCCGCCATACACGCTGGAAGACATAATTACATGATCTCCCGCGCTTGCAATATTAAATACCGCATAGTAGTTCGCCGCCTGTCCTGATGATGTCAGCATCGCAGCCGCTCCGCCTTCCAAATCGCAGATTTTCTGCGCCACGTAATCATTGGTCGGATTCTGGAGTCTTGTATAGAAATATCCATTCTCCTCCAAATCAAACAGACGTCCCATCTGTTCCGTCGACTCATATTTAAATGTCGTAGACTGATAAATCGGAAGAACTCTCGCCTCTCCATTTTTTGGTTGCCATCCACCCTGGATGCAACGTGTTCCTTTTCCGTATTCGTTCATTGGTTTCATATCTCTTCCTCCTAAAATAATCCAAATGCTTTCTTTTGAAAACCACTGTTTATCGTCTCAAATGTTGCTGCTTTGATTTTATATCCCTTAAATGTCTGCGCCCATTGCTTTTCCAGTGCTTTTACAAGCTGTTTGTAATAGTCATTCCTACATTCCAAAATTGCCGGGAACAAATATGTAACAACAAACAGATTCATCTGTTCCTGCCACTCTGCTTCCTGACGGGCATTTTTAAACAGTTGCCCGGATGCACACTCACTTACATACAAGCAGACCGCTTGCGCAACTTCGCCGCAAAGCAATTCAATATCACCGTGCTCCTCGTAATGTTTCCTGCACAACGCATCGAAAGAGTGAAACGCCTTCTCATATTCTTCAAACGTTTCCAGATACTGTTTTTTGTTGAATCGCCGCAAATAATATTCACGATTTTCAAAAAGCTCATTCACTTGCCACATATCTGATATCACCTTAATAAATATACCACAATCACGGAAGCAAAACAATAAAAAAACAAAAGGCACAGTGCTGTTATCAGCATTATGCCTTTATATTTCACAATACCACTATTCATCCCAGTTATGATAAACAGCCTGTACATCATCGTCCTCATCCAAAAGATCCAGCGTACGATTGAGCTGCTTGATATCATTTTCATCCGTAAGCGATACATAATTCTGCGGAATCATTGTCACCTCCGCAGATGCCATCGGAATGTTCTCCCCGTTTAAAGCATCGTATACCGCCTGGAAATCATCCGGTGCTGTAATAATCTCAAAGCTGTCTTCTTCCTCTGCGAAATCCTCTGCTCCCGCATCAAGTGCCAGCATCATGAGGTCATCTGCCTCCATATCACATTCTTCTTTGTCGATGATAATCTGTCCTTTTTTATCAAACATGAACGACACACATCCCTGTGTTCCGATACTTCCGCTTCCTTTGGTAAATGCACTTCTGACATTTGCTGCCGTTCTGTTCTTATTATCTGTCAGGGCCTCAACAATAATCGCAATTCCGCTTGGACCGTAGCCTTCATATGTAACATGTTCATACGTCACATTGCCCAAATCTCCGGAAGCTCTCTTGATACCTCTTTCAATCGTGTCATTTGGCATATTGTTCGCTTTGGCTTTGGCAATTACCGTTGCAAGTTTAAAGTTGTTGGTCGGGTCCGGTCCGCCTTCTTTTACCGCCACAGCAATTTCACGTCCGATAATCGTAAAAATCTTACCTTTCGCCGCATCGTTTTTCTCTTTTTTGTGTTTAATGTTCGCAAATTTTGAATGTCCTGACATACTTGTCTCTCTCCTCTTTTCACTTTCTCTTTTCGTCCTATCATGACGCACTTACAGCGCCACACATCTTTTCTAATATATCATTTCGCTTCCTATTCGTCAATCACACACTCCCTCTTATGTATTCAGAGCAAGACTGATAAGCAACGCATGATCTACCTTCTTCATAATACTACAATCCAAATGGCAGATTTTATCCTTTAATCTGAGTTTGTCTATCGTCCGAAGCTGTTCAAGCAAAATTACCGAATCCTTGACCATATGGTAGCGCTCCGCCGGAAGCTCTATATGCGTCGGAAGTTTCGCTTTATTCATTTTGGATGTAATTGCCGCACATATAATCGTCGGACTGTGTTTGTTTCCGACATCATTTTGTATAATAAGAACCGGGCGAATTCCTCCCTGTTCACTACCGACAACCGGTCTTAAATCTGCATAATACACGTCTCCGCGTTTCATGAAATACAACACTCCTTTTACACATCTTTTCCAAAGTATTCCCCCAAAAAATCGGTTGTATTCCATTTTTTAACTATCTGTCTTTTTCGTGATAGTCCTTTGTTGCGATAATTTCTCCGGCTTTGATATAAACACGCGGAATTCTCTTTGACAAATCACAGGCAAGTTCATAGTTAAAGCGCCCGCTCAATTCACCGAGATATTCCATCGTAAGCTCCTGTCTGCCGTCTTTTCCGATTAAGGTAACCTCATCGCCGTCCTGCACATCTGCAATGTTTGATACATCCACCATAAACTGATCCATGCAGACTCTTCCGACAATCGGAGCCTTCTGACCGTGGATGAGCACACATCCTTTCCCTGAAAGACTTCGAGGATAACCATCACCGTAACCGAGCGGAATCGTTGCTATCCTGCGATTTCCGTCCGCAACATATGTCCCACCGTAACTGACCGGTGTTCCGGACTTAATTTCTTTCACATGCACAATATGACTCTTTAATGAAAGGACCGGATTAAGTATCACTTTGTCCTTTGTCACCTCATCTGACGGCCACAGTCCATATAAAATTATCCCTGCACGCACCAAATCCATATGCGCCTGTGGCATTTCAATAATCCCGGCGCTGTTGGACGCATGCTTAAGAGGTATTTCTTTCGGACATTCCTCCTTCACGTGCGTCAAAAATTCCATGTAGCATGCAAGTTGTTCGTTAACCGCTGTTTTGTCCGCCTCATCCGCTCTTGCAAAATGAGTAAAGATACCCTCCACATCAAGATGTGGAAGCTCCATCACATCTTTGATAAAACGAATCCCTGTCTCATCCGGTGTAATGCCGATGCGCGACATTCCGGTATCGACTTTAATATGCACCTTCGCCGTCTTGCCGATACGCCCGGCTGCTTCCGAGAGCTGCCGGGCCTGATCTACGCGGAACAGAGCCGGTCTGATATCCTCCTCGACAAGCCTCTCATAACTTTCCGGGAATGTATATCCAAGACACAGAATCGGTTTTTTCATTCCACCGCGGCGCAGTTCAAACGATTCCTCCGCGGTCGCCGTTGCATATCCGTATACATACGGAATGCTCTCGAGTTCTTTTGCAATCGGCACAGCTCCGTGTCCGTAGCCATCTGTTTTGATGACTGCTATAATCTTGGCATCCGCAGATAAATTCTGCTTCATTTGCTCCAGATTTCCCAAAAGGGCATCCAAATCCACATATGCACAAGCTCTCTCATACAATTTCATGTTTCATTGCCTCTTTTCCGAGTTTTTTCATACATTTCTTCAAACATTGTATCACATCTGTCGGCAACATACTATGGGCGCCATGAATTTGAGCCGATATGTCTCCTGCCATACCATGCAGATATACCCCGGTACATGCTGAAATATATGGTTCTTTTACCTGACCTGCCACTCCGGCAATGACTCCTGCCAGCACATCACCGCTTCCCGCAACAGCCATACCATCGTTTCCTTTCGCCGAAATACAAACTTTTCCCTTCTCATCTGCGACGACGATCTGTGCATCTTTCAATACTAAAATACAATGATGTGTGCGTGCATATTCTCTTGCCGCCGTAATACAATCGGCCTTAATCTCTTCCGGCGTTTTACCGCTGAGCCTTGCAAACTCAACCACATGCGGCGTCATAATCACATGTGTCTGCACATTTCTAAGAAGCGCTTCTGTCTCCCCGTTTTTTGCAACCAGATTCAGCGCATCCGCATCCAATATCAATATCTTTTCCTGCTTGTCTGCAAGCCCTTTTAAAAGACACTCAAGAAGCACTTTCGACTGCTCCGTAGTTCCAAGTCCCGAACCGACGCAAATGACATCGGCAAACGAAATCAAAGAAAGGATTTTCTCCATAGCCGTTTTTTCTGATAAAACACCACAGTCAGTGTCATACAAATCAAGTACAGCTTCCGGTGCCGCAGAAAGTACTGCCTCTTTGTTGCTTTCGTGCGTGCAAAGCCGTACATAGCCTCCGCCACTCCGAAAAGCCGCCGTCACATTCAGTATCGCCGCTCCGGCTATCGTCTCGCTTCCGGCAAGAAATCCGAGCTTCCCAAACGTCGATTTATTACCAAGCGGATTGCGTCTGATATATTCCTGTACATCCGATTTTGTAAGACGAAATGTCAGAGACTCGTTTCCTGACAACAACTCCTTATTCATGGACGGATAACACATACCACACGAATCCAGTTTTACCTTTCCCGCATGAACTTTTCCTTCTCCAAGCATAAGCCCCTGCTTCTTAAGGCCGAATGTCAATGTCTTATCTGCACGAAAAGCTGTGCCGAGCATCCGTCCCGTATCCGAACAGATTCCGGTCGGAACATCCATGGCAATCTTGTATCCTGTCAAGGTATTCATCCAATCCACCGCATCCTTAAATACGCCGGATAATTCTCTCGAAACACCGATACCTAATATAGCATCCACAATAACAGCATATTCGGTCTGTCTTTTCTTTGTGTCTGTCAGACCTTGAAATACCCTTAACTTTCCTTCTTCATCTAAAACAGCATCCAGGAGTTTTTCCTGCCTTTGCCGCAATGTCGTGTATTTTTCTTTATTACCGAGAAGAAGCACATCCGGGCGATACCCCTCCTCTGTCAAAATTCTTGCAAGCGCAAGACCATCCGCACCATTATTTCCGGTGCCACAGACAATCAGCAGACGCTCTCTCTTATCTATCATATTTTGAATGGTACAAGCTGCAAAAAGTGCTGCTCGCTCCATCAATACCGACGCATCCATTCCGACGTTTTCCATGATATAGCTCTCATGTGCTTTCATCTGCTCTGCGGTCACAATATATTCCATACGTTTTCCTTTCCACCTCTGCATGAAACGCCAAAAAAGGATACAAAGCGCATCCTTTTTTGTAACTTTATGACTTCTTATCTCCTGCCGTTTTCGGCGCTTTCTCTGCCGGATTGTATTTCATATCAAAAATCTCTATCACTTCCGGTCCGAAAATATCATGCATATAACTGTACAAATTCTGGTTATATACTTCTTTTTCCTGCTTGCGGACAACGTTCTTCTTGAGGTCAATACGCATCTGATTAATCCACTTATCAATCTGCTCAATCTCAGCCGTGTTGTCCCTGATTGCCTCATAACAAACTTCCATCGAAAGAAGCATCAACTCATAATTTACCGTGCTGATTTCCTTTTCAATATCAAGCAGTTC
This sequence comes from Lachnospiraceae bacterium, assembly GCA_015056905.1. Classification (GTDB taxonomy): domain Bacteria; phylum Bacillota; class Clostridia; order Lachnospirales; family Lachnospiraceae; genus SVFI01. Next base: position 63,746 of record SVFI01000003.1, read on the forward strand.
ATCCTGATCCGCCTCAAGGCGCTCATTACAGTCTTCAATCAGTTTCTTATTTTCTTCCTGCTTTTTCTGTGCGGCACTACTCTCATTTCCCCCGTCCATGAGACTTACAATCTCATCACGCAGTTTGGTCTTAATGCTACGGAGTTTCTTACATTCATTGTTCAGTTTCCCCTGTCGTTTAAGCAGGTCATTCAGTTCCTGTTCTTTTAACTTAATCTCAGGACTGATTTCCGTCTGGGTAAACAGCCTGTGCCATTTGTTGTCCAATGTCAGAATCGGAATGTTTTTACCGACCAATGCCGGTTTGTAGATTTCTTCCTTACGTGACATAACATCACCTCTGTTCTTTTTCAAACCTCGTAATATTATAAGAAAGTTTCATTAAGCTATCGGACAAGTGTACATTTTCTACCTGTACCCCTTCCGGAACTTCCAGGTCAACATGGGCGAAATTCCAAATCGCTTTAATACCGCAGTTGACCAGCCGTTTGGATACCGGAACTGCTCCCTCCTTCGGAATCGTCAGAACACCGATATCTATTTCATTCTCTAAAATAAATTGTTCCAGTTCTTCCATCGGTCTTACCGGAATTCCTCTCACAAGCATCCCCGTAAGCGACGGTTCCTGGTCAAACAATCCCCGGATTAAAAATCCTCTTCTCTCAAAATTCATGTAGTTGGCAAGAGCCGGTCCCAGATGTCCCGCACCGACAATAATCAGCTTATGCGTCTTATTAAGCCCGAGAATTTTACCGATTTCCGTATATAAATATTCTACATTATACCCGTATCCCTGCTGTCCGAAACCGCCAAAATTATTGAAATCCTGACGTATCTGGGATGCTGTCACATTCATAATCTTCGACAGCTCCTGTGAAGAGATTCGTTCCACACCCTCATCCTTTAATTCGCCGAGATAGCGAAAATAACGGGGAAGACGACCGATAACGGCCTGTGATATTTCTTTTTCTTCCACTTTTCCTGCCTCCTGCATATGATAGTTTTATTATATCCCTTTGTTAAATATCTGTCAAAAATTTTCTTACTCTATGAATTTATAGTAAAAAACATATCGGATATGGCATTTTTTCTTATTTTCTGCTATATTGTGTTCGTGCGCTGTTTCTACTACGCACGAAACACATGGAGGAAAAAACATGATTTTATCTTGTCAGAATTTATCCAAAACATTTGTTGACCATACCGTTATCCGTCAGGCGTCGTTTCAAATGGAAGACAACGACAAAGTTGCCATTGTCGGAATCAACGGTGCAGGTAAGTCCACACTCCTTAAAATGATTGTCGGTCAGCTTTCTCCCGACACAGGAACCGTAGCATTTTCCAAAGATAAAACGTACGGATACCTTGCACAGCAGGACGGACAGGACAGTCCGAACACGATATACGAGGAGCTTCTTTCCGTGAAACAGGAACTGATTGACCTCGAAGAAGATCTCAGACAGCTCGAGTTTGATATGAAGCACGCTTCCGATGCGGAGCTGGAAGATTTAATGAAACTTTACACGTCCAAAACGCATGCATTTGAGTCAAAGGACGGCTATAAATATCGCAGTGAACTTATCGGTGTATTAAAGGGACTCGGTTTTTCCGAGGAAGAGTTTTCCAAACCGATATCCACCTTATCCGGAGGCCAGAAAACACGCGTTTCCCTCGCGAAGCTTCTGCTCCTTTCTCCGGATTTGATTATTCTCGACGAACCGACGAACCACCTTGACATTTCGTCTATCAGCTGGCTCGAAAACTATCTTCGCACTTACAAGGGTGCGGTTATTATCGTTTCACACGACCGTTATTTTTTAGACCGTATCGTAAACAAAGTGCTTTCCGTTGACAACGGCGAAACACGCATGTACCTCGGAAATTATTCTGCCTTTGCAGAAAAATCCGCCGAGATACGCAATGCGCAGATGAAAGCTTATCTAAAACAGCAGGATGAAATCCGCCATCAGCAACAGGTGATTGATAAACTCAAATCGTTCAACCGCGAAAAATCCATCAAACGTGCGGAAAGTCGTGAAAAGATGCTTGATAAAATGGAGGTGCTTGAAAAACCGACTGAGCTTCGTGACGACATGCGCTTTACTCTCACACCGCGCATCACCAGCGGAAACGATGTACTATCCGTCACCGCGCTTTCTAAAAGCTATGGTAATAACCATCTGTTTTCCGATGTTACTCTTGAAATCAAACGAGGCGAGCATGTTGCCATCATCGGCGATAACGGAACCGGAAAAACAACACTGCTGAAAATTCTCAACGAACTTGAACCTGCAGACGATGGCGAATTTAAACTGGGAACAAAAGTCGAAATCGGATATTATGACCAGGAACACCATGTCCTGCACAGCGAAAAAACATTGTTTGATGAAATATCCGATGATTACCCTACGCTTACCAATACGGAAATCCGCAATACTCTCGCGGCTTTCTTATTTACGGGCGATGATGTATTTAAACGCATCGGTGATTTGAGCGGTGGAGAACGCGGACGCGTTTCTCTGGCAAAACTGATGTTGTCTAACGCTAACTTTCTGATTCTCGACGAGCCGACGAACCATTTGGATATCACGTCCAAAGAAATTCTTGAACAGGCAATCAACAATTATGAGGGAACCGTCCTGTACGTCTCCCATGACCGTTACTTTGTCAATCAGACTGCCTCTCGCATTCTTGATTTAGCGAACAGGAAATTTTATTCTTTTCAGGGGAATTATGATTATTACCTGGAGAAAAAAGAAACCGTGGAAGGAGTTTCTTCCACTACTTTATCCGGAAAATCCGTGTATGCACCACTGGCAGCAGGTACTACCGTTTCAAGTGCATCTTCTGCCGGAACAGGTTCCGATGATTTTACCGGTAAGCTGGATTGGCAACAACAAAAAGAATTACAGGCACAAAAACGCAAACTGGAAAACCGGTTAAAAAAATGTGAAGACCGAATTGCTGTTTTAGAACAACGCATCAGTGAGATTGATGAAGAAATGGCAAAACCTGAGGTCGCAACAAACGTTGCCCGCCTCCAGGAACTTACGAAAGAACAAACCACTTTGAACGAAGAACTTGAGCTGAAATACGAGGAATGGGAACAGTTGCAGAGTTAAAGATATCTGTACAGAAAAATCGGGTATTACCGACTCAATCCCCAATTTTTCCCGTTCGTCGGGTATTTTTCTAAGCCTTATCCAGACTAGTACAAACTTTTTCTGCTCAGGTCGGTAAAAAAAACTACACATTTCCGACTAAGTTTTGAAAAACAACAAAAAATCGGCTATTATTCAGAAAATAATCCCGACTCATGAGCAGAATGTTTAATTTAGTCGGAAATGAAACCCAGAATCACCCCGACTATTATACAAAAATTAGTATTTTATCGGGATAATCTTGCACAAAAAAGCTGTTGCTCCACGGATATGATATGCCACATCCATTTTGCAACAGCCGCTCATTCATTTGACCGAATTCAGGAAACCTCTTACCCTTCCAATTTGTGGAATATCACACAGTTCGGTTTCTCAATCTTCATTTCTTTGCCATTCATGACAAGAAGTCCCTTTTCCAAATCAACGCTAAAGAACGTCATTGTGTTGGACTCATGGTTTAAGCTGATTAAATGCCGGTTGTCCGGGAACAACGTCGCATCCTTCGGATAGTCGCCGCTCACCGGAAGACAAAACACCTTTTCAAGCATTCCTGTCTCGTGGTCGATGCGATAAACAATCACACTGTTATCGCCGGCATTGGAACTTACAAGATACTTTTCGTCAGCAGAGAAATTGAGTGCGCTGGCAGCAGAGCTGCTCGCATGATAATCATTCAATGTTGAGATATTCTGAATCTTGGTAAAAAAAGGATTACTATCTTCCTCAACATATGAATAAACATCAATATAATTTTTAAGTTCATGTACAATGTAAACATACTTTCCGTTTTTCGTCATCTTAATATGACGTGGTGCTGATTCAAGTTCGCTTCGGATTACATCTACATGTTTCAGCTTTCCTAACATATGATTAACTTCATATACATCCACATGATCCATTCCGATATCAGCAACCATCAGATAACGATTATCCCGCGTCATTTTTACACAGTTAACATGCGGACGAAAATTGCGCTCTGCGATGCTTCCCATACCCTTGTGATACACTTCATCCGTTATTTCACCGACACCGCCATCCTCGCGGATACGAAGTACTGTAATTTTCCCATCATGGTAACCTGCAACAAAAAGGAGTTTCTCCGAATAATCCGTAGAGAGATAACATCCTCTCATACCGTTGATGGATGCATGGTTGATACATGTCAGACTTCCATCTTTTCCGATTTCATATGCCTCCACACCGAAATCCGTGATAGAATACAGATACTTTCCGTTATGGGAAAGCGTAATGTAGGATGAATTCGTAATCTCCACCTGATCCTTCGGGAGAAGTCTTCCGTTTTCCATGTCCACATCATATATTTTAATACCGTGGCAATCGCCCATCGTATAGGTCGATACATAAGCAACATATTTATTGTCTGCCATTCGTTTTTCCTCCGCCAAAACTCATTTTGTACTATCTTAACACATTCCTATTTTTTTGTTAAGAATTCACTCGCAAATTTCCACTCTTTTTTTACAAAATACTGCGCAAATATATTGACATTTATAATAAGAAATATATAATTAGAACAGATTGTTTAGTAAAACTAAACTCAAAGTTTATTTAACTGTTAGAACAGAAGGTGCATTTATGGATATCGGTCTTAAGTTAAAAGAACTCAGAATACAGAAAGCGTTGACTCAGGAAGAGCTTGCTGACCGCGCAGAGTTATCCAAGGGTTTTATCTCCCAGCTCGAGCGTAATCTGACCTCCCCTTCCATCTCAACGCTGACAGATATTCTGCAGTGTCTCGGAACGAATTTAAATGATTTTTTCAGTGAGGAAGACGATTCTCAGATTGTTTTCAAGCAGGATGACTTTTTTGAAAAAGAGGATGACACTCTTCATAACAAAATAGAATGGATTATTCCAAATGCCCAGAAGAATGAAATGGAACCTATCCGTCTCACTCTCTCGCCCGGTGGCTCCACATATCCCGACCTTCCGCACGAAGGTGAGGAATTCGGTTATGTGCTAAACGGAAACATCAAAATCCACCTCGGCTCCAAAGTACATTCAGCCAAGAAGGGCGAAGCTTTTTATTTCGTTCCTGAAAAAAAACATTATCTCGAAGCAGGCAAATCCGGTGCCACGGTCATCTGGGTTACCAGTCCGCCAAGCTTCTAGAGGAGGACACCATGAGCAATAAATTGATTAATCTTTCAGGCATCAACAAATCTTTTGACGGTACAATGGTACTGGATGACCTGAACTTATATATTCGCGAAAATGAATTTCTGACCCTGCTTGGTCCAAGCGGTTGTGGTAAGACAACCACTCTCCGTATTATCGGTGGTTTTGAGACACCGGACAGCGGAAAGGTGTTTTTTAACGGAGAAGATATTACCACTCTTCCTCCGAACAAACGACAACTCAATACCGTTTTCCAGAAATACGCACTTTTTACCCATATGACGATTGCAGAAAACATTGCTTTCGGACTTAAAATTAAAAACAAGAGCAAGTCTTACATAGACGACAAAATCAAATATGCGTTAAAACTTGTAAACCTCGACGGCTACGAAAAACGTATGCCACACCAGCTCTCCGGCGGACAGCAACAGCGAATCGCCATCGCCCGGGCCATCGTGAATGAACCGAAGGTTCTTCTGCTCGATGAGCCGCTCGGTGCACTTGACTTAAAACTCCGTCAGGATATGCAGTATGAACTCATTCGTCTTAAAAACGAGCTTGGAATTACATTTGTGTACGTTACACATGATCAGGAAGAAGCTCTTACCATGTCCGATACCATTGTTGTTATGAATCAGGGTTATATCCAGCAGATTGGTACGCCTGAAGTCATTTACAACGAACCGGAAAATGCATTTGTTGCAGATTTTATCGGAGACAGCAATATTATCGATGCCATCATGGTAAAAGACGAACTCGTATCCTTCCTCGGATGCAAGTGGGCATGCGTTGACAAAGACTTCGGAAACAACAAACCGGTCGACGTTGTCATTCGGCCTGAAGATATCATTTTAAAAGAAGCCGGTACAGGAACACTCGATGGCGAGGTAACTCATGTAATCTTTAAAGGTGTTCACTACGAAATGGAAGTTATGGCAGGTGGCTATGAATGGCTTGTACACTCCACTTCCATGTTTACAGTCGGTCAGAAGGTCTCCATTAGTGTAGACCCGTTCAACATCCAGATTATGAACAAACCGGAATCTGAGGACGAGGAGGCTGCGCACATTGAAGAGTAAACGTTCTTTGTTGGCGGGACCATACCTTTTCTGGTCCATTGCCTTCATCATTATCCCACTTGTCATGGTGTTTTACTATGGGTTTATCAACGAGAACGGAGCATTTACACTGGAAAATATTGCAGCGATTGCCACCCCGGAGCACAGCAAAGCACTATGGATTTCCATCCGGCTCTCACTTATCAGTACGGTGATATGTTTCCTGCTTGCCTACCCTCTTGCCATGATTTTGTCAAGCATGAGTGTCAATCAGAATCAGTTTATCGTTCTTGTCTTCATCCTTCCAATGTGGATGAACTTTTTACTTCGGACACTTGCCTGGCAGACGCTTTTAGAGAAAAACGGAGTCATTAATATGATTCTTAACTTCTTCTCTCTGCCGTCACTTAACATTATTAACACAGAAGCAGCAATTATACTCGGTATGGTATACAACTTCCTGCCGTTTATGGTTCTGCCGATTTATAACTCACTCGCAAGACTTGACCGCGATGTTATCAATGCCGCACATGATCTCGGTGCGAACTGGGTGCAGACCTTCTGTCGTATCATTTTCCCGCTCAGCATTCCGGGCGTGGTAAGCGGTGTTACCATGGTTTTTGTTCCTGCACTGACAACTTTCGTCATTTCTGCCATTCTCGGAGGAAGCAAAATTCTTCTGATTGGTAACGTGATTGAACAGGAATTTACGCAGGCTTCCAACTGGAACCTCGGCAGCGGACTTTCCATCGTGCTTATGATATTTATCATTCTCAGCATGATTATCTCCGCCATCCTTGACAAAGACGGGGAGGGAACGCTGTTATGAAAAAATTTATTTCAAGATTTTATATTACGATTATTTTTATCTTTTTGTACGCTCCGATTGCGACCCTCATCGTTTTATCCTTTAATAAAAGTAAAACGAGAGCCAAATGGGGTGGATTTACCACCAAATGGTATGTCGAACTGTTTGAAAATGAGATTATTCTGGAGGCCTTGCAGAACACATTGCTTCTCGCTCTGCTCTCCGCTCTCATTGCAACCGTCATCGGAACTGCAGCATGCATCGCCATCAACCAGATGAACAAAGCATGGCGCACGTTCTTTATGGGTGTCACGAACATTCCGATGCTGAATGCAGATATCGTAACCGGTATTTCACTTATGCTACTGTACTTAAGCTTTGGTATGAGCTTTGGTTTTTCCACGATTCTTCTGGCACATATCACCTTCAATATACCTTACGTCATATTGAGTGTTATGCCCAAGATGAAACAGCTCAACAAACATACTTACGAAGCTGCGCTTGACCTCGGTGCAGGTCCTGTCTATGCTTTCTTTAAAGTCGTGTTTCCGGATTTGCTCCCGGGTATTTTTACCGGATTTTTAATGGCATTTACAATGTCTCTGGATGATTTTATTATCACACACTTTACCAAAGGTCCGGGGGTAGATACTCTTTCTACCAAAATTTATACGGAAGTGAAGAAAGGCATCAAACCTGAAATGTATGCACTTTCCACTATTATATTTGTCGTTGTTTTGGCTCTGCTTCTGTTCATCAATAAGAGCCCTTCCAAAAAAGACAACGCGCAAAAGAGAATTTAATGTATGAGGAGAATTAAAATGAAAAAATCTAAGTTTATTGCAATGCTTGCTCTCGCTATCTTTTCCGCCTTTTTCGCAACAGGATGCGGTAGTGACAAAGGCGGTGAAAACGGTGAAGTTATCGTTTACAACTGGGGTGAATATATTGACCCGGACACCATTGATATGTTCGAGGAAGAGACAGGAATCAAAGTCATCTACGATGAATATGAAACAAACGAAATCATGTATCCGAAGGTGGAATCCGGCACAAGCAATTATGATGTACTCTGCCCTTCCGATTATATGATTGAAAAGCTGCTCGAAAATGATTTGCTTGCAGAAATCAACTTTGATAATATTCCGAATAAAGGCAACATCGGCGACCAGTACTATGAACAGGCCAAATCCTTTGACCCCGAAAACAAGTACTCTGTTCCTTACTGCTTCGGTACCGTCGGACTTTTATACAACAAGGCGATGGTCGATGAACCGATTGATTCATGGGATGTTCTTTGGGATGAAAAGTATTCCGGAAATATTCTGATGCAGGATTCTGTAAGAGACGCTTTTATGGTATCTTTAAAACGTCTCGGTTACTCTATGAACTCTCTTGACACTGCAGAGCTTGAACAGGCACGCGATGAGCTTATTCTCCAGAAACCTCTCACACAGGCATATGTGGTAGATCAGGTACGTGACAAAATGATCGGTGAAGAAGCTGCCATCGGGGTTATCTATTCCGGAGAAGCGATTTATACACAGCGCGAAAACGAGAATCTGGAATACGTCGTGCCGAAGGAAGGCTCAAACGTATGGATTGACTGCTGGGTTATTCCGAAAGCTTCCAAAAACAAAGAGAATGCGGAAGCCTTCATTAACTTCATGTGCCGTGAAGATATTGCGCTGATGAACTTCGACTACATTACCTACTCTACTCCAAACGATGCCGCACGCGCCCTGATTGAGGACGAGGCAATCCGCAACAGCGAAATCGCATTCCCTGATTTGTCGCAGTACGAGAATATGGAGACATTCAAATATCTCGGTTCCGAGGGCGATGAAATTTATAACGAATACTGGAAACAGGTAAAATCAGCAGACTAGAGGTTAAAATGAAACGAACACTCTGCTATGACATTACGGAAGAAACTTCCGGACAGACCATTTTACAGTTTTTAAAAAACAAAGGCTACTCATCTTCGAATGTGGTAGCCTTAAAAAAAATCGAAAAAAGCGTTCTTGTAAACGGAACTTGGGAACATGTCACTTATAAGCTTTACCCCGGCGATGTTCTTACCATACATTATTCTGAGGACACAGCCAGCAAAAACATTGTTGCCACTCCTCTTCCTCTTGACATCGTATACGAGGACGAGGATATTATCGTTGTAAACAAACCAAGTAACATGCCCGTGCATCCGTCCATGAACAACTACACAAACACGCTTGCAAATGCGCTGATGCATTATTATGGTCAAAAAGGGGAACCCTTTACCTTCCGCTGTATCAACCGGCTCGACCGAGACACGACCGGACTTGTACTTCTCGCCAAACACGGAATCAGCGCAGGTATACTTTCTTTGCAGATGCAAAATCGCGAAATTCATCGGACCTATTTGGCACTCGCAGAAGGGGCGTTTGAACATACGTCCGGAACAATAGATGCCCCGATTGCACGGAAAGATGAATCCATCATTGAGCGTGAAGTTAATTTTGAGACCGGTGAATCTGCCATTACGCACTATAAAGTCATCAAAACGTCCTCCCAATATCCTTATACTCTTTTGTCTCTTCATCTTGAGACCGGAAGGACTCACCAGATTCGTGTGCATATGCAGTATATCGCACATCCGCTGATTGGTGACACACTCTATCCTTCGGATTGTACACATATCACAAGGCAGGCTCTTCATTCCAGCCGTCTGTCCTTCCGTCATCCGATTACGGGAATTGAAATGTGCTTTGAAGCTGAGTTACCAAAAGATATGAGCAGGCTGTTATAGCCTGCTCTTCGTATTTTCTTCTCTATGATTCGTTTTTGCAATCATCTGCCGTTTCCGACATTTCCATCTCAGATGCTCTGCAACCGCAGTCATAATCACGGTCCCTGTCTCGGTCCCTTCTGTCGTCACAATCCGGTGCAAACGGTGAGCGTGGGTATCCTTTTCTTTCTCTTCTTGGTTGAATCATGTCGTTTCTGCATCCGCAGTCATCATCATTTCTGCCGTTATTACAACAATAGAGCAGTATTAAAATCCAAATCCAGTTCATAATAAAAACCTCCTTCTTTACTTTAAGATATGAAGGAGGTTTGTTTCATGTTCTTTTACAATATATATGTTTTCTTCAAAATACGCTTCCGAATGTAAGCAAACGTTTCTTCTTCGCCTCTTTTCGCAAGCATACGAAGTAATATTTCAAGTTGCTTTCTCGTGTTTGGATGTAATAAATCCTGACTTTTTCCACTCAAAAAATATGCCAGTGGGTCGCTGTCTTTATACTTTTCTTTGTTGTACACTTTACTCGCTGCCACTCGGTCCATAAACATCTCAATGACATAACGCACAGGCATCTGCGCCGGGCGCATTCCACCTTCAATTTCTTTCATACTGTAATCAATCCAGTATTCATAATGATGCTTATTTCTTCCCTTGTGGTGAAGCCATGCGGCCGAATATCCCTTCGCTTCACGCTCCGCGTTATTCGGACTTCTCGTACCCTGATAATACTTGGCTCCGACTAAAAATTCCGAAGGCATATATTTGGACAAATCATGTGTCAATCCCTGCCAGTACAATCCGACCTTAAAGCATCCCTGCATAACAAGGTATTTGTGATATGTGATCGTTTTAAAGTGTTGTATTGCTTTCATTCTTTTTATTGTCTTCTTTCTCTTTCATTGTTTTGCGGCCGACAAGAACAAGAACACTACGCGGTGTTACCGTGACCTTTTTCTGTTCTTTCTCCTCATCAAAAAGCAACTCCCCTGCCTGCTTGTCCTCCCAAAAAAGCCTTGTACCGTAAGCCACTTCCCAATCATAACCTTTCGGAAGAATCGGAAGCGCAAACTCATGTCTTATCCAGTGCATATTATATGCGATATAGATAAAATCATCCGGAGTCTTATCTGCCTTCTGCTCATAAAGACCACAGTACATAATGCCGAGATGACGATTATAATTTTCAAACTGCGCATACCAAGCCTGCTCTCCATGATACGAAATATCCGGGTACCCTTTTGACTCATAATCAGACGCTCTCATCAGTTTTCTGCTGTGCAGAATCGGATGCTGTTTGCGGAACGCAATCAACTCTCTCGTAAATTCGAGAAGTTCCTCTCCCTGTTTGTCAAAGCTCCAGTTGAGCCAGTTTACCTTGTTATCCTGACAATATGCATTGTTATTACCACCTGCCGAATGACCGAATTCATCCCCAGCCATAAGAAGAGGGGTAGCCTGGGACAACATTAAAAACGACAGCGCATTCTTCCGCTGGGACAAACGGAGTGACTGAATGTTTTTTTTGCGCGAAGGACCTTCCGCCCCACAATTCCAACTGTAATTATAATCACTTCCGTCACGGTTCTCTTCACCGTTATCCTCATTATGCTTTCTGTCATACGACACGAGATCCATCAGCGTAAAACCACGGTAATCTGTAATATGATGAACCTGTGCCTCTCTTTCACTGTTGCTTTTGATATAAGCCCCCATGCGGCTTAGCATATCCTCATCGCCCTTTAAGAACTTGCGGCTGTCAAAACGGAAATCTTCACGATAGCATCCGAGATTTCTGAACTCCGGACCTTTCGTTCCGTCTGCGTATATCTTGTCCGCCAACGTCGTCTCACAATATATCTTTGTTCGCTTCAAAATCGGGTCATTTCCTATCAGTTCCATCGGTAATCCGACTCCGAGCAAATGAAAACCATCCATATGGTATTCCATCACCCAGAAACGCAACACTTCCTGAATAAAAGCAGGTGTCTGATCCTTTGAAAAATAAATCTGCATAATACACTCAATTCCCTGCTTATGAAGCATACGCACCATCTGCTTACAGGAATTCACCGGGTCTTTTCCGCCTCCGTAAGAATATTTCGGTGCAAAATAATAATTATCTTTATCTGAAAATCCCCAGTAATTGATGCGGTATTCCCATATATTTTTCTCCTCCATAAACGGAAGATTCTGAACCTTAAATGTCGTATAAGCCGGATTGTAAATTATCTCATTAAATTCATAAATCGGCATACATTCCACAGCTGTCACACCGAGCTGTTTTAAATAGCTGATTTTCTCTGTCAATCCTTCAAATGTTCCTCTGGATGCAACCTTGGAAGACGGATGCTTTGTAAACCCTCTCATATGCAGACTGTAAAAGACAGAATCCTCATACGAAATACCGAGACATTTGTCATTCTCCCAATCAAACTCTGCTTTATTCACATCAAACTCTGCATAAACGGCCGATTTCTCTCCTAACGGTTTACCCCATTTTTCGCGTCCGACAATTTTGCGGGCATATGGGTCGCAAAATTCCACATCATCCACATAAAAACGATACGTAAATTTCGAGAGACGAATTCCTTCCAATCTTACACAATACAAATCACCGATGCGATAGTCTTCACAAAAAGGAATCCGCATAGCCTCATGATTTGTGGTATGCAAAATGATACCACAGACCCGTTTCGGACTGTGCGGAAACTCAATTACAATATTAATTGCGCCATCGCGCAATGATAACCCCATCGGGTACGGATATCCAAGTTTTGTGCTATATTCAAGCTTCATGTAATTCTCCCTGTGTTGTTCCATCAAAAAAATCTAGCACCATTGTACCACAAAAAACCTTAAGGTACAATCTTTGGAAGAATATCTTTTACATACTCATGAATCACAACATCCGCCGCTTTATCTGTAAAATGCTCATGTGCCGTAACTAAAATCAGCTTGTCTCCCTGATAGTGGTTGACTGCAAACTGAACCATGTCATCAAACAGATTCGTTCCAAGCACAAGAAGGACATCTGCCTCCGCACAGGCATTGGCAGCCTTGGTCAGCATGTTGTTACGCATACGTTCACCGTGCAGACGGATTCCCGGGCGAATCGCCGCTTTGCATGAATCACAGAGCGGAACGCCCTCGCTGTCACGAAGATACTCCATCGAAAAGGTCTTCCCGCACTTGCTGCACCAGTTGTTATGAATACTTCCATCCAGTTCATAAACATGGTCAATTCCCATCTGTACTGCAAGACCGTAAATATTGTATGTAATACACGCTTTTAGTTTTCCGATATCCTGCAGTCTTCGCAATGCCTCATACGTGGCTGTCGGCGACAGTTTCAGGCTCAGAAGCTCTTTCTTATAAAAATCATAAAACTGCTTCATACGGACATTATAAAAAACGGAAGACATAATTTCTTCCGGACATCTGTCATATTCTTCTTCGATACGATACGCAACGTCGTCTCTGTTAAAATTGAGTGCACCGCATTCCATCACCACACCAACACCGGATAAGCAAACAACATTGTTTGATTGGGCTATGATCCTCTTCGTATATTCTATTTTGTCTTCCAGGCTCCATTTCTCTGCCGGACTGTTCTGTTTCATCATAGCATCAACTCCTTTCAAATATTGTATATATTTTTGTAAAAAAAGTCAATATTTATCATAAATTTTGCACAAAATTGTGCTCAAAGCACAATAATTATCTGACAATTTTTCCATGTAATCCACTTGCACTTTTCATTTTATAAATTTCATGCTATGATAACGAAAAAAGAAAGGACCGATTCCTGTATGAGCAAAAAAGAAATCATTCAAAATAATGAAAATGATGAAGAAATGACCGTGACGATGACTCTGGATAACGGCGAGGAAGTTACCTGTGCGGTAATTACAATCCTTACGGTAGAGGAAAAAGACTATATTGTCCTCCTTCCACTTGATGAAAACGGTGAAAACAATGATGGTGAGGTATGGATTTACGGGTACAAAGAGGATGAAAGCGACCCGAATATCGAACCGGAGCTCTTCTTTATCAGCGACGAATCTGAATACGAAGCCGTTTCCGATGCATTTGACGAGTATCTGGATAATGCGGAGTTTGATGAACTTCTCTAATAAATCAAAAAGAAATTGCGGATTATATTATTCCGCAATTTCTTTTTTTCTTCTGAAAATACATTTGCCAAAGATACGCAAAACCTCTCCTATCAGAAGGGATGCGATGATAACTCCTGCAATGCGAAGGAAGAGATACAGATAACATCCCCATGCAGTAGAAAGGAGTGTTGTTGTCATAAACACCTTTAGTATCACATATTCCAGCGGGTCATGGAACAGATACACGGCGAACAGGTTTCGCACCACTACTCTGTACCCCCCCGTTGCCTCAAGTCTTCGGAATATTACAGCACATGTTTCCGCTGTAAAGTATGCAAACATACATCCACAGACAACATTCATGATATCCTCAAAAATTCCGACTTTAATATTTAGCACATACAAAAATCCGGTTGTAAAACAGAGTAATATTTTATATTTTGCAGACCATTCTGACAGCTGTTCTTTCCTCAACTTTTCAAAAAAGTAACCAAGTGCAAACCAGCCGATATACCCCATTCCCTGTCTCATCGCAAGCACATCAAACGGCAACAACTCTGCCATCATTTGAATCCCCACACAGATAAGCAAAAGTGCCGCCTCACTCTGTATATGCAGACGTTCCAAAAGCTTTTTGACTGCTGCAAACACAAGCATAACCCAGAAAAGCGCTGTCAAAAACCATAAATGACCACTATCAGATCCATTGTAAAAATTCCGATATGCAAGATGCAGGCCTTCTTTGGTATAAAATGATGCCAAGTATTTCACCGGAAGCATAAAGAAAAATCCGACTGCAAAATACGGAAGAATCAGACGCTTAATTTTATCCAGACAAAAAGCATCATATGATTTCAGCGGTTTCAAGCGGAGTACTGCTCCCGAGAGAAAGAAAAAAAGCTGCATATGAAAACTATAGATATAGCTGACCATCAGTCCGAAAAACGAGATAAAATACGAATAAAACGCCGGATGTGTAAACTGCGGCATGACATAATATACACTTCCGTTCGTCGCTTCCATACCGATGTATCTGCTGTGACCGATTACGACAAGCATAGTGGCAATCAGTCTCAGCCAGTCATAAACGCTTACTCTCTCTTTTTTCATCACTAAATCCTCACTTTAATTTATCTATTTCATGGTACATTCTGCACCGTTTTTTTTCAAGTACCAATCGCATCTTCCGACAGTTCTTTTACAAAAACCGAAGCATCTTTATCTGCATCTTTTCCGTGCCACGACAGATACAGACCTTTTTTTGCTCTTGTCATTGCAACATAGAACATACGACGCTCCTCCTCCATCTGCTCCGGCGTCAGCATGTGTCCGTGCGGAACCACTCCGCTGTTTAACATCGGTAAATACACGCTGTCAAACTCAAGTCCTTTTGACGCATGATAGGTCAGAATCTGTACTCCGTCACTTTTCTGTGTGATATTGCTTCCACGCGCCGGCTCAGGCGCGTTATCCACAGCAAACTGCCGGATATATTGTTCCACATGCTTTACAAATTGTGAAACCGTCGAAAAACTCTGCGCTCTATCAAGCAGCTCGCTGAGAAGCTCCTTCATCTGTGCATGCAATTCTTCATTACCGTCTGTTACTGCATTTAAATACTCACGGTAACGCATTCCGCCAAGCACAAGCATTACAGCGCCGTATGCATCCATATTCTGCATGAGGTCGCACTGTTTTTCCATCCGCAGAATATCTTCTTTTATTTCTAACTGACCGCTTCTGTCTGTTTCTGTCTTTAATGACATAAAATCGACCGACTCTTTTTTTAACATTTCCCTCGTAATTCCTCTGTATGGCTTGTTCATAAACATCAGAAAATCACTGCGTTTCTGTCCGCACACGCAAAAACGAAGTGCTGCCAGAATATCCCGAACCCATACATTCTCATAAAAGCAGCTTCTCCGCTCTCTTATACAGCAACAGATTTCCCTTCGCCAAAACAGCTCCGCCACATATTCCGCATGCCTATTCGTACGCACAAGAATCGCTGTATCTTCATTTCCTTCTTCCTTTATCTTTGATGCAATATACTCGATTTCTTCCTGCTGCGATTCAAAAGATTGCACGCATACCCGATTGTCAAAATTACCGGCTGCGTAAATTTGTTTTGAAAATCTCTCCCTGTTGTTTCCGATACTTTTACATGCAAGTGACACTATTTTCCCGCCGCATCTGAAATTTTCTTCCAGACATATGGTTCTGCTTTCCGGAAAATCAGCAAGAAATCTCTTCATGTACTGTGGATTGGAACCTCGGAACGAATAAATCGCCTGATCATCATCTCCGACAACAAACAGATTTCCTTTTTGTCCGGCGAGCATTTTGGTCATCTCATACTGCCTCCCATTGACATCCTGAAACTCATCCACAAGGATATAGAAAAAACGCTTCTGCCACCTTTCTCTTTCATATGGGCACGATAAAAACAACTCGTGACACAGCACCAGCATATCATCAAAATCAATTTTCTCCTGTTCCCTGCAAATGGCACAATACCGATTCTTAATATTCAAAAATTCTTCATCCGCTTCCTGCTCAGCCGGCCAACTGTTTTTATATGTACTGATTTTGCGAAGCATAGTTTCACATGCATAAAGTTTCTGCTGCTCCGTCTTGTCAAACATAGGAAGAAGCTTCCTCATAATCTGTATTTTTTCTGATTCTTTGATAAGGGTAACATTACGATATTTCTCTGAAGTGAGTAAAAAATGATAAAAAACCGAATGAAAAGTTCCGAAAACCGCTCCTTCCGCACGCGGACAAATCTTATGACAACGCTGTTTCATCTCCTGTGCTGCGGCTTTGGTAAAAGTGATGGTTAAAATACGCTCCGGCGGAACCTTTTTCTCCTCGATAAGATAACGGATCCGCTCTGATATGACATGGGTTTTTCCACTTCCGGGACCTGCCAGTACAAGCATGGTCCCTTCCGTGAATGTGATGGCTTCCCGCTGACGAGGCGTCGCCTTTAGTTCTGTTCTAATAATTCAATACCTTTTTTGATACGGATTAAAGACTCCTCTTTGCCGAGGACTTCCATAATCTCTGTTGCTCCTGCCGGAGTCATCTGCTTACCGGACACAGCCGTACGAACCGGCCACATCGCAAAGCCGTTCTTGCATCCTTTTTTCTCCACATAACCAACCAGAGTCTGATATAACGAATCATTGCTGTAATCTTCGAGCTCTTCAAATATCGGCAAAAGCTCTTTGAGTACTTCAAGCGCGGATTCTTTCGTCGTCTTCATCTTTTTGTGAACGTACATCTCAGAATCATATTCCGGTAACGTTTCAAAGAAATCAATCAAATTCTTAATATCCGGGAAAACTTCGATTCTGGTTTTTACCATTTCTGCAATTTTCTTTAAATCGATATCTCTTGTGATCACTTCTTTGATGTATGGAAGCGCCATGTCATAGAACGCATCAAATTCCATGTTTTTGATATATTCACCATTCATCCATTTCAGTTTCGTATAGTCAAATACCGCCGGAGATTTGGACATATGAAGATAATCAAACTCCTGAATCAGTTCTTCCAGAGAGAATATCTCCTGATTGCCAGCCGGACTCCAGCCAAGCAGTGCAACGAAGTTCACAATCGCCTCCGTTAAAAATCCCTGCTCTACCAGATCTTCATAAGATGAATGTCCGCATCTCTTAGATAATTTCTGATGATTTTCATCTGTAATAAGCGGACAATGTACGTATTTTGGCACTTCCCATCCGAATGCATCATACAGACGATTATATTTCGGGGATGAGGATAAGTATTCATTTCCTCTCACCACGTGTGTAATTTCCATCAAATGGTCATCGACAACATTGGCAAAATTGTACGTCGGATATCCGTCTGATTTAATCAGAATCATATCGTCAAGTTCTGCATTATCCACAGAAATATCTCCGTAAAGTTCATCATGGAACGTCGTTGTTCCTTCTCTCGGTACATTCTGACGGATAACATATGGGGTACCCGCTGCAAGCTTTGTCTCCACTTCTTCCTTGGAAAGTGACAAACAATGCTTGTCATAGACATTAATCTCTTTGGTCTCTCCGTTTGCTGTTGTAATTACCTGATGAAGAGAGTCAAGTCTTTCTTTGTCACAGAAACAATAATATGCTTCTCCTTTTTCTACTAACAGCTTCGCATATTCCAAGTAAATTCCCTTTTCCTGCCTTTCACTCTGTACATACGGGCCGAATCCTTTGTCCTTATCCGGACCTTCATCATGCACAAGGCCGGTTTTTGCAAGTGTACGATAAATAATATCTACAGCACCTTCCACCAGTCTTTCCTGGTCTGTATCCTCAATTCGAAGAATAAAATCTCCGCCTTCATGCTTCGTAATCAGGTACGCATAAAGCGCAGTACGAAGATTTCCCACATGCATACGCCCGGTCGGACTCGGTGCAAATCTTGTTCTTGTCTTACTCATTGTGTCCCTCCATCTTCGGTAACTGTACTTCCGAATTTTCTTTAAAATTATTGACCTCTCTCGTCGCCTGTGCAACAGCAATATTCGTTCCCGCTCCTGCAACACAGCCTCCAGGGCAAGCCATACCCTCTATCAGACAACCGTTTTTCTTGCCCATCTTAGCAAGCATGAGCATCTTTTTACATTCTGCCAGACTTTCCGCATGCTCAATATTTACCTCAACATCCGGATAGTTCTCTCTGATAACATCCTCTATCGCAGATGCAACACCGCCGGCCACACCATAACCACGCCCTGCTCCGGTTGCATCTTCCATCTTATCCATTGCCTCAATTTCTTCCAGAAGAATACCTTTGGCTTCAAACATACCTGCAAGTTCTTCAAATGTGATAACAAAATCTACATCGGAGCGCACGGTCCTTCTTGACGCTTCCAGTTTCTTGGACGCACATGGTCCGATAAATACCACACTCGCATCCGGATGTTCTTCCTTGATGACACGCGCTGTCGCTACCATCGGAGTAAGTGCATTGGAAATCTTATCAATGGTTTCCGGGAAGAACTTCTTTGCAAGTACAGACCATGACGGGCAGCAGCTTGTCAGAAGGAAAGGTACCTCTCCTGTTGCCACTTCTTTCACATAATGCTCTGCCTCTGCAAGCGCACCGAGGTCCGCTCCTATGGCAGTCTCATAAACTTCCGCAAAACCGAGTTCTTTCAATGCAGTTTTAAGTTTGTCCGGTGTCACATCTTTTCCGAACTGACCTACAAATGCAGGTGCTACCTGTGCAATAATTTTCTTTCCGGACTGCATCGCACGAATCAACTGGAAAATCTGTGATTTATCTGCAATGGCACCGAACGGGCAACTTACCATACACTGTCCGCACGATACACATAAGTCATTATCTATCTTCGCTCTGCCCCGTTCATCGCTCTTAATCGCTCCGACACCGCAGGCAGCTGCACACGGACGAACCTGATGAGAAATGGCATCATACGGACAAACCGATTTGCATTTACCGCATTTGATACATTTTTCCTGGTCAATAAACGAACGACCGTTTTTCATCGTGATGGCACCACGCGGGCAAACCTCATTACACGGATGTGCCAGACATCCCATACACTTATTCGTTACTTCATATTTGTTTTCCGGGCAGGAATTACATGCTGACGGAATCACCTGCATAAGCGGCGGCTCATAATATTTCTCCGCAATATTACTCTCCTCCACGCCCTGCGATACATGTACCGGTGCATCTTCCGGTCTTAAAGACATACCCATCGCCAAACGGATACGTTCTCTGACTACCGCTCTTTCTCTATAAAAACTTTCCCAATACTCCGTATCTTCGTTATCAACAATCTTATACGGAAGTGCTTCCATATCGTCAACCAGATTCTCAGAATTATACGCCAGATTGGCAACTTCTTTAAATACCCGCTTACGAACTTTGCGGACTTCGGTGTCAATACCTCGCATTTTCATCCTCCCAAATAAACGTTAGTAAAACCACATATCATTTTATACAAAATATGGGGCAAAATCAAGCCAAAACATGAAAAGAGCTGTCTGAACGAATCAAACAGCCCTTGTATATAATAAATTTCACCTTTTCAATATTTCCCATTAGAAAATACTTACTAATTTCTTCTTCTCTGCCTCGTACTCTTCTTCACTTAAGATACCGTTATCGCGTAAAACTTTGAGTTTCTTAATCTTTGTCTCGAATTCAGAGATATCGGATGCAATACCTGCAAGTGCAACTGTGTCGGAACTTGCCGGTGCTGCCGCTGCCGGTTTCGGAGCCGCTGCCGGTGCTGCCGGTGTTGCTGCTGCCGCTGCTGCAGTTGCTGCTGCGCTTAAATGGAAATCAGAACTTGCAACTGTCTGTGTTACCTCAACCGGGTTACTTGCAAGACCGCTGCTCTGACGAATACGTTCTGTCAAGGATGCTGCCTTTGTCTTAGCATCAAAGATAGCATTTACAAACTGGTCACCTTCATCAAATCCAGGAAGGAAGCAATATCTTGTATAAGCACCTTCACCTTTATTTTCAATTGTAACCATTAATGTCTTCTTTCCGCCGTATGTAACCTGAGAACATTCTCTTACGTTCATTAAGTAATGAGAGAAATTATCAAGACGTGCGTTCGTTCCCTTCGGGTTATCAGCGATAGATACTCGACCACTGATACGAAGATTTGAAATCGCTACACGAAAATCTTCACTTTTCTTGATGAGTCCACCTTCTTTTGAAACCCACTCTTTCTGATAAATAATCTTTTCAAGTCGAATACACTTGTTACAAACTTCACTTGAAGAGTCACTTCCACAAATTAAACATTTCATACGTTCACACTCCCTATACCCATATTTCCCAAAAAACAGGATTGTTCTTGTTTATATACATAGTTTAGCATGAAAATTTTTTAATAGCAACATACCGAAGCGACCAATTCTGTCGCAAAATGAACCAATTCTGCAAAATTGGCGCATCCCGGGATGGGTATACGCCAATTTGCAATCTATGTCAAGTGTCAGGCCTTTGACACGGATTTTAACAATTTTCCTTCCTTTCTTTCACGTTGCATGTATCAAATGCCGGGTTAAACGCGTAGAAATTCTTTTCATTAAGTTTATCCTGCACTCTGCGGAGTGCCTCACCGAATCTCTGGAAATGAACAACTTCTCTTGCGCGCAGGAACTTGATAACATCACATACATCCGGATCTTTCACCATACGGAGAATATTATCATACGTTGTTCTTGCCTTTTGCTCTGCTGCCATGTCTTCCATTAAATCCGTAATCGGGTCTCCCTTAGACTGAAACTCACATGCATTAAACGGAATTCCTCCCGCTGCCTGTGGCCAAAGTGCCAGTGTGTGATCGACATAGTACGTAGCAAATCCCGACTTTTCAATTTCTTCCATGGAGAGATCTCTTGTCAGCTGGTGTACAATGGCACCAATAAGCTCAAAGTGCGCCAGTTCTTCGGTACCGATATCCGTCAAAAGTCCTGCTACTTCATTATATGGAATAGAATATCTCTGAGAAAGGTAACGCATGGACGCTGCAAGTTCACCATCCGGACCGCCGTACTGGCTGATAATAATCTGTGCCGTCTTTGCGTTTGTCTCTTTGATGTTTACCGGATACTGTAATCTTCTCTCATAACTCCACATTATTTGCATCCTCCTTCCCAAGGCATCGGCGCAAGAGCCCACAACCATTTGTTGTCATCACTCTCGTTTGCCAATGATACCGACATCGGCTCATACTTATAGCTGTACTCTTTTTCAAGCTGATTTTTAAGTTTCACATAATGATTCAAATATGCAATTGCCTCACGCTCATGCGGATGTGTGTCGAGATATAACGTCATTTCGACCACAGCAAAGTCCACCTTACTGATTTCATGAAGTAATGCAAGTCTGGACATATCACTCGTTTTCATCATTTTACACATCTCCTTCCGCAAAATGGTTTATTGAGTTCCGGGAAAATAGTCCCCTCGTGAAACGCATCATCAAGATCTTCATATATTTTGTCAAGTTTCTGCCATGGTACATATGCCATCGCAACAGGGAACTCTTCCATCTGCATCTGTTCATAATAATTTTTCATTACTTTTCTCCTGCCTTTTTATTATCATAGTATGTAGCTTTCTGTCGGATTGACACAAGGCGGGCAAAAAAAACCGGAATTACAGCCTGTCTTAAGACATATTTCTGCAATCCCGGGAATATCATGTTATACATTTCTGATGTGACGGCGCAACAGACGTTTTTTCAGCTCTTTAAAATCAAACGGAATGAGTGGATACAAGTAACCTCTTCCCGATATCATTTTATTGTTGATTAGCGATAATATAAAAATTCCGATTCCGGCAATAAAGCCATAAATCCCGAATAAACTAGTTAGCACCAGATTTAATATACGCATAAATTTGATAGCGTAAGCCAACTCATAGTTCGTCTGCGTGTAGTTAGCCAATGCTACAAACGCCATATAAAGCATAACTTCCGCATTAAACCACCCGCTGCTGACCGAAAAATCACCCAGAATAAGCGCCGCCATAATGCTTAGAGGTGTACTGAGCATATTCGGTGTATTGACCGCCGCAAGCCGCAGACCGTCCAACGCAACCTCCAATATAATAAACTGCCAAAAAATAGGAATATTGGACGGGTCTTTCATCTGAATAAATGCAAAACTTTCCGGAATCCAATGAGGGTTTGCCGAGAGCAACAGATATAATGGCGTTATAAAATAGGAAAATACCAAAATTATAAATTTTGCAAACCTGAGATACGTTCCTGTAATCGGCGGAAAATAGTAATCATCCGCTTCCTCTGCAATATCAAACAAAGACGTCGGAAGTATCATCGCCTGTGGTGCATTATCCACTAAAATCACGATATTACCTTCCAAAATCTGCGCTGCGGATGTGTCCGGTCGTTCTGTAAAACGGAACTTCGGGAACGGATTGAGCCATCTTTTATCATACAGACACTCTGCCAGCGATTCCTGATTTAATGTCAGTGCATCTACTTTCATTCCCTTGATCCGGCTTTTTATTTCCATCAGGAAGTTTTCATTTACTCTTTTCCCCATATATAAAAGTGCAATATCTGTTTTTGATGTTGCACCTGCCTGCAACATCTCCACACATAAGTCCGCGTCTCTGATTCGTCTTCTTATCAGAGCCGTATTAAAAATAATCGTCTCCACAAAACCGTCCTTTGACCCGCGCAACGCCTTATCCTTATCCGGTTCCGATACGCTTCTTGCCGGGTAAGTTCTAGAATCAATGAGAATACACTTATCATAGCCATCAATGAACATAATAAGCTGACCGGACAATACTGCTGTCACAATTTTATCTTTCCGGTCTTCCATATCCACCTCGACATAAGGCATATTTTTTCTCAGCATCTCAGCTGCATTTAACGGCAAATCCTCTCTTGTCAGCCCAATGAAATATTGCAGCATTTTCATCATCAGCTCATCTTTACAAAAACCGTCAATAAAATATATGACTGCATCTTTTCCCCCGATAACAAGATCACGATAGAGCACATCAAAATTTACATCGACATTCAGTTTTTCGTGAAAATACTTCCTGTTTTCCTTCACACTCTTGCTGATTCTGCTTTCCAAAATAATCGGTTCCATATACTCCTGCCTTTCTGCCTCTGTGTATTTTTTCTTTTTTATGGTTTAGTTTGTCAAATGTGGGATTTTTTATTCATACAGAAAGATTATGCTAGTGTGATAATTCTTCTTGTGATATACTTGTGGTGGTTGTAATAAATTGAAATCACAAGGAGAATTACCATGGAACAGATTCGTATTCAGTATTTAGATGAAACTATCGAAAAGTTAACTTACATAGACGGAAAATCCGACTGGATTGACCTTCGAAGTGCTATGGACGTAGAACTTAAAGCCGGAGAATTTAAGCTGATTCACCTCGGCGTAGCAATGCAGTTACCGGAGGGTTACGAGGCTCACGTTGTACCGCGCAGCTCTACTTACAAAAATTTCGGAATTATTCAGACGAACCACTGCGGAATCATTGACTGCTCTTACTGTGGTCCCGACGATTGGTGGTATATGCCTGTGTACGCGCTGCGCGATACCGTCATTCACAAAAATGACCGCATCTGCCAGTTCCGTATTATGGAAAACCAGCCGAAGCTTATGTTTGAGCAGGTTGAAAAGTTAGAAGGAAGCAACCGCGGGGGCATCGGAAGTACCGGGAAGAATTAACATAACATAAGAAAAGCGGACAACACACTGTCCGCTTTTGTTTACAATTCTTCCGTCTTAAAGGTTGTATACCCTTCATAGTAATAGCTATTATCAATGCCTTTCATAAAAACCTCACGATCATCAATTTTATCACTCAAGGCCACATTTAAAATATGTTTAATTTCTATATCTCTGATTGGACTCCGTTCCATTGCAAGAAGATAATCTTCTTTTTCTACTTTGCTCCAGTCAATCACTTTACCGATTTGTTTCTTTAAAATGCAATCAAGCCATATGCGAGTACTTCTACCATTTCCCTCACGGAATGGATGCGCGATATTCATTTCCACATATTTTTCGATAATCTCATCAAAAGTAGATTGAGGCATTCTATCAATATTTTCAAGCGCTGCTTCCAGATACATTAATGACGCAAAGCGAAAACTTCCCTTTGAAATATTAACGTCACGCATTTCCCCTGCAAAATTGTAGATATCCTCAAATAAATATTTATGAATTGCTCTTAACGAAGAGAACGTCCCCACTTCAAGGTTGTCAAGCATACCATTTTCAAACAACTCTCTTGCTTTCTTTTTGCTGATTTTTTCCTCAGCATCAGCAAGTTCCGGTGCCGAGCTGATTCCTAACTTGTTGTCAAGCATATACACACCTCTGAAATCAATGTAATATATTACACGTATTACATACATATTATACCATAGAATGTAATATTTCAAAAGTGCAATCAATCACTTTTACATCCTTTCAAATACAAACAAAAACTTATAATTCCCGTCAACATATATAACGGTATAAACGTTGTAAATATATGAATTGACGAAAGTGTTTCCATCTTTTTCAGCATATCTCCCGTCGAAAACAGAGTCATCAGTACGATTACCGAGCAATTGTTATTCACCATATGTGCAAAAGATGCCGGATAAATAGATTTTGTCCGCTCTGTCAGCAAGGTCAAAAATGCATTCATGGCTGTACACATCAGACACATCGCTCCGATTCCGAGCCACGGATACAGCGGATAATCCACACCGAAGTTATGACCTGCGATTGTAAGAGGCGCATGCCAAAGTCCCCAGAGAATACCTCCGACAAGAATTGCCGCCGGCTTACTCATTATCATCTCAAGTTTCGGACTAAGATACCCTCTCCATCCCCATTCTTCACCGAACGCCGGAAAGAAAATAATAATCGTAAATGCAAGTTGCAGTACAAAGCCTGCCAGTTTGGTACTCATATCTTCCCCCGGAAACATTTCCGTCAAAGGTACATCACCGAAAAACACTTTCCAAACAAGAAACATTCCAAACACTGCCTCGAGTAATTTTACTCCGACCGATGCCAGATAGTATTTCCCGTTTCCGTGCAGGTTTAATGCTAAATACGAGTTTTCCATGCCCTCCTTTGTAATCCACCTGGTCAAAAGATTTGCAAGCGCAGGTGCAAACATTCCGAAAGCGCCAAGCGCATATACTACCGCTGCAACATTTTCTTTCTTTGAAACATACACCATCTCATCGTAATATAAACATAAAACAGGCGTCACAACCGCAAGCGGCAAAAATGCAAGAAGATAAAAAATCACAATACGCTTTATCGTAAGTTTTTTACTGTCCATAACTTTCTGCCCCCTTCCGGTACATTTTCAAAGACACGCGATAAGAAATATAATATGCAACACCTGACACATAAGGCAAAAGTGCCAAAATCCATATCACATTTCCGCTCATGAGGAAATCCCATATTGCCTCTTTTACATTCTCTTGTAAGAAAAATGAAATATCACCAAACAGGGCGTAAATTCCGGCCAACATGAATAATATGCCTACGACACTCCCCTCTACATTGATACCGGTTGTCGCCCCGTAACGGACCATGCAAGGAATTTCAAATGCCATCACGAGCATACGGAAAGCAAAAATCACAACTGCCACCGTTACTGCACTTATCGCTGCACTCCCGTAAACAGCTATGGAAATGGTATCTGCTATGAAACACACAAAAAGCAATGCCAAGTGCCATATCAAAACCGCATAATATTTTGCTGTCACCTGTCCTTTCTCAGTCTGCGGAAGCGCAAATGCGTCCAGCTACCCTGATACGGTCACCAGCTTTTAATGTGCTCACAAAATAGGCGTTTCTGCTCCATAAAATGCTCAGCTCAAAAAAGTACTGAGTGATACTAAGTTATGGGGGCATTATAGAGGTAATGACTTCTATTGTACTGGTTATGTAGATAAAGCTACTTTTGATAAAATACAGGCTATTTTAAAGAATAACAGTAGAAAAAGAGTAAATAGCAGAGTCTATCTGTTTAGTGGTTTAATTATATGCCCTAGTTGTGGTAGAAAAATGTCAGGTATCACATCAAAAAATAGGAAAACAGTAAAACCTAGTGGCAAGGTGTATATATATGAACATGAGATATATCAATACCGTTGCAATAAAGCTAAAATGTCTAAGCTCTGCGTCCACACTAAATATTCAAATGAGGGAAAATTAGAAAAAGCCCTGTTAAGCAACCTTAACCGCTTTATTAACAATCATGTGACACACGTTAAAATAACAGCTAATACTAATAGCCACACTGACGGTGTAAAAAACTCTATAGCAAACTTACAAGCTGAGTTAAGCCGACTTAATACAATGTTTAGAAAAGGCAGAGTTAAAGAGGAGGAATATGACAGAGAGTATGAGGCACTAGAAAAACAGCTAACAGAGCTACAGGAAACCTTAACACCTGTGGAGGAAAGAGATTTAAGCATATATGAGGAGTTATTAGCTAAAGATGACTGGAAAGAGCTTTATAACGCTCTGAACAGGGAAAGTAAGAGAGCTTTCTGGCGTAAGTATATTAAGGCTATAAAGCTAGACGCTGAGGGTAAAATAAATGAGATTATATTTTTTTAATTGTCGTGCTACTAACTGTGCCGTACCGTTTTGACCGATAAACCCCATGATACTGCCTTTCGGTACCGAAAAGCTGATATCATCCAGCGTAAATCCGTCATATTTTTTTGTAAGATTCCTTATCTCTATTGCGTTTTCGTATGTAGCTGTGGCACTTACATTCTCACTCATCCTGATCTCCTCCATACACAAGTTCAAGTATCTCCTTCATCTCTTCCAGACTGAGACCGCACATTCGTGCTCTCTCGCATGCTTTTGCAAGGATTTCTTCCGTCTGGCGGATAGTTTCTTCCCGAAGAAACTCGGTATTCTGCGGCTTTACATAGCAGCCTTTTCCGGCGATAGTTTCAATAAAACCTTCTTTTTCCAGTTCCTCGTAAGCACGTTTTGTTGTAATGACACTGATTCTCAGCTGTTGTGCAAGCATTCGCATGGAAGGAAGCGCCTCCCCCGCTGCAAGTTCGCCACTCATGATCTGCGCCTTGATCTGAGTTACAATCTGCTGATAAATCGGTTCATCCGATGAATTGCTTAAAATAATTATCATAGTGCACCTCTGTTATCATTGTATATATACGATATATACAGTATGGCATCTATATATATCGTTGTCAATATATATTTAAAAAATAAAAACCATTGCTCTTTTTTTACTGTGAGCAATGGTTTTCATTCACTATAATGTCTCTATCCAAGTATATAATTTATCCAGTGCCTGATTGGTTTCTCTTGTTTCCAAAAACATTCCCGCGCTGTAGGCTGAATGTGTGTTTATTTTATCAACAACCTCATATAATTCACAATACAGACCTGCCTCTTCCGCTTTCTCATACAACGCTTCCGACTGAGCATAATCAATCAGACCGTCATGTTTACTATGTATCAAAAGCATCGGAATGTGGTTAGCCGAAAACAACGAAACCGGCTCGCCCTCTGTCCGGTCATATCCTTTCAAAAACAGCTGTCCCAAAAGAATTTTGACCGTATTAGATATATTCTTTCCAAATGCATACGGACCTGCAACGCCGATAAAACCGACAATCTTACTAATATCTACATTACACTTTTCCTGATATTTCTTTCCGTAACACAAAATGGATGATAGGTGTGCACCGGCAGAAGGTCCGGTCACAATAACCTTTGAGCAATCAATTCCCTGCCCGGCTAAGTACTCCATTGCTTTACTGTACGCCATACACACATCTTCTATTTGCACCGGATACTTATTCTTCGGTGACAGACGGTATCCTAACGATACACAGTGATATCCTTCCGTTGCAAAGCTCTGCCCGACATATCTGAAATCATCCGGACTTCCTGCATTCCAGCCTCCGCCGTGAATCCATACAATCACTTTTTCTTTCACGGCTTCCCGTGGTTTAAAATACAGGAAAAACTGATGTTTGTCACTTCCGTAATCAATCCGTTCCGGCTCTATTATTTTCTTTACTTTGGCAAGTTTATAATATAAGCTCGGATAACTAAACATTTCACGCCAATAGTCTTTCATACCTACCTCTTTCCATAAATCTCCATCACTTCCCAGTCATCTCTTCCCGCATTGTATTCCTGATTACAATAAGGACAATTACGATGTTTCGTTGCATCAAAGCTACCGCCGCAGCCATGGCATGCAACCTTTACAATCGAGAAATCCGGCTGAACATTCCAGGTCATATTATGACGCATCCGCACGTACATCGTATCATTTTTCTTTCTGCATTTCCCGCGTCTGAAATAGGTATTCTTCATATAAATCTTGAGCGTCAGCTCAATGTAGTCTCCTATTTCTTCAATTTTTACCACATTCAATCCGCCGCGATAATCCATATCTACAATATCTGCATAAGCCTCAGCCAACTTATCCCCTCTGTATTGCACAGACTGCGTCGCATCCTTTGCAAAAATTATCATCCGCAAAAGTGATAACGCTTTTCCCTCGAAATAGTCATAGCTGAAAGCTTCATCATATTTTCGAAGTCCGGAAGTAATCCGTGATTTTGCCCCCATAACTCCGAATGTAACCGGTATGGATTCTGCAATATTAAAAATAACCGGATAAAACCACAGCATAACTAATAACCAGATAATATATGCGGCCGGAAATGTTCCTCCAAATGTATAAATTCTATCTGTGCCCGTGCCGTTTATCATCAAATTAACAGTGGAGATAAGCGCCATTACAAGCGCACCCAGCGCTAACTTCCAAAACTTATCAAAAGTTAACTTCTTATCCGGCATAGTCTCAAGCATATAAAAATTAGTTACCTTAGGGTACATTTCGGAAACCGTAAAATGCGTTCCGCAATAAGAACATCCCTGTTCTTCCAACAGCTCAATCGTTTCTATATTTCCGCAGTTATCACAGACATACGTATCTTTTTTCCAGTCACCTTTATCCTCAACCGGCCATTTTACAAGCTGATAAAGCGGAAGTTCCATCTTTTCTTTGTAAATAATTTTCCCGTTCTTTTCATAGGTTATTTTTTTCGTTCCGAGCGAGTAATTGAGCCTTTTATTATATGCGTTCAAAAGCTGACCGATAGCAAAGTCGCCCACTTTATAAACTTTTCCGTCAATCTTATACTCGAAAGTTCTTTTCAGTTCTTTTTCTTTTAATCTCTGCTCCTGCAGATCAAGATACGCCCGGATATTCCAATCACCGAGTTTCGGTTCCTCACCTGTTTTTGACCAGCGTGATAACTGACTCGCAAACTTTTCAAAAAGTGTTCTTTCGTCCATTATGCAACTCCTATTATGCTTTATGTATATATATCCTTGTCATTTCAGGTTCATCATTTTCATCGCTTCTTCCATCGAAACACACTCCGCATATCGTCTGTTCCAGATGAACTCATTATAATACTTATATGTCTGCTCTGCATTCATAAAATCGTTATCTACCGTACTGTTCGTATATTCCGGAACAATCATATGAAAACCATGTTCAAATCCGCACTTGATGGTTGCATCGATACAATAATCCGTCTGCAGACCGACTACCATGATATTTTGTTCCATTTTTTCCTGTAAATACTCCAACAAACCGGTCTCTATAAAAGGACTGTTTACGGTCTTATCATAGATTTTTTCACCATCTTCCGGCGCAAAACCATCATATATTTCAAATCCGTCTACACCTTTTGTCAATGCTTCTGCCGGACCGTCGTCGTGTCTGATGTAAATCACTTCAACATTGTTTTGTCTGGCCAGTTTAATCAAACATTTTATACGCTTTTCAAATTCCTTGAAATTATAAACCGCATCTGTTGTGATTAACTTTTGTGTGTCAACAACTAAAAGTACCATAACGCTCCTCTTTATATATTCTCTTTTTCAATCCGCACATAATATTTGCTTTCATCCTCATGATGAATGTATCCGCCATTCTTTTGCATAACATGAAGTGATGCCGGATTATCTTTATTCACGCGAAGGTAAATTTCATCCTCCGGAATGATATCCTTGGCTAACTGCAGCGTCAGACGAAGCCCTTCTGTCGCATATCCGTTTCCACGGTACTTCTCTGCAATAAAATATCCGATATGCCCGCTTCCTTCCACTAAACTTTCACATAAATAGTGGCGGACATTAAACTGACCGATAATTTCCTCTTCATCCCACAGAAAAAATATTGTTTGCGGAACATAGCCTTTTGGTAAATTCTCACCTTTTTCCTGTGCAAGCATAACTTTCAGCGCTTTTTCCTCAAAATCTTCCTCTGAAATACCTAACCATTCATTGATAAACCCGTTTTCATCTTCCGGAACTTCGGACACAAAGGCATATTCTTTTTCTTTATCTTCTAAATTTACTTTTTTTATATGTAACATTTTTATCACTCCGTAATCTCAATGATATTTCCTTCCACTGCGACAATACAACTTTCATAATATCCGTCACCGGTTATTCTCGGACCGCTGACTACCTCATAGCCATCCGCCTTTAAACGCTGTGTCAATTCATTCACTGCTTCTTTACTTCCTAAACTGAACGCCACATGTGCATATCCGGTTCTTTCCGCGGCTTTCGGTTCATCCGTCATGTCAGGTTTACTCATAAGCTCTAACCTCGATCCCTGTTCAAACGTCAGAAAATAAGAACGAAAATCCGTGGTCTGATTGTGATATCCTATATTACACGTTGCAGCAAAATATTTTATAAAAAAGTTCTTGGCCTTTTCCAAATCATTCACATACATTGCGATGTGTTCTATGTACATAGGTACCTCCCTAACACCTTTTAATCGGATGACGGATTACCGTTTTCCACTTCTCCGGCTCCGCCTTACGCGGATCAGACAGATAAATCTCATGATGAAGTCTTTGCTCATTTATATCGTTCTCATACCCGTTTTCCTGTAAATATGCATCCATAAGTGCCACCGTCCCCGGTTCTGTATCATAGGAACCAAGGTGCATCATCTGTACACAAAGTCCTTCTTCTATCGTCAAAAATTCTGCCGAAGAACAATCCAACTTTTTCTTTTTTGTCGCAGTCTCAACTGCCCAGTCAAAGTCTTCTTTTGTCACAAATTCCGGCAAACGGATAACAGAAATCCAATGAAATGTTGACTTGTTCGAATAATCAACACCGGTTATCCCCTCCTGCCACCAGAAACCTTCAAGCGGCGGAACCACATATTCATAAAATCCCTTGATTTTATAATCTGTCTTATAACTCATTTTCAGCGTATATGCAACTGCATATAGTACTCCGATTGCCTGCTTGTATGCACCGCCTTCCTCATTCGGATCGCCCGTTCCGCGGACAGCAATATAGTTAGCCTTCGGTACTTCGACGATAGCAGGTTTATTTTTCGGCATATAGAATTCTTTGTATTCTTTCTTAAAATCAAACGGCATATTCTAAAATTTTCCTCTCAATTTCTTTAATAATTTTTATAAATTCATCATCTGATTTTCCGGTCGGGTCTTCTAATCCCCAATCATCATCAAATCCTCTGCCTATCAAAGGGCAACTGACATTGCATCCCATGGAAATCGCAATATCCGGCTCCGGAATATCTGAAATCAGCTTCGAATATTGGCTTTTCTCCATATCAATACCGTACATATCCTTCATAATTCTGACTGCGTCTTGATTTATCTGCGGTTTTGTTTCACTTCCCGCAGAAAAAGACTCAAACTTATCTGACAGATATTTTTTCCCGAGAGCCTCTGCAATCTGGCTTCGACAGGAATTATGAACACAGATAAACGCAATTTTCTTTTTATAAAACGGACATCTTTGACGGATACACTGCTCATTTTGCATGCTGTATGTACATTTTACTTCACTTTTCTCAAGACATACATCGTAATTAGCATTGATATATTCCACCGCTTCGTCAAGTACCAAAAACGCATCTCGCTTGCAGCATCTCGGACCGCCTACATCTGCAAGTTTGCCGAGGGCCGCTGATGTAAAATGCATGTGATTTCCCCAGGAAGCATCCGCTGATAAAGGTCCGGTTCCGTCAATGACAGAAAGTGATGCTCCGATTGAAGTAACTGCTCCGCAAACACCCCATTGTCCGCAAGTTGCACCCGGCATCTGCATTCCACGACGCACAAGTTCTTCCAAACTCTTTGAAAGGTTGATATTCCCGCCTGCATTATAAAAAGCCGTAAGAAGCGCAGCTCCGTCCAAAACATGATGCTCCGGTCCATGCATACGGACAAAGTCCTTTTGAGCAATCTTATAAAAAATATCGAACGGATTTTTACTGTTTATTTGTAAGCACTCGCTTACGATTGCGTCACATCTTTGTTGTAATGTGTATTCCATTTATCTTTATTCTCCTACTTCATATAGTTCGATAAATTCATCTATAAGCTTAAACATCCAATCACGGACATTCGAAAACTCATAGCCGAGCATCTTCGCCTTATCTGTATTAATGCTGTAATCCACGGTTCCGTTATATGGCGACGGTTCTCCGTCCGCATTGACAATTGCCGCTTTTCCGGTCTTTTTTTCCACATAATCAAGTATTTCCCGAATTGAAATCGTGCCATCCGAACAACCGTTAACTGCACCGGTCATTTTATTTTCTGTTAAAAAAGCGAGAAACTGTCCGGCTTCATCAGAGCGGATAAAACTCATCTGTGCATCAAGATTGTCAATATACATCGGAGTACCTTTTATGACATGTTCCACATAAAACAGAAGACGTTTCGTATAATCATCTGTTCCGACTACAAACGGGTATCTGACCGCCAACCACTTTTTATCACCATACTCCTGCCATAGCGCATACTCTGCCTGACGTTTTACCTCTGCATAAGAATCGTCCGCACGGTTGCACCACTTAAGCATTCCTGCATTACCGTCAAACTCATTCTCTTTAACACCCATATGGTCTAAATTGTACACTGCAGTGCTTGACATATAAATCAGCCGGTCACAGGAAACGGAATCCATCAAATACTTGATATCATTCGAACAATAAGCTATCTTAT
The DNA here is from genome assembly GCA_015056905.1 of Lachnospiraceae bacterium. Lineage (GTDB taxonomy): Bacteria > Bacillota > Clostridia > Lachnospirales > Lachnospiraceae > SVFI01. The sequence goes on from SVFI01000003.1 coordinate 97,426, forward strand.
CAATCGCAACATCAAAATGTCTGCCCTCTAATGCACTTTTCATACTTTTCGGCTTTGAGTGTTCAAGTAAGATACGGCCGACTTTATCACCGAACGGATCTTTTGCCTGCCCCCTTGTTGCAATGGTCACATCATGTCCTTTTTCAAGCAATGCGTGAATCATATGAATTCCGAAAAACTTCGTTCCGCCGATTACCAAGATTTTCATTTCGTCCTCCTAGACTGACAATGTCTTGTATTGCTTTTGCATCTTTTCTTTTAAAAAGCCGGTAAATGCAGCGAGCTCCTCCTGCTGAATGTCTTTCTTCCGGATTAAAGACGCCTGATTGGAAGAAGTATATACTGCAAAAAACTCTTTTGTCTCCATAATTTCATAAATCTGATCATAGCGCAACTGTCCGGATGACTTTGTTACCGGCATTTCCATCAAAATATGGTCCTCATAAAAATACAGATGACTTTCTGCACCGAACCCTACTGCCTTATCCGTTTTCGCACGCTGTTTATTCAGCTTATTGATTTTATAACACTGAATACCGACAATCATAAGGAAATAGCACACTGCAATTAAAGCCACCATTCCTACCGTCACACACTCCAAAATCCAGCTGACCGCAAGCCCTGCCAGGACGCTCATTACAGCAGTTACAATTAAACCTGTTTTTCTCTTAACAAACGTCGTAATATATATAAATTTCTTATGGTCTTCCTGCTCCATTTTCGTCACAATATAAAACTTTTCCTGCTCCATAGCCTATGACTCCTTTACCCTTTTTCCGCACATATGCTCCGGTTTCAGTTTCAAAAGAAGAGTCTCCTTCGCATAAAGCTCAATCTCTTTTTGAATATACATCTCATCCTGCGTAAACTTGTGACTAAGCTTTGCTGAAATATCAGTGATTGTCTCCAAATCATCGATTACCTCAAGCTTACCAAATACAATTACACTGTTTACATGAAGCGCCCAATCTCCGTCCGTCGCAATCCCCTTATCATACACACAAAACGAGACTTTATCATGCTTTTGAATCGCATCCAATCTATGTCCATTTTTTCCGCAGTGAAAATAAATACACCCATCCTCTTCATTGTAAAAATGATTCATAGGCATTCCGTAAGGATAATCATCATCACCGAGCACGGACAACACACCTCTCGTTTCCTCTTTCAAAAGTTTCACGCATTCCGCCTCAGAAATTTCCTTGTTTTTTCTTGCAAGTTCTCTGAACATGATCATTTACCCCTTTTCGCCATATCATAGCTTTCATCTATACGTCGAAACAACTCTTCATCTGATATTGAATCGTCCAAAATAATCGTATACCAGTACTTTTTATTCATATGCCATCCCGGATAGTAACCATCTTTTTGCAAAAGTTCCTCCACCCGCTCCGTTTTCGCATGTAAATCAACAACTTCAACTATCTCATCTGACATTAGTCCCAGCTTACTTTTCGAAATAGTTAATACTGCGCCATACCACTTCATGGTATCTTTCCGACGCCAAACTGCATTGCTCGGTGAAGTTTCCCATAAAAACTCCAGTTCATCTCTATATTTACTGCGCACATAATCTATCAGTCTTTTTGTCTGATTGTACTTAAAAATGTCAACATCATAACAACAATTTGCAACTTCCTTAAGCACTGTTTCACAAGATTCTCTTATCTCTCCAACAAACGTTCCGGTTGCACCTGTCTTATACAGCACATACTCATCACCCGTATTTTTATCAAAAACTCCCGTATCTACCGTTCCTTCACACGATATGCAAATTTGCAGTTCAAACTGTCCGTCCAATATATCGGTTATATAGAAGTAACTATTGTTTTTCTGCGAAAATCCATAGGATTTCAGTTTCTCATTATTTACTTTCTTCCTCTGAAATAATGCCTCAAACATGTGGAATTCCTCTCAATTACAAACGCACCAAATACATATCCGCCCATTTTTCTTCCGCAATAAAACTGCGGTAAGCTACACCTCCTGCGTTTACAATCGTCTTTACGGACGGCTCATTATCACGATGCACTGCCATATGCAGTTCTTTCATTCCTGCCTGACGTGCAATTTCCCTGACCTGACAGAACATCTCTGTCGCATATCCCTTTCTGCGCTCCGAAGGCTTCACGCTATATCCGACATTACCGAAGTCCTGTAAAAAGTCATTCAGCGAGTGGCGCAGATCAATAATTCCCACAATTTTGTCATTTTCATCTACCGCAAAATAAGTATCCGTCACCACCCACGCAGGATTAACGGTTTCCGGCGAAGTATTGGCAGTGATACTTTGCACCCACTGTGCATAGTCTTCTGTCTGGTCCAAAAGTTCGCTTCCGCTGATTTCATGCTCACCTGCGTCAAAATGTGACTGGCGGTAAGCCAATGCTTCCTCTTTCATTTCTAATGTCGGTCTGACTAACTTAATCTTCATTCTTCCTCATCCGCCTTTTGTCCGTCATGTGTTTTCCACATGCATTCTGTTATTTTAAACTCCGAAAAGGTATCTTTAAAAGAGGAATCCTCCGGACTGCATGCATAAATACCGAACCGGATTTTCCCCTTTCCGTTCCACATGTGACAAATACGCATCTGGCTGTAATTTACCCCGTCCGAAGAACATTCAATACAATAGTCATCTTCCCTGCGGCTAAAGCGGTACCACATCGATTTTACCGACGCATCGATAGCCGTCGTCGCCCAATCGGAATAACCGTTGTTCGTCACAACACTTCCCAAGTGCTGAAATTCCTCATTTTCATATTCTATCGACCCTTTTAACCAGTTATCACTGTCCAAATACATAACTACTCCGCACTGGTCAAATCGATGCTTACTATCAAATTCTGTTTTTACAACAAAAGAGAAATAAGCTTCTTCTGTCTCCATTTGCAGCACCGGCGCATTATCATTCCGAAAATGGTAATAAGTTCTTTGCCATAAATCCGTATAAGGTTTTGTTATAATTTCAATCTTATCTTCCGAAATACTGTAAGTTTCCGGTTCTCTTGTCCATTCTAATTTGCTGACATCAAATTTCATTCTGCTTCCTCGCTGCTTTCTTTATAAAAGTTTCCATCCACGCAGTTGCATGTAAACTCCGTCTTATCTTTATTTAAATAAAAAGAATATAGCATACTATAACCTCGCGCTTCTTCGATCTCTATACATAGCGGTTCCGCCTCTTCGTCTAAGCTTATCGAGTACCCGTTAATCGTTTGAGACAAATCCCAGCCGTCTTCGCTGTATTTGTAAATTTCCATCGAGAGTTTATCACTGTCTGCAAAAACAATCCGGGTCAGCCCGTCCTCACTGTCCCATTCACCTTCCAGCATCGCATAAGCCCTCGCCTGCTCTGCCTTGCGCTCCTCTTGTAACTGCTTTTGTTTCTCTTTTTCCGCCTCGGTATAAAATGCCTCTTTATCCCCGGACACAAAATAACCGTAATCATCCGCCCAGTCTCCCTGCAGCATCGCATAAGCATCCGAATCCAGATAGCGGATCTGGTAATACAAATAATGATTTACTGTAATCTTCATTCCGCTGATGTTATCCGGCTGTGAAGAATAAACTGTAAGCACGTCCTCTTTTGCCTCAAATGCTACATCATCTGCAATATACTCAAACTCCGCATTATAACAGGATACCTCTTCCACTTCGGAAAATGCCCCCTTGGAAAAACACACAACTATTTTGTCATCATATACTTTTGTTTTCTCAATCGAAACCGCAAGTTCATCCTGCGTTTCGTATGTATAAGTTTCCTTGGGCAAACCACTGCATGCAGTCAACAAACAAGATACCAGCAGTAACCCAAAGCTAATTATTTTCTTCATTGACTCTCCTCTCCATCGGCCAAACAGAAAAAATCCATATGAAAAATGCCAATATTCCTGTCATTATCAAAAGATATAGTAAATTTGTAAAACGCATGATAAGAAATCCGCCAAGCAGCGAACATACACAAAATACGATCCACATGTATTTTGCTGTTTTATATTCTTCCACGGCTATCGCAGAAGTTTTCCGTATCGCAATACATCTCCACGGCACCAGAAGAATCAATGCAATCAAGAGCATTGCCCCAACAGAAAGTATCATGGTCAAAAATGAAACCAAACCATTCGTTCCCGCCACAAATAAATTTGCAATCCCGGCAAATTCCGAACCATCCACCTGCATACTGTCCACATAGTCAATCTGCGGTGTCTGCATACGTATTTCCCATGCATAGGCAAGTGTCCCGTACAAAAGATATAAGACAATAACTGTCAAAGTAATTACTCTGGCTTTTTGTTTTCCTGTCAACTTCTTCATTTTATCTTCCCTAATTTTTTCCATCTGATAAATAACAATATAATACCTAAAACAAACAGCGGAAAATATATCATCCGATAATCCGTCACATACAATGTACATACATAGGATTCGCCCATCGGATAATAGTAAATCTCTATTTCATCTCCGACAGACGCATTTTTAAGTTCCGGCCAGTTGTTCTGATATCGTTTCTCCCCTACATAAAATTCAAGCACCGGCCACTGCTCTGCGCCACCGCCATTTCTCACTTCTTCATATCGAACATCACAAAATTCTGATAAGTACATATTTCTAGCTTCCTATCAGACAGTACAGCATCACTGCCTGTTGCACTTCCAAAAGATGTTTTTTGAACTCATATCCGATAAAATACTCCGAGTCTATCACATCGTCTGACACTTCCTCCCCACGGTAAAACGGAGGGCATGGATTTAAAAGCGCACCGTCATTCGCCAATTCCATCATTTCTTTTGTTACCTGGCAATCTTTAAAATCCGAAAGTACATTTTCCGGTAACGAATCCGTACAGACAATATCTTTTCCCACTATCGCATCTTTGATATTGCGATGCGTCACCAGTCCGTCAATCTCATAACCGATTCCGCAACACTGTTCCAAGGAAAATCCCATGATTTCCGATGCTGCTTTCCAAGACAGTCCGATATTTCCGTCCTTCCCGACATACAAATAATTGTCCTTTGTAAAATCTTCTCTGATTTTAGAAAGTGCATACATATCCGCCAATATTTCACACGGGTGATTACCATCCGTCATGGCATTAATTACAGGAACCGTCAAATACATCGCGAGCTGCTCTACTACGTGTATATCTTTATGTCTGACTATGACCATATCTGCCCAGTTATTTAAATATCCGCAAACATCTTTCAGCTCTTCTTTCTTATCCAGTGTTTCTGCCGGGAACAAAATCGGTTGACCGCCAAGCAGATAAATTCCTTTTTCAAAGGTTACTCTTGTCCGGATACCGGAAGCCGGAAAAAACATTACTACACTTTTTCCTTTTAAAGCATCCGCATGTTTACCTCGACAGACTTCATCTGTCCATTCAAAAAGTTCATAAATATCAATTGCTTTATGATCAGATAACTTAATAAAATGCTTCATTTCTTTTTCTCCCAAATGCAATGCTGCAAATACAGCTTAATTATACACCATCTTTCTGTTAGATACCATGTAAAACAAGAAAAAAGCCGTCGCTCCGCATTTACGGAGCAACAGCCCTTTTCTTTTCAATTACCTTATGGTCGAATGACTCTGAATATAAAAGATTTCCTGATTTGGTGTCCATGCTTTTTCTTTCGGTGGAAACTGCGCCTCAAACTGCGCAAGTCCTTCCTCCGTCATAGCTTCAAAAGCCGGACTTTCATGATAATACCAGGTTCTTCCGTCAAGTGCATTCTCTTTCAATTGTTTGACGAGCAAAGCCGCCGGATATACGTCACCTTCCAGACAGACATGATATCTGTGACTGCTGCGAAAACCACGCGCCACATAATTTGCCGGATCGCCGAAAATGGCAATCGCATCAAATCCAAGATCTTTTGCAATCTCAAAAGAATGTTCCAGCAAAATACGACTGTAGCCAAGTCTCTGATAATTCGGATGAACACAAACCGGGCCAAAACTTAAAATCTGCTTTTCATTTCCCTGTGCATCCTTCAGCATCGATTTCATGTACATGACATTTCCGATAATCTCACCGTCAACTTCCAACACAAGTGCAAGCTCCGGAATAAAATCTTCATGTCCGCGCATCACATGCACCAGATAATGCTCATCGCATCCTTCTTTGTACACATTCCAAAACGCTTCTCTTGTTAGGTTTTCTACTGCCTTATAGTCTTTCTCTGTTTCCTGACGTATAATATAGTTTTTATTCATTGTTTTTTTCCTCCTGAATGTTGTTATCTTTCAACTGCTTTCCGCGGGAGGTTTGTTAGCGACAGCAAACCTCCCGGTTATGCTACCGTCTCCTTCTTATTGTACTTAATCAAACAAGCACTCTCCTTATAAATAAATTTTATATAATCAGGTCTTACGACCGAATTACCACACAAACGGTATCATGCGGTACCTTACCTTTTCTTTGTATTCTTTATATCCTGCCAGTCCCTCTTCCAGAACCATCTCTTCATTCTTAATCCGTTTTACAAGCAAGAACGGATAGATACAAAAAATTGCAAATCCAATCCACGAACCAAGCACCACAGGAATAGATAAAAACAGAAGCACCGTCGAAAAATACATCGGATGTCTCACCACCCCGTAAAGTCCGGTATCTATGACTTTCTGTTCTTTCTGTATTTCTACTGTACGGGACAGATATACATTCTCACGCATCACTTCCGCATACAATCCGTAAGATACAAGCAAAATCACCGACGCAGCAATCACAACCGGCATCGGAACATTGGTCCATCCAAACCGAAAATCAAGTGCCGAAAATATAAATCCTGCCAAAAACATAACAAGCGATGCACCAACAACCTTTTTCTGGTCACTCTCGCTTTCCTTGTTGCGAAGTCTCTTTTCCAGTAATTCCGGGCTCTTAACGAGGAGCACTACCCCTAACAGAAACATCGGAATAAACAAAAGGCCGACAAACAACCAACCATTAAAATAATTCCATGTCCCCGCCGGAAGAAATAACATCAGACCGACCATCAGAAATCCTGCTATGTATTTTGATAATGCACTGATAATCAGTTGCGTTCTGCGCATGTGGAACCTCCGTTTTAATAACTAAATTTACAAATCCACTGATTCGTTGTATGATTATCTACACACCTATTTCTTTTATAATCATATCACACTCCAAAGTTAAAACACAAACAAATATTCTTTCCTATTTCACTTTTAATTCAATCGCTATTTCCCACAACTCAGAACATTTCTCGGAGGCACTTCATTTTGGAACAAGTCGGCAAATTATCTACAGATATAATCAATCTGCTAAACTTAAATATTGCACCAAACACACCCATTTTAATCGGAGATTCCAACATAGACCATATCAAGGCAAGACATCCTTATGAATACGATATGTATTACGACAGAATCCCAGAAATATTGGAAACTCCTGATTTTGTAGGTATAAACCCAAATAATAATTCAATACAATTTGTCAAATTTTTTTATGTTGTCAACGAATATATCCGCGTTGCTGTAAAAATATCAACTAACAAAATGTGCTTTGTTAAAAGCATGCATTTACTCAGTACTTTTAACGCTGAACGCTATATCCAAAAAGGAACCCTGAAAAAACTTGACAACACTTCTTTATAGAGTATAATAAATTTACAAATAACATATGTTAATTAAATGGAATCTGAGGGCGGAACAGGCGGCCGCCACCCATAGTTAGGAGATGTGGATTGTCACCCACCTATTCCATTTTTTAAAAAAATCAGACAACTTGTATTGTCTGATTTTTTTATCGCTATTTCCCAAACTCCTCCGTCGCTTTCTTAAGCAAATAGTCTTCTCCCGCATCAAACAGCGATGAAACCGCCTGCAAATCAAATGGAATTTTTTTGTCCAAAGGTACCACCGCTTTGCGAGAATGATCCGTGTCCACAAACACACTACCGTCTTCATTTAACAAAAGTGCTCCGGAATAGGTCAAAATCCCATAATCAAAGCTTACGGAATTTACACCTTGGCAGCTTCCATTGCTGTGGGTAAATCCCATCACAGTCACATTCGGATAAGCAGAAGCCGCCATCGTGAAATGGTCTCCTGCACTGACGGTATTGGCGTTGACGAGTATTACAATCTTCCCATGTCCCCAAAGGTTTTCACCCTGATAGATCTCACATTGCCCGACTTGATAGGTCACACTTCCGTCATCTGCAACACTATCTATCTTATACTTTTGTGTTTCCTTATCAAACACACCATCATAAGCATATACATGTTCTCCGGGAGGCGCAATCAATTTCAAAACATGCTTCACATGATTTCCGGACCCTCCGAAATTAGAGCGAAGATCGAAAATCAAATTTGTTACCCCTTCCTCTTTTAAAGCAAGCATCTCCTCCCGCAGCCCTGTCTCCATCTCAGAAAAATTCTCTTCGGAATCATAATTCATAAATCGCATACGAAGAAGAACCGTATTCTCATCCACGTGCATCCAGTCCAGGTTCGAAATTTCAGCCCCTTTGTCAATGACATCTTCGATACAATCCATCATTCTATCGTAATAATTTCCGATTTTTGAAAGCGCAACTGTCTTCTCCTCACCTGTTTCATCGATGAAACAAACGAAAGCCGTCTCATCTCCCATCCCTGCAATGGGAAGGGCTTCATAAAATTCTTCATTTTCTTCCACTGCAAAAGAGGAAAACTTTTCTTTTCCTAACAAACTTTCAACCGGCTCTCTATTCCATGCCCGAATTTCACTGCCGTTACGAATACCTGCTTTATAAGCTTCGCTCTCTTCCTTCACCATAACAGCCACTATCTTTCCGTCTGACAGCTTCATGGTGCAAAACCCATAGTCATTTCCGTACATTTTTTCGTAGGTCATCTTTTCAATTTTTTCATCTTTTATTCCATATCCGACATGTCCATCCTGAAATTCCATGGCAAACTTTGTCCAGGCAATGGATGCCTCCACCCCATCATGAGCTTTGTCAGCCTCCTCAAATAACGGCAGATACTTTTCATACAACCCGTCCCAATCTATGTTTTTTTGCTCGGAAAGCACATAATGAAGTTTCATTTCTTCAAATCCGGTCTTGAAATCTGCCGCATAATCATAGCTTCGATACCCCGGAGAAAAAAGACAGACACCAAGGGATAAAAATGCTGACAATACACTGACAAAACATAAAACGCGGCGCACTTTTTTCTCTTGCTTTACCATCCCAAAAACAAGAAGAAACGCACCAAAATAAACGCCGAGCATACATGCTTCAAACTCATATATCGCAACCAAAACGAGCGTCACAAGAAATGGTAACACATAAAGTAAGCGCCATTTTACGTTTTTCTTTTTTTCTGCAAATCCGGCCAGCCAAAACAAAAAAACTGCCAGAATCAAATTCAAAACCACACACACAATATCCCAAATAACCATAGATGCCTCCTAGTTTATATCATCCTTCAAAAAAACCATGTAACCAAGCCATAAGAAAAACAGCCCAAAGACCAGTGACGAACCTATCACACCTACAATTTGGGATACATTCATTGACGCATCATACCGATAGAATAAATATCAGCATCCAGGTAACTCCAACCTTTATCTCAAGATTTGATCCCCAGCCGTTACAAAAAGATAACACAAGAAGCGGTAATATCAGATAGAGGGCACTGATTCCCAAACACCATAGAATCGTCAAAATGACTCGTGCGCCAAACACATGATTTCTGGAATTTCCCGCCAGAATTTCATAATTAATTGTTTTATCGGTCATATCCCAGCCCACAATTCTGGCAACCAAAACACAACATAAAACCAAGCATCCCACAACCATAAACTCCGCATTTTTTGCCAGAAATAATCCTGCGCTTATTTCCGAAAATGCCATCCCTTCTTCTACTAAAGCTGAGTAAAAGCCGATTCCTATCGCCAGAAAACCACTGAATAATATCGCATATATTGTAAAATTATCTCTTTTTATTTGATAATTTAACCCCTTCATCAGATTCCACATTTTGTTCACCTACCATATCCATATAATATTTTTCAAGATTTGCCTCTACCATATGCAAAGTAACCGGTATTACCCCTCCATCATATAAAGCCTTTGAAATTTTTGTCACATTCTCAAGGCCCTCATAAAGTCTGATACTTCCATCCTCTTCCACCTCAACCTGACCGGCAAAGCCTTTCTCCTGTAAAATCACAAGTGCCTTAGCATCATTATCGGTATGAATATGATAATATTCCTTACAAATTCGGCGAAGATTTTCTGCGGAAACCGATTGTATCAGCTTCCCGTGATGAATGAAAATATAGTCCGTACATAGCAGCGATAATTCTGTCAAAATATGAGAGGAAATCAAAATGGTGATATGCTCTTCCTTATTAAGCTTTAATAAAAGATTTCGAATCTCGACGATTCCTTCCGGATCTAAACCGTTAATCGGCTCGTCAAGCACCATGATTTCCGGCTTTGTCATAAGAGCAATAGCGATTCCCAGTCTTTGTCGCATACCGAGAGAAAAATTCTTTACCACTTTTTTTCCTGTGTCAGAAAGACCCACAATTTCCAGAACTTCCTCCACTCTGTTCTTATTTGGAATCCCTTTCATAATCCGGAGTTTTTCCAAATTTTCCCTGGCAGTTAAATTCTCTTTTGCATAGGGTGTTTCTATCATAAAGCTCATGCGGCTTCTCGCACCCGCCAGTCCTTCTTCCGACGTCTCCCCATAGATGGAGATTTCTCCATCGGTCGGGAGCACAAGACCGCCTAATATTTTCATAATCGTGGTCTTCCCTGCCCCGTTCGGCACACATATAAAAGTAGCACAACTAAAAAGGGGCTGGAACCGTTGAAAAATAAGGACATTGATAGACTAATAAGATTATGTATAAAAGGCTGGATAACTTATGAGGAGCTTATAAAGCGTTTAGATGAGATAGAGAAAAAAGATAACCCTGAATTACCTGAGCCACCTAGAGTATACTAAAAAATTAGACGGTCAGTTATTGACCGTCTTTTTATTTTTATGCTAATGTGATCTGTCCTAACTCATTTACTATTTTTCTTGCCTCTGCCTTAGTTCTTGTCTCTGCTACTTTTTCGTATTTCTTAAATTCCTCATTTGTTAAAGGTGCTAAACAGTACATTTTTACTTTTCCGCTTATGATTGCATATACTCCATATTTCATATCTTTTACCTCCTGTAGTGGCTCTGTGTTATTTGTTAATATCATTATAGTATATTGCTTGCAATATATCAATATACAGAATAACCAAAGTTTTACAATTATCTTTGTCCATTTTGTATATTGCTAACAATATACATTTATGCTATTATAATATTGTAACAAGGGAACAGCAAAGAAAGGAGTTAACAGAATGGAAGATGACAAAATGGTTTTTAAAAGTTACTTAAGAGGATTATTAAGAGATTTAAAGCGTTTAAAGAAAGCGTTAAAAGAAAAGAATTATGAGGAAGTGGATAAAATAATAGATAACCTCATAGATGATACTCAAAAGGGTATTGAAGATTAAAACTAAATAGGACTAAACACTAGGGCGGTGAGTTTCGGTTAACTTCTTTCTTGCCACCGCCCCAGTAATTATAAAAATAATAGCAAGAAAGAAAATAAATGTCAATATTTAGGAGGTGTATACATGGGAGCTAAATACACAAAGGCTCAGAATAAAGCCACTCAGAAGTACATTAAAAACACCTATGATACTGTCACTACCAGAGTACCTAAAGGTATGAGAGACGTGTATAAAGCACACGCTGAAAGTAAAGGTACTAGCCTAAATAAACTGATCATAGACCTACTTAATAAGGATATGGAGGGCTAAAAATGACCGATAACGATAAAGACACTACTCCACACTATACACTGTCAACCATGAAAAAGCTGAGGAGTATACACCACCTCCAGCATAACCTAATAAGTTTTTACTCTGTCTGTAAATATCCAGTCTGCTAAGTTGTTTAGGACTGTTAATAGTCTGATAGAAATTATTGACTACTCCACCGCCTACAGTTCCGCTACCACCTATAGTAGCTGTGGCTGTTCCTAAGCCAGCTCTGGCACTTCCTACCGTGTCAATAGCTAAATCTTTTAAGGTATTAAATAACCCTTTAGTATTATCTTTAACACCTACAGCTATACCCTCTGGTAACCACTTACCGACCTCATTAGCCATGAGCTTAGACGGTGAGCCGATTTCAAAGAATTTTTTAAGCCACTCTGTAACATCACCTACAAAACCTTTAATCTTATCTTTAAGCCACTGTACTTTATTGTTAATACCGTTGTACAGACCCGTTACAATGTCAGAGCCGATAGACTTAATTTTACCTGTGATTTCTCCGACTTTTTCTACTACAGCGTCATAGAGTTTTTTTGCTGACTCTTTACCTTTTTTAGCTAAATTTGCGCCCCAGTCACCTACTTTATTGACCACTTTTTTAAGCCAGTCAGCCACTTTCTGAGGTAACTGTTTGACATATGCTCTCACCTGTCGGCTGTGTTCCTATCACTTCCATAATAGTTACCTCTTACAAAGTCAAGAAATCTGTACTTTTTGATTAAAAAAATATAAGTGTATTTCTGTCATGGGAATACCCAAAAGGTCGCACGCCTTAGCCATTTCTTCTGGTTTCCACTGTGTAATACCGCTTAAACGCTGTCCTACAGCACTCTCGCTCATCTCCATCGCCTCAGCAAAAGCCTTTTGTGTGTTATACACTTCCTTAATTTTGCCCTTTAACTTTGCATACATATCATCACCTCCTCTGGTACAGTTTTCTGTACCCCACAAGCCTTATTATACTGATATAATTTTAAATGTCAACACCAAAATACAGAAATTCTATATTTTTTTTATAAATCGTACATTATTTGTTGTATTTTCTGTACTTTTACCATATAATGATAATACACAGACAGGAGGTGAAAATATGAGTGATTACAAAAGAAATAATAGAATAGCCGAAGCGTTAGCTATGAAAGGGTGGAAACAGGTAGACCTTGTAGAGCGTACAGGCATAAAAAAGAGTTCTATTAACGGCTGGGTAAAACAAAACTGGCAACCTAAACAAAAGGCTTTAATGGATATGGCTAGAGTTTTAGGGGTATCTGAAATGTGGCTGGCTGGTTATGACGTACCTATGGAGCGTCCACAAGCTCAAATAAAAAATGATGAGCTGGTTAAGCTCATCATGGAGTTAAAAGATAATGAAGAATTACGTAATTTATGTATGTCTATAAGTCATCTAACAGATGATCAACGTAAAACTATAGGGAGCATGGTTACTGAGCTGAGCAAACTTAACACTCTGCACTAAGTAAGCCTTGTATGAGGTATAGTAATTCTATATCTGTACAGTTAGTTAATAATTCTTTGATTGTTTCAATTACAAAATCTCTTTCCATAGCTACACCCCATCAATCGAACAAATGTTTGTTTTTTTACAAATTTTATATTACTATAATTTTTCCAAAAATTCAATAGTAATTTTATGGAGGGCTCAGGTATGTCACCAAAAAATAAAAAAATAGAAAGAATAGCTTGTTATGTGCGTGTATCTTCACAAGAGCAAAAGTTACACGGTCTATCTTTAGACGCTCAGCGTGACACACTCAGACGCTACGCTGAGGAGCACGGTTTAAATATAATAGAATGGTATGAGGATGAGGGAATAAGTGGACGAAAGTTAATCAGACGTAGACCAGCTTTACAGCGTATGCTTAATGACGCTAAAGCTGGCAAGTTTGACCGTATCATATTTATTAAGCTAGACCGTTATTTTAGGTCTGTAGCTGAGTATTATGAGTGTCAGAAAGTATTAGAGGCTAATAAAGTGACGTGGACGGCTACAGAGGAAAAATATGACCTCACCACCGCTAACGGTCGCTACTGGGTGACGCAAAAATTAGCTATGGCTGAATATGAGGCAGATCAGACAGGGGAGCGTATTGACTTAGTGAATGAGTATAAAGTCCGTACAGGTCAGCCACTTACAGGAGCGCAGAGTCAGGGCTTAGCCTTTACGGTAGGTAGAGACGAAAAAACGGGCTTAAAAAACGTCATCCCTGACCCAGAGACTAAAGAGCTTATAACTGATTTTATCAATTACTTTTTAGTACACCAGTCTGTAAAAGGTAGCGTGGTTTATGTCAATAATAAATATGGTACTAAACATGAGTACGCCCAGCTTAGAAAAGTGTTAACTGATACTAAATTATGGGGGCACTACAGAGGAAATGACTTTTACTGTAAAGGTTATGTGGATAAAGCCACTTTTGATAAAATACAGGCTATTTTAGATAGTAACGTAAAACGCCCTAAAACCAATAGAGTGTATCTATTTACTGGTCTACTCTCCTGTCCTTGCTGTGGTAGAAAAATGACAGGTATAAGCTCTGCTAATCGTGTAAATAGAAAGCCTAATGGTAAAGTATACACTTATACCAATGTGATTTATCAATACCGCTGTAATAAGGCTAAAATGTCTAAGCTTTGCACCTTTAGAAAATACCCTAATGAGGCACACTTAGAAAAAGCCATGTTAAACAACCTTAACCGTTTTATTAACAACCATATAACACACGTTAAAATAACAGCTAACACTAACACCCACACTGACGGTGTTAAAAACTCTATAGCTAACTTACACTCTGAAATGAATAGATTAAACACTATGTTTAGAAAAGGTAGAGTTAAAGAGGAGGAGTATGATAGAGAGTATGAGGAGTTGGAAAGACAGCTGGCAGAGTTACAGGAGAGCTTAACACCTGTGGAGGAAAGAGATTTAAGCATATATGAGGAGCTACTGGCTAAAGATGACTGGAAAGAGTTATATAACGCTCTTAATAAAGAGAATAAAAGAGCGTTCTGGCGTAAGTATGTAAAGGCTATAAAGCTAGATACAGAGGGCAAACTGGATGAGATAATATTTTTTTGAGCGGTGTGCTACTAACATAGTCGCACCGTTCGGTCCAATCAAGCCCACAATTTGACCTTCTTTTATTTGAAAGTCCGCATCGTTTACCACCTTATGGTCCATATATTGCTTGGTAATCCCCTTTGCTTCGATAATTACATTGCTCATAATCTCCTCCAAAGTATCTGTTTTCTTTCAGCTTCTATTTCAGAATAAAAAAGAAACTTAAAGAATTTCTTAATTTTCTTAAATTCTTTAAATTTCTTTTTAAAATCTTATTCCTATGCATAAGCTGCTTTCTTCTTTTCTTGCAAACACTTCCGCCTCCTGTTTCATGGCAAGTAGTTTTACAATATAAAGTCCCAAGCCGGTCCCCTGGTTACTGCGAGCCTCCTCCCCCCGATATGTTCTGTCAAAAAGCCTGGTTTCATCCACCACCTGTCCCGGCATAAGCCGATTTTTAAAGGATAATTCGCAAATTCTACCATCTTTTTCTATTTCTACCAATGAAATTTCAAAGCTATCCTTTGCATATCTAAACACATTGGTCAAAAGATTTCCAAGCATACGAAGAAGCAGGTCTTCATTTCCATCTACCATAATACTTTTGTCCGGAATATGAATCACCGGTTGTAAATTAGAGTTTTTGATTACCGCCTCATGGTCCACGACAAACTGTATGAGAAGCGCTGTTAAATCAAGTTTGGAACAAACCGCCCTGCTTTTATCACTTTCCAGCATCGCTAACTCAAAAAATTCATCCATCATTTGTTTGAGACTTTCGGTTTTTTGAAGTCCGGTTTCCAAATAGCTTTGCTGTTTCTCGGTTAGATTTCCTTCCTGCTGCAGCATTTGGAGATTTCCTTTTACAACAGTTAACGGCGTTCGAAGATCATGCGCGATATCCGATACGGACTGCTTCCACTTTTCCTCTTCCTTCATTATGCGAAGCTTCATTTCCTTTTGATAATCCAGATTTTCATTCATTTCCGATGCCAAATCCGTCAAATCTTTATCAAATAACGAAATGGTGAGCTGTCGATTGTAAGACATTTCCTTTGTTTTTTCCAGTTCTTCCCTGCAATTTCTGATTTCTCGTTTTAACGCATGAAGATACATAAAAAGAGCCATACAAAGAAGAAGTAAAACTACACTAATTGCCATCCACATAAGGCTCCTCCTGTTTCTTCAATCGGTATCCGATTCCCCAAACGGTTTCAATATAATCCTTCCCGGTTGCTTTTTTTAGCTTGCTGCGAAGATTGCTCATATGCACATTGATGGTGTTATCCTCATAATAATAGATATCGTTCCACACGGATTCGTAGAGATTGGCTTTGGTAAAGGTTTTGTCCGGCTGTTCCAAAAACAACTGAAGCAGTTTTAATTCCTTAGCTGTCAGCGCAAGTACTGTCCCTTCATATGTCGCCCGGTTCTTCTCCGGAAAAAGCATCAACTGCCCCTCTTGTATGCATTCGTTCTCTGCTGTTTTGCTTGCGTTTTCCGTAGGCACTTTCGCTCTGCGCATCACAACCTCAATCCGCACAAGTACCTCATCAAGGTCAAACGGTTTTAAGATATAATCATCCGCTCCCATGCGAAGCACCTCAAGGCGGGTTTCTACCTGCGACTTTGCAGACAAACAAATAACCGGGGTATTTGAATGCTCCCGTAACTCTTTGATCAGCACATCTCCGCTCTTGTATGGGAGCATCAAATCCATAAGCACAATTGCATATGTATTTTGTTTTAATAATTCCGATGCTTTCTTTCCGTCATATGCGCATTCCACTTCATAGTCATGTGTCATCAGAAAATCTGCAAGCATCTGACTGATTTCTTTATAATCTTCTACAACTAAAATACGACCTTTGCTCATGATTTCTCTCACCCTCGCACTGCCATCCACTATCTCTTCATCACACTATCTGCCCCCTATACACTTTGGGTACAGATGATATATTCATATCGAAATACCCACAATTCACCGAAAATATGGGTATTTTTTTCATTTTATGTATATATACCCAAGCCGCATATTATGTAAACCATTTTAAGGATGTTTCCGGGTATAATAAATAATTTTTTTGGCATATACCCACCTCGATTTTCCGGGAGAATCTCCGGCTCGCCAAGAAACCTCAGGTTCAGTGAAAAGTACGATAATAAACAAGCTCATATCCAAGTTCTTATAACCCGAACATGAGCCCATCTAATTTTCGCAATAAATTTGCCTATGCATAATCTCCGCAGTGCAATACAGGAACCGTAGGATCCGTCTGTCGTAATGTCTGCTGTACATCAATCACACGCTGGTTCGAACTGCCCTTCCAAAGAAGTTTTACATCCCTGCATTCCTGCATATATTCACCATCTACAAGAACATCTACGTACTGCATTGCCGGATAATGAAGAATTTTTTCCCAAACATCACCCGTGTAAAGCCAAATGGTTTTATCCGGATATTTCTCCTTAATCTCTGCCATAAGCTTACGTACACCGACACGGTTTGCCGCATGAAGCGGGTCGCCGCCTGAAAATGTAATACCGGAAATATAGCTTTTTTCAAGCTGCTCAAAGATTTCCTGCTTTGCTGCCTCATCAAATTCAAGGCCTCCGTCCGGATCCCACGTGAGCGGATTCTGACATCCTTTGCAACAATGTGTACAACCTGCCACCCAAAGAACCACTCTAAGTCCGTCTCCGTTTAACATATCATCATGTGTAATGTTGTGATATCTCATAAAAAATTCTTCCTTTACATACTCTTACGTTCTGCAATCTCTGCCATTTTTGCATCGGAAAGTCTGGTATCCCCATGCACTCTCGAATATGCCAGATATCCGTTCATACGGTCAATTTTCGTAAGATTTCTGCTTCCGCATTTCGGACAAACGTCCATCTCAAGCTCCTGATGACCGCAATCATCACAGTAAGCCAGAGACATATTTACCCCCTCATAAAATCCCATATCCATCGCACGATGAATCAATGTCTTAATCGCTTCAAAATTATAATCGATCGGATATTTTACATACTGGATTTTACCACCGTTGGATAGTTCCCAAAAACGATACTCTAAATCCTGTTTTTCAATTGGCGTAATATCTTCTGATACATGGCAATGGAAACTGTTAGAAACATACTCCTTATCAGATACGCCCTCAATAATGCCGTATTTTGCACGGAACTGTTTTACCTGCAATCCACAAAGATTCTCTGCAGGTGTTCCGTAAATGGCATAAAGATTACCGTCCTCTTCTTTAAATTCATTTACTCTGTTATTAATGTGCTCCAATACTTCTAATGCAAACTGTCCGTCCTCTACCAAAGATTTTCCGTTGTAAAGTTCCTGCAGTTCATTAAATGCCGTAATTCCGAAAGAAGCTGTAGCGTATTTCAAAAGCGGTTTAATCTTATCATGCAAATCAAGATTTCCGTTTAAAAATCCACCTTCACAATATGCAAGCGGATTCGTAGATGCACGCATCTCACCGAGATATGCATACGTACGGATATGAAGCTGACGAATCAGATTCAGATAATAATCCAGTACTTCATAGAAATCCTTGCTTTCCTGTCTCGACTTTGCCAGAATCATAGGTAAATGCAGGGAAACCGCACCGATATTAAAACGTCCCACGAAAACCGGAGCATCGTTTTCATCTGCCGGATGCATTCCGCCTCTCTCATACCAAGGAGATAAAAATGCACGACATCCCATCGGCGAAATTACTTTTCCGTACTGTTTGTACATACTTGCCACATAACCTTTTCCGGTCAAGGAAAGCCAATCCGGATACATGGTCTTAGCTGAACACTTCACACCGGCCTCAAACACATCCTCGAGCTCTTTGCCCGGTCCGTGCAGACTTTCATCATATAAGAACACAATTTTCGGGAACAATACAGGTTTTTTGCACTCCTTCTTTCCCTGCCCGCGACGACGCACATTCAAAAGTGAAATCGTTGCAAGCTTAGCAAAACGATGTGTTCCTATACCTGCTGTCACCGTAATAAACGGATAATCTCCTCGGCTGGAAGCAACTGTATTAAATTTGTATTCCCATCCCTGGAATCCCTGCTCAAACTCACGCACAACATCCGCATACGCTTCCGCTTCTGCGGTCTCGCGGTCGATACCGAGTTTGACATATTTTTTAATTGCTTTTTCGTAGGACTTTTCTGCATAAGGCACAAGAATCTTGTCCACTTCCGGTACCGTAAATCCACCATACTGCTGGCTGGCAGCGGAAAGCACAATATCACCGATTACGTCAAAGGCAACATCGAGACTCTTCGGTTCATTGTACCAAATGTTACCCATCTCAAATCCGCCCTTTAAGACATTTGCCACGTCAAAAAGACAGCAGTTCATCGTATCACGTCTTGCAGACATATCATGCACGTAAATATAACCGTCACGACACGCCTGTATCTCTTCCGTTGTCATAAAGAACTTCTGATAGAGTTCTTTATTAAACTGGTTAAAAATAAGACTTCTCTTCGTTGAAACAAGCGCAGAGTCCGTGTTGGCATTTTCCTTGTCACCGACATACATGATAGACTGACTCTTCTTATATACATCGTCCATCATCTTTACAAAATCCTGCTTGTAATTACGATAGTCTCTGTACGATTTCGCAACAATCGGTTTCACGTCCTCAAGTGCGCTCTCTACAATATTGTGCATAATCGGAATCGGAATCTCATCTGTCTCAAGCGAGTCAACCTTTTCCACTACATATTGACAAATATGTTTCTTCTCTTCTTCCGTAAACTTGGTAAGGGCACGATACGCAGATTTTCCTACTGCATCAATTACCTTCTGTACATTAAATTTCTCAAGACTTCCGTCTTTTTTAACGACTTTCACGTCCTTACGCGGCTGAAACATTTCCCCGTAATTCGCGCAATCTTTCCCTTTTTCCACTACATCCTGTCCCATATAACCAACAAATCCTTTCTCATATATAAGCACGCTATATCGTGATTTAACTTTTGTCCAAACACAATATCTTGTGGTGTACAAGTACTAAGTATAAAAGACAAATGTGCCTGTGTCAACTCAAATGAACTGGAAAAAATGCACAAAAAAAGGGGGCCGAATTTGTGTCAAATTACGATTCCCTTCTTCTTATTTTCGTTGACCGGAAAACACTAAAACATATTACTTTTTTTGACCGATTCGATTGCTTCACGGATTGTCTCAAGCGGAAGCACAAGCGCAAATCGCACATGCCCTGCTCCGAGGCTTCCGAAACTGCTTCCCGGCGTGCAAAGCACGCCACTTTTTTCGAACAAATCCATGACAAATTTTACATCATCCTGTCCGTAAGCCGCCGGAATACGAGTCCATGCAAACATAGTTCCTTCGCTGCGCTCAAAATCCCATCCAATCTGTGTAAATCCGTCGCAGAGTGCATTTCTTCTCTCCTCATATTGTCTGCACTGTTCAAAAATATTATCGACCGGACCGGTCAGTGCTGCAATCGCGCCATACTGAACCGGCAAAAAGGTACCGTAATCTATCTGACTTCTTATTTTCTTAAATGCCTGCACCACTTGCGCATTTCCGACAAGGAATCCCATTCTGGCTCCGGTATAGTTAAAAGATTTGGACAAGGAATAAAATTCCACTCCGATTTCCTTTGCTCCCGGATAAGATAAGAACGAACGCCCTTCTCTTCCATCATATATAATATCTGAATACGCGTTGTCGTGAATGACCCAGATTTCATTTTCTTTTGCCCATGCAATCAATTCTTCATAAAAAGACGGCGGTGCACATTTACAAACCGGATTCAGCGGATAAGAAACAATGATGGCTTTTGCTGCTTTTACTACCTCCGGTGCAATGGAAGATAAATTAGGAAGATACCCTTTCTCCTCAATCAAGTCATATGTCTCCACTTTCGCACCGGTAAGAGCCGGTCCTATTTCAAAAATCGGATATCCCGGATTCGGTACAAGTACAACATCTCCCGGATCAAACATGCAAAATCCGATATGCGCCATACCTTCCTGGGAGCCATAAACCGATGTGATTTCCTCCGGCATAAGCTGCACTCCGTAACGCTTGTCAAAGCGCTCCATCACCGCCTGTGTAAGCTCCGGCAAATCTGCCAGCGCATACTTAAAGTTTTCCGGCTTCTTACACGCTTCAACGACCGCATCCACAATATGCTGAGCCGGTTTGAAATCCGGTGTTCCTACCGAAAAGTTGTACACTTTTCCGCCCTGTTTTATTCTTTCATTTTTCTTTTCATTTAATACCTGAAAAATTCCTTCTTCTACCTGACTGACTTTGCTTGATAATGGTTTCATTTTGTCGCCTTCCTTATTTTAGTTATACTCTTTTAAAATCGTTTCTAAATATTCCTTATAATCGGAAACAACCGTCTCGGGACTCATAATGCGAATCTGTCCGCCCAAACCGGTAATCCACCCGTAAAATTGATGTGACACCGCCACTTTTACCCTGGCAGAGCAGACCCCCTCACCTCTGCTGCGGATATCAATTTCTTTTCCGAACCGGTCAATCACAATGCCTATCTGTTTTTCCGGAAATTGCAATGTCACCACCTGCTCTTCCCCTGCAAACATACCGAAATTCTGCTGTGTATAAAACGCCGGGTTTATCTTTTTCGCTTCTTCCATACCCTCTCTGTCGCACTTCATAACCGATAAGGCACTCATCTTATCCACACGGAAATGCTTCACAATATTTTCTTTGGAATCAAATGCTACCAGATAATAATTTTCATCCTTCCAGACAAGAAAATACGGACTCATCTCATAAAATGCGCCGTCCTTGCGGAAATGCATCTGCTTATCTGCGCCCCAGTCATAGTACTTAAACCGGATTTTCTTATTTTCCTGTATTGCTTTATGAATATCGTCAACGCTGTAATAAATACTCTCATTGCTGTTTTTGTTGCGGTCCGACACATAAACCTGTCTCTGCAGTTGTTTCGCATCGCTTTGACTGACAAGCTTTTCAAGTTTTAATATCAGCTCTTTTGATTTTTTTGCCGTAATAAAACGTGAGGATTGCACCGCATCTACCAAAAGCTTAAGCTCTGCCAGCTCAAAATCTCTACTGGCGAGATAATACCCGCTATTCCCCCTCTTTTTTGACACAAGAATATCATAACCGAACTCCTGCAATGCCTGGACATCCGCATAAACTGTTTTTCGCTCTACACAGATGCCTTCTTTTTCAAGTGCCTCAATAATATCCGGTGTTGAAATTGCATGTGTTTCATCTGTTCGCTCAGAAAGAAGTTTTAATAAATATAGAAGTTTTAATTTTTGTCCCTCTGATTTTGCCATAAAATTTCCTCCACATCCCGCATATGAGAAATCATTCTGACGAAAAAAACAGGTGCTCAAATCACTTTGAACACCTGTGCCCTATACTATTCCGTTTCTGTTGTTTCCGTTTCTTCCGACATCGCTGCGTCCTTGGCATTCTTCGATTTTCTCCAAATAGAACCTGCCCAGAAACCTAGTGCCGCAACAACAGCAATCACTACCATAAGTAAAAGATAAGACAAAAATGTATTTACAAATAAAATAAGATTATTCATCTTCTAATACCTCCAATCACTTCCCATATCATACCACTTTCCACATGGAAACGTCAAGGTCTCTCCTGCATCCTTAACCGGATGAAAATTTCATTTCCACTCCCCGCTCTGAAGGAACATCGCTGCCCTTTGTTCCGCCTTCGAAATAATCTTTTTCTCATAGCCGAGCACCGCGAGAAGCTTAATCGCATTGCGGCTCGTCGCCCTTCCATTTTCAAGCAGATAATTAAATTTTACATCATTATCCTCGATGGCTTCCTCAAAATGATAATTTTCATAACGCTCTTCCAAAAGCATTGTCAGTTCAATATCGTGTGTCGCCGCAAAGCAAAACACGCCATCTTCTGATAACTGCTGCAAAATCTGTGAGGCCGCTGCGATTCGCTCCACCGTGTTCGTTCCGCGAAGCACCTCATCGACAAAACAAAGCACCGGTGCCGCGTCTTCTTTAGCCGCATCAATAATACGCTTGAGCGCCTTAATTTCCACAATGAAATAGCTTTCGCTACCTGCAAGATCATCCCTCAGCGCCATGGAAGTATATACACGGTAGAAAGATGTCCGATACTCCTTCGCACACACAGTATGCACTGTCTGCGCCATAATCTGCGCCACAGCGACTGTTTTTAAAAACGTCGACTTACCCGACGCGTTTGAACCGGTCAGAAGCATTCCTCTTTCTATTTCAAACGAGTTAGCCACAGGCTCTGTCAGTAGCGGATGATAAATCTGCATTGCTGACATGGTTGCTTCCGGCTCACCGAAGTCAGGCTGACAATATTGCGCAAGACTTGCACGATACGCACCAACAGATATCATACTTTCGATATATCCCATCGTCTCTATGATAGCTATGATATCCTCTTTATACTTTTTACATTCCGCAAGCATCGTATTAAATTTTATAAGATTCAGATGAAGCCCCATACGAACATAGTCAAGAAAAATATCCAGAGGATTTCCGCTCATTGTATTCTGATACATAAGGAGCGAAGAAAAACGGCTGAATTTTCCAAACTTTTTCCTCCGGTTATCCATCTGCTCCACCAAATCAGAAATCGCATCCACACCGCAGGCAGAAAACTTGCTTTCCATGCGAAGCACTCGGAGAACATAGGCAAACGTTGTAATATACGGGTCTATATCCCCTTTTTCCTTAAAATAAGTAACAAGGTTATAGCACAACAACATGGCAAGAATCAAAAGACCGGCACCGGCATTCCAAAAACAGACGACAAGCGACACTACCATAAGCGCCAACACAAGATAATGTCTTGTGTTCTTGCGTTCACCGAGGTTGCTTAAATAATCCATATATTCATAGATGGAATATTTCCCCGTTCTTCCGATTTGTGCAAACAAAAGCTGAAGTGCCACTCTCTCATCCGGATGATTCATAAAATACCCGATGAGTCTCTCCCTCTCCGAAAGCTGCGCTTCATCCTCACACGGGCAGCGTAAAATCCGGTAAAGCATTTCCTCTCCTGTCGCAGAATACGTGTAGTCCATCCTGCAGAACAATCGGTCCATGTCAAGGTCGTTCCACGTAATATCATCAATACCCGTTCTGCCGCCAAAGCGTTCGGCAATCTTTAACAGCCGCCCTTCCGGATACTTCTTATCCGGCATTTTTCCGTATTCTTCATACAATTTTCGGCGAAAGATTTTTTTTCGTTTTCTTTCATCCAAAGCGCAACGAACCATATAAAACATCAAAAACAGGACAAGCGTCGCACCGAAAATGATATACTCCATGTTCTATTTAAACCTTTCCGCGATGGCATTGGCTTTTCTGTAAAGTTCTTCCGCATCTTCACCGATGTCGAACCTGCCATCCTCATATAAAATCTTTCCGTTAATCATTGTCATTTTCACATTCTGCTTGCTTCCGCTGTACACAATGTTCTTGGCAATGTTATTGATTGGTTGCATGTTAGGTTGATGCATATCAATCATAATAAGGTCTGCATATTTACCCTCTGCAAGCACATCACAGTCCGTGAGTCCCATCGCCCTGGCTCCGTTTACGGTCGCCATGCGCAGTACCTCAAGTGCATCCACGCTCGCAGCATCCTTGTTTAAATATTTCGCAAGTCCTGTCACAAGGAACATTTCACGGAACATATCCAGACAGTTGTTGCTTCCTGCTCCGTCCGTTCCGATAGCTACCGGAATTCCCTCATCAAGGAAACGCTGCACCGGAGCAATGCCACTTGCCAGTTTTAAATTGGAAGCAGGATTGGTCACCGCAGTCAAACCACGTTTTTTAAAGATTTCAAAGTCTTTGTCATCCAAATAGATACAGTGGTATCCGCCGCCTCCGAAATCATATAACCCCAGCTTGTCAAAAAGTTGTGTCGGTGACATCCCGTAACGCTCAAAACATTCTTTTACCTCAAGTTCCGTCTCGGAATTATGTGCAAAGAACGGTGCTTTATATTTCTGCACCATCGCCGCAATCGTTTCAAGCAATTCCATGGAACAAGTGTATTCCGCATGAAGTCCAAGCATATAGGAGGACAGACTGTTTTTCTGATTTAATTTCAAAAAACGTTCCTCCATCACATGTGGCTCCGGTCCGAAATTATTAATTCCGCTCACCTGTACATTTCTCATTCCGCATTCCGTATACGCATCAACGATTGTCTCCGGTGTCAGATACATATCAAACACCGCAGTCACACCGCTTGTCAGATATTCAAGCACCGACATCTTGGTCAGTTCATAAACATCCTGCCCCGTCATCTGTCCTTCGACCGGAAAAATTCTCTTTTCCAGCCATCCCTGAAGCGGTTCATCATCCGCAATCGAGCGGAACAATACCATTGCCGAATGCGCGTGTGCATCTTTAAATCCCGGCATTAAAAGATTTCCCATACAGTCAATCTCTCTGTCCCATGTAAGTTTCCCGCCGCCGATTTTTTCATAAATCACTGCTTCCTCGCATAGCTCACCGACATAAACGATTCTCTCACCGCTTACCCAAAGTTGTCCCCAGACAACTTCAATCGGTTCCTCCATCGTAAGTATTCTCGCGTTATAAAAACGAATATTCATGTAAATGTACCTCTCTATCCTTCAAGATTCTCTGCGCCGAAACCTTCCGGCAAAAGCTGTTCCAGTGTAAAAAGCTTGTATTCCGATACATTCTTTGCTACAATAATCTGCATTGTCTCCGGATTACAAAATTCCATCATTACCTGTCTGCATACTCCGCATGGTGCCGCATAATCTCCGCTGCCACCCCTCTTACCGCCGACAATTGCAATGGCCGAAAAAACTTTTTTCCCTTCACTGACGGCCTTAAATATCGCTGTCCGCTCCGCACAGTTCGTCGGACTGTATGCTGCATTTTCGACATTACATCCGGTATATATCTCTCCGTCTTTCGTCAGCAGAGCGGCTCCGACCATATAGTTTGAATATGGCGAATACGAAAACTCTCTCGCTCTCTGCGCTTCCTCAATCAATCGGATGATTTGATCTTTTTCCATACATTTTCCGCCTTTCGCTACACAAAACGTTTTACACTCTCTGTCACCAATTTTTTAAACAAAGGTGCTGTCTTATCCGCCGCTTCCTGCACTTCCTTATGTGTCAGCGGTGTCGGAGAAAGTCCGGCTCCGAGATTACAGATGCAGGAAATACCGCAGATGCGCATTCCCATATGATTTGCAGCAATTGCTTCCACCGTCGTTGACATTCCGACCGCATCCGCACCAAGAATTCCGGCCATGCGAACTTCTGCCGGTGACTCATATGACGGTCCCGTAAACTGGATGTATACACCTTCCCTAAGGTCAATGCCATTCTCATATGCTGTATCACGAATGATTCTCGCAAGCTTTTTATCATAAATCTCACTCATATCAGGGAATCTTGTTCCAAGCTCATCCATATTCGGTCCAATGAGCGGATTCGGTGCAAACACCGAAATCTGGTCACTAATCAGCATGAGATCGCCGGCTGCAAATGCAGGATTCACTCCTCCTGCTGCATTTGTCAAAAACAAAATTTCTGCTCCCATCAGTTTCATTAGTCTTGTCGGAAGCACAACATCCGAAATCGGATATCCCTCATAATAGTGCACACGCCCTTTCATACAGACAACCGGAACTTCTCCGACATACCCGAAAATAAATTTTCCTGCATGTCCCGGAACAGTAGAAACCGGAAATCCTTTGATATCCTCATACGAAATCTCGCACTCCACACGGATATCATCGGCATAATCACCGAGTCCCGAACCAAGCACAATCGCTACCTTCGGTACAAAATCTGTTTTCTCCCTTACACTCTTTAAACAATCCTGAAGCTTTGCATATACCTCGTTCATAAAAATACCTCCCTTATCAATTGTCGTATGCTTTCACATACACAAAATTCTCATTATTCCTCGTCATTTCATACAATGGGTTTAATATTGCTTCCAACAGATGTCCGCCCTCCGCCTCAGACACCTTCACATCTGTTCCGAGCGATTCGCTAATCTGCGATATTGTCATATCATCCAAAAATACCTGCTCGCCGCTTCTAAGCATATTGGACGGAAGAAGCACAACATCACCGAGTCCGCCTTCCTCTTGTGAAACATCAAGAAGCTGCGCCAGAAGGTCTTGCCCCGTCACAAGCCCCGAAACCGTGATGGTCTCTCCGAAGAAATCATTTCGAATCGGTACCACACGAATATGGATGTTCGGAAACCGTGCTGCTATTGTATCCGCAAATTTCTGCAATGTCGGATAGGCCAGTTTTCCGGTTGCAATTGTCACTTTTCTTTGTATTTTTTGCAGTTGTCCGCATGCCCCCTCATCTTCCAGTAGTCTCTTCCACGCCTCATCAAATTCTGTCATTAAAAGCCGCATCATACCGACACCGTTCTCCAGCTGAATATATCCGTCATACCGTTCTTCTTGTGGAAACGGGCGCTGTGCCAGGATATACCATTCATCACTTGCATGAATGAAATGAAGCCCGTACTCCTCATAGCATATTTGCTGATATCCTTCAATCAAATCAATAATCTGCTCCGCCTCCTGCTTGGTAAAAAGTTCCAGCGGATACAAACCGTCTCTATACTTTGTAATTCCGGCCGGTACAACCGACACGCTCCGCATAAACGGAAGATACTTCATAAGATCCTCAATCGAGCGTTTCAATTCCGCGCCATCATTGACTCCTTTGCAGCAGACAATCTGTCCGTTCATCTCTACATGTCCTTCATACAGTTTGTCCAAATATTTAAGTTTCTCCCCTGCAAAACGGTTACTCAGCATCTTGCAACGCAACTCCGGATTCGTCGTCTGCACAGAAATGTTAATCGGCGCAAGCTGCATCCGTATAATACGGTCAAAATCCTCATCCGTCATATTCGTCATCGTAATATAATTTCCCTGCAGAAAAGAGAGTCTGGAATCATCGTCCTTAAAATACAACGTCTCTCTCATTCCCGGTGGCATCTGATCAATAAAGCAGAAAATACATTTGTTCGTACAACTCTTGTACTCACTCATCAGCCCGTTTTCAAACTCAATTCCCAAGTCGTCATCAAACTCTTTGTCAATCTCCAACAGCCACTCTTCACCGTCCGGCTTACGAATCAGCACTTCAATATATTCATCTTTTATCAAAAATCTGTAATCAAAAACATCTTTTATCTTTTGGTCATTAATTGACAAAAGCACATCGCCCGGCTCGATTTCCATCTCCTCGGCAATCGAATCCGGAAGCACTTCTTTAACCACATGTTCATAACATTTTTTCATCTGATTTTCACCTGATTTTCCTGTCAACTTTTTACTGTCACTCTTGTCTATTATCATATCAAGAATTCTCATTCTCTTCAAGTCTTGTCGGACGTTCTGACGCTATCGTGTTGCCACCATTCCCCACACGACACAACGGGTTAAAGTTTAAATTACGGCATGGGCACATAAAACTTCTTTATAAAAAAATACCCGAGTTTTTTAATTCCTCGGGTATTTTTACTTATAAGTTTCATATATACCCAAAACACCTAACAAAGTAGAAATAGATAACATAATTTTGGGTATGCTCAAAAGATTATTCTCTAGATAATGATACAGACAAGTCCTCCGTTTGTGTCATTCACAATCTTCTGCATCGTATCCTGAAGTTTTAACTGGCTTTCATCTCCTATCATGGCAACCTTTGCCGCAATTCCGTCCTGTACCATTTGTTCTACTGTTTTTCCGAAAATATTCGTCTCCCAGATTCCGTCATTCCCCTGCTCATTCTGACCGATGTAGGCAATCAAATCCTCCGCCTGCTGCTTCGTTCCGACAATTGGGGCAATCTCCGTCTCGATGTTTGCACGAATCATATGGATGGACGGACTCTGCGCACGAATCTTTACACCAAACTTATTTCCATGATGAATGACTTCCGGTTTTTCGAGGGTAATTTCACTACGCTCCGGAGTTACCACACCATAACCTTTCTGCCGGACACTTGTCATCGCGCCTTCCACTTTCTTGTATTCGCGCCGCATCTTTGCACTATCCGTCAGATAGTCCATCAAATCATATTCACTTTCTATTGTCTGGCCAAGCATATCCGTTAGCATCTGATAATAGCACGCTTCATCCATATCAAGTCCGATGCTCACCGCTCCATCCGCGAGATTAACACCGTCAATACGAATTTTTGTCACATGCCCATTATCCAAAAGAAACGGGCTCTCATAAATATCCTTCATCCTGTTGTAGGAAGACATTTTCTCACGTATTCCCTCCACCAGACTCTTCTTTACTTCATGATCCGCCGGCAACATTTCCACCCACTTCGGCATATAAAAAGCAATGTTGCTGATTGGGAATTCCAGCAGGACACTTTGCATAATCTTGTGAATATCATCTGCCTTAAGTTGTGCACAGTTAACCGGAAGCACCGTTACATGATATTTTTCTCCGAGACTTTGTGCCAGCTTCTGTGTTGCCTCAGCATATGGTCTTTCGCTGTTTAACAACACAACGAACGGTTTTTGCATCTGTGATAACTGCTGCAGCGTTTTCTCCAAAGCCGGCTCATAATTGTCTGCCGGAATATCCGAAAAACTCCCGTCGGTCGTCACTACAATACCGATGGTGGAGTGATCATGAATCACTTTATATGTACCGAGTTCCGCCGCCTGCGTGAACGGTATTTCATGTTCATACCAAGGCGTACGTACCATCCGCTCCGTATCCTCCTCCATATGTCCTGCGGCCCCATCAACCATATAACCGACACAGTCAATTAAACGAACACGTACCGGTATTTCCTCTCCGAGTCGAATCTGTGCCGCCTCTGACGGAATAAACTTCGGTTCCGTCGTCGTGATTGTCTTTCCGGTCCCACTCTGAGGGAGCTCATCCTGCGCTTGCTTTTTCTCATATTCTTTTTCCATATTCGGCAAAACACAGACATCCATAAACCGCTTGATAAAAGTCGATTTTCCAGTTCGGACCGGTCCTACGACCCCAATATATATATCGCCATCCGTGCGCGCCTGAATATCCTTGTACAAATCAAATTCTTTCAGCTCATTTCGATTGTCCATAAAAAATACCCCGCTTGCGTTTGTTACATTGTATGGCAACGGGGTAATCTTTATGACTATGAAATTTATAACACATTTGCCTTCTTAAGGTGTCTTCGAAACGGCGGCCCCAAAAGAAGTGCCACGGCAATTTTTATCAAATCAAAAATAATAAACGGCGCCACGCCCGTCAAAATTGCCTGCCATAGGGATATATCTGCATATAAAGCAAGCCAGATGGTTCCGAGAAAATAACAAAGAACAAGCCCAAGTAACATTCCGAGCAGATGCATTCCCCTCTTAGCAAAGCGTTCAATAAAAAAGCCGCTGCTAACCGTAAGCAAGAGGTAACCTATCAGATATCCGCCGGTCGGTCCCAGCAAAACTGCCGGTCCTGCGGAATATCCGGAAAAAACCGGGAGACCGACAAGTCCGATACATATATAGATCAGACAGCTTATCGTAGCTTTCCACATACCAATCATATAGACGATCAAATACAATGCTACGGTAATCAATGTAACCGGCACCACTCCGACCGGAATCGTTGCAGGTCCTATGACGCACAACACCGCTGCCATCAGCGAAATGATTGCCATTTCCTGTATTTTTATGCGCTTTATCTTCACGTTTATCTTGTCTCCATTAATTTTTTCATACCTTCATTCAGACCTCTTACCGTCAGTTTATACATCGGAAGAAGCTTTTTAATCGCTGTCTCCGCTTCCCGCCAAGGCGCATTGCCCGGTGCCATCTTCGGGTTCATCCAAATGATTTTTTTGTAATGCGATTTTAAAAGCTGAAGCCATTCGTAACCGCTCAGTCCCCCGTTCGGTCCACGGTAGTTTCCCGTCAGAGAATATAGTTCCTCCGGTGCCATCGCCGCATCACCGACAACAATGACCTTGTAATCGCTTCCCAGGTTACGGAACATCCAGTCTGTATCAATCCAATCTCCGTTCTCGCACTCCGGTGTCTTATATAACTTGGAATAAATGCAGTTATGGAAATAATAGCATTTGACATCTTTAAAATGATTTGACTTTGAAACCGTCTGAAACAGCTCATTCACAAGCCGTGAATACGGAATCATCGTTCCACCCGAATCCATCAGAAGGAGAAGCTTAACTGCATTTTTGCGCGGGCGTTGCATCTCAATCTGCAAATATCCCCCGTTCTGGCACGTCTTGTTGATGGTTCCGTCAATATCAAGCTCTGTTTTCGGAATCTCCAGCCTTGTAGAAAACTGTCTGAGTTTGCGAAGTGCCATCTGAAACTGACGGTTTTCCAGCACTCTGTCGTCACGGAAATCTTTAAATTTCCGTGCACCGACCACCTCAAACGCCGACTGATATCCGCTGGCGCCTCCGACACGCACACCTCCGACATAATTACCGGAGTTACCAAATGCTGTTGTTCCCGTCGTTCCAATCCAGAAACTTCCGCCGTTGTGCTCTTCTGTCTGGTCCTTGAGACGCTGCTTAAACTTTGTCTCAACATCCTCTTTGTCAATCGGAGCATCCTCACTGTTTTGTTTATGGCGAAGTTCTCTGTCTTCCTTCGTAATAAGTTCCGTCAGTTCTTCCTTATCCAGCCAACGAAGCATCTGGTATGTCACTTCCTCATCTGCCTGCGCACCCTTGAATACTTCTGCAAATGCGGTATCAAACTTATCAAAATCTGTCTCACTTTTAACTAAAATCATGCGTGCGACATAATAAAACTGCGTCAGCGAACTTCCGCAAAGCCCCTGATCAAGTGCATCGATAAGAGTTAACCACTCTGTAAGTCCTATATGCAATTCTTTTGCCCGAAGTTCAAAAAAGAATTTTAAAAACATAGCAACCTCTTATACGTAATGTTTTACTGTTTCCAAATCTTCATCCTTCTTGACAACAACACCTACAAACGGAAGTTCCGCACGAATCTTATCCGCCGGAATTCCCGCAATCTGAAGTGCGTTAATCCAGTCAATGAGCTCCGATGTGCTCGGTTTTTTACGCACATCTCTCATATCCCGAATCCAGTAGAACGTATCCATCGCATTCTTCAAAAGATTCCCCTCCACATTCGGAAAATGTGTCTTCACAATCTCTTCCATCAGTTCCTTATTCGGAAATTCGATGTAATGGAAAATACAGCGGCGCAGAAATGCATCCGGAAGCTCCTTCTCCGCGTTGGATGTAATAATAACAATCGGGCGTTTCTTTGCCGTTACGGTACGCTTCGTCTCATGAATATAAAACTCCATCTGATCCAGCTCCCACAAAAGGTCATTTGGAAACTCCAAATCTGCTTTATCAATCTCGTCAATGAGAAGAACCACCTGTTCCTCACTCTCGAACGCCTCTCCGAGCTTACCAAGTTTAATGTACCTGGCAATATCGTCAACGCCTTCCTCTCCGAACTGTCCGTCATACAAACGCTGAATCGTATCATACATATAAAGACCGTCCTGCGCCTTGGTCGTTGACTTTACATTCCATATAATCAGTTTTAAGCCAAGTGAATTGGCTACTGCCTGGGCAAGCATCGTTTTTCCCGTCCCCGGCTCACCCTTGATAAGAAGCGGTTTCTTCAGTGCGATTGCCACATTGACACTCGCCATCAATTCCTCACTTGCCACATATTCTGTCGTTGACTGAAAATTATTTTCCATTTCCTGTTGTTTCCTTTCCGCATCACAAAGTTACAAACAAATATTTTCTTTTACAAATCCTCTATATATGATACAATAAGAAAGTATTTTTCACAAGAAAAAGAGTTCTTGGAGGTATATAAATGATTAAAGATATATTAAATCACAAAAAGCCAACCATCTCCTTTGAGGTCTTTCCTCCAAAAAAAGAGGATGAATTTGAAGGTGTCTATGCAACACTTGATAAACTCAGTGTTTTGAATCCTGATTTCATATCGGTAACTTACGGCGCCGGCGGAAGCCGTTCCAAAAAGACAACCGAAATTGCATCCTACATTCAAAACAATTTACATATCGATGCTCTTGCACATATGACTTGTGTAGGAAATAAAAAAGAAGACATCGACAGAGTCTGTGATGAGTTAGCATGTGCTAACATACGACATGTGCTCGCACTCCGTGGCGATCGCCCGGCTTACATGACCGATGAACAATATGACAGTCGTGATTTTGCCTATGCCAACGAGCTCGTTTCCCACTTAAACGCCAACACTTCTTTCCAGATTGCAGGTGCATGCTATCCCGAAAAGCATTTTGAGGCGATGAGCAAACGTGCAGATATGGCGCGGCTGAAAGATAAAGTTGCTGCCGGCTGTGATTTCCTAATCACTCAGCTTTTCTTAAATAATGATGTTTTTTTTGAATTCCAGGAGAACTGTCTCGCAAGCGGAATCACGGTCCCGATTTGTGCCGGAATTATGCCGATTACATCTGTAAAGCAGGTGTCAACTACCATCTCACTTTCCGGTACATCCGTCCCGAAAGCATTCTCTGACATCATCGCCAAATACGGCGAGAATCCGGAAGACATGCGCAAGGCCGGTATCGACTATGCCATCCGTCAGATACTTGATTTAAAGCAGTACGGTGCTGACGGAATTCACATCTATTCTATGAATAAGCCAAAGACTACTGCTGAGATTATGGAAGCAGTGAAGTAACTATATTGCACAAAAACCAAAGGGACTGTATCACATCACAGTCCCTTCATTTTTACTACTTCTTCACTTTTAATTTCTTATTTCCCTTGTTTTTGAAAAGTTTTTTGTACTTGCTGTAGCTTGCTTTCGGAACTTTTACTTTCAGACTCTTACTCGTATTATAGAATGCATTACTTCCCACCTTTTTAATCTTTGTACTCTTAATCACAACCGATTTAAGTTTTTTGCAATCATCAAATGCTCCGGTATTAATATACTTAATATTTTTCCCGATTGTAATTTTATTCAGTTTTGTATTGTACCAGAAAGCATATACGCCTATTCCGACCACCTTATATTTCACATTTTTGTACGTAATCGTGTCCGGTATCGTCACTGTTTTTTTCTGTGTCGTATAATCAAAAACTTCTACCTCCGGCGAAGTTTTGGAAGATGATGTCACAATATAAGTGATTCCACTTTTGGTGATGGTTTTTCCTTTACTCAGCACGGTTATGGTTGGCGTACTTGGGGCACTTGGTGTGCTCGGTGTGCTCGGTGTGCTAGGCTTACTTGGAGTACTAGGCTTACTTGGAGTGCTTGGTGTACTCGGTGTGCTTGGTGTACTCGGTGTGCTTGGTGTACTCGGTGTGCTTGGTGTGCTTGGTGTGCTTGGTGTACTCGGTGTGCTTGGAGTGCTCGGCGTACTCGGTGGTGTGTAGGTTGCTTTATCGATGGTAAAAATCTGCGAAAGTCCGAATGCAGCTGTCCAAGTATGGACATTCGTTCCATCCACATTGCTGTAACAATCCAAATCAAGAGCCCTTACTCTGTTACAAACCGGAATCAACATATAAGACTTTCCGTCATAACTGTAAATTTTCCACTTCTGATTGTTGGCTCCATGTTCTGTATGTACCATTACATTGGTTCTGTCTGCATCAATTCCCCCATCTAAATCAAGGACCTTTGTCGGTGCGGATACAGAACGAATAATGTAACTGTTATCACTCTGTCGTTCAAACTTCCAAAACTGGGCTCCGCTTCCGTTTTTCTTTCTGCCGGAAACATTATCGTTATCGTTTGTGAGTACCGTCCCGGATGCGCGATTGGTAATGTATGCGGTAAAAGAATCTCCCAGGTTTTGTGAACTTCCGACTAGAGACGCACAGTCAATTCCTGCTGAAGTAACATTACCGGCTCCATCATATGCGTAAATATGCGTCGTATATCCAAAAAGCTCATCGTTGTGGGCACTTCTGTTTACCTTATAGCTGTATTCACTTCCGTTTTTAGTTCCTGAGCAGGAAGGGTTCGTTCCCCAATCTCCTACAATATCATCTTGTCCATTGTAGGAAGTCCACGTCGGAAATTGAACACGGACTATGCCCACCTCATCCATTACCGTACATCGAACCGTATAACTGTCCACTGTCACATCCGTAATCCTCACATTTGAAATTACCGGCGGCGTCCTGTCAATAAATGAACTGATTTCCGCTTTCGCATAATTCCCGCTGCCGTCATACGCATATACATGTGTTCTGTATCTACCTCCTTCATTGTTATGGTCACTGGCTTTCACCCTGAAATATACTCTGTCTCCTGAAAAAGTCCCTCTAACTGCACTGTTGGTTTCCCAATTCGGAGCTAAATCGTCCTGCCCGTTCGCTTCTGTCCATGTCGGAAACTGAACACGGTTTATATAACCGCTGTTGTCCGTAACACGGAACGATACCGTAAATCCCGTATTGTTCCAATCTGTAATTTGGACCTCGGACAAAACCGGCGGTGTTGTGTCATTTCCCGTTACTGCATATACGCGATACTTCGTAAAAGAACAACCTGACATAGAATCGTAGCTTCCTGTATACGTGTGTACCGAAGCCGGATTTGTTGTCCATGATGACCATGAATCTAAAATTACGGGAGTACCCTGATTAAGAGAAGCTGCTCTGCCCACATATGCGGTATGCTCAGAACTTGACAACACGATGTAATAGCCTTGACGGATATAATTCATCATGTTCGCTTTATCCGTAGCAGTACTTGACAATGTGTTCGTTGCAACCAGTGTACATTTTCCGCCATACGAGGATATATAAGAATTAAGGGCCACACCAAAAGAAGTCATTTCATATGCACTGGATGTACTTTTAAAATATCCTTTTCCGATACCCCATGTAAAAAAATCATCCGGATTGCTATAGTGTGCATACCCTGCTTCTTTTATCAGTTTCGAAAATGCGGTCACCCTGCAACCGCCGCTTCTCATACCCGTATACTTGGATGCTCCCTGACTCCAATACTCCCACGCGGAAGAGTACTTGTTACTGCTACTTGATGTGTTTGCTTTTACTTTACTTACGCCGCTGCCTATTTTAACAGTACCGGCCGTTGCTGTTGTAACATTGACAGCCATAAATAATGTAATTGCAAGTAACATAGAGATATTTCTTATTTTTCTTATTGATTGACTCTTCATAAATCATACCTCCAATCTTTTGAACCCGGTTCGCTTTTAAATAAGTTTCTCTATGCTTACATTTTATCTTTTTTCTTCGCCCCAAAAACTTCCTCTGACAAACAGCATTTTTTTAGGATGAATGACCTGTTTTTCGGATTATGAATATTCTTCTGCAAAAAAAATCGCCATGTATAAACATTTCATACATGACGATTCCTTTTATTTATTTTCTTTTTTCTGTAACTCACGCTTCAAGTAATTCACCGACAGATTGATATCTGTTTTCCAAAACAGTACCCGGTTGCAAACAATGCACACAATAGTTTTTTCCATCTTTTAACCTATTTATACTTCCATATCCATTCCCAGACAGGCTGAAAACTATCCACCTTGTCTGTCACATCAATTCCGTCGGCCGCATGGCTGTAAACCAATCGGTTAGCAACGGGTAACTTCTCCATCCATTTCCATCGATAGTACACATATGCATGTCCGTAAATTTCTTTTGCAAGTTGCTCAGTAGTAACTTTGGTCCAATGATACTTTTCCATCAGTGTTTGCGCTGATTTCATGCAGGCATCTTTTTCCAGATACTTTTCATCCATACGGATTTTTCGCCGCACGGTTTTTTTATTTTGTTTCCTATTCATCCCATTTCAGTGAACTTGCTTCCACTGCCTTATCACGGAACATTAAATCCGTAATTGCCTGTTCCGCCTTCTGATTTCCGAAAAGAATGTCATTGACTTCTTTTACAATCGGCATAGAAATGTTATATTTCTCTGCCAGGCCGGCTGCAGCCTTCGCAGAATACACACCTTCCACCACCATTTTCACTTCATCCATTGCTTCCTGCATCGTATATCCCTGTCCGATTAACATTCCGGCTCTGCGGTTACGCGAATGCATGGAAGAACACGTCACAATCAGATCACCGATACCGGTAAGTCCCGTGAAGGACTCAATTTTACCACCCATGGCAACACCGAGACGCGCGATTTCGACAATACCTCTTGTGATGAGTGCTGCTTTCGCATTATCACCGCATCCGAGTCCGTCTGCAATTCCGGCCGCTAAAGCCACAACGTTTTTCAGAGCTCCGCCGAGTTCGATTCCAAGCACATCCGGGCTTGTATACACACGCAGAAAATCACACATAAATGCATTCTGTATGTACTCTGCCGTTTCTCTCTTCTTTGCGCCGGCAACAAGTGTCGTCGTCATATTTTTGCCAACCTCTTCTGCATGGGAAGGTCCTGACAATACAGCTACCGTTGCATGCGGAATCTCTTCCTCAATGATGTCCGTAAGCGTCATATATGTTTCATCTTCAATTCCTTTTGCTACATTGACAATCAGCTGTCCGTCCGCCACAAATGGTGCCATAGACTTGGATGTACTTCTCGTAAATGGTGACGGAACTGCCAAAATCAGCATTTCCTTCCCTTTTACTGCTGCTTCCAAATCCGTTGTATATGTCATATTGTCCGGAAGTTTTACCCCCGGAAGCTTCGTCAGATGCTCTTTGTTCTCGCTGAGCATATTGATTTCATCTTCAATGATGGACCATACCGTCACATCGTTTCCGTTCTGTGCTAACACCTTCGCAAGGGCAATTCCCCAGCTTCCGGCTCCGATTACACTATAATCTGCCATGCTTAATCCTCCTTATTCTTCTTTGTCAAATAAGTTTTCCGTTCGTTTCCGTGAACAAGGCGCTCTATGTTTCCTCTGTGTCTTACAAATGCCATAATCATCAAAAGGACTGCTATAATATACATCTCTGTCAAGCACGCCTGCGACATTTCAAAGCATCCCATCTGACCCATAACTACAAGTGCAATCACAAAAACGACATACATGCAGAGGGAACCGAGTGACACATAATGTGTCGTAAAGAAAATCGAGAAAAATGTAATTGCGACCGCAACCATACACTGCCAAGCCATTCCAAGGCTGATACCACCTGTGGCTGCAATTCCTTTTCCGCCCTTAAATCCCATATAAAACGGGAAATTATGTCCCAGCACAACACCTGCACCTGCATAAATTCGAAGCAGAGCTTCCATGTCCGGATAACGGTTTTGAAACAGCACATGTACAAGAAGCATTGCAAACACAGACTTCAGCGCATCACCGAGAAATACAATAATACCGGCTTTTTTCCCAAGCACACGAAGTGCATTGGTCGTCCCGGAATTACCGCTGCCTTTTTCTCTGATATCAATCCCATGAAGTTTCCCATAAATAAACGCAGTCTGGAAAATGCCGAAGCAATATCCAATCAGCATACAAACGATACGAATCATAACTCTCTCCCTAACTCTCTCATCTTATATTCACTATGTCTTAAGCATCTTTATCTTTACGCTCACGGATAATGATATGAATCGGTGTTCCCTTAAACCCAAACGTCTCACGTATCTTATTCTCTATATATCGTGAATAAGAAAAATGCATAAGCTGTTTATCATTTACAAAAATAACAAATGTCGGTGGCTTAACAGCGACCTGCGTAATGTAATAAAGACGCAGTCTCTTACCTTTATCACTCGGCGGTTGCTGCAGGGCAACTGCTTCCGTCATAATTTCATTTAACACACCGGTTGCCACGCGAAGTGACTGATTCTGTTCCACCATATCAATCAGCTCATAAAGCTTATTCAAACGCTGACCGGTCTTGGCCGAAATAAACGTAATCTCCGCATAAGGCATAAAGGATAAAATCTGGCGTACCTTCTCCGTAAAACGGTAAATGGTCTTGTCATCTTTCTCTACCGCATCCCATTTATTTACTGCGATAATGATACCTTTACCTCTGTCATGCGCAATTCCCGCAATCTTGGCGTCCTGTTCGGTCACGCCTTCCTCCGCATCAATGACGAGAATGACAATATCTGCTCTTTCTACCGCAGAAACCGTACGGACAATCATATAGTGCTCAAGTTCTTCCTTAATCTTGTTCTTACGGCGAAGACCTGCTGTATCAATAAAAACATATTCTCTTCCGTTGTAATTCACTTCCGCATCGACTGCATCACGCGTTGTTCCCGCAATATCAGAAACAATCAAACGGTTTTCTCCAAGTAACTTATTGATGATGGATGACTTTCCGACATTCGGTTTTCCGACAATCGCAATTCTCGGTCTTTCATCCTCCTCAGCCTGCAGAAGCTCTTCCGGAAAATGTGAGACAACCACATCCAAGAGGTCTCCGATTCCCTGCTGGTTCACCGCAGAAATCGCCATCGGCTCACCGATTCCGAGATTATAAAACTCAAATACGTCCATCATCATTTTCTGATAGCTGTCCACTTTATTAACAACAAGAATAACCGGTTTATGCGAGCGGCGAAGCATGTCTGCCACCTTTGCATCCGCATCTACCAGTCCCTGTTTCACATCCACCATAAACAAAATAACATCTGCCGTGTCAATTGCAATCTGCGCCTGTTCCCGCATCTGCGACAAAATAATGTC
Source organism: Lachnospiraceae bacterium (assembly GCA_015056905.1). Taxonomy (GTDB): domain Bacteria; phylum Bacillota; class Clostridia; order Lachnospirales; family Lachnospiraceae; genus SVFI01. The sequence goes on from SVFI01000003.1 coordinate 137,054, forward strand.
ATTGCTGTCCGGCTCAATACCGCCGGTATCAATCAGTGTAAAATTATAATTAAGCCATGTGACATCTGCATAAATGCGGTCTCGTGTAATGCCCGGTGTATCTTTGACGATTGAGATTCTCGAACCTGCAAGTGCATTAAAAAGTGTTGATTTACCGACATTCGGTCTTCCGACCACTGCCACAATCGGCTTTCTGTTACTATTGCTCATTTTTTTCTCCTTATCTGCCGGATAAAAGTTCCTACGCCTTTATCAGCACACATACCTCTTGATTTTACAATATCAGGCGAAGATTGTAAAGTTTTTGATAGGTTAAGACATTTCACTTATTGAGTTTCCTTCGTTTCTATGATATAACTATAAACGATGTAATTCGAATCAATGATTATTTTTCGGAGGTAACTATGCCAAATTTAGTTGAACTTGAATCCGCACTTCCGGTTGCACCGCTCAAAATTCTTGCTTTAGACAGTTGCAAAGAACTCGGCGACCGCGTCAACGAATATCTTGTGGATTTCCGTAAACATGTAAATAACAATATAAAGGAAGACCCTGCATTCCGCGAGTATTCGGTAGATAATTATCTGATTAACGCTTCCTGCCCTCGTTTTGGCAGTGGCGAAAGCAAAGGTATCTTAAAAGAATCCGTGCGTGGCGATGATGTCTTTCTTTTGGTTGATGTTATGAACCACAGCCTTACCTATACAATTAACGGATACGAAAATCACAAATCACCGGATGACCACTATCAGGATTTAAAACGTATGATTGCTTCCGTTGCCGGCAAAGCACACCGTATCAACGTTGTAATGCCGTTCCTTTATGAAGGTCGCCAGCACAAAAGAAGCGGTCGTGAGTCGTTAGACTGTGCTTACGCATTAAAAGAACTCAGCGATATGGGTGTCTCCAACTTTATCACATTTGATGCCCATGATCCTCGTGTTCAGAATGCGACACCGCTGAAAGGTTTCGATAACTTTACTCCGCCTTATCAGTTTATCCGCTCGCTTCTTCAGTATGAAAAAGATTTGATTATTGATAAAGAGCATATGATTGTCATCAGCCCGGACGAAGGTGCTCTCGACAGAGCCGTATACTTCTCCACCGTTCTCGGTGTCGACACAGGTATGTTCTACAAAAGACGCGATTACTCTAAGATTGTAAACGGCAAAAATCCGATTGTTGCGCATGAGTTCCTCGGCGACAACATCGAAGGCAAAGATGTCATCATCATCGATGATATGATTGCATCCGGCGGAAGTATGATTGACACCGCCAAACAGCTCAAAGAGATGAAAGCAAAGCGAGTATTCATCTGCTGCACCTTCGGTCTTTTTACGGAAGGTCTGAAAGCTTTTGATGAAGCCTACGCTAACGGTACATTTGACCGCGTGGTCTGCACAAACTTAAATTACCTTCCTCAGGAAGTAAAAGACCGCGAATATTTTGCGGAAGCTGACATGAGCAAATTCCTTGCCAGCATCATCGACTTCATGAACCATGACATTTCCATGGAAAACGTTCTCACTCCGACCGAGAAAATTCATGAAATCCTGCGCAAATATAATGAACGTGAAGATGCATAAGATACAGTTACTCAAAGGGATATACTATTGTATGTCCCTTTTTCCAGGCTTGGCTGGGTATATGTAAAATAATTCTTTTATTATACCCAAATTCTATTCCTTTTTTATCATTTTTATCTGGATTGGGTATATACAGTATTCCATCCTTTTCATACCCATACATTTCTAGATTTGTTGGGTATTCTGACAAAATTTATTCGCCTATACCCAGCCCAATATTCCTGCTCTTTTTTCATATTTCATACTATATTTCATATTATGTCAGATTATTAACAGCATTTCACATAAAATAATTCTCTATTATCTTCGCAATCTTATCAGAAGAAAGAGGTCTCTCTTTCGTTTCATATGTGGTAATCAGTTGATGCGAAGGAATAATTCCATGAACCGTATAGAGTTGTAATTTAGAAAAAGTATTCTGTGCATATTCCGGTACATCCATCCTTCCAAAATGCTCCCAATAATAGAATTTACCTGTTTTAGGATGACGAATTGTAAAATCCGGATACAGTATGATCTCACCAAGTTCCAAAGCACACTCATATCGAAACGGTATATTCTTCATATAAAGCATCGTGTCAATCATGCATTCAGACTTGGAACGAACGCAATTTCCGGAACTGCTTTGATGTATCAAATGCTCCGGATATTTTGGATTTCTCTCATAAGGCTCACAACTCCACTGCACCAGTTCTTCTTCTAATGGTTTAAAATGAGGCTCCAACAAATTTCTATATTCTTGATTCTTCAATAATTTTTCAGTTTTAGGGAAAATTGGATAATGATTTAAATAGAATTGTATTGCATTTTTTTCTTTTATTTTATCTTCCAGAAGATGGCTTAAGTATGTCTTCCACGCAAGTTGTTGAGCCAGATGACGATTCTTTTTTGAAATATAAATGTTCTTTTTTCCTGTACTTCGATACCATTTGTAATAGGTACCATTTCGTGCACAAACAAGTTTTCCTTTCGGAAGATTATTGATTTGCTTTCTTATGTCTGAGATTTGTTTTTGAATTTCCAAAGATTTGATTAACATTTCTGAATAAATACTATACGACCTCCTTTTTTATTTTCTATATAAAACCACTTTTTCAATTTGATGTCAACTCCAAAAATCAAAATTTTTTTAAATTAATTTTCAAATTAATAGCTTTGGGTATATACAAAATTTGTTTTCAAAATTACCCAATAAATGTACATAATTACCATTATTTTTAAGTCTATTTCTATATACAGAATTTCTTCATAAAAATACCCGGGATTTTGACAAAATCCCGGGTATTACACTCAACTTTTTCCCTATATACCCAAGCCAAAAATCAGCCGGTTCCAAGCCGCAAATCAGCTCTTCCTCGGAAACGTAAGAACCACCTTAAACAAATCTCCATCCAGATGAATCTTGAACTCTCCGCCCTGTGCTACTGTCAGATTTTGGGCAATGGAAAGTCCGAGTCCGCTTCCCTCCGTGCTACGCGAAACATCGCCGCGAATAAATCGCTCCGTCAGTTCCTCCGCCGGAATGTTGAGAGGTTGTGCGGAAATATTTCGGAATATAATTTCAACATTTTCAGAATGCGCATCAACATCCACATAAACGCGTGTGCCTTCCATCGCGTATTTACAGATGTTAAGGAGCAGATTTTCCACCACGCGCCACATACGCCGCGAATCCGCACGAATCATAACATCCGTATCCGGATACGACTCTACTAGCACAAGTTTCTTTTCCTCCATTTTATCTTTGTACTCTCCCGTTGCCTGTGCCAGCAGCTCTTTTACATGAATGTCGCTCATCTCAAGCGTGATGTTTCCTGATGATATCTTGCTTGCTTCCACAAGGTCAAGTGTGAGCTGTTTTAAACGCTGCGATTTTTCGTCGAGAATACGGATGTACTCCTGCGCCTTTTCTCCCTGAATGTTTTCGCGTTTGAGCAAATCAACATAATTGATAATAGATGTCAGCGGAGTTTTGATGTCGTGCGATACATTGGTGATAAGGTCCGCCTTGAGGCGCTCATCTTTCATGCTGATCTGCACAGCTGTTTTTACCGCATCACCGATTTTGTTGACTGCTTCCGCAATCACTTTGTTTTCTCCGAAAAACTTGCTTGTATCAATCTGATATTCCACCTCACCGTCGCATATGCGGCTAATACCTGCTACGATTTCTTCGCGCGCCACATTCTCAAAATAGAGGTAAACAGCAACCGCCACATCAAACGCACATGCGAGAAAAATACCGAATACGCGGAACACAAGAATCAATACTGCATTCATAAACAGGAACATGCAGTAAGGTCCGAATGTTCTGACAAAAAACAACTTGTTGTTCACAAGCTCTTCCACCACTCTGCGAATCAGCATCAGCAGTTTCCCGCAAAGTCTCTTTGTATTATGAAGAATATAGTAACATAAACTTCCTTTCCAAAGGGCATGTGCTTTCACCCTTCGAACCAGCGATCCCATATAGAGCAGGAACATCAGATATAAAACAGAAAATGTCACGAACAAACTGACACCAAATCCCCTACGACTCTGCTCCATCGATATTCCCGTAAGTATATCTCTGTCAATAAATACAGAAACTGCAAGTGCTCCGAGGCCGATAACTGCACATACAGTTGCAGCAACAAAGATGATGGCAATCTCCGTAAACCAGCGATCAAAATATTTAAGTTCTTCTCGCTCTTTTTTGGGTTGAAATACAACAAATACCACAAGAGCAATCAACGACAATAAACCAAGTACTGCGGCAAATCCCAACATCTTTTGCCACGAAACATCTACCGTTTTGAGGTTCGTATCCGCTAACGCATAAAAATCCACGTCATTATATGGACCGAATGCACTCGATGATTTTGTCTGTAATGCCACATACACAGTTCCCCCGTGTGTAAAACAATAATCATAGTTACGGAAATGCTGCTTGCAATAAGATACATGATCCGTCATCAGATTACTGCTTTTAAAATCGTTGCTGCCATAATCATACACCATATATGTTTTGCACTGTGTGAATGCTTCCTTTAATTCCTCCACAGAAAGATTTTCTTTATTTTCCAAATTCGTATACGCAATCTCTCCGGTCGGCGCTACATACATATATTTCAGATTACTGTCAGATGACAAAATCTCTTTTTTGTTTACATACTCATAATAGTTTGTGTGCAAATCTTGAGCAGTCTGCTGCAACGCCTCTATTGCATCCTGTGTCCCCATTCCCTCAGGAAGCACCAAATCATACACACTCTCCATATTCTGCGGCGCAAACTCCTCCTCCAGAAAACACACCTGATACAAATAGTCCTCCAACAACAGTTCATCGACCGGCAGTTCTCCCGTCTGCTCCTGTATCTGCTCTTCCATCTGTTCCTTCGTCAGATACTGCTTTGCCTCATCATACGACACCTCAGGAGAAGACCACCAAGAAATGCCATATTGGAACCATTCTACAAGATCTCCTACACGATACTCCAATTTCGGTTCATTATTTAATTCCGCCGTGGAATTTCTTCGATTTACATACTTAAACACATCCACCTTGCGCCCCGGGTTATATTCCCCATCCGTCTCAAGCTGCGAACAGAGTGCAAGATAATGAGACAAATTCATCAAGTCCCTCTGTAACACATACTGAAATGTCTGTGTATCTTCAAAGTTATGTGCTTCCTCATACGGCGAAATCATATAAGAGCCATAATATTCATGAAGGACAACATATCTCATTGCAACCAGCAACAGAACAACAGCCATTGCCATTGCAAAAATCTGCGAAAGAACTGCAGACACATTTTTTACCGCTTTTTTATTCAAATTCCCTTTTTTATGTTCACTCATCTTAATTCTCCTACTTTTCAATCTTATATCCGACACCCCAGACAACCTTCAAATAACGCGGTTCCTTCGGATTGATCTCAATCTTCTCACGGATGTGACGGATATGTACCGCCACCGTGTTCTCCGCGCCGTACGCATCCTCATTCCAGATACTCTCGTAAATCTGCTGCGTGGAAAAAACACGTCCCGGATTTTTCATCAGCAACAATAAAATCTGATACTCAATCGGTGTCAGTTTTACAACTTCTCCTTCCACACGGACTTCCTTTGCCTCATCATCGACAAAAAGCCCTCCTATGGTAAAACTTTTCTCCGAAGCCGGTGCCATACTTCCAAGCATCGTATAACGCCGCAAACTCGACTTAACTCTCGCAATCAGTTCAAGCGGATTGAACGGTTTGGTAATATAGTCATCCGCGCCGACATTGAGCCCGAGTATCTTATCAACATCTTCCGATTTCGCAGACAAGACGAGAATCGGTATCGAAGAAAACTCCCTTATCTTAATCATTGCATGAATCCCGTCAAGCTTTGGCATCATGATATCAATGAGCAGCAGCTGGATATCTTCTTTCTGCAGTACGTCAATCGCCTGCGCTCCGTCATATGCCTTAAAAATCCGATAGCCTTCCTGCGACAGATAAATAGATATCGCCTCCACAATCTCCTTATCGTCATCGCAAACAAGAATATTTGCCATCTCCTCACCTCCATATGTTCATGAGCTTATTAAAACATGAAAACCTTAAATCAAAAGTAGGAAAAATATTAAGGTTTTCTTAATATCATACTAAATATAAAAACGCTCCGAGATTTCCTCTCTTTCCGTCCGTCTTTCTATGTGAAAAAAGATAGTCCGGATTGTGCGCTGTACATACATCCGTCACGGAAATATGCTCTGTCAAAATACCGGCGCTGAGTAAAATCCATTTATTTGCCAAATGCAAATCAAGCTGACATTTTCCTTCCGCCTTCTGTGCTTCATCGCGGTAAGAGATAATCTGTGCAAAAGCATCGTTTTCTCGCAAGTATTCATTCTCTGAAAATGCCCGCTCAAATGCTTCTGCAACGTCATTGCTCACTTCATAGCATTCCTTACAAATGGATGGCCCGATTGCAGCGTAAATGTCCTCCGGTCTGCAGCCAAACTCCTGTTGCATACGTGTAACCGTTACCCGCCCCATTCCATCCGCTGTTCCCCTCCAGCCGGAATGCGATAATCCAATCACTTCTTTGACAGGGTCCACAAAATAAAGCGGAACACAATCAGCATAAAAAGTAGCAAGCACCACGCCTTTTTCTTTCGTAATGAGACCATCCACATCTGTGTAATCTCTTTTCCGGAAAATCCCCTTTCCGCAATCTTCCTTCGTCACGACACGGACATTGGTCGTATGTGTCTGATCCGTACAGACGATCTGCTTTGGAGAAGTTCCGAGAACACGCGCAATACGGGCAAAATTCTCAGTTACTGCCCTCTCATCATCTCCTCTTGTAAAACTGAGATTCATCGTGGCAAAGATTCCTTCGCTTACGCCACCGAGCCGTGTGGAAAACAAATGTCTCACACAGGAAAATTGTTCCAGCTCCGGAAATGTCAAATATTCGATCTCATATTCTCCCTCACCTCTGTCACCGTCCCCGGAATAAATATTCTGCTTCATTACCTCTTCCGAACCGTTACGAATCATTTTATACATAACTATCCTCCTACAAAAAAGGCATCCCACATTACACGGATGCCCTGTTCCATATACATTCTTAATTCTATCATCTCTAATAAGCCGCATCTAACTACAATACAGAAATGCATCTTCAATATGGCGAATCTGCCCGTTACCGTATATAGCTATCACATCAAAACGACATGGTCTCCCTTGAAAATACGGATGTCTCATCAAATAATCCATTGTCACACGGCAGATTTTCTTCTGCTTTCTCAAATCAACCGCCTCGGCCGGATCCCCGCATCGCTCCGAACTGCGATATTTTACCTCTGCAATTACCAGCGTATTTTCATGCCTCGCCACGATATCAAGTTCACCGTATCTGCATCTGTAATTACACTCAAGTATTGTATAACCCTTTTTCTTTAAATAAGCGGCGGCTAACGTTTCCTTTTCCGTTCCTGTTCTACGTCTGTTCATAAACTGCTTTTTATATTCTTCAGACACCCTCGCAGTTTATTTTTTATTTTTGTGATCCTCAATCTTTGCCCTGATTTTATCCATCTGATCAACAAAGACAAGAATCTCCGCCACAACCTCATAAAGCTCCGGCGGAATCATATCACCGATTTCCAGCTTGGAAAGTGTATCCGCCAGCTTGGAATCCTTATGCACCGGAACCTTTGCCTGCTTGGCTTCTTCAATAATTTTTTCCGCCAAAGCGCCACGACCGGACGCAACGACTTTAGGTGCGTCTTCTTCCGGGTCATAGGTCAGTGCAATCGCCTGTTTCGGTTTCTCGAAGTTCTTCCCCGGATACCTCTTATTGTCATATGCCATACTTATGCCCTCATATCAAAAGAATATGTACCGATTCTCACATTCTCGCAATGATCTTCCACAATCTCTTCCATCACATTGCCCGGTCTCTCCTTTACGGAAAACTGTGCATTCATCTGATATCCCTTCTGCTCCAGTCTCTCATTGAGAAGTCCGATATTTTCATGGATAAACGCAAGCATCTCGTCGTCCCTTAAATAGAACTGCGTGCTGACTTTCTGATTCTGCATTGCCACGTACACATCAACCGGTCCGAGATGATCCATGTCCAGATGCAAAAACGCACTCACATTTCCATCTTTTTGCGCGAGATTCTTTTTGTTTGTATATACGTATAAATCACCATGTGCATTGTCTCCGGCTAACTTAAGTGGAAGTTGCACATAACTCATTGTCTGATTGAGCTGATTCATAAAATCCACATTCTGATGCACGTTTGTCACCTGATTTGTCAGATTCTGATCCACTCCCGGAATGTTTTTCAAGGTTTCTGCAAGTTTTCCCGACTGCTCGCTGAGCTTTGAGTAAAACTCGCTGACCTTCTGCTTATCTGCCACATCCTCCGGAGACATAAGCCACTGCTGATAAATCTGCGTCTTTACCGCATTCTGCATCTGAGGTCTCCTCATCAGTTCCGACAAATGCGAAAGCTGTGTCTGTGACATTCCATTCCCATTTTCTGACATTTTCGAAAGAAGCTGATTCGTAAATTCCAGCAGTTCTTTTCCCGACAGCTGTCCCTGTAAAAACTGCTCTGCTTTGTCCGCGGGTAAGCCAAGACTTTCCATCTCCGACATAAGCGCCTGCATCTTGCTACTCATGCCTGTTTCCTGATTTACCGCCATATCATCCGCACTTTCTGAGACTGCACGCATAAGTTCTTCCAGCGATGCAGTCATTGTACGTTTTAAAATCGTCTCCTCCTGTATAATCACCTTACCATTTTCTGTGGCAACAGTTTCTGCACCGGTTATCTGACCGTTTGCAGTCATATCCGTAGCAGTCCCCTGCAAATTACCTTCCGCCATGCTCTGCGACGTTTCTCCACTCTGCATGAAAATATCCGTAAACTGTTTCAAAAGCTGTGCCGCTTCCGATACTTTTCCTTCCGAAACAAGCTGCGCCACCGTCGCCGACATGGAATCTCCTATTGATTCCACACTTCCTCGAATCTGGTGCTCCATATTCATATAATCCGAAAATTGTTTTACATTTGCATCCGTAATCGGAATCTCCAGACGGTTCATTGTCACAATGTCAGAGCCGCTCACCTCCGGATGCGCTGCCACCTGTCGGTACATAGCCTGCAATGACGCCTTATCAATAGGCATACCTTCTTTCATCATGGCATTTACCATCGTCGTTGTATCCGATGTCACAGGAAGCTCCGCTGCCTCAAGCGCTTTGTTGATGGTTGCAATATTGGCCGTATTCTGAAAAAGTGCACGCAAAGCAATCTGCTTATCCGACATTCCGCTCACTTCAAAACTCACGGACATACCTTTCAGCAGAGAAAGTCCACCTTCTACTTTTGCCTGCAAAACAGAACCCGGTGCGACTTCCACCTGTACGACATCACCGTCTACTGCAACGACCTGTCCGCTGACAATCTGTCCCACGGACAAATGCAAATCGGCGCTTGCGTTCTGTCCGGCTCCCTGCGCACCAACCGAAGATTGCGCAGCTGCCACGCCGGAATCCATGACCGGATATTGTGATTGTCTCTGAAATAAACCTGTTAAATCAAAATTCATTCTTTCACCTTAAAATGTGTAATAAAGCTCCTTCGATGAATTGGTGATGCTCCATACTCCTCAAGTGCCTTAATATGCATCGCACTTCCATAACCTTTGTTGGACGCAAAACCATACTGTGGCATGAGCGTATCATAATCAAGCATCAGTCTGTCCCTTGTTACCTTGGCAAGAATACTCGCCGCGGCGATGGAAACACTCTTGGCATCTCCCTTGATAATCGGAACCTGACGAATCGAAACCTCCGGTATCGTCACCGCATCATTTAATAATATATCGGGTTTTACGGACAGTTTGTTAACCGCCTCGCGCATTGCCTCATACGTCGCCTGCAAAATATTAATCTCATCAATGCGCTCCGGTGTCGCATAACCGATTCCGTAAGCAACTGCCTTTTCCTTTATAATGTCAAAAAGCTCATCCCTTTTCTTGGCTGAAAGCTTTTTGCTGTCATTCAAATACAAAATATCGCAATCTTTCGGAAGAATTACAGCCGCTGCCACGACCGGCCCCGCAAGCGGTCCGCGCCCTGCCTCGTCGATTCCGCATATGTACTGACATTCTTCGTATTCACGTTCAAAGCAGCTCATCTGATAAATACGTTCTTTTTCCTGTTCCAGGGCAAAAAGACGTTTGTCTGCCTTCTCAACAAGCGCCTGCACGCTCTTTCTATCATCTGCAATAAATCTGCTGATAAAATCAGGCAGCATACTCTCATCTGCTGCCTGATATATCGCCTTAATCTCACTCATTGGTAACTGATTACTCATATTTCACCTATCCTATTCGTGTTTGATAAATCCGATGGAATCAAACGGATAAATTCTAAGCCAAGCCCGGCCGGTAATATGTTCACGTTTAATTACACCGACCGAAGGGTCTCTGGAATCTGCACTCGCATTCCGGTTGTCTCCGAGTACAAAATATTCGTCAGCGCCGAGATACATCGTATCCCCTGCCATTCCCGGGTCAAGAATGATCTCTTTCCCATATCCCTCCATCAGCTTTTCATCGTTAATATAAATCTCTCCGACTTCGTCAATATAAACGGAATCTCCCGGAAGCCCAATGACTCTCTTGATATAATATGTATTCTTTCCCTGCTGATACGGAAAAACAATCACATCGAAACGCTTCGGTTCATGAAAACGGTACGTCAACTTGTCCACAATCAGATTGTCTCCGTCCATCAATGTGTTTTCCATGGATTCACCCTGTACAACCGTTCTCTGTCCGACAAATTGAATGACAAGAAATGTCAATACTAAAATTGCCAGCAAATATAAACTTATTCCCAAAATATCTTTTAAAATTGCCTTCACATCTTACTCCCCGTATCTTATTCATCTGACTCCGGTTGCTCCAGAGTTACTCTTCCGAGTTTACCACTTCTGAAATCATCCAAAAGCAGGTTCGCCGCCTTGCGCAAATCAAGTTCCTCTCCTTTTTGGAAACATTTGCGCACTTTTGCAATCTCCATCAGAATTTTAAGCGCTCCGTTTTCCGACGCTACATCATGTTCCAGTTCCACCGCAATGTCAAAACGTCTTGCAAGCAGTCCCCTATATTCTTTGGAGAGAAAAACAATAAGCTCCATCGCCATCTCTTCTATATTGAGAATCTCATCGTTCATAGAACCTATCAGCGCAAGTCGCAGCCCCACCGTCTGGTCTTCAAACTTCGGCCACAAAATTCCCGGCGTATCTAAAAGTTCCAACGTCTTACTTAGACGAATCCACTGTTTTCCCTTGGTTACCCCCGGCTTATTTCCGGTCTTGGCACACGCTTTTCCCGCAAAAGAATTGATAAATGTAGACTTTCCGACGTTGGGAATTCCGACTACCATTGCACGCACCGGGCGATTGATAATCCCCCTCTTTCGGTCGCGCTCAATTTTTTCTTTACACGCCTCTGCAACCACGCTGTTAATTGCCTTCATCCCATTTCGATTTCGTGAATTCAGAGCAACCACAAAATAACCTTTCTTTTCAAAAAAAGCCTGCCACTTCTTCGTCTGTTGCTCATCTGCAAGATCCGCTTTGTTGAGCAAAATAAGTCTGGCTTTGTTTTTTCCGAGTTCATCAATATCGGGATTTCGGCTCGAAAGCGGAATCCGCGCATCCACAAGCTCAATCACCAAATCAATCAGCTTGATGTTCTCCTGCATCATACGCTTGGCTTTCGTCATATGTCCCGGGTACCACTGATATGTCATCTTTTCACCTATTCCATCAGACCAATCGAACTGTCGCCCGCCGCCATGTGGAACCAAACCTTTCCTATAATGTTATCGCGTGATACCGCCCCGATATTACCCGAGCGGCTATCCTCGCTGTTATTGATATTATCACCCAATGCAAAAAATTCATTGTTTCCGAGTGTCACGGGATTTTCTGCAATACCCGCATCTTCTATTTTATCATATTCCACGTCTTTATACAAAATCCCGTTCACATACAGCAACCCATTTTTAATCTGCACGGTATCTCCCGATGTTGCCACCACTCTCTTTACATAGTAATGTGTATTTTCATTGCCGTTCGGAAGAAACACAACCACATCTCCGGCCTTAGGCGCAATGATACGGTATATAAAACGATTGACCAAAATTTCCTGACCGTTGTACAGCACCGGCTCCATGGAAACACCGATAACGCTGGTACGCATACCGACACAGAAAATAATGACAAATGCCAATACCGCTGCTGCAAGTGTAATGAAAACATAGCTCCAGATTTCTCTCATGAGAGAAGCACTTATTAACTTTTTCTTCTGTCGGAAACTAAGTCCTTTTCTTCTCATCGTTGTATCCTTTCTATTTTGTGAATTTGTGGCAATTCACATACCTATATCATACATCCTGAAAAGAAAAGGGACAAGATACATACTGTATTTTGTCCCTTACATTCTTTTTTACTATTTAACGAGCTCTTTTACTTTTGCTCTCTTACCTACACGGTCTCTTAAATAGTTAAGTTTTGCACGTCTTACTTTACCACGTCTTACAACTTCTACCTTCTCAACGTTCGGAGAATGTAATGGCCAAGTCTTTTCAACTCCTACACCATTTGAAGTTTTACGTACTGTAAATGTAGCACGGTTGCTTCCGCCCTGCATTTTAAGAACTGTACCTTCGAAAACCTGAATTCTTTCACGATTTCCCTCTTTGATTTTACCGTAAACTTTTACAGTATCACCAACATTGAACTGTGGTACGTTTTCTTTTAACTGAGCTGCTTCGATTTCTTTAATAATTGCGTTCATTGTGTATCTCCTTCCGTATTGGATGTTCTTAATACGATCAGTAACAGAGGACCATCTCTTTTTCACAACGTGAGTAGTTTACCATAGTTTCGTTCGGATTTCAAGCGTTTTCTATGAAAAAATCAAGCTACATCTTTCTTTCTGACAAGTAGCCATCCCGCAAACGCAAACACCACACCAATCAGTGTAATGATAAGCACTTCTGCCACGCCGAGGCTCTCCTTTAAAAGAACCGGAAACAGCTTCCCAATCTGCTCCGGATACAAGCTGAGCAATACGGAAATCAGATTATTGATAAAATGCATCAGCATCGAGGTGAAAATACTTCCTGTCATATATGCTGCCACAGTAAGTACCAGCCCGACAATGCTGATGGTAAACATCTTGAGCACACTCATGTGATACGCCGCAAAGATTAACGTCGTTGCCACGATTGCAACGATTGGCTTACACTTCTCTCTCAAAGTTCCCATCAGGAATCCGCGGAACAATAACTCTTCCCCTATGGCAGGCATTAATGCCACAACAAGGATGAGTATCCACACCGACTGTCCTTTGAGCATCTCATCCATCGCCTGCAGACTCTCTGCACTCTGAGGAAAGACAGGTGTAAGTAATGCCCCCACCACGAGTGCCAGCAAAAATCCCGCTATGGCAAGACAAATTCCTCCCAGCACACCTTTTGTCTTCACCGGTTTCACGGAAAACAGTCGTTTCCAATCCGCTTTCATATACCATGCATAGATAAGCGGACACACAAGAATAAATGCCTGTTGCACCACGACTCCACCAAAGCCGAGTTTCAGCTGTGCATAAGTTCCTCCGTACAGCATAAGTAAAAGTACAATACACATCAAAAGCACACAGTCGCCGATGCCCGGCATTTGTTTCTCCTTCATTTCGCTGCGTTTATCAAACAGCTTCACGCTGCTGAATCCTTCGGAGAACAGTACAGACTCACTATTATAAATTCTTCCGAGCACCATGACAGCAAGTAAGCTGTAAGCAACATTCGAAGCCAAAACCACGCCAAACAGCGCATAGTTATAATTAAACTCAAACAATCCCGCAACAAGCAGGGCAACATTGACAACCGGAATTGCTGCTGTCTGCGCCGTCAATTCCAGATCCGGAAGCATCGGTGCATATCCTGCAAACATAAACACAAACATAACCGGAGTTGCATAGTTGTTCGCATCTTTAAAGTTCTTGGCAAACACACAGGTACACATGCAGACAGCCGTCACAAACAGCGCAAACACCATCATAACAAGAATCGTGAATAAAATCCCCGGCAAAAATACCGAAAAATCGAATGCGACATTTATGTCAGCAGCCGCTGCCAGAGAACTGGTTACCAGAAATGCCATAGCCCCGCCCATGGAGATGACATTGAGAATTGCAGAAACACATGCAATACACGATACTGCCAAAAACTTACTCATAATCATTTCAAAGTTTGTCACAGGAAGTGTCAAAAGCGTCTCAAGCGTTCCGCGCTCCTTCTCTCCTGCCGTCACATCAATCGCAGGATAAATAGCTCCGAGCAAAATCATCGTAATAATGAAGAAAGGCATCATCATACCAATCAAACTTCCGATGGACTCCTCCGCCGTAGACATATCCTCTTCTCCGACCAAAATCGGATGCAGAATTTGGTCTACATCAAGACCTGCCTCTACAATCTGTTTTTCTGTCAATGCAGCACGATAAATATCAAGAGCCTCATCAAGTGCATAGGAAGCCGTGGACGACCTATCCTTTGCAGAAAGGTAATTTATCGTAATCTCTTTTCCGTCCATCGTGACATAGGCATCAATTTCTTCTGCCTCCAGCGCCTGTTTGCACGATTCTTTTTGCACAACATCAACCTGATATCCTATATCCTCTTGCTTTTCCTGAAGAATAGCTGATATTTCCGTCTCCAGCGCCTTACAATCCTCAAATGCAACCAGGTATGTTTTCTCTTCCTGACTCTGTATGATGGAACTGCTCAAAAGTGCCACACCTACAATCAGAAGCGGATACAGCACAAGCGGAAGAAGCACCATCATAATCATCGTCTTCTTGTCTCTGAAAATATCTCTGATTTCACGCCTGAAAAGCGCACCCATTCGTTTTATATTCATGCCTTTTCCACCTCCTCCATCACTTGATGAAAGGCGTCACGCAGATTGTCTGTATGACACTGCTCCAAAATCTCTTTCGGACTTCCTTCCCTGACAATCTTTCCCTGATAAATCATCAAAATACGGTCACACATAAACTGTGCTTCCTCCAGATAGTGCGTGGAATAAAGTACAGTTTTTCCCCGCTGTTTTTGCGACTTCATGAAGTTTACAATCGCATCGGCACTAATGATATCAAGGCCGAGCGTCGGCTCGTCAAATATGTAGATGTCCGGATCATGAATCAGACATCTTGCAATCGATGCCCGCTGTGTCTGTCCGGTGGATAGTTTTTCGATGCGGTTATCTAAAAAACTTTCCATATCAAGCACATCGGAAATCTCCTTGATTCTCTTCTCCGCTTCCGCTTTCTCAATCCCGTAAATCTCAGCGAGCATGTAGAGCATTTCCCGCGTACTCATGCGATGATAAAGTTTGGTATTACCCGACAAATATCCGATAGACTTTTTTAAATCCACGGGGTCCGTTAAAACCTCGCCTGATTTATTTTCAATGGAAACACTCCCCTCCGTCGGCTCCATCAGTGAACCGAGCATACGCAGAAGTGTTGTTTTCCCGGCGCCGTTCGGTCCCAAAATTCCGAGAATTTCTCCCTGCTCCACGCGGAACGAAATATGGTCCACCGCATAGAAGCTCTCTTTCTTTCCTGTTTTCTTCCCCGTTTTCCTGCGGCCCTTTTTATCCTCCGCAAGCACTGTTCTTTCGAACTGTTTACACAAATTATCGGCTATTATCATGTTCAGCCCTCCATTTTTCATACAAATCCAGACGTCTTTCCTTCGTTCGTTTTATTGACTCCTCCAACTGCCATTTTTCAATCAATTTATGGTTGCCCGAAAGAAGCACCGGCGGAACCTCCTTGTCATGCCATACCTGCGGTCGCGAATACTGCGGATGCTCCAAAAGTCCATTCCCGAACGAATCCGTTACTGCGGACTCCTCGTTGTTTAAAACTCCGGGAACCAGTCTTGCAATCGCATCCACCATTACCATCGCCGGAAGCTCCCCTCCCGTCAAAACATAATCTCCGATGGATACATAATCCGTTACCACTTCCTCAAGTACTCTTTCATCAATTCCCTCATAGTGTCCGCAAAGCAGCACGAGGTCCTCTTCTTTTGCAAACTCCTGTGCCATCTTTTGGTCGAACACGGCCCCCTGCGGTGTCACATAAACGACGCGCACCTTTTTATCGCTCCCCGTACGCTGCGCAATCTGTCCGAGCACCGCCTGCACACAATCATACACCGGCTGTGCCTGCATGAGCATTCCCGCCCCCGGACCATAAGTATAATCATCTACCTTCTGATGCTTATTTGTTGTATAATCCCTAATATTAATTGCTTCCGCCTCAATGCAACCTTTCTGCATTGCGCGCCCGAGAATGCTCGTTCCGAGCCCCTCCATAATCATCTCAGGAAACAATGTCAGCACATGAAAAAACATGCTCTCTCCTCCTAATCCAAAAGTCCCGGCATAATATGCACCGTCACTTTTCCTTCTGTCATATCCACGCCAAGCACACATTCCTTAATTGCCGGAAACAAATGCTCTTTTCCCTCCGGAGTTTCCACGACATAAACATCATTTGCCCCCGTCTGAATCACATCCGTAAGCTGTCCGATATGCGTTCCGTCTTCCTCACAAACAGTCAGCCCAATTAAATCAGCAATAAAATACTCATCCTTCGCACACTTGACTGCATGCTGTCTTGTCACAAGGAGGTTACATCCTTTGTACGGTGCAATCTCATCTATATTGTCAAAGCCTTCAAACTTCAAAATAACAAACTGCTTGAAAAACTTTACACTCTCCACTTTTACATCTATATTTCCTTTTGGAGTTTCCAAAACATACTCTTTATTCTTTTTAAAACGCTTCACATCGTCCGTCGTCGGGAATACTTTCATTTCACCGCGCACACCATGTGTGGATGTAAGCACTCCTACCTGTAACAAATCATTCATCGACTACCTTCCTCTCTTTCTTTCGTCTGCGCCATAAGGTCATATGCGAGTACTATAATTACAACAAGTCGCAAGAGCGCACCAATGATGTTAAAGCCTTCAAACGAAAACCAGAACAGCGTTTCCGAATACGATTCCAATGCAATCAGATTGAGTACAACTGGAATCCACATTTTCTTTTTGTCCCCGTCAAGCAGAAAATATACGGATGTAACTTCAGCAATATAAGCATAGCGGTCGTGCATATGCGGAAGAAAATATGTGATAAAAAGTACACTGAGTGTTGTAAATGTACACAAAAAACGCACATCAAACGTAATCTTTTTCTGATACAGATAGTACACCAGTAGCACCAGTCCAAGACCGCAGAACCAGATTCCCATGTTTCCGATTTCTTTATCCAGTCCTTCAAACTGCCAGAAGGAATACATATTCGGAAACTCAAGCTGAAGCTCATTGAAATCTTTCGTCTGGCGGAAATAAATCGTCAGCATATCTACAACACCTCTTCCCGCAATCCACGACGGAATCAGCGTGATACCATACACGACAAAAATCCACAAAAACGTCCGCAATCTATAATTTCTTTTTATGCACAAAACAGCAATGACCGGAAGCAGAAAGACGGTCTGAAGCTTAAATGCAAACGCGCATCCGAGAAAAAACATTACAAAATCATCTGTCTGAAATGTAAGTTTTATTTTTCCGACCTTTATCGTTTTGGAAACTTCTTTCAGCGCACAATACAACGCACACAAGATAAAAATCGTATATATATTGTCACACTGTCCCCATACTCCCGAATTGGCAATTACAGTCGGCAGCATCAAAATTATAATATATGTCAGTATTTTCTTATATTTGTGCATACCCGTGGTAAGCAACATACTTCCGATAATGGCCAACACAAAGTCGAGCGCAATACTGACTGCTTTAATCACGTACAGCGGTTCCACATCAAAATAAGAAATCAGCATCAATAAATGCATATACGCAGGTGTATAATTTCCTATCTCATGACCAAGTCCGGCAAAACCTCCGTACTCACGAAACGCATCGACCCAAGGCTTTAAACAAATCGTGTAATCCGGAAACTTAAGTTCCACAAAAATCAGACGTATATATAATGCAATGGCACTCACAATCAGAAGGACAATCACATCCATCACTTCAAACTGCGATTTACCGATTTTTCTACCTAAAAGCTTAAACATTCAACTATCTCCCTTCTTTTTTCCGTCCCCACAACATCGACATTCCCCATACTGCAAGCAAGATAAAGCAGGAAAAGAAATTTACCATATAGCGGGCGTGTACCTCCCACATCATGAGAAAGCAATACAATCCGAATGTTGCAAGCGGAACCGGAAGCAGTTCCGGTCTTATGCCCCCTGCCCGGAAACTCCTGACTGCCATCAGTACAAAACAGACAACCCCGAATATCAGATACACATACCAGATAGAAGAACACGTATCCCAGTACCTATTATAATTTTCACCGAGCAGCGTCACCGTATTCTGTAGCTTCGTCTCCTTCTGAAATCCGAACAAAAACGTGTAAGACAGCTCAAACGTTCCGTCCGAAAAAACAATAATTCCTTTATTTTTAATGTGTTCCAGCATTCCACCGAAACCAAACCCCTCTATTCTCTTGACAATTTCTTCCCGCACAGCTTCTTTTCTCTCCTGCGGCTGTTCGATGGATCTGGAAAATTCCGTATCATCCGGAGAAAACCCCGGATTTTCATTGAGCCCCATCATTACCCATGTCTCAATCGGAGTATTCATCTGTTCCGCAGTCGCACGCTCAAGATGCTTCCCGTAAATATAGCTGTCAAATGCAAGATTAAAACAAAGATACACAGCAAAAAATGTAACCAAAACTGCCATGAGTTTTTTCCATTTTTGTGCAAGAAACAACGCAATCACAACCGCAATCAACATAAAGACAGCCGTCGGTTTCAACAAATATCCAAACACTGCAAGAACCGCTATCGCAAACGCATACCCAAATGTTCCTACCGTGCCTTTACTTTTGTCCAGACACAGATACAGCGCATACAAAAGCACCGGAAAAATCATCGTCAGATGATCCGTATAAAAAACCGCTGCCATCAGATACATCGGCGGATAAAGCGCATATAACACAAGCGAAAATACCGCTTCCGAAGCCGTGAACAAGCGTTTGCACACAAAATAGGTTGCTGCAACCATTCCGACACTCAAAAGACTGTTTGCCAACATCCCGACAAAATAAAAGTCCGTACATCCGAATCGCGATGCCACTTGAAACAAGAACATCAAAAATGTCATTGTGCCGAGATTGTTCGGATAGTAATAATAATAATCATAGAACCTTTCAAACGTTCCGGTCACAACCCAGTCAATCGCCCCGTGATAAATGGAGGAATAATCATACAAAGGATTGACCCTCAATTCATTCCCCAGAAGCAGCTGCGCTGCAAACAAAACTGCCAAAAAGACGAGAAGTACTGCCCATCCGTATCGCTCCCATATTTCCTGTGTCTTTTTAAGCCACCAAAAGAACCCGAAACATATCACAATCCCGACCATCCACTGCACAATACGCCATGCACTTCCACCTGCTGTTCTCGGGATAAAATCTCTTCCCAAAATATCCAGCAGCAGTTTTACAAACACAACTGCCATCACAATATAAATCAGTTTATATAAAAACGCAGCAATTTTTTTCATCTTGTCCGCTCCTTCGAATCACACAAAAAAATATTCAAGCACTATCCAGAGTATTATATAACAAATCCCCCCTTTTTCTCAATGTTTTATACACAAAAAATCCGAGGCGTTTGCCTCGGATTCTCTCTTAGATAATCTCAACGTTTACTTTCTTATTGTCTCCAACAGAAGCAGCTTTTACAACCGCACGGATTGCTTTGGCAATTCTGCCCTGCTTTCCGATTACTTTACCCATATCAGAAGGTGCCACATGCAGTTCTACCGTGATAGTTTTCCCTTCTGTTTTTTCGGTTACAACAACTTCGTCAGGATTGTCAACAAGAGCTTTTGCGATTACTTCTACTAACTCTTTCATAATCCACCTCCAAAAGTGTTATGACAAAATTATTTTACAATTCCTGCCTGTTTGAAAATCTTATTAACAACTTCTGTAGGCTGAGCACCGTTTGCTAACCATTTTTTAGCTAACTCCTCGTCAACTTTGAATGAGCTTGGTTCTGTTGTCGGATCATATGTTCCGATCTCTTCGATACATCTTCCATCTCTTGGGGATCTTGAATCAGCTACTACGATTCTGTAAAAAGGAGCTTTCTTCTGTCCCATTCTTCTTAATCTGATTTTTACTGCCATTGTTTTTTACCTCCAAAATGTTTTTAAAAAATTTATCTTAAAACGGAAATCTTCTTCCGCCGCCAAGACCGCCCATGCCGCCAAAGCCACCCATCATGTTTCTGCGACCCTTTTTGCCGCCCATCATACCCGGGAGCTGTTTCATCATCTTCTGGCTCTGCTCAAACTGTTTGATAAACCGGTTCACAACTGCAATATCCACGCCTGCCCCCTTAGCAATTCGATGCTTACGGCTCGGATTCAAAAGTTTCGG
The DNA here is from genome assembly GCA_015056905.1 of Lachnospiraceae bacterium. Lineage (GTDB taxonomy): Bacteria > Bacillota > Clostridia > Lachnospirales > Lachnospiraceae > SVFI01. The sequence continues at coordinate 157,759 of SVFI01000003.1, forward strand.
ATTACGTCTCTCCTCTACTGTCATGGATAACACAATCGCTTCCATACGCGCCATTTGTTTTTCGTCGATGGCACCTTCAAGCTGTGCCGCATTCATTCCCATTCCCGGCATCATACTCATGATAGCGGAAAGGCCTCCCATATTGCGCATCTGCTTCATGCTTTCCAGGTAATCTTCGAAATCGAATTTCCCTTTCTTCATCTTCGCAGCCATCTGCTTTTCTTTTTCCTCGTCGATATCGATACTCTCCTGCGCTTTCTCAATGAGCGTCAGCACATCTCCCATACCGAGGATTCTGTTCGCCATACGGTCCGGATAAAACTGTTCCAAATCGGAAAGTTTCTCACCCATACCTGCATAAAAAATCGGTTTTCCTGTTACGGCTTTTACAGAAAGAGCCGCACCGCCTCGCGAATCGCCGTCCATCTTAGAAAGAATCACTCCGTCGATTCCGACTTTTTCATCAAACTCTTTCGCAACATTAACTGCATCCTGACCTGTCATCACATCGACAACAAGTATCGTCTGATGCACATCAACATTTGCTTTAATATCCTGAAGCTCCGCCATCATATCCTCATCAATATGAAGTCGTCCGGCGGTATCTAAGATTACCAGATTATGTCCGTTCTTCTGCGCATGTTCCAGTGCCGCTTTCGCAATATCGACCGGCTTATGATTCTCTCCCATAGAGAAGACTTCCACGCCCTGCTTCTCACCGTTTACCTGCAGCTGTTTGATTGCTGCAGGACGATAAACGTCACACGCTACAAGAAGACATTTTTTACCTTTTACTTTATATTTACCTGCGAGTTTTGCAGTTGTCGTTGTTTTACCTGCACCCTGCAGACCACACATCATAAGTACTGTAATAGACTTGCCCGGCTGAAGCTGAATCTCAGCCCCTTCACTTCCCATCAGGTTAATCAATTCTTCATTTACAATCTTGATAACCATCTGTCCCGGGTTGAGACCGTTCATGACATCCGCACCGACCGCTCTCTCTTCGACGGTCTTTACAAACTGTTTAACAACCTTGAAGTTGACATCAGCTTCCAAAAGAGCCATCTTAACTTCCTTCAGTGCCGCCTTGACATCTTCCTCCGTCAAGCGCCCCTTACTACGGAGATTCTTAAATACATTCTGCAGTTTTTCGGTTAAGCTTTCAAATGCCATGTACTATAACTCCTCAAGAATTTCTGCGGTCAATTTCCTAACCTGCACGATATCTTCCGTCTCATCAATCTGACGAATTTTCTTTTTAATATTCTCAAAGCGTTCCACAAGATGAAGTTTGCTCTCATACCCAAGCAATGCCTTATCACAACGCCTTATCAAATCGTGTATCCCCTGCCTGGAAATGCCATAATCGCCTGCCAGCTCCGATAGTGACATGTCGTTAAAAACCGCATCCTCATATATCTGTCTCTGATGCTCTGTCAGAAGCTCACCATAGAAATCATATAAAATTCCCTGTTCTACGATTTTTTCCATAAAAACTCCTACATTTCCAAACAACCTTGGTTATCATACCATCATATAAAATGGGTGTCAAGTATTTTTTCTTGACACCCACGATTTATTTAATAACGCGGAAACCGAACAGCTCGTGTTCGTCGTCAGGACCGATATCCTGTAATTCCCGAATTAATATTTCTTTCATCTCAATGTCATCAAACGGAATCTCAATATGATAATCCATTCCGTTCTCCAACGCCTTCATTCTATCGTCACGGAGCGCATTCGTTGTAAGTGCAACTATCGTGATATCATTGAGATCAATGCGCTTCATTTCGCGCAGCTCCATCGTAGTTTCATATCCGCTCTTATCCGGAAGCATCGGATTTATGAACATGATATGATAGTAGCGCATCGGCGCAGCCACAAGCATATCAATCGCTTCCTGTCCTCCGAACGCCATATCAACCGAAAGTCCGAACCGTTCCAATTTTGTAGCCGTCACCTGACATCTATACTCGTCATCATCCACAACAAGCGCACGATACGAAGAAAAATCTCTCTCGTGCATACTGTCCGCCAAATGTGTAACAATTCCCTTTTCTCTCGCCTCTTCCTCATCCGCCGGAGTCACCGGGATGCGCAATGTTATCTTCGTTTCATTCTGCAATTCGTCCACATGCAAAATCCCTTCCAGACTATCTGCCATCCTCTGACAAAATGTAAACATCTTCTTTTCTTTTGCAATCATATCCACCGCATCCATTCCGTCAGCTTTGAAACAAAAGACCAAATCAAACACTTCCGCATCTTCCGCTGTCTCTTCTCTGCAGTCAAATAAAACTTCACCTATGACATTCGCTTCCGACTTGCTGTATCTCATACATACATCCACGAGATACATAAATAACATTTTTATCAATTTATAATCCGATACAAAGGCAACTGTCTTCGGACTCAGATTTTTCAGTTCAAAAGATATCCTCTTTTCTTTTGCTTTTTCATCGACAAACCGACCTATCTGTCCCAAAAGTGATTCCGTAAGTATCACTTCTTCCTGCAATTCCAGTTCCCCTTTTTCCATTGCAGATTTCATAAAAAGCTGCTCCAGCATAGATGAATATTGCATCAGGCAATTCTTTGCGTCCTTTATGTACGCCTCTTTTTCCTCCCCCTCTTTCTCCAATGCCTCATCGAGCATTCCCTCCATGCTGTAGAGCGGTCCCTTCATTTGCTGCTCAATATGTTGAAAAAAATCTTCTTTTGCCGCACTGCATTCATAAGCGATATCCATACATTTATCTGTAAATTGCGCTACTGCATTCACATACAAATATTCCTTTGTTATGTCTGACAGAGTCATACACACAATCTCATCATTCAAACAAAAAAAGGCCTTAAAACGCATACGTCGTTCTTCACCCTCTGCACCCGCAGAATACTCGACAACATACTCATCCTCATATCGCAGAGCATCCAAAACCATCTCTCTACTGATTTTTTTCAAAAAGGACTTTTCATCATCTCCCATATAGTCTTTTGCACATGTATTTGTGCACCACACATCATAATCGACCGTCACATCACCATCCGCTGTGTTTATAAGACGACCGCTCTGCGCTGTTTTCTCCATCAAAAAAATCTGCTCGTATGTACGCGCCAATACAGAAATCAGCACGTTCAAATCCTGTCCTTTTGCTAACATATATGTCCCTCCGTCGCTGGTTTCCCCTACATTTTTCCACAATAGAGCAATTTTTTCTTTTATTGCACTTTTTTATAGTTTACCATGTCTTATTAAAAAAAGCTTTATATTTTTTCAGCAAATATATTTTTATAGCCTTCTCCGTAAATCTCGGTCGCATTCGAAATAATCATAAAAGACTCCGGATCATGTTCCTTGACAATCTCCTCCACCTGCAACGATTTCTTCTTATCCGCAACGCACATGATAATCTTTTTCTCTTTGCTCTGAAATGTTCCTGCCCCGTACAACCATGTCACTCCGAGCCCCGCCTCATGCAACAGACAATCCGTCAATTCGTCTGCATGGTCACTGATAATATAAATCAGACGTGCTCCGTCTTTACCATATAGTACAGCATCCATTGTGTACATCGTAACAACCGTCGCAATCGAAGCGTAAATAGACGCTTCAATCGTTCCGAACACAAGTCCCGCCGCCGCAATGACCGCAGAATCAAAAATCAGGAAAAGACTCCCCGTCTTTTTGTGCGGAAACTTCTGTTTGATAATTTTTATAATGATATCGATGCCTCCGGTTGTAGAACCTGCACGGAATACAATGCCAATACCTGTTCCGACCAAAACCGCGCCGACAATCGCAGCCAGCATTCTATCCTCCGTCAACGGTCCGATGTACTCCATAAGATTCGTGAGAATTGATATCATAATAAGCGAATATATTGTTGAGACGATAAATTTCCATCCGAATTTCCATATACCTATCACAATAATCGGAATGTTTAACACAAGAATCAGTGTACCCGTCTCCACGCTGATAAACCGGTTGAGCAAAATCGCAATACCGGTAACCCCTCCCGGCGCCAAATCGTTCGGATTTAAAAACAGCGCAATCCCCGCTGCATAAAAGATAGCACCGAGAAAGATGGTCAAATACTTTTTACATCCCATCATCACTTTTCTTTTTTCCATAGCATATTCCTCTCTTATGTTATCATATCCCACAGAATAAAAAATATGAGCCGTAAAAATGCCTTATTGCGTTTCTCCCGGCTCATATTAATATTACATTTTACTTCTTTTAAATATTGGTTCTGACTACTTTCGGCTGATATCCTTTCGTATTCAGTGCTTCGATAATTTTCTGCTTGTGTTCCGTACCGAATGCTTCCAGAGTGATACGCAGTTCCACTGCCGCATTTCTGTTCGTAGATACGAACTGATTATGCTCAAGCTTAATTACATTTCCGCTCTCCTCTGCAATAATTCCTGCCACAGTAGAAAGCTCACCCGGCTTATCCGGCAAAAGCACGGAAACGGTAAAGATTCTGTCTCGGAAAATAAGTCCCTGCTGCACAACGGAAGACATTGTGATGACATCCATATTTCCGCCGCTCAAGATAGATACGACTTTTTTCCCTTTGACATTCAAATACTTCAATGCTGCTACTGTAAGCAATCCTGAGTTTTCAACAATCATTTTATGATTTTCAACCATATCAAGGAACGCAACGACAAGATCTTCATCCGGAACCGTAATAATTCCATCGATGTTTTCCTGAATGTAAGGGAAAATATTACTTCCCGGCGTTTTTACCGCCGTACCGTCTGCAATCGTATTGACATTCGGAAGCGTTGTCACTTTTCCGGTCTGAAGGGAAACCTCCATACAGTTTGCCCCTGCCGGCTCAACACCAATCACCTTAATCTTCGGATTTAACAGTTTTGCAAGTGTCGAAACGCCTGTCGCAAGACCACCGCCACCGATTGGTACGAGTATGTAATCCACAAGCGGAAGTTCTTTTACGATTTCCATTGCAATAGAACCCTGACCTGTAGCTACCGCCAAATCATCAAACGGATGAATAAATGTATAACCTTCCTGCTCAGCGAGCTCATACGCCTTTGCACATGCTTCGTCATACACATTACCATATAACACAACTTCTGCGCCATAACTCTTCGTACGGTTTACTTTGATGAGGGGAGTTGTCGTAGGCATGACAATGACAGCCTTAGCACCATAACATTTAGCCGCATAAGCAACACCCTGTGCATGATTACCCGCAGAAGCCGTAATGATACCTTTCGCCCGCTCTTCTGCCGATATTGTGCTCATCTTATAGTAAGCACCGCGCACCTTATACGCTCCGGTAAACTGCATGTTTTCCGGCTTTAAATAAACTTTATTCTCTGTCTGTACACTTAAATATTCACTATATATCAGCTCTGTCGGCTGTGTCGCTTCTTTCACTTTCTCGGAAGCTTCCTCGAACTTTTCAAGTGTCAACATCTTTTCATCTTTTTCGCTCATATTCATCCTTCTTTCACGTCGATATCAAACAATGCGTTTACAAACTCTTCGGAATTAAATTTCTGTAAATCTTCGATAGTCTCACCGACACCGATATATTTTACCGGAACTTTAAGTTCCGACTGAATGGCAACAGCAATTCCACCCTTTGCCGTCCCATCCATCTTAGTCAGAATAATACCCGTTAAATCTGCAGCTTCACCAAACTCTCTTGCTTGCGCCAGCGCATTCTGACCGGTTGTTCCGTCAAGCACCACAAGATTTTCCCTGTGGGCATCCGGAAACTCTTTGTCGATGATACGATTGATTTTCTTGAGCTCTTCCATTAAATTCTTCTTATTGTGAAGACGACCTGCCGTATCACACAAAAGAACGTCCGCCTTTCTCGCCTTCGCTGCGCTTACCGCATCAAAAACGACACTTGCCGGGTCCGCATTCTCCGCGCCGGCTATAATATCTACACCGGCTCTATGCGCCCATTCCTCAAGCTGTTCCACTGCCGCCGCGCGGAACGTATCCGCCGCTGCAACAATCACCTTACGATTCTTATCTTTCAACTTTCCTGCCAATTTCCCGACACTTGTTGTCTTACCGACACCGTTGACACCGATCACAAGAACGACCGACTGCCTGTGTTCGAAATCGTAAGCCGTCTCGCCAACCTGCATCTGCTCTTTGATACTGTCAATCAAAAGCTGCTTGCATTCGGAAGGCTCTTTGATATGTTTCTCTTTCACCTGTTGCTTCAGTCGCTCTAATATCTCATTTGTCGCTTTTACTCCAATATCACCCATGATGAGAATTTCTTCCAGTTCCTCGTAAAAATCCTCATCAATATTAGAAAAACCACTGAACACGGAATCAATTCCGCTGACAATATTGTTTCTTGTCTTAGTCAGTCCTTCTTTTAATCGGGCAAAAAAGCCTTTTTTTTCTTCACTCATAAAAATCTCCCGGTTTTGGCTTTTATTCTGTCAGGTCTTTCTCAATCAGGTTGACGCTGACAAGCGTTGATACACCTTTTTCCTGCATAGTGATACCGTAAAGTCTGTCTGCTCTCTCCATTGTACCACGTCTGTGTGTAATTACAATAAACTGTGTATGTTTTGTCAGCTTATGTAAATATTTTGCGAAACGTCCGACGTTTGAATCATCAAGCGCCGCCTCAATCTCATCAAGAAGACAGAACGGAGACGGTTTCAGATTCTGGATGGCAAATAAAAGTGCAATGGCTGTCAGTGCTTTCTCTCCACCGGAAAGCTGCATCATGTTCTGCAGTTTTTTACCCGGTGGCTGGGCAATAATCTTAATACCTGCCTCAAGGACATCTTCATCCTCCATAAGTTCAAGAGTACCATGTCCTCCACCGAACAATTCTTTAAACACTTTATCAAACTCGCTGCTAATCTGTGCGAACTTATCATTGAACTGTTTGCGCATCGCTGTATCCAGTTCTGTAATAATCCCCTGAAGCGTTTCCTCCGCCTTGACAAGATCATCGTGCTGGTTCGTCAGGAACGAGTAGCGCTCCATCAGTACTTTGTAATCTTCAATCGCATTGACATTGACGTCTCCGAGTTTTTTGATATCGTCCTTGACCGCCGCAATCTGCTTCTTCATTCCGGAAAGGTCTGTCATTTCCGGATCGCGAAGCTTTGCAGCCATTGACAGCGTAATCTCATACTCATCCCACATATAATTAATCTGGGATTCTAAAGATTCCTGCAGTCTCTCTCTCTGCGCGTTCAGACGGAAAACATCCTTATCCAAAAGCTGGATACGGTCGGAAAGTGCTTCTCTTTCCGTAAAGAAGTTCTTCTGTTTTTCAGTAAGTTCCTGTTTCTTCGCCGTATCGCGTTTGAGTTTTTCCTGGTTTTCATCCTGCGAAGTATAAGAAGCTTCTATGGTCTTCTCGAGCTGTGCAATGTCACCTTTCTTGCGCTCCACTTCCTCCTTGGATGCATTCATATTTTCCAAAATTTCGTTGAGCTCACCCGTAATTCTGCCAATTTCCACATTCACACGGTCCACATTCTGCTGCATGAAATCTTGTTTCTGAAGAACTTTTTCCACTTCCGTGTTCATCTGTGCATACGCATCCGCCTGCATCGCCTCTCCCTCTCGAATCTGTTCGAGCGCTTCCTGCATCTGCGCAATCTGCTGCTGGATGTTCTTCTCCATCTCCTCGGAGCGTTTGAGTTCATCCGCATTTCTCTGCTTTTCTTCCTGAATCTCCTGAATCTGTGTATCGATTTCAGTCTGCTCTTCTTTTAACTTCTCAAAACCTTTACCGGTCTCGTTTTTCTTTTCCTGCGCCTGCATAACGTTGAGTCGTGCGGTATTTTGTTCAATGAACTTCGCCTGCAATGTTGCTTTTACCTGCTCAAGTTCCTGACGCACTTTCATACGCTCTGCTTTCGTCTGCTCAATCTCATCCAGAAGCCTGTCTACCTGTTTTAAGAAATCCTTGACCTTCTTTTCCAGTTCATCCATCTCTCTGCGACGACCGAGAAGATTGCTCGCATTTTTGAATGCACCACCACTGATGGCTCCGCCCGGCACAAGAAGTTCCCCTTCCAAAGTCACCATACGGATTCCATAGTCATATTTTCTTGCGATTTTAACCGCATGGTCCACATGATCTACCACAACAATACGGCCCAGCATGGCTTTTGCCACGTTCCGGTATCGCTTATCGGTCGAAACCAAATCGCATGCCATTCCGATGACACCTTTTTCATCCAGCACCTCCGGTGTCTTAAACTCCTGCGGATGCTCGATGCTCGTCAGCGGAAGAAACGTTGCCCGTCCAAATTTATTCTTCTTGAGGTACTCAATCATCTTCTTGGCTGTTTCTTCATCATCCGTAACAATATTCTGAATATTTCCGCCGAGTGCTGTCTCGATTGCCGTCTCATATTTTTGTTCTACTTTCACGATATCTGCAACAACACCGATGATACCTTTTTCTGTTTGCTTCTGCTCCATGACTTTTCGAATACTGTTTCCATATCCGTCGTAGCGCTCCGTCAAATTGGAAATTGCCTCCAATTTGGACTTTTCCTGATGATACAGCACCTGTGTATCTCTCAGTTTCTGATCTTTTTCGGATAAAATATCCGTAATTTCATGATTTCTCTCTTCCAAAGAAGACTGTCTGTCATTGAGCTGACGAATCTGCTCGTTAATACGCTTAAATTCATCTTCAAGCTGACTGATGATTTCCTCCTGCTGCTGTTCATCCGAACGGGCACGCAGAAGCTTTGAGCTCATCTCTGCCTTTCGGATGTTAAGCTGTTCCAGCATGGAATCAAAACGTCCCGCCTTGGATTTGATGGTAGCACGCTCTGTCAGCGCATCAATAATGGTGCGCTTACCGGATTCAATATTCTCATTGTATTCTTCCATCTGCCTCTGCATACCGAGCAGTTTTTCCTTAGCCTCGTCAAGTTTCTGCTGCATCTCCTCGCGCTCAAGGTCATACTGCTTCTTTTCCTCACAGAAGGAATTCTTTTCCTCTTCTCTCTCCTGAATCTGTGCACGGATATTCTTTTCACGCTGCATAAAATGCGCCTCGTTGTCATCCGCCGCCTTAATCTGCTCTTTCAGGACATTAATCTGCACTTCAAGCTTACCGCGCATTTCGGATGTGCTTGAAAGGAGATTTCTCTCGTTGGTAATCTCCTCTTCCAATCTCTCAATGGACTGTGCAATACGGTCATACTCATCCCTAATATGCTCAAATTTCTCCTTCGTTGCCAAAAGGTCTCCGTCCGCAATGCGGTGTTTCTCCGTCACGGACTCAAGCTGCTCTTGAATATGACTGTTTTCAAGAAGGAACATGTTGACATCCAGTGTCTTCATTTCCTCTTTTTTACGTAAATATACTTTTGCCTTCTCCGCCTGTTTTTCAAGTGGTCCGACCTGCTTCTCAAGCTCTGCCAGAATATCTGTCACACGGAGAAGATTCTGCTTTTCATTATCAAGTTTTTTCTGCGCTTCGTTTTTACGGCGTTTAAACTTCACAATTCCTGCCGCTTCATCGAAAAGTTCACGCCTTTCCTCCGGTTTTCCGCTCAGAATCTTGTCGATCTGTCCCTGACCGATAATGGAATATCCCTCTTTACCGATACCCGTATCATAAAAAAGCTCATGTACGTCACGAAGTCTGCAAACAGTACCGTTAATCAGATACTCACTCTCCCCGGAACGATAAAGACGTCTCGCAATTGTTACCTCCGGGTAATCAATCGTAAGTGAGCGGTCCGCATTGTCAAGCGTAATAGCAACATACGCATATCCGAGCGGTTTGCGGTTTTGTGTACCGGAAAAGATAACGTCCTGCATGGAAGAACCACGAAGCTGTTTCACACTCTGTTCTCCCAACACCCAGCGTACCGCATCCGCAACGTTACTCTTTCCGCTTCCGTTCGGTCCTACGATACCTGTAATTCCATTATGAAACTCAAAAATTATTTTGTTGGCAAAGGATTTAAATCCATGCACCTCTATACTTTTTAAATACATACAACACCTACTTATGTTCTCTGCGCAGCGTCATAAGCGCTTCATACGCAGCTTTCTGTTCCGATATCTTTTTGGACTGTCCCTCGCCGTATCCAATACATTCTCCGCTGAGCACAGCTTCTGTTTTAAACAGTTTTTCATGGTCCGGTCCTTCTTCTCCGACCAGACGATATTCAAAATCTGACAGTTTTTTTGCCTGAAGCGTTTCCATCAAAATGGATTTCGCATCATAAAAAAGCTGTTTATGTTCTAAATCATTCAATACAAATTTCAAGATAAAGCGTTTTGCTTCTGCGAGTCCGCCATCCAGATAAATGGAACCTATCAGAGCTTCCACTGCATCCGCAATAATGGAATCACGCTCTCTGCCTCCGGTCGCCTCCTCACCTTTACCAAGCAACAGATACTTCCCCAGTTCCAGTTGTCTTGCCGTAATCGCAAGCGATGGCTCACAGACTGCACTCGCTCTCATTTTGGTAAGGTTTCCCTCCGATGTCTTCGGATGCTCAAAATAAAAATACTCGCTGCTGACCATCTCAAGTACCGCATCACCCAAAAACTCAATCCGCTCGTAACTATCCAGCTTATTGATTTTCTGCTCATTCGCAAAGGACGTATGCGTCATCGCCTGCTTAAGAAGTTGCTTATTTTTGTATACATACCCTATTTTATTTTCTAATTCACTAAAATCATAACCATTCACGACAAATCACCAATTTACTCCAACAGAGGCCCTGACGGGCCTCCAATTAACCATTTGACTTTGTCTGTTTTATTAACAAAAGAGCCTGTTCTACGGTTTCTATCTTTTCGACCTTTGCAGGGTCAAATGTTACATTCAGTTCCTCCTGCAAACGTACTACAATCTGAAAAATATCCAGAGAATCTGCTCCCAAATCTTTCAGAAACGTTGTATCACTGTGAATTTCACTCGCATCTACACCGAGCACTTCCACAAGAACCTTCGACAAAACTTCCAGTTCCATTACAAAAGACCTCCTACTGTTCGTCTTTTACCTGTATTTTTTCTTTGATTTTTTCGTTGATATTCTGTTCTTTAAATGTCAGGCACTGGAGAATTGAATTTTTGATTTCTCCGGACATACTGCTTCCGTGTGTCTTGACAACAAGTCCTTTGAGGCCGAGCATCGGAGCTCCGCCATACTGCTCAAGGTCAAAAGTGGAAAGCGTTTCCTTCAGTGCCGGTTTCACTAACAAAGCCCCGATTTTACTGCGTGTCGTTGACATCATTCCTCTCTTAATCTTCTTAATCAGAGTCTGTCCCACACCTTCAAATGTCTTAAGCACTACATTTCCTACAAAAGCCTCACAAACAATAACATCAACAACACCTGCCGGAATGTCTCTTGCCTCCACACTTCCCACAAAGTTGATGTCAGGACACGCTTTCAAAAGCGGGAATGTTTCTTTTACAAGCGCATTTCCTTTTTCTTCCTCCGCTCCGTTGTTGACAATTCCTACTGTTGGATTCTTTACCCCCATAACGCTTTCCATATAAATGGAACCCATCTTTGCAAACTGTACAAGATTGGACGGTCTCGCATCCACGTTAGCACCGCAGTCGATAAGCAATGAACAACCTCTCTCGTTGTCCGTCGGGATAAGCGGAGCAAGAGGCGGTCTCTCCACGCCTTTGATTCTTCCGATAAGCACCTGTCCGCCAACTAAAACCGCACCGGTACTGCCTGCTGAAACAAACGCATCTGCCTCTCCGTTGCGAACCATATTCATACCTTTTACAATGGATGAGTCCTTTTTGCTGCGGATTGCATTGACCGGTGCTTCCGCCATCTCAATCACTTCCGTCGCGTTGACCACTTCCACTCTCTCTTTATCATACTCATATTTTGCAAGTTCCTCATTTACCGCTTCTTCACGGCCTACAAGGTACACAAATACTTTTTCACTCTCTTTTAATGCTTCTACTGCACCCTTTACTACCTGTTCCGGTGCATTGTCTCCGCCCATGGCATCAACTACCACTTTTACCAATTCTGACATGGCTGTTCCTCCTTATATAAGTCAATAAACCGCTAACTTATAATATACTTCAAACAGAATAAAAAAGCAAGAAAAAAGGTGCCTGTATCATCCAATACAGGCACCCGTCAGTTCTTTCTAAATTAGTCAGCTACGGAAATGATTTCTTTCTTGTTGTAGCTTCCGCATTTCTTACAAACTCTGTGAGGCATCATTAAAGCACCACATTTGCTGCATTTTACTAAAGTCGGAGCACTCATTTTCCAGTTAGCTCTTCTTTTGTCTCTTCTACCTTTAGAAGATTTATTTTTTGGACAGATAGACATCGTTACACCTCCTTATCACGCGTTAAAGATATCTTTTATTACTGCCATACGTGGGTCCGGAACAAATGTATCACATCCGCAATCCCCCTCATTCAGGTCTTTGCCGCACACGGTGCAAATTCCTTTGCAATCGTCATGGCACAAAACCTTCATAGGCCAGTTTATCATAATTTCATTGCTGACAAGTGCATCCGTATCAAGCTCGTATCCTGCTACAAATGACATCTCATCCGCTGCTTCCGGAGTTCCTATGAGACTCTCCTTAAGATGTTCTTCCAATTCCAGATGAAGCGGAACCTTCACCGGTTTTAAACAGCGCCCGCAAGGAATTTCACACACCAGAGAAATCTGTCCCTGAAGAAGCACCTCACCCTTCGCCTTGTTCGTCAGCGTCAGCGCCAGTTCTGAACATTCACAAATCGGAAACTCTTCCGAATGGATGTTTACGACCTTTAGCTCATAAGCTGTGCTAAGGCATTCCGTCTTTCCTTCACTTGAAAAAATATCGGTCAGGTTATATAACATAGCATACTCCTATCCACACTCAAACAATTATACATATGCACTTTTAGTTTGTCAACCGATTTTTCAAAATCAAATCACTCAAATCAGTCACAAGGATTCTCAATCCCTGAATCTTCCGACAAATGTGTCAAATAACGCTCCGGATTCTCCCGCATTTTCATAAAAGTATCAAATGCCAGCAATACCATGGATGTCTGATTTCCTTTTGTTTTGCTTGTATCCATATCCAGTTTTGTCTTAAATCCATCCATCTGCCAGATTAAGATATCCACGATTGTATATCCGCAGATTTTAACCTCACAAGGGAAATCTTTTTTCACAAGATACATGACGTATTCTTTGTACACATCGTCATTTTTCAAAAATGCATCCCAAAGTTTCCCGAAAAATCCCTCTTCCATACCGCACGCTTTGCAGGCGTCTTCCGTCACTTGTTTTATCTGTGAACGGGTAATGACAAGTTTGTTATTCTTGTTGTTTTCATTCATTTCCGTCATATAACTCCTCTCTTTTCCACGGATTCTATATCCCACATCATAACATAATTTTCTGTCTTTTGGAAATAATACATACGGAAAACAATCACAAACCAAAAGGAGGCAATCGAAAATGACGCACAAAGATTCCATCAAACTTCTCCGCGAATGCGAAGCAGGATGCAGCATGGGCATCTCATCCATCGACGAAATCCTCGACAAAGTCCGCGACGATAAATATGTCCGAATTTTGCAGGAAAGCAAAGACCATCACGACAAACTGAAAAATGAAATCCACAACCTCTTAGAACAGGCAGGTTGTGAAGACAAAGAACCTTCCATGATGGCAGAAAGTATGGCATCACTCAAAACTGCCTTCAAAATGCAAATGGATGATTCCGACCGGACAGCTGCGGATCTTATCGTGTCCGGCTGTCAAATGGGAATCCGCTCCCTTCATAAATATAAAAATAAATATGACGGAGCCGGACACACCGCCACGGATATATGCAACCGGCTTCTTGACATCGAAGATGAACTCTGCCATAAAAGCTTTCCTTATCTATAGTCTTAAAATTTGTAAAATACTGCCATATATGCTATATTCAAAATTAAGAAAAAAAAATGAGGTTAGACTATGGCAAAACTAATGAAAAAGCTGAGAATCCCTATGACCGTACTCATGGTGATTGCGCATATATTAATCGTAAAAAACAGAGATAAAGTAACCTTTTCAATGCCGGAACAGCCGCAGCTTTATATTTATGGAATTTTAGGTATCGCTGTGGCATTCTGCTTCTTATTTTACTTTATTCTCATTACAGTAATACAGAAACTGCTTGAAAAAGATAAAAAATTTCTCGCTTACTTTAAATATTTTGCCGGCTATTTTGCATTCATGAGCGTTTTCTGGCTGCTGACATGGCCGGGAATATTTAAAGGCGATGAATTTTACGTCATACGGGGCGCACTGAATTTCACCCTCTCCGGTGGACAATCCGGACTGACAAGCATTCTTTATATTGTTGCCCTGCTGTTCTTTCCTTCGATGGCAACCATCACTTTCGTGCAGTTACTCATCATATGCACTCTGTTTTCTGTCATTATGCATGATATGGAAGAACTGATTACCGGAAAGCAACGCCTGTTGCTTTATATTCCGTTCCTTCTGCTCCCGGTAATAGACGGCAATCTGTTTACACTGCGTGCAACCCTTGTTTCGTGGCTTTTTCTCTTTGTCATGTGCAAACTGTACTATCTTGCAAAAAAAGACTGCATTTCCTTACAAAATGCTTTATTGCTTTCTGCAATTTGCGGACTTTTAACCGCTTGGAGAAGCGAATACATATATTTGCTGGTACTGTTACCTGCCACATTACTGATTTTAAAAAAGATCAACTTTAAACAGGCGATTTTGGTCTTCTTTGTTTTCATTTTAAGCTATAGCTTATTTCAAGTCCCGAACAAAATCGCTTTAAACGGAAGCAACAAGTATCCGATTTCCCTCGTTTTAAATCCTGTGGCCAACTTATTTACGGAAGTTGAGACACTGAAAGGACCTGCTGTTTATGATGATGTCATGGAAATCAATACTTTGGTAGATGCTGCACTGTTACGTCAATCGGCTTCCGTGCGAAACATCAGCCAGTACTGGAACATTCCGGACATTTTACCGGAAGAAAAGCTTTCTTCGTTTATGAAATCAGCTCTTCGCCTGATCATATACAATCCGGACAAATTCATGAAATACCGCTGGCAGACATTCGCATATACGAACGGCCTTTATCCTGACAGGGTAAATCATCCATGCGGTACCGTCGACAGTATTAACAAACTAGTTTACTATGATATGGACTATAAAACAATGTTCGTCTTTATGAACCCGCCATTCGGACAGGAACTCCGCGAGAAGACCATTTCCGTTCTTGCCTGCAGAACTTACGGACAGGATGAAATCAAAACAAATGCACTTCTGCCTGTCTTTTACAACTGCATTCCGGTAATTCTCTGCATGCTTGTATTATTTGTACTTGCATGTTGCAAAAAAGACAAATTGACTGCAATGCTGGTTCTTATGATAAGTGCGCAGGTGGCTCTTATTTTCCTGACTGCACCGGCGATGTTTTTTATGTATTATTTCTGCTTCTATTTAAGCGGATATTTCTTAACAGCATTAGCCATTGCTGACAAACAAAAATAAAACAAAATCAGGCGTTTCCCATATATATACGGGAAACGCCTGATTTATTCTCTATTACATCTCTACTGCAACAAATTGACTGCAAGCTCCATATTCTCCGGTGATACTTCATTTGAGGCTGAAGAAACCGAAGTGACTACCGGTCCCTCTCCTTCCATGACATACATTTTATTACTGCAATGCATGAGTTTTTGCTCTACCACGAACACACATCCTGTACTCTGGTCTTCATACGTAATCCACACCTTGTAAATCCATCTGCTCTTTTCATCATCGAAATCCCAAAGACTGTAATTCACGTTTTTAATATAGCATCCGTTTGCTGCCAGTTTTTGTAACTTTACTTTTTTCAGTCGTGAAAATTCCTGATCTTCCTCTTCATCTGATTTTTTCGTTACTAAAACAAGTCCGCCTCCCATATTCTTTGCTTCACCGCTTATTAATTTGCGATAACTGCTCTGTGCAGAGTATGGCAACGTTATTTTCAACAAAATATCATCATACGGAAGCATTCCCCCTGTAAAACTTACTTCATCACATGACATGATTCTGTCCGAATTTTCAATCACCGTAAATTTTCCATGGGCCACTTTAGTGAATTCCATCGTATATAAGATTTCATCCCCTTTATAAAATTCAATTCCGATTAATGATTCAAAATCATCTGCAGCATACGTCTGATAATATGGGATGGACAATAACGCACTAATTCTAACTCTTACATTCTTTCCTGCAAAATAATGCTCGCATGCCTGTTTTACATCCTTTTCCATGCTTGCCAGATAAGTATCCATATCCTCAAATGCTCCGGTACTGCGGAGTAGATATGCATCTTCGAAATGATAAGCAAGCAGTTCCATGAATTTTTCTGTTTCGCCTTCTGCCAAATCCTCACAAGCCGCTTTCACTTTAATCATATCACCAATCATGGTAAATCCCGGCCACAGATTGGTTGCCTCACCGACACAAAGCAGTCCGAAAGTCCCCAAAAAAATAAAAAGAGCAACTCCAAGCGCAATCACCTTCCGCTTACTTCTTTTCATCCTTTTTCCTACTTTTTTCATCGGCTCGATTTCTGATGCCCGCTTCTCCCTCACATCCGACAAAACCTTGTTCTCATTCTTTAATTCATTTCTGTAGTGCTCTAATTTTGTTTCGCATTCCGGACAATCCTTCAAATGCACTTCCAATTCCCTGCGCGTTTCCGGCGAGCATAAATCATCTACATATAAGGTTAATAAATCTCTTGCAACTTCACATTTCATAACCAAACCCTGCCTTTCACTTTTCTTCCATCCGCTCAATCAACATATCTTTACTGCGAAGGTAGGTGACGCGTCCCCAAACCTCAGATTTTCCAAACATTTGTCCGATCTCACGAAATGGCAATTCTGCGTAAAACCGTAAAAGAAAAACTTCTTTGTACGGTTCCGGTAATTGATGTATGTACATACGAATTTCTTTTGCGCTTTCTTTTGAAAGAACTTCCTCCTCCGGCGTGAGCTCGCCGCCGTTGATTCCGTCCAACGCAATTTCTGTATCTGCGTATCTTTTATTTTTGCGCAAATAATCATAATATGTGTTTTTCGCAATCTGGCAAAGCCATGTGGTCAGTTTGCATTTTCCGTCAAAAGCATCGATATGTTCCATTGCTTTTAAGAAAGTATCCTGCATTAAATCTTCCGCCAAATGCGTATCCTGACACATCTTATACAAAAAAACATATACTACTTTCGCATGCTCCTGATACATAGCATTTATATCCGTATTCTTCACATCAATCACCTCCTCCCACTTACTTAAACGTACAAAAAGGAATTTCGTTACAAATAATTATAAATTTTTATTTACAAAAAAGGAGTATCGCTTGTAAGCTGTTACCTTTAAAACACCTTATCTTGCAATACTCCTATCATTATCATTAATAAAGCTGTGCCTGTACAGCAGTCAATGCCACAACTCCAACAATATCTTCCCAAGAACATCCACGTGACAGGTCATTTACAGGTTTTGCAATGCCCTGAAGCATCGGACCATAAGCCTCCGCCTTTCCGAGACGCTGCACCAGTTTGTATCCGATGTTACCACAGTCAAGGTTCGGGAAGACAAGGACATTCGCCTTACCTGCCACCTCACTGCCCGGCGCCTTAGATTTGGCAACTGCCGGAACGAGTGCTGCATCTGTCTGCAGTTCTCCGTCGATACAAAGATATGGATACTGTTCTTTGGCAATTCGTGTTGCCTCCACCACTTTATCTACAAGCGGATGTTTCGCACTTCCCTTCGTAGAATGGGAAAGCATGGCAATCATCGGTTTCACCCCGACAAGTGACTGGAAACTCTTTGCAGAGGTTTCCGCAATCGCTGCAAGTTCCTCTGCTGTCGGGTCCTGATTCAGACCGCAATCCGCAAACAGGAATGTTCCGTCTGCACCGTATTTACAATCCGGAACATCAATGATAAAGAAACCGGATACGAGCTTCACGCCCGGTGCTGTCTTGAGAATCTGAAGTGCCGGACGAAGCGTATCTGCTGTCGCATGACATGCTCCTGCCACCATTCCGTCCGCATCATTGGCTTTTACCATCATAACACCGAACGTAAGATAGTCATTCAAAAGCTTTTCGCGCGCTTTTTCTATCGTCATACCCTTTGCTTTTCTTGTTTCATATAAAAGTTGCACATACTTTTCTGTCAGTTCGGAAGTTTTAGGATTCACGACAACAACACCGTCCAGTTCCACTTCCAACCATCCTGCACCGTCCATAATCTTTTCCTCATCGCCGACCATAATAATATCGGCAATGCCTTCTTCGATAATATGCGAAGCAGCAATCAAAGTACGCTTATCACTTGTCTCCGGCAGCACAATTGTCTTTCTGTCTGCACGGGCTTTTTCTTTAATCTTATCAATATATGACATAGTTTTCTCCCTTCACCCTACTACCCCTATAGGGCGTTCTATAAATACATTATAATCCAAGGCTTCTCCAAGTACAAGATGAAAAAGTGTACTAAAAAATGTACATTGTACCTTTCTTTCAAATATGTTATTTTATTAGTATACGACTTTTATAAAAAGTTATTTGGAGGTTAGCATGAAAATTGCCGGAATCATTGCAGAGTATAATCCGTTCCACAACGGGCATAAATATCACATCGAACAGACACGGAGAATAACAGGCGCAGACTTTATTATTGTTGTCATGAGCGGCAATTTTACGCAGCGCGGAACACCTGCCATTATCGATAAATATTCCCGTGCCCGTATGGCTTTGGAAAACGGTGCAGATATGGTACTGGAACTTCCGTCCTGCTACGCATGCGGAAGTGCGGAGTATTTTGCAGATGGCGCCATCGCCCTTCTTGACAAACTCGGTTGTGTGGATTATGTATGTTTCGGCAGCGAATGCGGCGATATCGAACTGCTTCGTCCGATTGCCGAGATTCTTGCAACTGAGCCGGATGACTATCGTGAAATGCTCAAAGCCGAACTCAAAAACGGGGCCACTTTCCCACGTGCCAGAAACCGTGCTTTGATTCACTGCATTCCATCCTTTGCCGAAAACGAAAATATCATCGGTTCGCCGAATAACATTCTCGGTATCGAATATATGAAGAGCATCATCCGTCGTCACAGTAAGATTCAGCCTGTGACGATTCAGAGAACAGGTTCTGACTATCATTCCCAGCGTTTCAGTCAGCAGTACAGCTCTTCGCTTGCACTCAGACACTCGCTGGATGCGCAGGGTAACCTGTCAATGATTCGCGGTCAGGTTCCGGAAAATGTGTTTGCCATCATGGAAGAACATTTCGGAAAAACATATCCAATCTTTCCGCGTGATTTTTCTGCCATGCTCAAATACAAATTACTTGTAGAGGAAGCAAATGGTTACACAGATTTTGTAGATATCAATGAAGATTTGTCCGACCGCATATTAAAAGTGCTGTATCAACCATATGACTACGAGCAAATGTGCGACATCTTAAAAACAAAAAACCTTACCTATGCGAGAGTCAGTCGTCTTCTGTGCCATATTTTATTAAACTTACGCAAAGAAGACATGCAGGATTACAAAGCCGGCGGAACAGTTTTTTATGCACGCGTACTCGGATTCCACGATGATGGCAGAGGTTTGTTAAAAACTTTGCAGCGCAATGCATCCATTCCGCTGATTACCAAAGTGACGGACGGCCGTAATATCGAATCCGAAATCGGCCGCAAACAGTTTGAACGCGGTATTTTGGCATCGCATATATATGAAAGCGTTGTCTCCAACAAATTCAGTTGCCCGATGCAAAACGAGTATCAGCGTCCGGTTATCACAATATAAAAACTATAAAACATAAAAAGGCAGCCCTTTAAATCGAGTTAAAGAGCTGCCTTATATTATATCCGCATTTTAGTTTTTGAAGCTGTGAATCGGTGCCGGAATTCTTCCGCCACGATTTACAAACGCATCACATCCGAACGGATTGACAGGCATAATCGGGGCATAACCTAACAACCCTCCGAATTCTACCGTCTCACCTACTCCTTTACCAATCACCGGAATGATACGAACCGCCGTCGTTTTCTGATTTACCATTCCGATTGCCATCTCATCTGCAATGATTCCTGAAATGGTTGTTGCTTTGGTATCTCCCGGAATAGCTATCATATCAAGTCCGACGCTGCATACACATGTCATTGCCTCTAATTTCTCAAGTGTAAGTGCTCCTGCAAGCACCGCATCAATCATTCCCTGATCTTCGCTGACCGGAATAAACGCACCACTTAAGCCACCGACATAAGATGATGCCATAACACCGCCTTTTTTCACCTGGTCATTTAACAAGGCAAGAGCAGCCGTCGTCCCCGGTGCTCCCGCATACTCCAGTCCGATTTCACACAGGATATCTGCCACCGAATCTCCGATTGCCGGCGTCGGTGCAAGAGATAAATCCACGATACCAAACGGAATACCAAGCATCTTGGATGCTTCCTTTGCTACAAGCTGACCGACACGCGTCACCTTAAATGCCGTCTTTTTAATTGTCTCACAAAGCACTTCAAAGCTTTCGCCACGCACTTTTTCAAGTGCAGTACGCACAACACCCGGACCTGAAACTCCGACATTGATAATCGCGTCCGCTTCCGTCACACCGTGGAACGCTCCCGCCATAAACGGATTGTCGTCCGGCGCATTACAAAATACAACCAGCTTTGCACATCCGAGAGAATCGTCCTCTTTCGTATACTCTGCTGTTTCTTTGATAATCTCTCCCATAAGCTTGACCGCGTCCATATTGATACCGGTTTTGGTCGACCCTAAATTTACGGAACTACATACACGCTCTGTCGTAGAAAGAGCTTCCGGGATGGAGCGAATCAAAAGTTCGTCCGCCTTCGTCATCCCTTTTGATACAAGCGCGGAATAACCGCCGATAAAATTCACCCCGACCTCTTTTGCTACTGTATCAAGCACTTTTGCAATCTGGGCAAAATCCGAAGTTGTCTTACAGCACGCCCCGCCGACAAGCGCAATCGGGGTTACACTGATGCGTTTATTGACAATCGGAATACCATATTCTTTCTCGATTTTATTTCCGGTCTCAATTAATTTGTCTGTTGTACTTCTTATTTTTTCATATATTTTTTTCTTACAAATTTCGAGATCTGAGTCGATACAATCCAAAAGACTGATACCGATTGTAATCGTTCTTACATCCAAATTCTCTTTTTCTATCATTTCATTTGTTTCTAAAACTTCGTATTGACTAATCATGACGATGTCTCCTTGTATATATTCTGTCTTATGGTGTAATCTGCATTTTTATACTCTGTGCATCATGTCAAATATTTCTTCTCTCTGACATTTAATCATAACACCGATTTCTTCTCCGACAGCCTTGAGGTCATCTGACATATCTCCAAACGACTTAAGAGCATTGCTGCGGTCTACAATCATCATCATATTAAAATAGTCAGCAACGATGGTCTGTGAAATATCCAAAATATTAATCTGATTATCTGCAAGGTATGTACAAACCTTCGCAATAATTCCAACGGTATCTTTTCCAACGACTGTTATAATTGTTTTTTTCATCTCTCTGTCTCCTCGTAATTATATTTCGCTAAAATCTCTTGTTATCATAAACGCTTGTATCTGTGAATGCAAGTACCATTTATACTTCTATCAACCCGGAAGGCTCACTGCGCTCCGCTACGCGTATATCAAAATCTGAAGCCTGATACGGATTATCTCCCATCGTAACCTCAAGCCTTACCGCTTCATGCGCAAGCTGCGGTAGATTATTTTCCCGGCTTAAATGTCCAAGAAAAACATGTTTTAAATCATCATGCACAATCTCGCTCAAAAGTCTTCCTGCACTCTCATTGGAGAGATGTCCTTTTTTTCCTAAAATGCGCTGTTTTAAGTAATACGGATAAGGTCCGACCTGTACCATATTCACATCATGGTTTGCCTCAAGCAAAATAGCATCCAACCCTTTGAGCTGCTCGATGAGTTCCTGTGTGTAGTATCCCATATCCGTTGCGACTGCGACCGTACTCGCTTCATTTGATACTTTAAAACATACCGGTTCCGCCGCATCATGTGAAATCGGAAGTGCCTGTATCATCAGCGAACCAATGGATATATTTTCATTTCTGCGAATTATCTGAAAAAGCTGACCGTCAATATCTCCTACCGACTTCGCCACAGAAATACCGGCAATTGTTCCGCGCGTGGAATAAATCGGAACATCAAACTTTCTGGCAAGTACTCCAAGGCCTCCGATATGGTCAACATGTTCATGTGTCACAAGCACTGCATCTAAATCTTTGCCGCTCACTCCGATGGAGTTAAGCCCTGCCTCAATCCGCTTTCCGCTGATACCTGCATCAATCAGAATATGCGTCGTGTCATCTCCGATGTAAATACAGTTACCGCTGCTTCCGCTTGCTATACTAAGTAGTCTCATCTTCTCTAGTTAATCCTTCCAAAAGATTTCCAGTTCATCGCCGTTGTGAAGCGGTTCGATATACTGTGCTTTTCTTCCGTTGATCAGTGTTTCCACCATTTTTCCCTGCGGCTTTGACAAATCAAAATTAATCCGGTCAAACACGTCCACATAGATATAATCCGCTTTTCCCGTAAGCGTTACCGGATCCCCATTGACAATGACAGTTACTCCGTCTGCCGGATACCCAGACCCCGGTACTGTCGGTGTCGGTTCCGCCGGCTGAGGTGGGGCGGAAACTTCCTGCGGAGCAGGAGTTACCTGTGGTTCGCTCGTCTGTGGGGCTGTTACCGGCTGTGGTTTCGGTGCCGTCTTTGCCGCAAAACTGAAATTCGGCATGACCGGTCTTGATACCACCGGTGGCATCTGTCCCGTCTGATTAAAAGCAGTTGCAAATGCAGAAATACGTTCTGCTGCTGCATAGGCTTTCGCCTTCTTTAATTCTTCTTCCACCTCTTCGGTTACCGGAGCTCTCGCAATCTCCTCTGCACGTCTCTTAGCACGCTCAAGCGGACTGAGCCCGTCATCTGAAGTTGCAGTCGGTTGCACCGTTTCACGCGGTTGCGTTGTCTCTTCATAACCGTCTGTTACCACTTCGTCCTCTTCAATTTCTGTATCCTGCGCCTCTTCCTTCTCCGGCTGTTCATAGGACCATTCAAGTGCAAAATTGTCATATACTTTTGTTTGTTTATCTGCAACGACATTATTCACACGGATGACTGCCCCCTGCTCTAAGAGCACATCCATCACTTCCGTAACCTGCTCAACGGTATAATAATTGAGCATTTCGATAACATCACCATCCTGAATCTCATAGTAAGCTGTCTGCAACTCATCGTTTACACTGGCAAACTTCGGAAGTGTAATATTCTGACCATTGACCGTAATGCTGATAGTTTCTTTGTATTCCGGAAATTTACCAAGCTGCTGTGTTGCTTTCTCACCCGCTGTCGAGCACTCTACGTTGATAACGTCGTTCGCCCGAATCGGAGTATGTATATCCGCAGGATTTCCGTTCAGAAGAATCACTGCCGATTCACCTCGTCCGCCGCGAAGCGTCTTTTCCTTCCCGTTGAATGTAAACGTCAGACCTTCTCCCCGTTTCGGGAATAAATCCTCATTCGGGAATTCTGCCTGAATCGCTGCATCCACCACCGCAAGCTTGTTGTTATCATATAATTTGACTCTCTGTCCGTTAAAAGTAACAAACATAAAGTTGTTGCTCTGCTCATAGAAATTCAAGCAGATACCGACCGGTGTCACAAGAAGAGAATCCTTCACGATATCTCTCGGAAGAAAATCAATTTTCTGCATGACTTCTTCCCCGCGAAGCGCACATCTCTCCGCCGGAATACCGAGACGCTCTGCCACACATTTCGTGTATCCTTCTATCTTTCCGCCGCCGCCGACAACAAATACCGCGCTGACCGGTTTATCTCCGTTGAGTTCTTTGATTTTATCTGCTGCCTGCACTGCCATAGATGTCATATTGTCCTCCACAATGTGAAGCACTTCCTCTCTGGCAATTTTCTGCGGAAGACCCATAATATCTTTGTACTCTACTGTCTCGGACTTCTCTATTCCGCATTTAATCTGCTCCGCCGTTTTAAAATCGACGAGACAATGTCTTGCAATATCCTCTGTCAGACAATCTCCTGCAACCGGCAACATTCCGTAAGCTACAATACTGCCATCCTTCGTAATGGAAATATCGCTTGTTCCTGCTCCGACGTCTATCAGGGCAATATTTAACATACGGTACATCTGCGGAATCGCAACTTCCATCGCTGCAATCGGCTCGAGCGTAAGATTTGCCACTTCCAATCCCGCAAGTTCTACCGCCTTATACAGACCATCGACCACATCGTCCGGCAGGAAAGTCGCAATCAAATCCGCAGCAATCGTCTTTGCTTTGTGATTCTCAAGATTGCTCATCGGATATCCGTTCATAAAATATCGCATCACCGTATAACCGACGCAGTAAAATTTCATATCGAGGTCGTTCTCTTTCTGGAATTGCTCATATGCCTTTTCCACGCCGTAGGAATCAAGCGCAAAAATATCCTCTTTCGCAATGAGTTTCTCCCCCTCAAGATCAATCTCCACATGGGTTGTCACCGTACGAAGCACACGTCCGGCCGCAGCAATGCAAACCTGTTTCAATTCCTGTTTGGTCTCAATTTCCAACTCTTCCGTCACTTCACGAATCATATCGCCTACCGCACCGATATCATGAATCTGTCCGTCAATCATCGCTCTCGTCTCATGCTCTTTCACGCGCTGAGCCACAACGATAAACCGGTCTTTCTCCAGATATCCTATCGTCCCTACAATGCTTCTCGTTCCGATATCAAGTCCATATACATATTTTGGTTGTTTCATATCTGCCTTTTGCACAGGTATACCCCCATTTTTTCATTTATCTGTTTTTTTGTCTCTTCAAAACTGCCCGAATTGTCGAGCACATACGAACACGCCTCACGAAAAAGTTGCTCACTGAGTTGCTTTTCCATAATAGAAGTTATCTTCTCATCAGAATAGCCCCGGCTTACCTTCAGACGTTCTCTGCGCACTGTTTCATTCGCATACACATACCAAAGTTCATCGACGATTTCGTCGTAATGTTCTTCTATTAAAAGCGCTGCCTCCAAAAAGAAAAAATCATAAACCTGCGCTTCCTTTTCTCTCGCGATTTCCTGCTCAACATATGTGCGTACTGCCGGATGAATGATGGCATTAACCGCAGCAAGCTTCCCCATATCGGAAAATATCGCCTGCGCCATCTTTAATTTATCTATCGCGCCGTCTTCCTTCACAATCTGAGTCCCGAGACATTCAATAACCGGCTCATAGCATGGCATTCCCGGCTCCTTCAGGAGGTTCGCCACATCATCTGCGAGCAAGATGCGCGCCTTGTAATTGGCCTCCAAATACCTCAGCACCGCCGATTTTCCACAGCCGACACCGCCCGTAATTCCTATTATAATCATGACTGAATTTCCTTTGTCTGCCTATTTGGCTTCATACCAGTTTTCACCTGTATGCACATCAATCTCAAGTTCCACGGAAAGTTGCGCAGCCCCTTTCATGTCACGATAGAGAATCTCCCGCACCTGCTCCACTTCATCCTCATACACTTCCAGAAGAAGCTCGTCATGTACCTGCAAAAGAATCCGGCTCTTAAGACCTTCCTCCAAAAGGGAACGATACACACGAATCATCGCAATTTTCATGATATCCGCTGCCGTACCCTGAATCGGCGCATTCATCGCCACACGCTCCCCGAACTGACGCTGCATAAAATTAGAACTCCCCAGCTCCGGTATCGGTCGCCTGCGCTCATATAACGTCCGGCTCTCTCCCGTTTCCTTTGCGGTCTGCACACAGCGGTCCAAAAACTGCTTAATTCCCGGATAAGTTTCAAAATACTGGTCAATATACGCAGCAGCCTCCTTACGGCTGATACTTAAGTCCTGACTTAATCCAAATGAACTGATGCCATACACTATCCCGAAGTTAACCGCCTTCGCATTTCTTCTCTGCAAGTCTGTCACTTCTTCAAACGGTGTATGGAACACCTTAGAAGCCGTAATGCGGTGAATATCCTCAGACATGCGGTAAGCTTCAATTAACTCCTCATCTTCCGACATATGTGCCAAAATGCGAAGCTCTATCTGCGAGTAATCCGCATCCATGAATACGCATCCTTCTTTCGGGACAAACACCTTCCGAATCAGACGTCCGAGTTCCATTCGCATCGGTATATTCTGCAAATTCGGTTCTGTTGAAGAAATGCGCCCTGTTGCCGTAATCATTTGGTTAAAACTCGTGTGGATTCTCCCATCCTCACCGATATACTCTGCCAAACCGTCCGCATACGTCGATTTCAGTTTCGTCAAGCCCCGGTATTCTAAAATATCAGCGACCACCGGATACTCCGGCGCAAGTTTTTCAAGCACATCCGCCGCCGTTGAATAGCCCGTCTTTGTCTTCTTGCCGCCCTTAAGTTGCATTTTTTCGAATAATATTTCTCCAAGCTGCTTCGGCGAATTAATATTAAACACCTCGCCTACCGCATCATAAATCTGTTGTCTTAAGACAACTATTTTTTCCTCCAGGAGTCTTCCGTATTCGACAAGTTCATCTTTTTTAACAATGACACCTTCTTTTTCCATCGCATAAAGCACATAAGTCAACGGCATTTCCATTGTCCAAAACAGTTCTTCCATCCCTGATTCCTGCAATTTTGCAGTAAGCAAAGGATAACTGTTTTTGATCGTATATACAATACTGCCCATATATGCAGTAAATTTTCCCTCATCTGCCTCAAAGGCATCCGCATATCCGACTTTCCCGAACTGCGTCTTGTAATCCTGCAAAGCGATGCCACAGTACTCACCCGCCACATCATCAATGGTGTATTCACTCTTTAACGGATTCATCAGATAGGCCGCAAGTTTTACATCAAAAAAACCGCTTACCATCTCTACATCACCACTGAAACAGTCATATGACTTTTTACAGTCAAAAGACACCAGCATACAGCTTCTACGCAGCCCGTCCAGCTTTCCGGCCAGATAGTCCATGGTAAGAAACCCCTGTGCGGCCACGAAATAACTGTTATCTTCCGAAAAGGTAAGTGCAATTCCCGTATCCCGGGCCACATAATATGCAACAATCTCCGCAGATGCGCATTCGTTAAACACTCTTTCCGCCTCTGTCATATTGCTGACAAGTCTGCATTCCGGAAGCGGTTTCTCCGCCTCGCCTGCATTCTCAAAACGGCTGAGCATATTCTTAAATGCCAGCCTTTTAAACAGCTCATAGGCTTCCTTCGTGTACATGTCACCAAGCTTTGCCTGTGCAAGTGTATATGAAATCGGCGCATCCGTCTCTATCGTCGCAAGCTCCTTGGACAAGTCTGCAAGCTCACGATTTTCACGGAGTGTCGTTTGAATACTCTTCTTCGTAATCTCATCGAGATGCGCATAAATATTTTCAATAGACCCATACGTTTCCATTAGTCCGGTCGCCGTTTTTTCTCCTACCTTCGGAACTCCCGGAATGTTGTCCGCCGTGTCTCCCATCAATGCTTTCAATTCTATAAACTGCAGCGGCGAGACATGATATCGCTCTTTGACATCCGCCGCATAATAATCCTCCACCTCGGTTCGATTCCCCTTGGTTTTCGGAATACGTATCTTAATCGTATCCGTCGCAATCTGCAGTAAATCGCGATCTCCGGAAACAAGTGCTACTGCAATACCTTCCTTCTCCGCTCTTTTCGCCATTGTTCCGAGAATATCATCGGCCTCATATCCTTCCTGCTCCATCGTCAGGATTCCCATAGCCGCAAGTACTTCCTTCATCACCGGAACCTGCTGCCGCAGTTCCTCCGGCATCGGTTTTCGCGTACCTTTATAAGCCGCATAGCGTTTGTGGCGGAAAGTCGGTGCCTTCAAATCGAAAGCTACTGCCAGATACTGTGGTTTTTCTTCCTCCAATATCTTAAACATAATATTTAAAAATCCATAGATTGCATTCGTGTGAAGCCCTTCCGGATTCGTCAAATCCGGAACTCCGTAAAACGCTCTGTTTAGAATGCTGTGCCCATCAATCAGTACAAGTTTTTGTTCCATTTATTCTCTCCTGCTCTTAACACATCGCCCCGGTAAGCCTAAAGCAACGCATAAATATATGTCAATGCAACCATTGCGATTGCGACAATTTCAAAAGCAACAAACCCGAGAATACAGTTTCGACGTCTCATCATCCCTCTTTCCGTCTGCTCCATGTATTCCTTCAACTCCCGGTCGAGGTCAAAGGTTTTACCTTCCTCCAAACGCGAAATACCTTCCGACGACAAATACTGTATTGTAAGCTCTTCTTTACAGTCCTCACATATTTCCATATGTCCTAAAAATCGCATCAAATCTCTGCTTTTTAGTTCATCCTTCAAAAAAGCTGGAATCTGATACTGAATCTGTTTACAATCCATAGCATCACCCTTTTTTACCTTGACTATTTATTATATCAAAAAAGGCAAATAATTTCCATATCATCCGGCACAAATACTTCCCCATCAAACACCTGCTTTGCTTCTTTTGTATATTTCTGCTTTCTCGTCGCAAGCGTCTTATCTTCCGTATGCCAAAGTACAACTTTCTCCGCCATCAGTTCCTGTGCCGTCCGTCCTGCATCCATTGCCGTTCCATGATGCTTTTCATATGGCTCAAACACATCTTTGTCTTCGTCAAGACAGAATGCCTCGTGCAAAAGCCACGTACTTCCGATGACAAATTTCTCGCACGCCTCGTTGTACGGCTCATCCCCCGTAAACGTTAACGCACTTCCGTCCCGAAGTGTCGTTGTAAAACCAAACTGCTTTGCCTTCGTCGAAAAAATATCAAAAAACGTCACGGAATAGGACAAAATCTCAACGGTCTGCCCTTCCGTCACCTCATCGAAAAAGATACGCTCATCCAAAAAAGCAACATGCTTTTTGGCGAGCATCATATCACAGAAGGAACGTAGCATCGCAACCACTTCTTTATGTCCGTATATCCGAAAATCACCTTTATAATTACCCTTATGCATCTGCGTCGCAACCATCCGCACAATCCAGACAGCCCCAAGAATATGGTCCGTGTGCTTATGCGTTACAAACATATGATGAATCTGATTTACCGAGACATTCATCTTCTCAAACTGTGTTAAAATCCCATTTCCGCCGCCGGCGTCAACCAAAAAAAGTTCCTCACCGTCACTTAATGCAAAACAAGTATTATAACATTTCGTCACCGCAGCATTTCCGGTTCCGAACACATAAAGCTTCTGTTCCATTTTTTCTTATCCCTTTCCTTACAAATACGCTTTTTTAATTGTAAAAAAATCGCCTATGCTTGTCAAGGCAAGTACCTCCTCCCCTGACATATAGTACTTTATCCGGACATGCGAATGTTTTTCTCAATATGCTACTTGAAATTCCTTTCCTGTTATGTTAAACTAATCTTCGGTTGAAAAAACGCCGGCGTGTCGGAATGGCAGACGATGCAGACTCAAAATCTGTTGGGTGTACGCCCGTGCGGGTTCAAGTCCCGCCGCCGGCAGAAAAAGAACCATGGAATTCATCCATGGTTCTTTCTTTTTACTTCTTCAAATACTCTACCAGCGGCTTCACATACTCCTCCCCGCTGATGTCAAACGAGCCTTTGAGTGCTTCCTCAAATCCCTGGCCCATCTCCGTCTTTTCTTTTTGATTTTTCATCATCCTCGCCGCCATTTTCATCATCATTTTTTCCATAAATGGCATTTTTTCATAGCAAATTCCGCTCTGCATATAAAAATGCGGGATTACTTCAAGTTCTTCCGGCGTAAAATTGTTTTCCCATACGTCATTCACAATATCCTCCGCCGCATTCGGAGTCGCACCCGTCGCAAATACAACAAGCTCTTTTGCACTGCTTGCTGCGAACATTTCTTTTGCTTTTTTCAGATCATCTACGTTTCCCGCAAACAATCTGGAACCAAATACCACTGTATCATATTCCGCCATTTTCGCCGCTGTTGCCTTTTTCAGTTCTATCATGTCACACTGCACTTCTTTTGCGATTATCTCTGCATATTTTTTCGTAAATCCTGTCTTACTCTTATACACAACTAATGTTTTCATAATGTCCTCCTATAGTTTCTTTAAATTATCTACCACTTGCATGATCGCCTGTATCGTAATCTGCAGTTGCTCACGGCTAATTCCTTCAAACATAGCAGTTAGTGCCTGCATACTTCTCTCATCATTTTCCACACAAAACTCCAAACACGTTTGTGTCAACGACACTCTCTGCTTTCTCTTGTCCTGCGCATCTGTGCAAATCTCCACAAATCCCTTTTTCTCCAATTTCAAAAGAATTTGCTTTACATTCTGATGCGAACTCCCCATAATCTCTGCAAGTTCTTTGATCGTCGGGCTTTCCTTGCACATATTGATACAAATAATTGCAAAAAATTGCTTCCAGCTAACCACTTGAATCATCTTATCCGCCACTGCCTGAAACCGATTATCAAAAGCACTGAGCAGACCCAGCAAAAAATAAGACTCCTCTATCCCTGCAAAATCGACATATTCATGCTGCATTACCTGCTGAAAATTCATGTCTCCACCTCTTTTATGTAACATATTACCTATTCACAATATAAAAGGTAACATATTACTTATCTTTTGTCAACAAAAAAAGGAGCATCTGCTCCTTTTTATTTATAAAACCGAAACTACATATCTTTGCTAAGTCCCAACAACTTTGCTTGCGCTTTCTCATGTCCTTGTGCTGCGGCTTTCGTATACCATTTCACAGCTTCTTCGAGTTTTTTTCAACGCCTTCTCCTTTGTAGTAACTGTTAGCAAGATTCCATTGCTTATATCCTCCTCGTACCATCGTCAATCCAGTTTCTCTTTAAAATCTGCGCACAAATTCTCCCTCTGCAAATTCAATACCACCGGAAGTTTTTTCTCTCTAAACACGTCATCCAATGCACCCATTCCGTATTTGAGCTTATACTGGATTTCCTCCTCATACGCCGGAATCACCATATAAAGGTTAACTCGTGTTCCATCTTTTGTCACGACACACTCAAGAGGCCCATCCCCCTGCGAAAGCACAACACCTCCGAGTTTCGTTCCTTCACAAAGCGGTTCATAATCCGGTCCGTTCGGCAAAGTATGCCCGTACGCCAGCCATGTTTTATATTCATGCGGAAAGCGTGCCAAAAACTTGATATAATTTACAATCCATATATCTGTCTCTTCCGAAGAAACCGACTGCCCCGGCTCACCTAAACGCCAGTCTTCCGGTAAAAACATGTAAAGTTCTGCATATTTGATATCATCGCGGTCCTTAAGATCCTTCGGTAAAGTCATCGGAAGATCACTCATACCGGTCGTATAAACCACATAAAACTTCTGTTCGTCATTCGGCCGCCGGATATACACATCAATATGTACGAGATCAGAAATGATCTCATGATACACAAACTCCTCCCTGTCAGGAAAAAGCTGCGCCATATAATCGCTGATCTCTTCCGCGTACTTTCCGTACTCCTGCGGCGGTCGCCATCCTGTATCTTCCTGTTCTTCATAGCGATAAATACGTGATCCTCCAGAAGATACGTTTGTATGCTTCGGCGCAAATTTCTTTTTCAAACCTTCAAACAATCCCATGATTTCTCCTCTTATTTCCTCATCTGTGCTACGAAAGAAGTTCTTATTTATTCAGTTCATTAAAAATATCAAAACAATCCAGTGTCGCAAAATAATCTTTCGGTTGCTCCGCACGACGGATAAGCTGTACTTCTCCGTTTTCTTTCAGCAAAAGCTCTGCTGATTTGAGCTTACCATTGTAGTTGTACCCCATCGCAAACCCATGTGCACCCGTATCATGAATCACCAGATAATCTCCCTTGTCAATCTTCGGAAGCATGCGATCGATAGCAAATTTATCATTATTTTCGCAAAGAGAACCTGTCACATCATACTTACAGTCACATGCAGCATCTTCTTTGCCGAGAACAGTAATGTGATGATAAGCACCGTACATCGCCGGACGCATTAAATTTACCGCACATGCATCCACACCAATGTACTCTTTATGTGTATGTTTCTCATGAATAGCTTTCGTCACAAGCGCACCATACGGTCCCATCATAAAACGTCCCATTTCTGTATAGATTGCCACGTCTCCCATTCCTGCAGGTACAAGAATTTCCTCGTATACTTTGCGAACCCCTTCTCCGATTGCGCGGATATCATTCGGCTCTTTGTCC
The DNA here is from genome assembly GCA_015056905.1 of Lachnospiraceae bacterium. Lineage (GTDB taxonomy): Bacteria > Bacillota > Clostridia > Lachnospirales > Lachnospiraceae > SVFI01. The sequence goes on from SVFI01000003.1 coordinate 190,111, forward strand.
GGAGTATATGGAATTCCCACACCACCGGAAAGGTTGATAAATGTAATATGTGCACCTGTCTCGTCACGAAGCTGCACAGCCAGTTCAAACAACTGTTTCGCAAGCATCGGATAATATTCATTCGTCACGGTGTTGCTCGCAAGGAACGCATGAATACCGAAATTCTTTACGCCCTTTTCTTTCATGATTTTGAAACCTTCAAAAAGCTGCTCTGTCGTAAATCCGTATTTAGAATCACCCGGGTTATCCATAATACCGTTACTCATCTTGAACACTCCGCCCGGATTATAACGACAGGATAGCGTTTCCGGAAGCTTACCTATCGTTTTCTCTAAAAACTCAATGTGCGTAAAGTCATCCAAATTAATCGTGGCACCAATCTCGTTGGCATAGACAAACTCCTCAGCCGGGGTGTCATTGGATGAAAACATAATATCCGTTCCGACAGCACCAAGTGCTTTGGAAAGCATAAGCTCTGTCATCGATGAGCAGTCGCATCCACAACCATATTCTCTTAAAATCTGAATCAAAAACGGATTCGGATTCGCTTTTACCGCAAAATACTCTTTAAACCCTTTATTCCATGCAAAAGCTTCTTTCACCGCCTGAGCATTTTCGCGAAGTCCCTTTTCATCATAAATATGAAACGGCGTCGGATAGTTTTTTACGATTTCTTCTATCTGTTCTTTATTTACAAAAGGTACTTTGTTCATTTTACTTCTCCTTGTATGCTACTATTCTGTTACCAATAAACAACTTTCTTACAGAAGGTGTGCGCGTAAGTCTTCTGCGCTGCATGGGCTAAGGTAAGCCGGTGCCACATCGAACACTGTCTTACATCCTGTCTGTCCTTCTTTCTGCATGCGGTATGCAGCTCTTGCATAAGCCACAATAACAGATGCTGTAAATTCAGGGTTAGAATCAAGTTTCAGACTGTATTCTACAATATGCTTGTGCTCGCCGTCCCAACCTGTCTGTCCGCTGCGAATCACAAATCCACCATGTGGAATTCCGCTGTGATTAGCTTTAAGATCTTCTTCTGAAATAAAGTTAACAATCGTATCATAGTCTGCAAAGTAATTTGGCATAGATTTGATTTCCTGCTCGATCTTCGCAAGATCTGCACCTTCCTCGGCAACTACAAAACACTCTCTGATATGTTTCTGGCGGGTAGTAAGCTCAGGATTACTTCCACTTCTGACAGCCTCAAGCGCACTGTCTACAGGAATTGTGTACTGCTTACCGTCTTTTACGCCTTCCACGCGGCGAATCGCATCTGAATGTCCCTGACTGACACCTTTGCCCCAGAATGTATAGTCTTTTCCGTCCGGGAGAATTGCATTTGCATACAATCTGTTCAAAGAGAACATACCAGGGTCCCAACCCACAGAGATCATAGCAACCTTTCCGTTAGCCTTTGCTGACTCATCAACATTCGCAAAATGCTCCGGAATCTTTGCATGTGTATCAAAGCTGTCTACTACGTTGAAATATTTTGCATACTCCGGTGTTTGAACCGGAAGGTCTGTTGCACTACCGCCACAAAGAATAAGAACATCAATCTCATCTTTTTTAGAAACTGCCTCATCTACTGAATATACAGAAACACCCGGCGTTAAAATTTTTACGGATTCCGGTGCGCGTCTTGTAAACACAGCCACAAGTTCCATGTCCGAATTCTGTTTAATTGCACATTCAATTCCCTTTCCCAAATTTCCATAACCTAAAATACCGATTCTGATTGCCATAATTTTCTTTCCTTTCTCTTTTTGATTTTATTATGTTTCAGTTTTCATCCCGTTTCTCATACCCGAGCTCCGAGAGCCTGATTTCGTTTCTAAGCGCATCTTTGAGCACATTTACAAAATTTTTCTGTCCGGAATACAGACATGTATCTGTCTCGCTGCCCGAATAATCTCCTGTCAGTACATATGCCGAATCCACAATCAGATGAATCTGTTTTTCCTTCGTATCAGAAACATAAACCTGTATCTGTTTCGAACAGTCCGGCTTCGCGTCCGTCAAAAGAACCACCTTTTTGCCTTCTGAAGCCAGCCTCTCTAATTGTGCCAGATATTGTGGCACATCGCAAGATGAAAGTGATAAATAAAGTCTGTGTTCCACCTTTGAAAGCATCGAACAAATCTTATCCTGAATATGCTGATAACCTTCTATCGTAATATATCCTTCCGTACCCTGTTTATTCTGTACCAGATTCTTTTCCAGATACTCTTTCGCTTCCGTAATGTGCCTCACATAATTCTCACACAATTCCTCTACCGGAAGAGCCAGATACTTATTAGATGTTCCCTCCATCAGATATGCTGCACCTTTCTCCACCAATCCGGCAAGTGCACTATACACGTTAGAACGTGAAATCCCGGTCAACTTGGCCGTCTCGTATCCATTCATGGCTCCGTTTTGATATAAACAAATATAAATGGTCGCCTCCTGCCTTGTAAGCCCGAATATCATTAATTTTTCTACCATACAAATATCCCCTGTGCACATTAGTAGTTCTTTCTAGGAACACTATATCACATTCTCGATTTTTGTCAATAAAAAAATACCGGAGAACACATCTGCTCTCCGGTCCATCGGCTCTATATGATTATATCTTGATTGACTGCATGAATCTGCTCTCGATTTCCTTATCCATATCATCTCCAAGCTGTCCCCATTTGCTACTATGAATAAAACCTCCTGCCATTCCTTTGTGTCCGCCGCCGTTTCCGATTCCGGAAAGCGCGCTTGCTGCAACTTTACCAGCATCAACTGCATCGATTTCGCTTCTGACAGAGAATTTAATTCCGTCAGCACGCATGGAATATACAACAGAAACCGTAACGACATCCAATGATAAAATAAAATCAGAAATAATCGCGATAAGCGCATCCGGACAATCAAACGGAATCTTGGCAAATCCAACCTCTCCGTACAAGCGAATACTGTCAATTGCTGCCCCGTATGCTTTTAAATCCGACAGTTCCATGACATTCATATACATATCATTGATTAAATGTACATCTGCTCTCTCAAACAAATAAGAAAAAACTTCCGCATCATACGGATATGCTCCGCGCGTAAAATCAGCCGTATCCATCTTAATACCGTACGCAAGTGCTGCCGCCACATTCGGTGAAATCTCCGTCTCCGTCTGCCTGAAATAATCCGCCACGATCGACGAGCACGCTCCCACCAACCGAATATCTTTGTATTGATACTCACACTCTTTAAATGTCGGATGGTGGTCAATGCATGCAACTTCATCACCGATAAAGTCCGTAAGGTTCGCGTTAAGTTTCTGCGCATCGACAACAACAATATAGTCATCTTCACGCATATCTTCAATTTCTTCTTTGGATTTTGCACTGACACCAAACACATCAAACATTTTTTTCGTACTCAGCTTATCTATTTTCCCATCATAACATATGGTACTTTCCACACCTTGCTTCTGTAAAAAATGCTGCAATCCGAATCCACTTGCAATCGCATCCGGATCCGGAAAATTGTGAGTCTGGATAAAAACTCTGTGCCCTTTTAATATCTCAACTAATTTTAACGGTTCCATTTCTCTTCCTCTTACACATATCTCTTTTATATATTTTCTATCTGCCAATCAATCGGGGAAATTCCATGTTTTTCCAAAAAAGCATTGGTTTTACTAAACGGCTTACTTCCAAAAAAACCTCTGTACGCCGAAAGTGGACTGGGATGCGGTGCTTCCAAAATCAAATGCTTCGGATTATTAAGCATCTTTTTCTTCGTCTGCGCCGGTGCTCCCCATAATATGTACACGATTGGTCTGTCCTGCTGATTCAGAATCGAAATTGCGGCATTGGTAAATTCTTCCCAACCGATTCCGCGATGAGAATTTGCCTGATGCGCCTGCACTGTTAAAACAGTATTAAGAAGTAAAACTCCCTGTTTCGCCCATTTTACAAGATATCCATTGTTCGGAACGTAACATCCCATATCACTCTCCAGCTCTTTATAAATATTCACCAGAGACGGCGGGATTGCTACATCCGGTTTTACCGAAAAGCATAGTCCGTGTGCCTGTCCGACGTTGTGATACGGATCCTGTCCGATAATCACTACTTTTACATCCTTCAGCGGTGTCAGTTCAAATGCGCTGAAAATCTCATTGGAAGGCGGAAACACCAAATGCTTGGAATATTCTTCTTTTACTTTTGCGTATAGTTCTTTATAATACGGCTTGGAAAACTCCGGTTTTAGCGGTTCCAGCCAGTCATTACTGATTGCTGCCATATCGCTCCTCTTATAATCTGACAGAAACATTCCTGTCTCTCAAATACTCTTTTACCTGTTTAATCTCCAGTTCTTTAAAATGGAACAGCGAAGCTGCCAGCGCCGCATCTGCTTTTCCAGCCGTAAGCGCATCATAAAAGTGCGATAAATCCCCTGCGCCTCCGGATGCAATGACCGGAATCGAAACATTTTCGGAAATCAATCTCGTCAGCTCAATATCATATCCTGCCTTGGTTCCGTCGCAATCCATACTTGTAAGCAGTATTTCCCCGGCGCCGAGCTTATCAGCCTTCATCGCCCATTCAATCGCATCGATTCCCATATCAACGCGACCGCCGTTTTTGAAAATATGATATCCGTCCGGCGTCTTTTTTGCATCAATTGCCACAACAACACACTGACTTCCAAACTTATCAGCCGCCTCCGAAATCAGATTCGGATTCATAATCGCCGCAGAATTCACGGAAATCTTATCTGCACCTTCACGGAGCAATGCTTTAAAATCATCGACCGTACGGATTCCTCCACCGACCGTAAACGGAATAAATACTTTTTCAGCCACTTTGCGCACCATATCCACAACCGTCCCCCGGTTGTCCGACGATGCGGTAATATCAAGAAAAACAAGTTCGTCTGCACCTGCTTTGTCATACGCCTGCGCGATTGCCACCGGGTCTCCTGCATCAATTAAATCCACAAAATTTACCCCTTTGACTACTCGTCCGTTTTTTACATCCAGGCACGGAATAATTCGTTTTGTATGCATTAGTTATCCTCCCTGCCAATGTCCAAGAAATTCTTTAATATGGTAAGCCCAACATCCGAACTTTTCTCCGGATGAAATTGACACGCAAACACATTGTCCTTCTCTACGGACGCATGAATCAACGTACTGTAGTCTGTTGTCGCAGTTACAATGGACTCATCTGCTGCTTTTAAATAATAAGAATGCACGAAATATACATAGCTGTCTTCCGGAAGTCCACGAAATAACCTTCCCTCTCGCGGAAATTTCAATGAATTCCAACCAATGTGCGGAATTTTAAGTTCCGGTGCATCCGGAATTCTCACAATTTCGCCCTCCAATATTCCGAGCCCTGCCACACCATCACTCTCATCACTTCTCTCAAACAAGAGCTGGAGCCCAAGACATATACCAAGGAATGGTGTCTTGTTTTCCACAACTTTTTTAATCACTTCCACAAGTCCGTATCCGTGAAGTTTTTCCATCGCATCTCCAAAAGAGCCTACTCCCGGCAAAATCACTTTTTCCGCCGCCAGAATCTCCTCCGGTTTTCGCGTCAAAACAGCTTTTTCTCCCAATGCGGAAATTGCTTTTTCTACGCTCTTAATATTTCCCGCATCATAATCAATGATTGCTATCATTGTATTTCCTCCTCAAACAGTACATCCTCTGTCGGCATTTGCGGTTGCACCACTTCCTGCTCCGGCGCTTCCTGCTCTACCACCGTCTCCGGTTCCTCTTCTGTCCGCCATGCACTGTTCTTTCTACTGAGACTACCTGTAATCTCTTCCAGTTTTAGCGTATAATCATAATTACCGAGAGCATTAATCTCTGCCGCCTGCTCTTCGGAAATCTGATAATCCGAAGAAAGAGCATTTACAATCTTCACCTTAAGCTCTTCCATCTCCGCTACTGCATCATACTCCGCAATCTTTTCACCGAGCTGTTGCCATAACAAGTAACCTGACAAAAGGGAATCTAACGCTTCCACAGGCATATCCATCGCCTTGTAATTCTCATATGCATCCACCTTATGGTCAAGCTTAAGAATCATTTTAGCCTTTTCATATATTCTTTGATCAGATTCCGACAATTCTTTTCCGCTCATTTCCTGATACGTCGTCTCATAATCCTGTTTATAGAATGCATTTCTGGCATCTGCTATGGACCACAATTTCGGAATAAAATGATTCACAAGAAGAATCAGTGCCATAATTGAAATACATAGAGCAAAAATCCTAATAACCATCTTGATTGGCAGCTTCCTGCTGTCCTCAATCATTTCCTGCACCGACTGCTCATTTATCTTTTTAGGCTTCTTTTTCTTTTCTTTATCTTTATCTTTCTTTTTCTTCTTGCCCTTTTTCTTTCCACCGTCTCCTTCTGCATCTAACTCTTCCAAAATTCCTTCATTATCAGACGCATCCGTCACAGGCTTCTTCTTTCCTTTTTTGCCTTTCTTCTCCTTCTTTTCCTTAACGATTTCATCCTCTTCCTCATCCGGAATTTCTTCCGTTAGGACATCCATCATTTTGGCAAAGAAGCCTTTTTTCTCATCATTCTTTTCGTCTTTTTTCTTTACTTTCGCATTCTTTTCATCAGCTTCCACAAGCGAAATCAAATCAAGTGCAGCAGCATCATCTTCACCCTCTGCTTCCGCAAACAAATCAAACGGAATATCTGAGTTATCCTCAGCAAACGCCTGTAAAATATCCGTAATTTCTTCCTGGTCCTGCTCCATTGATTCGCCGCCGAAAACATCACCTAAATCTGCCGGAAGTTCCTCGTCATCCAACCTGATTTCCTCCGGTCCTGTTTCCTCTTTTTTCTTCTTACCGAAGAACGGGAATTTTATTTTCTTTTTCTCTTTTTTCCCCTTCTCCTTCTTGGTCGAACCATCTCCACCACCGAGCAATTCATCAAGCCATGGATCCTCCTCATCATCTTCCGATGTATTAAAATCTACAAGAACACTTTCTTCAATTCCATCGCTGACAAGTTCATTGTTGTCAAGCTTGTTCAGCAAAGCATTAATCTCATGCAAGTCGGGATTATCTTCTCCCATAGCTGCCAGAATTTCTTCCTCGCTCTGCTCCGATTCAGAATCTTTCGCTTTTCGCGCTGTTCTCTCAGGTCTTTCACTAAGTCCAAGCAAAAGTTCCAATTCTTCCGGATTATTCATATCAATTTCAATTTCTTCCTGCTCCCATGTATGCGACTCATCCTCAGAAACCTTTATATCATCTTGTTCAGCCACTGCATCCTGCTCCGGTTGCGCAGAAATCTCATCATCCTCCAACATCTGGGCCAGCATATCATCTAAAGAAACATCATCCTGAAGTTCCACGTCATCTTCCGCATCATCTTGTGCATTATTTTCTTCTATTGTCTCCCCTGTCGTCATATCCATATTAGCCTGTGCAAACAATGCTGCTATCTCATCTGCTCCAAGCGCCTTGTTCGGGTCATCAGATACCGGTACTATCGGTGTTCCCGCCGGCTCTTCCTCTTCGACTTCTTCCACCTCTTCCATCGTCTCCCCTATTGTCATATCCATATTAGCCTGTGCAAACAATGCTGCTATCTCATCTGCTCCAAGCGCCTTATTCGGATCGTCGGATATCGGCACTATCGGTGTTTCTACCAACGCTTCTTCTTCGACTTCTTCGACTTCTTCGTCTTCTTCCGCCTCTTCAATCGTCTCCCCTGTTGTCATATCCATATTAGCCTGTGCAAACAATGCTGCTATCTCATCTGCTCCAAGCGCCTTATTCGGATCATCAGATATCGGCACTATCGGTGTTTCCGCCAACGCTGCTTCTTCGTCTTCTTCGTCTTCTTCCGCCTCTTCTATCGTCTCCCCTGTTGTCATATCCATATTAGCCTGTGCAAACAATGCTGCTATCTCATCTGCTCCAAGCGCCTTATTCGGATCGTCGGATATCGGCACTATCGGTGTTTCCGCCAACGCTTCTCCTTCAGCTTCTTCGACTTCTTCAGCTTCTTCGACTTCTTCAGCTTCTTCGACTTCTTCAGCTTCTTCGACTTCTTCAGCTTCTTCTACTTCTTCCGCCTCTTCTATCGTCTCCCCTGTTGTCATATCCATATTAGCCTGTGCAAACAATGCTGCTATCTCATCTGCTCCAAGCGCCTTATTCGGATCGTCGGATACTGGCAACTCCGGGATTTCTGTAGTCACTTCCTTAATCCCAGTTCCTTCCGCAGCCAAAGATTCTTCCTCAATTAAAGGCTCTTCCTCAGCCACAACGTCCTCAACCTTAGACTCTTCTTTTTTTACCTCTTCAGCAACCGGTTCTTCCACTTTATTCTGTTCACCATTTAATGCAGCCAACAAGCTGTCAAGATATGCTTCATTTGAACTCATTCAAAAGCCTCCACCTTTTTACTGTCAAACAGATGTACCGCATTACATCTGCATCCGTATGATCTGTCAGATACTTCTTCGTTTATCTGATAAAACTTATCATGAATACGGAACATTTTTGATTTTTGATTATAAAAAACTGTTTTTTCAAATGGCCATCGGATAACGGAAGGCAATTTCATTCCTGCCCCGGCCTCAATCACACACAAATTTCTGTTTAAAGTCCCCTGCAACCATTTCATATAAGTCTGCCAGCGTTCAAGATATCCTTCCTCGCGATATTTCTTTGCCTCCAGAATATTAAAACACTTAACACTACCACATGTTTCACACTTATATTTATTTTTAATATCTAAACATTGTTTTAATATACTCTCCAAAGCCTCTTGACTGCCTTGGTCAGTTTTTTCTGCCTTTATCAAACAAGCACTCACTTCTTCCATCAGTTGTTCTGACGAACTCAAAACATGCTCACACCCTATATCGCACTGTATTTTCTCAAACGTCCCGCAAGGATTCACACAGCGGTCCTCTTTAAATCCACATCTTTTTAAATACGAATCAATAGTTAAAGAAACAACAAAATAATTTTTATTGCCTACCAATTGCAACAAATTTTCATATGCACTACGAAAACTATCAGGAATATAATTCATATAATAGTAAGCCGTCAGCAACTGTCCAACCTCTGCATAGCCGTCTTTCTTCATTGCCTCCAAATATAGTTCATACAAAAATCTATTTTTAATACTCAAATCATCAAGTATATCTTTTTCTGTTAATACCCATTCTTCACCCAGTCCAACCAAAACAAGTCCCGCATCTGAAACTGCTTGTTCTATCTGGTTATAATTTTTTATCTGCATAATACTCTACCATTCTTTTTTTCGTATAAAAAAGGCTGGGAACTTAACCCAGCCTCTTTATTAAAGCACTAAACTATCAATAACTTTTACAAGATTACCGATTTCCGGTTTCGAAAGCTGCGCATCGGCTCCGAGTGATTCACCTTTCTTCTTCATATCATCATTTACAAGTGATGAGAAAATAACAACAGGAATATCTTTCGTTGCATCATCTTCTTTAACCAACCTGGTCAATCTGTGTCCATCCATCAATGGCATTTCAATATCTGTAATTAAACATTTCACATGTTCGTCCAATGTACCTTTTGCCTTACAGTCAGTGATGATATCCCATGCTTCTTTTCCGTTCTCTGTATGTATCAGATTATGATATCCGGCTTTTTTCAACGAATCAACAATTAACTTATTTAAAAGCGGCGAGTCTTCCGCAATTAAAATCGGAACATCATTTCTCTGTCTCTCTCCAAGAGCATCAATCTCTGCCATCTTAAGACCTGTCTCCGGACTGATATCGGTAATAATCTTCTCAAAATCAAGAATAATAATTAACTTTCCATCAATCTTGATAATTCCTGTCGAGATACCATCCTCAGCATTTGATACAGTTGTTCCAGGTTTAATAATAGAGCCCCATGAAACACGATGAATACCAATTACCTGATCCACATGGAATGCGATATCCAACTTATTAAAATTAGTAATAATAAATAATCCCGAACCTTCGGACTGACCACGCTGTAAACAGTTCTTTAAATCTATCGCTGTTATCATAACATCTCGCGGCATAAAAATACCTTCAATGCTAGGATGTGCATTCGGAACCGGAGTAACTTCCTGATAAGGAATGATTTCTCTTATCTTAGCTACATTAATCCCATATGAATTACCATCTAAAATAAATTCCAAAACCTCTAACTCATTCGTCCCATTCTCTAACAAAATATTAGTATCCATAGCTCACCTCTCGTAACTCCCAATATTTTCCCTTATTCATGCTTTATATTTTCAGCACAAATAAATTATACCAAAAAACTATAAAAATGTACACTAAATTAAAGCAAATTGCAAAAATTTTGCAAAAATAAAAAAAGAACTTCAAAACTGAAGTTCCTTCATGCCATGCCTTCAAAACCGAATACTGAAATCTCTCTTACACATCCAACCTATCTCCTTCAGGATAAGCCCTCGACCGATTAGTACTTATCAGCTCAACGTATTACTACGCTTACACCTTAAGCCTATC
>SVFI01000013.1 GCA_015056905.1 Lachnospiraceae bacterium
ACACTTTGCCGCACATAAGACGGCTAAATCTACATTTACAGTCCCGCTGCCTTTATTAAAATAATGTTTGAAATAAAAGCACTTGAGATCTTAAATGTTTCAGAATTGATACAGACGGCTCTCGCCAAAGATTTCAGATATGCTTTTTGATACAACTATTGTATAAGGTCTTTTAGGATAAAACAACCCATTTGCTTTGTGCATATTTCACAAAAATAAGAAAGTCCCGTAGCTGCGTTAACACGCTACAGGACTTTTTTATACTACAAAGTAGAAAACGAAACCCTTTGTGATTGTTACACCTTAAAGATTGATAACGCATCCTCAAGCTTTTCTGCAAGCAGACGAAGTCTTTCGGACGAAAGCTCAAGCGTATCCATGGTATCTGTCATACCGCGGGCAGCTGACATTGTATTCTGCGTAGAAGCCTCGTTCTGTTCTGAGATAGATGCAAGGTTGTGTACAACATCCTGAATCGCATCACCGGATTCACTCAGTACATCTACCTTATCACGGATACTTTCGATGTTATCAAGCGAGCGGGAAACACCAACTGCAACCGCATTGGACTTCTCTTTGGTCTCATCCAGTTTCTGCTGCTGCTGATCCATTTTAACCTTAACCACTTCCATGACCTCAACCATCTTGTTGGACTCGGAAATGATTTCCGCAATAATCTGCTCAACTTCTTCTGCTGCTGTATTAGACTGCTCTGCCAGCTTACTGATCTGAAGAGCAACGACTGCAAATCCTCTACCTGCTTCTCCTGCTCTGGCCGCCTCAATACTCGCATTCAGAGAGAGAAGGTCTGTCTCATCCGCAATATTCTGAATCATCGTGATTGCTGATTGAATAGATGCAATCGAATCATGTAAAGCATTGATCTGATCTGCTACCTTCGTAACAGAAGCAATCGTTTCCTCATTGGATGCATTCAATTCGCCGATAATAACCTCAGATGCTTTCTCAGCATCAGACATCTGTTCTGCATTCTGCGTCAGATAATCCACTTCTTCTGTAATGTACGTAATCTGCTCGCCAATCATGTCGACATTCTGTCTTGCGACGCCTGTCTCATCTGCCTGTGTTGCAGACCCCTTGGTAATTTCTTCCAGCGAACCGTATACACCATCTACTGTCTCCTTGGTTCCCTGTGCTAACCCCGTCAGCTGATCTGCTGAAACCGTAAGATCGGCAGCGGATACTTTAATATTATTTACAATCTTGCGAAGCGAACTTTGCAACTGAACAGAGATATTATAGATATCCCCCAGTTCATCGTTACGTGCCTGAAATTTCGGATCGGACGAAACCGTAAGTTCACCGCCTGCAACTTTAGCAAGGAATTCCTTTGTCACTAACATGACACTTACCATACTTTTGGCAGTTGATGAAATCAAAAACCACGCAATCAACAAAAGTACAATCGCTACCAACACAATATTAAGAGACTGAATTAACACCATCTTCTCTGTCTCCGACGTATCTTTTGCTACACAAATCGTGCCGTCTGCATGCTCCAGAGCCTGATAATATGTATGATAGTCCGTTCCTGCAATTGTTTCTTTTTGTACAAAAACGGTTTCTCCGTCTTTTACCTTAGATGCTACATCTGCATCGAGAGAATCAGGATTACCGGTGAAAGTTGTGTATTCGCTGATTCTTCCGGAATATATCGTCACTTCAAAACCTGTTTTCTCTTTTAACTCATCAATAAACGCCGTATTGCCTTCACCGTACATTTCATCAGCCGAAACCGCTGCCACTTGCAATGCCGTCTCCATCTCACTCATCATAGAATTCTCGAGCAGATTGCTGCATACAATTTCAAGAACAATACATGCAAGAATCATCGGAATAATACCAATAATCCTTATGCGGTTACCGAAAGAGAAAAGTCTCTTCTTTGCTGAACTTTCTACTGCCGGAGCGTCCATAACTGAAGTTTCTTCTATTATCGGTGCTTCTTCTGCTGCCGGAATTTCCTCCATGACCGGTGCTTCTTCTGCTACCGGAATTTCCTCCACGACCGGTGCTTCTTCCGCTACCGGAATTTCCTCCACGACCGGTGCTTCTTCTGCTACCGGAATTTCCTCCATGACCGGTGCTTCTTCAACTGCCGGAGGTTCCTCCTCTGTCTGGATAATTTCTTCCCCACTGGCTGCTTTATCTGCCATCATTTTGGCAAACAACGCATCAATATCTAATTCTTCTTCCTGTCCCATTAAATCCTTCTCACTCATTTGTGCTTCTCCTTTATATTGCTACTTTGTCGAAAAGTACAATTTGACTAATATATTATACCATACAACTACGCTAAAACCAAGTATGTTTTCTTTATTCTTCCAACGGAAAAGAACCGGCAAAATTGCCGGTCCTTTCTTAGCCCATAATCCATTTCCCCTAAATTCTTTTACACAAGAATTCGCCATAACCACCATACCATATTCTGTGAAAAAGAAAAGGGGTTTTGCACGAAAGCAGGAAAATCCGACACGAAATCGGATTTTTTATATTCCTTTTCCTTCCAGTGCGTGAAATTCTTTTAAAATTTGGCGGAATTCATGGCTACGTCTTTCGCTGATGGGTACTTTTTCCAATGTAGAAAAAATTACCTCCCCTGCAACACAGGAGCGCGCATATCTCATATTAATAAGATAGGCTCTGTGCACAAGATAAAATCCTCTTTTTTCCAAAAGCTCCGTCAATTCCGAAATCTTATTACGAATCGGAAGAATCTCATTATTTTTCATATGTATTAGCGAAGAACGCGTCTGCGATTCCAAATATACAATATCATCCAAAGATACAAATACTTCTCCGCTGTTTAAAAGCTGAAAGCGCATTTTTTGCTTTGCCTGCAAAATCAGCATCGCACTTTTGACCGCTTCAAAAAATTCCTGCGAATCATCCTGTTTACCTAAATAACGAAAAGCGTTGACTTTATATCCCTCTTTCATATATTCATCGTACGCAGTGAGAAAAATCAATATCCCGTCCGGATTGTATTCCCTATATTTCTCCGCCGTATCAAGTCCCGACAGTTTTGGCATTGCGATATCCATAAATACAATGTCAAACGTTTCCTTTTCATTTAAGAACTGAAGACCCGAACTAAATTCCCGCATAATAAACGAAAACGGGATTTTTTCCATGACTTCTTCTAATTTTTTCCTCGTAAGCACGCGAAAGATTTTCTCATCATCCACAATCGCGATTGTTATATTCCCCTGATCCATTTTCTGATCCTTCTTTTCCTATTTTCCGGTGACTAAATCACCCTGTTTCTATCTTCGCCTTTTAAAAATGCCTCGATATTGAAATAAACCTCTTCCACCACACGGGTTCTTGCCTCGGTGCTTGCCCATGCCATATGCGGCGTGATAATCAGCTTGTTGCTGTCTTTTATCTTATCAAGCGGATTATTTGCAGAAATCGGCTCTGCTTCAAGAACATCAAGTCCTGCACAAGCGATGGTCCCCTCCGTCAACGCCTCATACAAATCACGATTGTTCACGACAGGCCCCCTCGCCACATTAATGAGAATGGCTGTCTTTTTCATTTTTGAAAGAGCATTTTTATCAATAAGGTTCCTCGTCAAATCGGAAAGAGGACAGTGCAATGATAAAATGTCAGCCTCCGCTAACAATTGTTCAAAACTAACCCTTTCATAATCCGTACATGTGCTGTTGCCTGTCACAGAATAAAAAATTACTTTACAGCCAAAAACTTCGGCTATCTTTGCAACTCTTTTGCCGATATTTCCCATACCGACAACACCCCACACCTTACCGGTCAGTTCACCGTATGCAAGGTCAAAATTGCTGAACCTATCCTGTGCGCCGTAGGCTCCGCCTTTCACATAATCATCATAATGCCTTAAGTGCTCCATCAAAAAGAGAGCAAGTGCAAACGTGTGCTGTGCCACCGCCGCCGTGCAGTAATCTCTCGCGTTTGCTACCGCGATTCCTCTGCTTTTACAGTACTCCAAATCAATATTATCATAACCTGTGGCAAACTCGCAGATAAGTTTTACATTCGGAGCATCCGCAAGCGTTTCCTCATTCATCGGACACTTGTTTGCAATAATAATATCCGCATCTTTGACTTTCTCCGCTGCGTCTTCCAGTACCGTATTGCGATAACAGGTTACTTCACCGAAATCATTATAACAGTCGACCGGAATATCGGTACCGACACTATTTCTTTCAAGAACGACTATTTTCATGGTTTCCTCCCAAACAACTCTTACTTATTTTCCTATGGTGTAAACATTTTGTCAATGGATAACACGTTGCTTGAAAGGGATTATTTTTTATTTCTCGCTCTGACTTTTCTGAGAATTTCAACACCTCTTTTTATGTCATCCTCTGATGTGATTCCTTTTGACTCTTTAATCCTCTCAATTACCTGTTCAGGGTCCAGCGAATGATACGGAAAATACAATTTCCTTAATTCCTCCGGCTTTATTATTTTATATATTTGTTTACTGCTTTTTTCATTGATATATGACCAATATCTGTAGATATAGCCCGCCCAATAAAGTTCTTCACTTCCATATTTTATTTTGCCGTAATTGCTTGATCCAAACTCTATCTCTATTTCCGACAAAGCATCCTCAATATCTGTTGTATCAAACAAAAAACCGTCCTTGTCCATTCTCTTTGCTAAATCTGAATACATGAAACGCCGAATGAATATTCCTGAGCTACACTCCGTTTGATCTACTGAACTTTGAAAAAGCTCTGCCTGAAATTGACACAATTTCAAACCATAATGATCCATTTTTCTCATTTAAATATATCCTCTATATAATTTCCTTGGTTTCTATACTGTTTACGTGCAACCCTCACTTTATCCCTATTCATTTCATAGCCTTCCTGTCTGGATGAAAGATAGAAATTCTTTTCCGATGACGCCAGATAGCATCTTTCCAGAATCTCTATCTGATTCAGCGCCTTATCCGAAATGAAAACATATTGGTTCCCCAAATTGGTAGCTGAAAGACAATGCTTGCATTGCACATCTGTGATTTCTCCGTCAATAAATTGGTCAATGATTTCAAACATACGATTATCTGCAATCGGCGCAACGACATAATCGATTCCCTGCATTTCCTGCACAAGTGCCTTGATTGTTTCAGAATCTGCATATTTCCCAAGACGTCCCCTATAGTATGCAATCATAAGCATCCAATCTCTGTTTACACCGAATTCTTTTCCTCTCAAACCCGTACAATTGAATTTAAGCATATACAAAGACGATGACGGAAATGTCGCAACAAACATCGCCGACTGTTCTAAACTCTCTCCGCAATAAAACCCGACACCAAAATCATTCTTCCTTTTGCTGTACTCAAGCTTGATTTCGCCTTCTATTTTCGTTTTCGCACCATGAAACAGAAGAACTTCCGACTTGTCCTCTATGTCTTCCGTATACAATTGCTCTTTTATCTTATTGAGCCTTATTCCCTTGTTAAAAGTGTAATCATAAAAGGAAGATATATTCTTTTCGCTGATTCCTTTTTTCCCAGAAAGCCAGTTACTTATTGTCACTCTGGAAACACCCAGTTCCTTTGCAAGCTCTTCCGCTGATAATTCTGTCAGTTCCATCACTGTCTCTATGTCCTGGATGATTTGAAAATCCATAGGCTCCTCCCTCTGAGAATAAACTTGTTTGTAAACTAGTTTACATTGTAGATTTAATTGTGTCAATATTATTGTGTTTTAAAAATGAAGAGCCAGACCCTTTTAAGATGGATCCGGCTCTGATACATGAGCTATTTTTTAATTTTCACCTTTTTTATTTTTCCGTATTTTCCATACGTTATGTTTCCGGTGGAATCTTTATAATAAGGTCTGACTTTTACATAGTATGTTTTACCTTTTTTCAGATTTTTGAGCGTCTTCTTCAAAGATTTTGTTTTTATTTTTATGACATTCTTTTTGAATTTGCTGCTGGTTGAATAGCGAATTTCATATCCTGTCGCATTGCTGACTTTCTTAATTTTAACAACCGCTTTTTTGCCTTTTGTATTCTTTAAAGAAGAAATGGTCGCTTTTTTCTTTTTGATTGCCTTAATTTTCTTTTTATCCGAAGAAGATAATTTCGTATCTTTTTTGGAAGAAGACTCTTCTATCTGACTTTCATTCTTATTCGTATTTGAACTACCGGTAGCCTGATTTTGTGTGTTTGTACTTGCATTTTGACTTGATGATGCAGCAGCTGCTTTTAATGTTACTTTCGGTACTTCCTTTACCGTATAATTTCCTGCACTGTCATAAACATACTCGTAGCCGTAGCAAAAGAACTTCCGGCCCCTTCCGCCGTAATTTCTTCTGACTCCGCCGACAATTTTACTTCTGCATCGCTTTCCGCTGTTACCTCTTCTGACGGAGATACTATTATATCCCCGGATGCATCATTCTGTGGCACCGCATTCTCCGAAACTGTATTTTCCGAAACAGATACGGTCGGCGTAGCCAGTACTCCGAGACAATTCTGAAACACCAGCACAAAACTCAGCATTAAAATCACAACTTTTTTCATTTTTCCCATACGCATATTCTGTCCTCCTTATGAGCGAATTTACCAATATTTTTTTAATAAAGTATATCGTATTTGTATTACATTTACAACATACCATTTTGCATGATTTTTATATATCCAAATTAGGGATAATATAGTAAGAAAGGAGGTTTTTTATGTCACATTTCAAACCACAAAAACCGGAAAAAGATTTAATCTCTATCAGAATAAATAAAGATCTTTTACATGAAATAGACTCGTTATCACAAAAAAATGAAATCAGTCGAAATGAATTCATTGTACAGTCGATTCTTTTTGCTATCAAAAACATGGAAAAGTAATGGCCTGTTTGTATTTTAAACAAAAAATCTTTTTTGTAAGGCGTTTTGTCAAAAACAGACAAGTTTTAGGCATTTTTTGCATATAGCACAAAAAAACTGCGCAGATGATTTTCTGCACAGTTTCATATCCATGTATTTTATTTGATTTCATCGGAAATATGTAAGTATTTACTGAGCTGCTTCTTTGTCTCCGCATATCTGGCACGGCTGACCGGCAGTTCATCTTCGCTGATTAAAAAAGCGCCCTCTGTCGTGATTTTTTTCACATAAGCTGCATTGACCGTAAAACTCTGATGCACGCGTATAAAATTATCAGGCAGCAACTTTATAAAGTCGTCCATCTTCATACGAATCTCTTCCACATCATCCTCAAAGTACAGAAACAGATTATGTTTTCTGCTCTCAATATAAATTATCTTCTGCGGATGAATTGGAATCACACCTGTCTTGGTCTTTACTTTGATATACTTTTGCTCTGTTTCATCAAGGTCTTTCATCGTTCTTTCCAGCGCCAAAAACAGTTTTTCTTTCTTGATGGGTTTCATGAGCAGAAAACTCGGTTTTGTCATAAAAATATCCGGAACATATTGTATATAGCCGGTGATAAAAATGATTTTCAAATTCGGATATCTGCCCTGAATTTCCTGCGCCGCATAAATACCGGATTCATCTCCGTCCTTGAAACAAATGTCCATAATCAGTATATCCGGAATCTTTCCCTCTTCCCATGTCACGCTTTTTACAAACTCATCCGAATCGTAATATCTATCAATCTCCTGTATCTTCGGACCATATTTATCTTTCAGACATTTTGAGAGATTTTGTACCAGTTCAACATTATCATCACAAATTGCTATTCTCATGCTGTCCCCTGTCCTTTACCATATACAGATGGTCAAATTCATCTGCATTTTGTCGCCTAAATCCTTGTATTCGATGTCTCCATCGTATTTGTTTACCATCTCTTTGATGATTCTCGTGCCGATTCCGTGCGTTCCACTGACATCTTTAAAACTCTTGAAATTATTTTTAATCGGCGTTTCACTTTTGCTCTTCGTATTTTCCATTTTAACCAGAAGATAATCCTGCTTGCGCTCCATTTTAAACGTGATTTTCCGGTCGTTTTCCACCGCCTGACATGATTCAATCGCATTGTCGAGCAGATTTGCCAAAAGGCTGATCATGTCATATTCGCTTGCCTTCATCCCCTCAAGCTCAACCAATTCACACGAAAAATCAATGTCTGCCTCTGCACTTTCATCTTTCTTAATTCTCATCAGACAGTCAATGACTCTGACACCCGTTTCTTTTCCAAGCACATTGTCCACTTTGCTGATAAGTTCACTTATGTATTCTTTCTTTAGCTCATCGACTACTTCAAGGTGATTTGCAATGTCGTGTCGCAGTTTTGAAAGCTCATCGCTTTTCCTTCTCTCATACTTTTCCATCTGACTGTAATATTGGAACTGGCTTTGCATCTGCTTGCTTTTTCCGTCTTGGAAAAATAAGTAGATGAGAAGAAACGCAATAAATCCCGGAAAAACAATTCTCAAACTGTCCGGACTGCTGGTAATCAAAGCGTTAATATCCAAAATGGCTAATCCGGCAAACACAAAATCTGTTATCTTAACATTTATTTTTTTGATAAGTCGGACAATCCAAGGTGCCACTAAGCCACCAATAATGGATGATACTGTAAAACAAAATACGGATGGTAAAGTGTTTCCCTGCAATAATTCATACATTTTATCCATAGAGTTTCCGACAAAGAACATTGCTATAAACAAATCCATTACCATAGCGCAACATTGGTAGATAAAATCAATGGCAAATATGTGACAGAAATTACGAATCATATTACCCTTAAAATAAAAATGAAGAATAATAAGACACAGGATATAAACAGAAATAACTTCTACTGTTGAATAGTCATATAAAAAACGTCTTAAATACGCCCAGAAAAAATCATTAAACCAGTATACGGAATAAATCAAAAACCATCCGAGTTTCTTTCCTCTTCTTAATTCAAAAAAAGGTTTAACCGCGATAAAAAACATTGTCGTCGTTAACGTTGCAACATAGACCATAAATAGTGCGTACATTATAATATCCCCTTTATCGTGTAAATTTTTAGTTCTTTATAATCCATATTGCATTATTTGTCAACAAAAAACGACGAAGGCCTCTTTTCTTAATTACAGTTCCTCCACCATATTCTGCAGCCAGACTCCGCTGCGCACCATGAAATATCCAATCACGCATTTTATAATTTCCGTCGCCTGCACAAGGAAGTAAACCATAACAATTCCCAATGTCGTAAACCGCGACAGGCAGAAAGCAAACGGGACCACGATCACCCAGACAAATACGCTGTCAAACAGGAATGTAATCCATGTTTTTCCGCCGGAACGGAGCGTAAAATAGGATGCATGATTAAATGCCTGAAACGGCATGGCAAGTGTAGATACAAGAATCAGGGCTGTTGCTAAATCCTTTACCTGTTGTTCCGTATTGTAAACAGCCGGAAATGCCTTCGAAAAACAAGCCATAACAGCCCCAATCAATGCGCACGATGCAACAGCAAACGCGATAAGCTGTGCATCTTTTTCCTTCGCCTCTTCCTTGCGACCCGCTCCGAGAAGCTGTCCGATGATTATCGAAACGCTGCTGCCCAGCGCGATATAAACGATGTTAAATACATTGACTATCGTGGAGGTAATGTTCTGCGCTGCCACAACCGCAAGTCCGCGATATGCGTAACACTGCGCAATCATTGCCATTCCGATTGCCCAAAAAATCTCATTTGCCATGAGCGGAGAACCCTTTGCAAGTATCACCTTTACCAGCTCTCCCGGGATGCGGAAGGAACGGTAAACACCAACAATAAATTTGTTTTTCTCCCGCTTTACATGTGTCCAAATAACCACGATTCCCATCTCAATAAAACGGGAGATGACCGTTGCAATCGCCGCACCGTTCGCCCCAAGTTTCGGTGCTCCGAAATGTCCAAAAATCAGCACATAATTGAGTCCGAGATTGACAAGCACTGCCGCCACCCCTGCAAGCATCGGCAGAATGGTTTCTCCGCACTCACGGAGTGTAGATGCATAAATCTGACTGACAGCAAATGGTATCAAACCTACCAACATGATAAGAAGGTACTCTTTACCATAACCAAGCGTCCGCGCAAGGTTACCGACATCACTTCCCTCATGCAGATACAGTGAGATGAGGAAGTCTCCGCCGAAGATAAAAATTATCATCGCCAGCGATGTCAAGAGCCCACACGCATACACCTTAAAACGGAATGTATTCCGGATTCCTTCCCTGTCTCCTTTCCCATAAAACTGCGCAGTAAAGATTCCGGCGCCTGATATTCCGCCGAAAATACAAATATTAAATACAAACATAAGCTGGTTAACTATGGCTACCCCGGACATCTGGTCCGTTCCGATTTGTCCGACCATGATATTGTCAAGCATGCTTACAAAATTAGTGATTCCGTTCTGAATCATAATCGGAATCGCAATAAATAGGACTTTTTTGTAAAAGTCTTTGGTACCGATTAGTTTTTTCATAATAGTTACGCCTCCATCGTTTTTACAACATAAAAAGGCTGCAAAATCCTTACTGCAAAAAGCAGTAGGAAACCGCAGCCTTTATCATCAAATCTCTTGTAATTACAGTCTCTTTAAGAGTTCTTCTCTCTGAGCTTCAAAACCAGGTTTTCCTAAGAGAGCGAACATATTTTTCTTGTAGCTCTCTACGCCCGGCTGATTGAACGGATTTACTCCGAGAATGTATCCTGAAACTCCGCATGCAAACTCAAAGAAGTAGAATAACTGTCCTAAATAGAACTCGCTTACTTCCGGAATGTTTACTTTTAAGTTCGGAACCTGTCCATCTGTATGGGCGAGAATTGTACCGTTCATAGCAGATTTGTTTACGAAATCAACGGTCTTTCCTGTCAGATAGTTTAATCCGTCAAGATCTACAGGTTCTTCCTCAATCAGGATCTCTTCACGAGATGTCTCGATATCAACTACAGTTTCAAACATATTTCTGGCACCGTCCTGAATGAACTGTCCCATAGAATGTAAATCTGTTGTAAGATCTACGCTGGAAGGATAGATACCTTTCTGGTCTTTTCCTTCTGACTCACCGTATAACTGTTTCCACCATTCTGCAACGAAATGGAAGCATGGCTCATAGTTTGCAAGAATTTCGATAGCTTTGCCTTTACGGTGAAGTGCATTACGAACAGATGCGTATAATAAAGCATCGTTCTCTTCGTACGGAAGATTGAGTGCGTTCTCGCGTCCGCTTGCAGCACCTTCCATTAACTTATCAATGTCTGCACCTGAAACAGCAATCGGAAGTAAACCAACAGCTGTAAGCACAGAGAAACGTCCTCCGATATCATCCGGAACAACGAATGTCTCAAAACCTTCTTCTGTAGCAAGGCCCTTTAAAGAACCCTTTGCTTTGTCTGTTGTTGCATAGATTCTCTTAGCTGCTTCTTCCTTACCGTATTTTTCTTCCATCATCTTACGGAATACACGGAAAGCGATTGCAGGCTCTGTTGTTGTACCTGATTTGGAAATCATATTGATAGAGAAATCTCTGTCACCGATAACATCCATAAGGTGTTTAATATAAGTAGAGCTGATAGAGTTACCAACAAAGTAAATTTCAGGTGTTTTGCGCTGCTCTTTCGGAATGTTATTATAGAAGCTGTGTCTTAAAAATTCAATTGCAGCTCTTGCTCCGAGATAAGATCCGCCGATACCGATAACTAAAAGAACTTCGGAATCGTTCTGAATCTTTTCAGCAGCTTTCTTAATGCGTGCAAACTCTTCCTTGTCATAGTTTACCGGAAGGTCAATCCATCCTAAGAAATCGTTACCTGCACCTGTTTTGGATACTAACATTTCCTTTGCATCCATTGTGATGTTTTTCATTAATGCCACTTCGTTTTCACTGATGAAAGAAGTTGCTTTTGAATAGTCGAATGTTACTTTACTGCTCATGTTTTCGCTCCTTTGCATTTATTTTTATTTGCGTATGCAATAATTACCATATAGTAGTTTAGCAAGGAACCTTCGTTTTTTCAAGCAAATTCAGAAATAATAAATAAAAACCTTTCTCAAACACATTCTTTCTGATATAATGTTTTACAAATTTAGCAAATTAAAGTACGAGTCAAGAAAAGAGGGTTATTATGATATACAAACCACACGGCGTATGCTCCAGTTCCATCGATATCGAAGTCGACGGAGATATCATCCGCTGCGTAAAATTTACGGGCGGTTGCAACGGAAATCTCCAAGGAATTTCCAGACTTGTCGAAGGAATGAAAGTTGAGGACGCAATTTCCAGATTAAAGGGAATCCGATGCGGATTTAAGAACACTTCCTGCCCGGATCAGTTAGCTCAGGCTTTAGAATCATTAAACGCATAAAATAACAGAATGGGAGTCTTGTTTGTATGAAACGAATCGTCTTAACCGGCGGGGGAACTGCCGGACATGTCACACCGAATATTGCTCTTCTCCCTAAACTGAAAGAGCTCGACTATGATATTCACTACATCGGTTCTTACGAGGGAATCGAAAAGAAACTAATCGAAGATTTTGAAATTCCTTATTATGGTATTTCTACCGGTAAACTTCGCCGCTATTTTGATGTAAAAAATTTTTCCGATCCGTTCCGTGTTATGAAAGGGTTTGCGGAAGCCAAAAAGATATTGAAACAGATTCAGCCGGATGTAGTATTCAGCAAGGGCGGATTTGTGTCCGTTCCTGTTGTACGTGCTGCAGCAGCACTTAAAATCCCTTGCATCATTCACGAATCTGATATGACTCCGGGGCTTGCAAACAAGCTCTGTATTCCGGTTGCAACCAAAATCTGCTGTAACTTCCCGGAAACGCTTCAGGATCTTCCGGAAGACAAAGCAGTTCTTACCGGTTCGCCGATTCGTGAAGAGCTGAAGAAGGGAAGTAAGCTTGCAGGTCTTGAGCTGTGCGGTTTTACTGCAAATCTTCCGGTTATCATGGTCATCGGAGGAAGCTTAGGTGCTGCCAATGTAAACAAAGCAGTCCGTGACGCCCTTCCGATGCTTTTGGAAGACTTCCAGATTGTGCACATCTGCGGACAGGGAAAAGTCGATAACCTCCTGCTTACAACGAAAGGTTACAAGCAGTTTGAATATGTGAAATCAGAATTAAAAGATTTGTTTGCCATGGCTGACGTTGTTATCAGTCGCGCAGGCGCGAATGCTATTTGCGAGCTTTTGGCTCTGAAAAAACCAAATCTCCTTATTCCGTTATGCAACGGAAGCAGAGGGGATCAGATTTTAAATGCAAAATCTTTTGAATCACAAGGATTTTCCATGGTCTTAGAGGAAGATGACATTACCGAAAAGCTCTTGACAGACAAAGTACATGAGCTTTACTTTACACGTCAGTCCTATGTCGAAAATATGGAAAAGAGCAATCAGCTCGGTTCGATTCAGACCATCACCGATTTGATTGAATCTGTTACTAATCAGGAATAGAGGATTTTTATGAGACGCATATCACTCAATGAATTGAATGATTTGATGGTACTTGCAAAGCCAATTTATCAGGGGACCCGTTTAATTTTGGAGCGTGATATTTCATGCATGACCAAATATATAAAACAGCTTGAAAACTTAGGTATTTATTCTCTTTATGTCAAAGATGAATGTTCTGAGGATATCACCATTCCGGATGCTGTCTGCGAGGAGACGCGGGACAAATGTGTCGCCGCTGTTTCCACCATATTTGACCGCTTGAAACAACAGGGCAATTTTGACGCTTCCATTCTCAATGATGCTCTCGAAACATTACTGCATGATATTTTCTCACAGAAAGATATTTTAGTCAGCCTGCATCATATTGCAACCATCGATGATGACACCATGATTCACTGTGTCAATACAACGGTATATAGTGTACTTATCGGAAAAAGAGACGGTTTCTCCCATGAAGACCTTATGATACTCGCAAAGGGTACCATCTTACATGACGTAGGTAAAGTGGATTTGAATGAATCGATTTTACTTAAAGCAGCATCTTTGACACCGGAAGAGTTTTCCCATATCAAGGAACACTCTACCTTTGGTTATACGCTTTTAAAACAGAACGACCTGCTCCCGGAGGAAGCACGCATTATTGCACTTCAACATCATGAACGTTTGGATGGATCCGGTTATCCGAATGGGCTGAAAGGTGATGAGATTCATCCATATGCCCAGATTGCAGCCGTTGCAGATATGTTTGATGCTCTTACAACCGTTCGTTGCTACCGCAAGAGCCTGAGCAATCATAAAGCTTACAAAATTCTTACCGAAGATGCGGCAGCAGGCAAATTAAACAAGCATCTTGTTGATTGCCTGTTTCACCATGTGGCTGTTTACCCAAATGGTATTGTCGTACATCTTTCCGACGGAACCCACGGAATTGTCAAGCAGCAAAATCCGGGACAACCATTCCGTCCGATTGTCCGAATTATCGACGATACCCACGGAATGGACAATGTAACGTTGTACGATTTGGATTTGTCCAAAAGGAAAGATATTTCTATCAAAGAATAAAAATAAGGAACCACCTGTCAATGTGACGGGTGGTTCCTTTTCGGGTCAAATAAACTCTCTATACAATCTTCATTGTCTTCTTATACCATGAACGGCTTTTGATTTTCTTTTTGTATTTTGACTTGTATTTCGCCGGTACTTTGAACGTGGCGTTTTTGCGGATTCCTTTAAAAACATTTCTCTTTATACTCGGAACTTTTCCTTTGAAGACTACCTTTCTCAGAGATTTGCAATTACGGAACGCGGAACTGTCTATTTTCTTTACATTTTTCGGCAAAGTGATTTTTTCTAAAGAATCGCTTTCTGCAAATGCATAGTATGAAATCACTTTTAGTCTGGAATTGTTTCCAAATGTAACTTTTTTCAAATTGTCACAGTACATGAAAGCCTCTCCACCTATTATCAATAAGCTTGGCGGAAAATTGATTTCTTTTAACTTGTCGCATCCCTCAAAAGCTTCCGTTCCTATTCTTTCTAATTTAGAACCTTTCTCAAAAGTAACTTTTGTCAGCGCCGAGTGAAAAAATGCGCTGCTTTTAATTCGAACTACATTTGCCGGAATTGTAATCTCCTTTAATCCCGAAGATGAGAATACACCCTCCGGTAAAACGCTGATTGTTTTTGGCAAATCTATAGATTTAAGTTGCGAACAAAGACCAAATGCCGATTCCCCTAATACTTTGAGATTCTTAGAAAGTTTTACCTTTTTTAGTTTATTACAGTAAAAAAATGCTTCTTCCTTAATTTCTAAGACCGTATCCGGGATAATCACTTCTTCCAAATATTTATTGGGTTCAAACGAGTCTTTCTTGTTTTTAAAAACTTCTTCTCCAATGACTTTCACAGGTACTCCGTCAATAACTTCCGGAATCACAACTACTTTGTCTGTTCCATTGTACTCTATGATTTCCATTCCGTCATACTTTTCGTTGTAATCACATACGTAGTCGCCTCTTTTATCATCATTCATTTCAGTTGCTTGTGTATGCGTCGGCAGCAAGTAAACCAGACATATGAGCATGATGATGTTTAGTATGATAATTTGTAAACGATTTTTATATTTTATTTTTTTCATGTTAATATCCCCTCTTTGCTCGTGAAATTACAAATAGCAGATTAGTCGATATTTCCTAATCTGCTATTATTATACTATATATATACTATCTGTATAGGGGGCTTTCGTGTCGTATTTTTCCGCGTTCATGTAACATCAGCATATTTTATTCCGGCAATATAAACGTATCAATCACCTTCACAATACCATCTTCATCATTGGAATCCGTAATAAAATCCGCCGACTTTTTCACTTCTTCCTGTGCGTTAGCCATCGCTACTCCCACGCCTGCATACTGTATCATCGTCATATCATTGAAGCCGTCGCCGCAACAGATGGTATTTTCTCTTGTAAGGCCCACTGTCTCAAGCATACGGTCAAGCGAAGTTGCTTTATCGATGTTTTTCGGCATAATTTCGATAAAGAACGGTTCCGAGCGGTAAATGCTGAGCACATCTCCGTACATTGCCTGAAGCTCTTTCTCATACTCTGCCGCTTTTTCCGGCGGTGCTGTCATCAGGCATTTGTTCAGACTGTACTCTTTGTATTGCGCAAAATTGTCCACCTTTCTACAAGGCATTCCGTTGATGCGTGATTCCAGCTCGATGTACTCATCCATTCTCGTTCCGACAATGATATGGTCTCCGAGATATGTAACAATACCTAAATCATTCTTTTGCGCAAACTTGTATAATCCGGAAATAACATTGGACGGGAGTGTTTTCTGATAAACAATCTCTCCGCTTCTGCACTCGATAATTCTTCCCCCGTTAAACGAAAGAAGGTATCCTCCGTATTTTTCAAGTTCCAGCTCCTCCGCATAACGCCGCATTCCCGGTGTCGGACGCCCGGATGCCAAAATCACTTTATGACCGCGCTCCATAATGCGCAGAATACCCGCCTTTGTCTGCGGCGTAATTTCTTTTTGGGAGTTTGTGAGTGTTCCGTCAATGTCTAAAACTAAAATCTTTGTATCTTTTGCTTTCATCTTTTTTCTCCGTTTTGTGTGATTCGTAAAAGATTATATACACTGGACTCTTTTTTTGCAATCCGTCTTTCCGAATTTTTGTATATATGGTATGATGTACGCATGACGTGGTAAAATATAGTATGTCATAAATGAGAAGGAAAACTATGTAGTGAGGTAAACGTATGAAGTATCATTTTTTAGGAAAAGTCGTTTTTGAAGACGGCGCTTATCTGATTAAAATTCCGTTCAATGTATGGGAAGTATGTACCGGTCAGGGAAGTTTCCCGGTAGAGGTTGTTGCAGAAGGCAAAGAATTCTCCTGCGACCTGACACCTCTCGGAAAGGGGCTTTACAACATCCCTCTGACGGATGAACTTGCCAACGCACTTCCTGAGATGTGCGATGTGACGTTCCGCGTTGTGGAACATGTGGCGAATGTAAGTGGAAACAGTCCTTATTCCCTCGAAAATCCGATTCGTAAAGTCGACAGCATGAAGCTTATCACACAGCCGAACGACGGTCTTTGCGGACAGACATGTATCGCGATGCTTGCAGGCATTACGCTTGATGAAGCATGTGAAGTGATGCATTGCCGTGACTGGCAGGCCAATATGGGTCGTATGATTATTTCCCTCGACTATCTCGGCATTGCACATGCTGACACGATTGAGTACGCAAGCGGCGATAAAGTACAGTTGCCGAAATGTGCAATTTTGATGGAAAAAATGGGACGTTTTAGCCACTATCTTATCTGGTATGACGGAACTTACTTTGATCCGACAGAAGGTATTCTTGAAAGCTTTGATAAGAACAACCTTGTCGGCTATTTGGAAATTAAGACATTCTAAAAGAATATTCTGAGATTGAAACACTTGTAAACGGGGGCAACAAATGAAAAAATATACGAAATTACTACTATTTGCGCTTTCTCTGGCACTTTTCATGTTCCACACATTGCCGGTAGAAGCAGCATCTGCCAAAATCAGCATGAACAAACTGTCACTGATTCCTGGAGAAACCTACACCTTGACGGTGGAAAACAACATGGACAAAATTAAATGGTCTTCCAACCAAAAGAAGGTAGCCAAGGTAAACTCCAAAGGTAAGGTCACGGCAGTAGCTCCGGGCAAAGCCAAGATTACAGCGAAAATCGGTTCCAAAAAATATACTTGCACGGTCGTTGTCAGAGGTACGGTTGACATCATCGTATTCTGCGGACAGAGCAATATGACCGGTGTCGGAAACGCCATCGAAGCACCGAGACTCACGCAGGGCGCCGGTTATGCGTTTAATTACGTGACAAACAAGAAGAATTTTCCGGTCCTTAAAGAGCCGTTCGGTTACGGACAAGACGATTCCTATTTTGCAAACACAGGCTATTGCCGAGGCTCTATGGTAACAGCATTTGCCAATGCTTACTACAAACAGACAAACACTCCTATTATCGCTGTTCCGGCGTCATGCGTCGGCTCCGGTAGTGTTTCATGGAAGGACACCCGTTACAAGGGCGTTATCAAGAGAGTCAACGCAGCAGTCAGTCTCGCTAAGAAAAAGAAACTCAAAATCGGTCATGTTTATATGGTCTGGATGCAGGGTGAAAATGACGCATTTGCAGATATGTCCGCCAAAATGCATAAGAACAACCTTAAATCAATTGTAAAAAATGTGATGAAAAAGACACCGGTTGAGAAATGCATGATAATTCTTATTGCAAACTACAACCGAAGTTCCAAAATCGGAAAGAATTTTACACGCATTCAAAAAGCACAGAGAGATCTGTGCAAATCGAATAACAATTTTGTATTGATTTCATCGAAAGCGACAACGCTTTCCGATGACTATTTCCTGGAAGACGGTATTCACATTATTCAGAACGGTCTGAATAAAATCGGTTCGCATGCAGGAAAAATCGCAGGAAAATATGCTAAGTCACACTAGCAAACTTTTCTGCATGAAGTTCATTTAACCAGCGTACAGCTTCCTCCTTACCTTCTTCGGTAAGGGGGAAGTTCTTTTTTATCATTGTCTCTTTGTCCGCTTTCGAATAGCAGAGAGGCTCCGGCCACACAGACACTTCCATCTCTCCGTCCCCGCTCTTTCTCATCATGTAGCGCATACCTTTATATCCGCCCGTGTATTCCACCTTCTTGATATATGCAACGGATATTTTATTTCCTTCTATCATCCTTATTACTCCTCATCATCCGCCCAGTACAGCGCAGCGCGAATTGCCTTTGACCAGCCTTTCTTGCGCAGACATCTCTCCTCCTGCTCCATCACAGGCTCAAATGTCTTCTCAAGCTGCCAGTTTTCTTTAATTTCTTTTTTATCCTTCCAGTAACCGACTGCTAACCCCGCCAAATATGCAGCACCGAGCGCTGTCGTCTCAATACATTTCGGTCGCATGACACTGCTGCCTAAAATATCCGCCTGAAACTGCATCAGAAAATCGTTGGCACTTGCACCTCCATCGACTTTCACCGCCGTCAAATTAAGATTGGAATCCTTTTCCATCGCCGTCAGGAGGTCACACGTCTGGTACGCGATAGATTCCAGCGTTGCACGCACGAAATGCTCTCTCTTGCATCCGCTCGTCATTCCGACCATCATACCTCTTGCATACGGATTCCAGTAAGGCGCGCCAAGACCTGCAAAAGCAGGAACAAGATAAACGCCCTTTGTATCCGAAACACTCTCACAGAGCTGCTGTGTCTGCGGCGCATGTTCAATGAGTCCGATACCGTCGCGAAGCCACTGAATGGCTGCTCCGGCCACAAATACACTTCCCTCAAGCGCGTATTCCACATGACCACTCCGGTTATCATCACTCTCACAGCTCGCTGCAATCGTTGTGAGAAGCCCTGAACCGGAATGAACCGCCTCGGTTCCCGTGTTCATCAGCAGAAAACACCCTGTTCCATATGTATTTTTTGCATCTCCTTTTTCAAACGCACACTGTCCGAAGAGCGCAGCCTGCTGGTCGCCTGCTGCTCCCGCAATCGGAATATTTTCCCCGAGAGACCCAAGATTTGCATGACCATACACATAACTGCTCGGTTTCACTTCCGGAAGCATACTTGCAGGAATGCGGAAATATTCCAAAATCTTCGCATCCCATGTAAGCGAATGAATATCAAACAGCATGGTTCTGGATGCATTTGTATAGTCCGTCACATGGACTCTGCCTTTGGTGAGGTTGTAAATCAGCCATGTATCCACCGTTCCGAATAGGAGCTCTCCCTTTTCCGCCTTCTCTCTCACACCTTCCACATGGTCTAATATCCACGCAATTTTAGACGCGGAAAAATAAGCATCCGGTATAAGTCCTGTTTTTTCTTTGATATAAGCACACAACTCCGGGTTCTCTTCCTTCAGCTTATCAATCTGCTCCGCAGTTCTTCGGCATTGCCACACAATGGCATTGTACACCGGTTCGCCCGTTTCTCTATCCCAGACAATCGCCGTTTCACGCTGATTCGTAATTCCGATGGCCACGATTTTTTCATCTTCTGACAGAAGCGTCATTGCCTCCGCCATGACAGAATACTGGGAAGACCATATCTCCTTCGGATTGTGCTCTACCCAGCCCGGCTGCGGGTAAATCTGTGTGTATTCTTTCTGGGCCTTCGCCCGAATATTTCCTTTTTTATCAAATAAAATACATCTCGAACTGGTCGTCCCCTGGTCGAGTGCCATGATATATTCTCTCATCTTTTTTCCTCTTTTAAACAATGTTTATATCGGAGCCGTTACCTGCGAAAGCCACTCCCGCTCGGATACTGTCAACTTATCGGCAATAGCTTCATACACTTTCCGGTGGTAAGCATTAAGTAACTTTTTATCCTCCTCCGTAAACATTTGTATGTCGATAGCCTCCGGATCAAACGGTACCATCGTCAATGTCTCAAAGCATAAAAACTGCCCGTACTCTGTCTTCTCTGCCTCCCTGCAGAGAATCAAATTTTCCAGACGGATACCATACTGTCCTTCCGGATAAAATCCCGGTTCGTCGGAAGTAACCATACCTGCTTCAAACATCCCCTTTGCATCCTGTCTCATACGGAATGCATTCGGACCTTCATGTACGTTGAGAAGATATCCCACACCATGTCCGGTTCCGTGATTAAAGTCAAGCCCCTGGCGGTAAAGCGGTTCCCTCGCCAAATAATCCAGATTCGCTCCGGTCAGCCCCTTCTTAAAGTATGCATTTGCCAGACGAAGATTTCCCTGTAATACAGCCGTGTAATGCCTTTTCTGCGCATCCGTAAGTGCTCCCATCACAATGGTTCTCGTAATGTCTGTCGTTCCTTCTAAATAATGTCCTCCGGTATCAACAAGCAGAAAACTCTCCGGTTTGAGCTCCGTGTCCGTTGCCTCATTCGCACTATAATGCACAATTGCCCCATGATCCGCAAACGCAACAATCGGCGCAAAGCTCTCCCCGAGATAATGCTCCTGCTGCCCGCGAAACTGTATTAACTTCTCGGCAGCGCTGATTTCCGTCGCGTACTCTTTACGGCTTCTCACATTAGTTTTTAGCCAATATAGAAACTTCGTTACCGCAACACCGTCTTTGATGTGTGCATTGCGAATGTGCTCTGCCTCTGTTTCATTTTTTATTGCCTTCCGGAGCATAATCGGATTGCTTCCGACTAACTTTTTGCAACCGGACGGTATCGCTTCCGCCATCCGTCTGCTCGCACTCTCTGCGTCTATCCAAACAGACATATTCTCCGGAATTTGCGCGATGTCTTTGTAAAAATCTCCGTACGGACGAACCTCAATTCCGCACACCTCCAAATAAAAGCAAATTTCCTCTTCTTCTATGTCACGATATAATACCGCCCTGTCACCGGTAATTATCATATAAGATAAAAACACCGGATTGTATGCTATGTCACTGCCCCTAAGATTCGTCAGCCATGCAATATCATCCAGCGTAGAGAGAAGAAATACATCCGCGCCTTCCTTTTTCATATCTGCGCGAAGCTGTGAAAGTTTTTCGGTCGCGGATACTCCGGTGTAAGCTGTATCTAACCTCCATACCGGTTGCATCGGAAAGTCAGGACGTCGATTTTCCTCATCGAAATTCCATATGTCTCCTGCCAAATCTTTGTCGGAAACTATCCTCAGCCCTTCCAACTTATCTGCAAACGAAACGCTCATAAGACGTCCGTCAAAACCGACCGCCATCTGCTCCCTGATTCCTTTTTTCTCAAAATAAGAGAGAACGAATTCCGATATGGTAGGAACATCTTTTTCTCCCATTTTCTGAAGCTTTATCCCCGTTCCCGAAAGCTGCTGCCCGGCCTGAAGAAAATATCTTCCGTCGGTCCAAAGATAGCTCTCCTCCTGCGTCACGATCAATGTACCCGCTGAACCTGTGAATCCGGAAAAATAGCGAATCAGTTTAAAATGTTCCCCGATATACTCCGAACCGTGGTAATCGTTCATGGGAATGATATAAACTGCGATATCACTATCGTTCATCGCACTTTTTAATTGTGAGAGTCTTATATCAATTTGCTTTTTTTGCATATACTTTCCCTTTTCTAAAGCAGGTGTAATTTTTTGGCCACTCTAACAATCATTCCGCCTTTCGGGATGTGCGCAAGCTCTTCCTCCGAGAGCGCGCCTGTTTTTATGACAAGTGTAAAATATAAAATAACCGCCACAAAAATCGAAGGAAGCAATGCTATCAGATTCACCGGAGCAAACATGTAAATCACTTTGTACACATAATATGCTGCCACGCCCATGACAATCGCGGAAAGTGTCGGCTTGATAAAGGTTTTTATCATCTCCTGCCGATATCCGAGCGCCCTTCTTACGACAAAATTATTTAAAAGACACATGAGCAGCGAATAAACAACCATCGCAATGGCGAGCGCATAGAGAGAAAGATCTGTGTACGCCAAAAGAAGCACTAAAACGACCGTCTGTACAATGAGTGCCACTGCTGCGTTGAGTACCGGAGCGTTTACCTTTCCGACACCCTGAAGTACCGCGTTCGTCAATGTTGATAATGCATAAAAAATAACAGAGATACTGATGGCACGGAGCAAAGCAGATGCTAAGGCAAGTGACTCTTTCTGCGGGAACAAAAGCTCCGTAATCGGCTGGGCAAGTGCCATCATACCGAATGCACAAGGAATGGATATCAGCATGGTCGTCTGTACTGCCACATGCACCTGATGATGCGTTTTTTCTTTGTTACCCTGCGCATATGACGCCGAGATACTTGGAATCATTGCAGCAGACATGGACGATGCAATCGCTATCGGAATGTTCGAGATAACGACCGCCTTTCCTGCAAACACACCATAGTTGACTGCGATTTCCGACTCTGCCAGATGCATGACATATTTCATAACCTTCGTATAAATCGTTTGATTTAATGAAGTGGAAAAATTGTAAATGAAAGTACTCAAAATAAACGGCGTCACCATTCCGAATATGATACCGAATATCTGTCCGTAAGAAAGCTCATCGTGTCTGACATCATTTCGGACTCTTTTTATAATAAGCTTCCGGTTGAGTCCGTATACTGCCCACATAAACAAAAGAGCAATAAGAACTCCGCTTCCTGTTCCGAGCGCACTACCGATGGCACCGTATATCGCTTGTGTTGTCTCACTCTGCGCTACTACTGTCTGAATCAAAAGATGGGCTGCAAGAAGACTTACCACCGCATTTAAAATCTGCTCAATAATCTGTGACACCGAAGTCTGCAACATCGTCCGGTGCGCCTGAAAATATCCGCGCAGAACACCGAGAAGCCCTGAGAGGAAAATCGTCGGTGCAAATACCCGAAGCACGGCTTCACAGTTGTCCTCAACTAACAATCCTGCCCCGAAGAAAGTAAACAGACTCGCAATTCCTCCGACGATTACCACATAAATAATGGCACAATGAAAAATTCGATGCGCATTGCGGTATTCACGAAGTGCCAATCTTTGTGCAATTACCTTGGAAATCGCAGACGGAATACTGTAAGAAGAAATCAGAAGGATAATCGTGTAGATATTGTAAGCACTGCTGTAATATCCGTTACCTTCATCTCCTATGATACCCGTCAGCGGAGACCGATATAAAATTCCGATAATGCGAACGATAATTCCTGCCATCGCGAGAATTCCCGCCTGCATGACAAATCCGTCTCTCTTACTGTTCTGACCCATGTGTTCTCCTGTCAAAATTTATTAAAAAATCTTTTCTGCTATATCGCGAAGCTCCGTAAGACTGTCGATTGCATATTCCGCTTGCGGTACTTCTCCGAATCCGTAACGCGCCCATATAAACGGAAGGCCTGCCTTCGTTGTCGACAGATAATCGCCGAGCACATCCCCGACATAAACTGCCTTCGACAGCCCGTTTCTCTCCACAACCGTGCGGATGTTCGTGTCTTTTTCCTGCTTCGTATTCCCGAAACACTCAAAATCATCAAAATACTTCTCCAGTTTATGATACTTTAAAAAAGCCTCAATATAACCACTCTGACAATTACTGACAACGGCAAGGAAATACTCGTTTGACAAATCTTCCAGCACTTTCTCAAGATTCGGATACAAAATTCCGCCGACCTTCTCTAAGTACTCATTTTCATAATCCATACACGCCTGCAGAATCTCCAGCGCCCGCTCTGTGCTTACCGTGTTAAAGTACGCATACGCGATATCATCCATCGTCTTCCCCATGAGGGATTCCATATCTTCCACCGTGATTTTTTTGTGGAAATCCGGCAACGAACCAATCACGACATTCCATGAATCCACAACTGCCTGTGCGCTGTCCCAAAGTGTTCCGTCCAAATCAAAAATAATACCCTTTTTCATCGTATATGTCTCCTTTTCTGATGATCTGACGGCTACTGCTCTTCCTCCTTCGGACGAAGATATATCATGTGGTACTCCACTTCTCCGATATCTTCATTGACCTGCTCATCGATTTTCATAAAGTGCTTGTTCTCATAAAAACAAACCGCACCGTAATTGTTCTCAAACACATCCAGCTCTATCTTCTCATAAAGTTCGGACACATAGCGCAAAAGCTTTGTTCCGATACCCTGTCCTCGATATTCCTTGTCCACGAAAAGTCCCTGGATATAGCCTTCGTCCACTCCGACAAAACCAGTCACATAGCCATCAATTTCATATACATATACTTCTGAGCGTGGCAATAATCTTGACACAAATCCAAAATTTCTGTCCCAATACGAAGAATCTACGAAATCATGTGCTTCCAGATTCCCATCGTACCATATCTTCATTACACGCTTTAAATCCATGTCATAAAAATTTCTGATAAATTCCATAAAAACCCCATTTTGTCATTTTTATCTATCATACCACATTACAAAAAAAACTTCCATTCTCCCATAACTTTTCTTTACCACTCCCGTATAGTATCAAAAGGAGGATTTCTTATGAACGAAGAAGCTATGAACTATGAAGCCCCTAAACCAAACCCCACCGGGTCGTCAAACGAAAATGAAACTATCTGTCGTATTGTTGAAAATTTTCCGGTATTCGGACTGACAAGCGTTTTGTACGGTGTATTTTTCTGCTTTTGTTTATATCGGAACATGTATTCCTATACATCGCTTCTGCTTTGCATTGCCACCATCGGATACTTCCTGTTTTGTTTCAGTAAACTGAAAATTGCGTCATTTAAAATGCGCAAATTTTATATTGCTTGCATATGTTTACTCGGGTTATCGAATATGCTGACTGCAAGCTATGTACTTATTTTCCTAAACTACATAGGAATTCTGCTTCTGCTTTTCTGTTTTTTGATACAGCATTTTTACGATACGAAAAAGTGGGACTTTTCCAAATATACTTCCGCCCTGATACAGACGATGTTTTGCAGCATCGGTAGATTAAATTATCCGTTTAAAAGCTTTTCGGTTTTTTATAAAAAGAATCAAAAACTCAAGAACTCCAAAGCTCTTTATGTTGTAATCGGTCTTTTAATTTCTGTTCCGCTGCTTCTTGTTGTGGGCTCACTATTGCTCAGTGCAGACGTCGTATTTCGGAATCTGGCAGACAATGCTTTTTCAGAACTATTTAAAGATTTTGATTTCGGTACACTTATAGGTATAGCCATCACAACACTGATTGGACTGACCTTCTCCTACGGTATTCTGATTGAGCTGTGCGGAAAACATATCAAACCGGAAGTCAAAGAAAAAAAGACAATGGAACCAATTATTGCGATTACTTTTACCTCTGTTCTTACTATTGTTTATTTGCTTTTCAGTGTAATTCAGATTGTGTATCTGTTTATCGGAAATATGCGACTGCCGGACAATTATACATATGCACAGTACGCGCGCGAAGGCTTTTTCCAGCTTTTGTTCGTTTGTATTATCAATTTGATTCTCGTACTGTTTTGTATGTCACATTACCGTGACAACAAAATTCTCAAAGGGATTTTGACCGTGCTTTGCGGATGTACCTATATTATGATTGCATCGAGCACAATGCGAATGCTCATGTATATCGGAACTTACCATCTGACGTTTTTGCGAGTGTTTGTCCTGTTGGCACTGCTTGTATTGTTCCTTTGTCTGACAGGAGTGGTAATCACTATCTATAAACCGGGATTTCCGCTGTTTACTTACATGTTGGTCGTTGTGAGCGTGTGCTATATCTCATTCTCGCTTTCCAGACCGGACACTTACATTGCGACCTACAATATTAGGGCCGAAGCTTCTGACATGTATTATTACTACGAACTTAGTCCGGACGCAGCGCCTATTTTGGCAAACGCCGGATTACTGCGCAAAGAAAAAAATGATAACAACCCTTCATATGCAGGCGAAAATTATATGAAAAATAATTATATTCATCGCTGTCGAGACGGTTACGATAACCTAAATTTCCGACGGTTTAATCTTTCCGTTTATCAGGCAGGAAAATCCATATTGGCAAAGCAACAGATAAACTAACGCTTTCAAATAACCCTTCACATACCAAAAAAGGACCTTCCCGTTTGCTACACATTTTGTGTATGCGTCTCGGGAGGGTCCTTTTAATTTCCTTTAGTCGTTGAGTTCTTCTACCTGCTTGATAAAGCTCTTGATACCTTTGAAGGTCTTATCGCTTAAGAAATGCATCATTTTCTTTGCATCTTCTTCTGCCACATCCTGACTTACATCCGCCGTCATCATCAAAAACTGTGTGATAGTTTCCTGTCTGTCAACGAGGTTTTTGGCAAGCTTGTTACCTTCTTTGGTCAGTACAAGTTTTCCGCCTTCCTTTATTTCAAGATATCCTGCTTCTTTTAATTTCCCCATCGCACGGCTGACACTCGGCTTTGAAAATGACAGTGCCTTTGCCACATCAA
Organism: Lachnospiraceae bacterium; assembly: GCA_015056905.1. Lineage (GTDB taxonomy): Bacteria > Bacillota > Clostridia > Lachnospirales > Lachnospiraceae > SVFI01. Next base: position 26,861 of record SVFI01000013.1, read on the forward strand.
TGGAACGGACCTGTCCGTTTTCCCTTTGTAGTAAATAAATGGTCTCTAAATAGTTTTGTCCTGATTCCTGCATAATAGTATTTCTCCTTTGTCTTCTTTCCTACGTATCTATACAATGGTATTTTTAATTTCTTCTAATTCATCCTGAGACGGAGAACCCGGATTCCAACCAATCTTCTGTCCGTCATTTTCATATCTCGGAATCAGATGAAGATGGAAGTGGAATACGGTCTGCCCTGCAACCTCTCCATTGTTCTGTACAAGGTTAAATCCATCACATACAAGCTTTTCTGTCATCTGCGTTGCCATTTTCTTTGCAAGCTGCATTACCTTCGCTGCTGTTTCATCCGGCAATTCATAAAGATTTGCAAAGTGGTCTTTCGGTAAAATAAGTGCATGTCCTTTTGTTGCAGGACCGAGGTCTAAAATCACGCGAAAGTCCTCATCTTCATACAATGTTTTGGACGGTATCTCACCGTTTGCAATTTTACAAAAAATACAGTTGTCGTTTTTCATATTATTTTGCTCCTTTACTTCATGCGGTTTTAATCTTCAAACGGAAACAGCTCATCCAGAAGACGGAACTGTGTGAAGTCACCTTTCATCTTCATATCCCCGGTCATAAACGCTTTTTGGAATGTTTCACGTCCGTTTACAATTTCTTTTAACACTTCTTCCGTCATATTCATTTCGATATCTGTCTTTTTGGTCTCATCCGTTGCACAGACAAGGCTGTTCTGATCCACCTGAAGCTGTAAAACTTCTGATTTCCCTTCCAGCTTAATACAGTAAACGGTCTTACATCCCGGCTGCGGACGGAATTTTTGTTCGAATATACTCTGATATCCGCTGGTTCCTTTTTCCTGTGTGCTGCTGAGCATTCCCTTGAAATAACTTGCCAGCTCCTGGATATCCTCCTTCTGCTTCTGCACATATACTTCATCGGAAGCGTACTGAGAAAGCTGTTCCGTTTCCTGTGGCGTTAAATCCATCGCTTTGTGTACGGAAATTGCTTTATATGCCTCCGGATTACTTGCAGGAAGATTTTTGAGCTTCTGATGGATGGAACGATAAAAGTTCTCTGCTTTCTTTTCGATATGATTGAGGTAATCCTTATTATTTTCAAGAATCGCCGTATCCTTGATATATCCGCATACTCCATTGCACCAAGGTCCACCGAGAATCTCCCACGCGAGAGAAAGATTCACCATTGCTTCCTTCTCTCCGATGGTTGTACTCATAACAACCGGTATCATATAGAGCTTACTAATCTGTTCCTTATCTCCGTACAGCCAGATGGCATCAAGAAAAGACTGCATAAATCCGCCGATGCCATACCACTCTACGGTTGTGGCAAGAATGATGCCGTCTGCTGACTTTAATGTCTGTGGCAATGTGGTGATTGCATTTTTTATCTCATAGAGATTAAAGCGTTCCACGGAAACATTCAATTCTTCCAATACCTTCTGCATCTTGTCAATGACAAAGATTGTCGGATCATCCACAAGACCGCGACCACCATAATAAATATTTACTTTCATGGCTTTCTTCCTCTTTCCTTTGCTTTACCCTTTTTCCGATATAGTAAGATTGCAAGTACAAAACCCCCGATTAGTCCGCCTACATGCGCTGCATTATCAACGTTCGTACTTACAAATCCATTATACAACGAATAAGCAATTAAAAAAATAATTTTCGGGATTGTAATCTCCTCATGGCGTCCCCTGTTGCGGATCACGATCCACAGGAGTGCACCCGTGATACCGAAAATCGCACCACTGGCACCGAGTGACGGTGTAAAATCGTTCATCACAATCGAAAAAGCCATAGACATGATGTTTCCTGCAAGACCGCTGAGCATATACAATACAAAATATTTCACATGTCCAAGCTCTCTCTCCACTATATCGCCGAGAGTATAAAGATATATCATGTTGCCCGACAAATGATAAACATCCGCATGCAGAAAAACGGACGTAATAAATCGATACCAGTCATGTTCATTTATAACAAGAACAAGATCAAACGCTCCCTGTCCATAAAAAAACTCACTGTTAAATATACAGAGAAAATACAATACCAAGTTAGCAATGAGTAACCCGTAATTTACATATGGTATGCGCCTTGCAACCGGTTGTTCTATGGTAACTTCGTTCTTTATATCCGAAATGTCTTCCGGCAATATTTCTTCTGTTTTGATAGCATCATTCAGAACTGATTTCATTCCATAAAAATCTTCACATTTGCCCTCATCGATAACAAGCTCTTCCTTGATCGTATCAATGTACCAGCAAAATGTCTGGCTCTCACCAACCGCTCTCGCCTTTTCCACATCCGCGGAAAAAATAACGGAAAGCGCATGAACATCTATGGTTTCACCATTTGGAGCTTTCCAATCTGACTTTTCCAAAAAACTGTCCAAAAGCTCTTTGGTTACCCCTGGCTCACCATCCGCATCTGCCATGACAAACGCATTGATATAGCTGTTTTCAATTGTAAAATAAACACTTAAACCCGGAATATTCGCATAGAGTCTTTGGAAACCCTTACGTTCCAGATATCTCTCAATTTTTGTCTTCATATGATACCCTTTTTTCTTCTTAAAAGGGTATCATCTCTTGCCTTTTATGTCAATGTCAACAAAGGCTGCTGTCATTCCTAAAACACTTAAAACAACAAACACTATCGCCGTAATACTACTGTTTGAGCCGGTAACGCCTGCAAGCGACATTTCTTGCGACAGACATAACAGATAACCGAGATAGCCTAGGCTAACTACCAGCAGAACAACAAAACAAATCAGCGTTTCCCTGTCCGGTTTCTTTTGGAAAAAGATTTCCCACATATCACACTTTTCTTCAACATCCTCCTCCGTCATCCATATATCTTCCTCGACTTCAATTCTGTTTTCCCGCTTTTCCTCAATTTCATCTACCGGAACTCCTTCTGACAAAATTTCTTCCAATATTTGTAAGATAGCTTTATCTCCCTGTTTTACCATTTTGTAAAACCCATATCCAAGTTCGACTGCCATATCGTCATCATGATCTATTATTTCCAACAGCCGGGTAGCAAACGTTTCGAGCACCTGCTCCTCCTTTACCTCCGAGGATGGATTATAACAAAAATACATTCCCTGCTCATCTTCGAATATGTATTCCACATCCAAAATAATTCCTTGTATCTCCAAGAAATAGGACCCTATACTCCCTGACACGCAATACAGACTTTGCAGCAATCCGGAAATTTTCTTTCCCGACAAAAGAAGAGGTTCTAGATTGTCCTGTAAAGCATGTTTCCCGGAAACATCATAAAAAAAACCGGTATCACCGTTAAATATCCTCTTTTCAAATGACAAAAGACCGGGGATTTTATTTTCCGAAAGCATCTGCACAGCAAATTCCTTTTCCGGACTTTCCGGTGATATAACAAGATATTTCTTTCCGGGTTCTTTTTTATATTCTGCCTTCATTTCGCTTTTTGAAACCTCTCCTTCTCCCATAAAACTGAAACCGGATTTAACCGGTTCATCTCCTCCGCAATTTCACAGCTTAGTTTTTTAAAGGGCATATCCTGTATCAGATACAACTTTACCTTTACTTTTGTTAATGTTACCGACACATCCCAGCGAACAGACTGTGTAAAAATAAGATGGGCACTTGTCTCTTCCTCCAAAAAGGATGCAATCTCGTTCTTTATGTCTGCTTTCCCTTCCTGTTCCATTTGTACGCCTTTAAGCACAGCGCGCGAAGCAATGACTGTCGCTGCTTCGCGATTGTACAAAAAGAAACTGATATGTATAAGTAAAAGCATTATCAAAAGCAGAAAAGGAACAACAATGGCCGCTTCTATCGTAAAACTCCCTTTCTTTTTCATAAAAGTCCTCCTATATAAAACAACGCATAAGACAACGTAAAAAAGGGAACAAACGGAATCTCGGTTTTTCTATTCATCTTTCCGACACAAATTCCCACAATCCCCGTGACAATCACCAATAAGAATCCTCCCATCAGAACAAGCATCGTCTTGCCTCCTCCGAGCCGGATTCCCGCGACAGAGACAACCAATCCATCTCCAAAACCTACCGCTCCTCGGGTCAGTGCAGAAAACATCATTAAACAAACACCTGCCATCATTCCGCCTGCAAGAGAAAAAACCTCGGTTTTTTCCCCGCAGACGAACATGGCAATTTCCACTATCCCAAAGAGAAGAGTTATTGCAACGTAAATACTTCTGTTTCTCATATCCGTTATTGTGTTAATTCCGAGAAAAATCCACAAAATAAAATCTTCTATCATCTTTTCCTCTTATCCGCATAATTTACACGGAGTCCTTCCTCCTATATGCTCTGTTTTGATTACCTGCACCGTGCGGGTCAGTTCACGACAGTTCGGTCGTACGTGATATTTTACGCCGTAATCCGTAATGTAAACGGTAAGTTCTCTCAGCTCCGCTTTCGTATACCCTTTGACGCAAATGGAACATTCCCTATATTTTTTCCCTTCGGTATTTCGTTTTTGTGTGACCATTTGACCGGAAAGCTCCTTTACCGAAACATTAATCGCCTGACAACTTCTTTTCCGGTGGTACACATTACCATGCTCTGTGATATAAACATAGTCTTGTTTTTCCCCAATGGTGTCTCCGCGGGAATCATCATAGCCATTAAACAGATGTACCATGCTTCTTTGACGCACAAACACCTTTTTATATCCAAAACCGCCGATAGGTAAAGTTTCCGCATAGACATAATCAAGCGTAATACAGTCCCCCGCCTGTCCTTCCACTGCTTCCGGAAGGAAGGATGCATACACAGCAGTATTCCGGAGAATCTCCAGCTGCTGCATCTGCTTATGAATCGTAATCTTCATCACATCAATAAATGAAAGCAATGTCAGACAGGCCAAAAGAAACAACGGCAAGGTAAGGGCAGCCTCCACCGTAAGACTTCCTTTCATGGAAAAAAGGGGACAGGCGATGCTCCCCTGCACTCTGTGCATTCTAATCCAAATCAAATCTGCGAGGGAAAATTCTGTCTGAAGAACATCGATAACCTTTAACTCCTTTTCTTTTTTTTCACAGGAGAACATCTCCTCTCACCTCTTTTCCTTATAATCTATGTATTATGAAACATAACGGTAGGTCCGTTTCAGTTGCCTGTAATAGCCATATCTGCTTCCGACACATGCTTCCATGACAAGCAAATCCACACAGTTACTCATGTGAAATTCTTTAAATCCCGAGTTTTTACGAACATCCATTTCTGCCACATCCATCATCCGATATATTTTATTATCTTTCTGTGACACAGCGAGAAACAGCCTTAAATACTCTTCATAAGTTAATCCACCCGTCGGAAGCTCCACACAATCTTCTGCTACCTGCTCCGCCTCCGCCGCGAGCATTCCCGAAAGACTATAGTGCCACGTGGCTGCTGTTTTCATAAGCGGAACCCTTCCTCCTGCCAATAGTTGTTTGACATCATAAATTGCTTCCGCATAACCCCACGCAAATAAAAGAGTAAGCTTTACCGGTTCTATCAGCGCCGGAACCCCGGCTGCACTGCAGATACTCGTTGCAAGACCTGCTGCTTCAGTCACCTTCGCCGCATCAGAAAACAAATACACGCAATTACTGACTTCCCTAAGAAACAGTAAACGATGTACGACCGCTTTCAGATTGTCTGTATCATGATTTTTTCCCGCCAATATGTATTCTGCCTGATACTGCAATGCCCCCGTCTTTTTCGGATTTCGGTAATTACCGCATTTCTCCAAAATATACACATCAAACAGAAGGTCTTCGGCAAAAGACACTTTATCCCGTGCGGCAAGACCGCTACCCCGTGTCTCCGGTTTATTATGCGAGACATATTCTGAGAGATTAACGCATTGCGAAGATATGACCTCCTCCGTCTCCGTAACAAAAAGGAGAATCCCCTTTGCACGCGTCTGATTCATGCTGTCTGCAGGATTGTCAATCTCGACTTCCTTTTTGATTGGATTTCCATTCTCATCCACCTCACCTGTTTCAATGCCTTCTCTCTCTGCCTCCTCAATTTTTCCGTGATTCTCATTACGCTCGGCAGAAAAATCTTTTGTAAACAGCCCATTTTCCTTTGCTGTCTGCACTTCACCTATCATCTTTTCAACATACGAGATACCGTACTTGTACTTCATATATTCCACCGCCTGTCTGTGAAATACCGCTCCGTTTTCATCTGTTGCATAAGAACATCCGGTAATCTCTGTCTGTTCCACAAAGCAACCCGTGTAGTCGAAAAGCTTATAGCCCGGTGTGTCCATTGAAGTATCCATATCCAGATTCTTTTCCATGTAAAAGCGCAGATGATTGTTCACCCGGTCCGGAGACGCCTGCGTCTCTCCATAGGAAGTATCTATGAAAAAGAGCCCGTAATCTTTATATAACCGGCGATTATATTTCTAGTCTCCATACGTACAAGATTGTCCACACCCTGTATCTGCAGTTCCGCACTATCCTCAATGGTTATGATGCGTTCTCTCTTGGGAATAAAGCCGGAAAGCGCATTCAGAAATGTAGTCTTCCCGCTGCCGGTTCCGCCGCTGATAAAAATGTTATATCCTGCAATCACAAGCCTTTTTAAAAAATCTGCCACTTCCTCCGTCAAGGAACCAAGTGCAAGAAGTTCCTTGATACCGATGGGTTTGTCAGGAAATCGCCGTATTGTCAAAATCGGACCGTTGAGCGCCACCGGTGCAAGCACGACATTCACCCTGCTTCCGTTCTCCAGACGGGCATCGACAATCGGTGAGCTTTCATTTACAACCCGATTGGCCTTGGAAACAATCTGTTGTATCACATCCTCGAGCTTCTCCTTTGATGAAAAAGAATTTTCATATGATTGTATGGCACCATCTTTTTCGATAAAAATACAGTCGGGACCGTTCACCATAATCTCCGTTACGCTGCTATCATCCAAAAGCTCCTGCAAAATATCATATTTTCGAATTGCATAATATACCTCCCGGCAAAGCCTCTCCTTAAGCCGCAACGGAATGTAAAGATGTTTTGCCTCCGCCACAATCTCTTCCATAATTTTTTCACGGACTTCCTCATCCGGTAGGTCATCACAATAATCCAATTGTTGCAGCATTCGGTCTTGTATCCGGGTTTTAAGTTGCCGATAATCCTTCATCCTTCCTCCTCCTGCACCTGTAAATCCGATATTTCTCCGTGAAGTTCCTTAATATAACGGATGAGCTCTCCATGCGTAAACATAGCATTTGAGAGCGGAATGTCGTGAAACACCGGGACAATGCTCTTCCTCGTATGCGCCAAAATACTTTCCTTTTTCATATGTACAAGAAGCCGCTCATACTGCTCTGCCTTTGCGAGAGCAATCCCGTCATCGGGAAGACAGGCGTATATCTCGTCACACATCTCCAACATGGAAAAAAGTCCCCTTGTATGCTCTGTCAAATCAAGTACCAGCACATCATAATCCATCTCATCGATAATCCGTTGCAAAAGTCTCTGCCATAACGATGCATCGATATCCTCCATATCCGGATAGCAGAATACCGGCGGAATGTAATCCAGATTTCCGATATGTTCAAGCATACTCTCCACCTTTAACCGGAATTTGGCTCTCTCCTCCTGCAGGAAGAAAAAAATATCCATCAAATCATGTTCGTATGTCCTCTGCAACAAATAATCAAACGCCGAGTACGGTTCAAAATTGAGGTACAACACCTTCTTTTCACGGGCAATCATCTGCCCCATTGTCAGTGCCAGCGTGCTCTGCAAAATATGGTGTGCCGGCGCATGAAAAGCAATGATTTTCATATTCTGCCTTTTTGCCAAAAAATCTGTATTCTTTAAAACCGAGATATTGCGTTCATCACAAATTTGCAGTAAATCACCCGTAATCCGCTCCACAGATTGGTATTTAAATACCATGTCCCGTCTCTTTTTTGCGCTTAAATAAATCAGATTCTCTACGCACTCCAAGAGCCTCTGAAGTTGAAAACTATCGAGCATTCCTTCCCCGACGAGGCACAGCACCGGCTGCTTTTCCTCCGCCATAGTAAGAAGCTTGTCCGCATGATCAAACGCCTGCACTTCCAGCTCCGTTTTGAACTTCTTTCTCAAATAATCCGCCAGAATTTGTACAAAAACCGGCTCCTTATCGCAGATGGCTAAAATATCTGCCATAAAACACCTCCCCAAAATTGCTCCGTCACGACGCCTAAAAACACCGGAATGCTAAAAGGAATAATATGTCTCTCTTTTGTCTTTTGTGTGGAAAAAAAGCGGTGATACACCAGATAGAAAACAGAAAGGATTCCTCCAAAGAAAAATGCATAAAGTGCAATGGAAAGCGCGCTCCCAAATCCCTGTATAAGCCCACAGAGACTCAACAATTTGACATCTCCTCCTCCGATTGCCCTCAGCTTAAAAAAAGGTATCAACAAAATGAACATCGCCGCCATACTGAGCAGATAATATAAAAAAGTCATCTCTCCCGGATGGCATAACCGATATCCGCTACCGACCAAGACTCCCACCACAATAAGCTCATTTGGAATGCGAAAGGTTCGAATATCACACAGCACAGCCGGAAGCAAAAGTAAAAATAAAACCTTCATCCTTCTCTCCTGCTTGTTAAAAAAATAATAGATGGAAAACCGGTTCCGATGAGTGGAACCAAAGAACATGTCCGGATAAACTCCGTCCGTTGATTTGTTTTAGAATGTAAATTGGATTATAAAGGAGGGATTTGCACTTGTAAACCCCTCTGTTGAAAAAAATCTTTTTTTGTTAGAAATTACCAAATATTTAGAAAAGACCAATACAAAAAAGCATGCAAACCCCCGGAATTCCGAGGATTGCGCATGTCAAGAGAGTCCAAACATTTACCCCGACGAACAACTCAATGGTAAGGCTTACAAATAATCGATTCAACCCGACAATCGCCAGAAATCCTACAATTCCTCTCTGAATAAACATTAAAATGGTATTGCTCTTTCTTTTAAATGCGCTTAAAAATAAAACAACCAGACATACAATCGCAATTGCTGCAAATCCATGTGAATAGAATGTATCCATACCATACCTCCTGTCACATTGTATGTCCGGTTTGTAAAAAATATTCTGTTTTATGCGTAAAAACCGCGGTTGGCACTGCCGTCTTCCCTGCTTACATTCAGGTCGCTTTTCCCGTAAGTCAGCCCTGCATATACCGTCTGCGCATGACCCATGACCGGTGCGGATGTATCGTTTACTGCATCTGCTTTATAGATTTCATAGTGCCTTTTCATCAGGCGCTTCGGGTCTGCAAGCGGCTCCGTCTTTCTGCTTCCTATGGCTGCTCCGATTCTTGCACTTACATAGAAATAAAACTGTGTCAATGTCCGCGCCAGTTCCTGCTCGGGATTCAGCGAAGCAATCAGTTCATTCAGACATTCATGTGCTTTGCCGAGCTCGCTCACATAATCTGCTATGTTTCCTTCCGCAAAAGATGCTTCCGCCTCTTCTATGTAAAAGAAAAATAATTCATACAAAATGACAACCAACTGGCTTTTGTTTGCCTGTGAAATTCGGAGTGTAAACTCCTGTTTCTTTTCATCTGTCAACTTCGCACCTCATTTTCACTACTGTAACAACTGTAACATTTCAGAAGGTCTCTGGTTTGCCTGTGTCAGAACACTGATACCTGCCTGATTGAGCACCTGCTGGTTCGTGTATTCCGTCATTTCCTCTGCCATATCTGTGTCCATAAGTCTTGAGAAAGCGGCTGTTACATTTTCTTCTGTGATATCTATGCTGCTGCCCGTGTGCTCCAGACGATTTTCATATGCACCGATTCTTGCACGGACAGAAGAGATAAATGCGTTTGCCTGTTTTGTTAATTCGATGGCTTCCTGTGCGCCTTCCTCCGTTGAAATATCAACATCTTCAATGTTCATTGTGCGGAGTGATACTTCCGGAATACGGATGGCAAGTACCTGACCTTCATTCGCTCCAATCTGAACGCGCATAGCGCCCATTCCCGTTAAATCAAGTGTTACATCACTTGTTCCCGCCGCATCAAATGCATCCGATACATAGAAATTAACCTCAAATTCACCGCTTGCGGTAATGGTTACCTTATCTCCGGAGTAAGAAATTTTAGCATCGGCCGGGAACGCTGTTTCACTTCCGTCCTGAAGAAGTGTTACATCTCCATCCTGCAGGTCAATGTTTCCTTCTGCATCTCTCGGAAGCGGATTTGTAACAGATAAGGAATACTGTGCAATCGGAACTTCGTCAGAATAATATCCAACCGAAACTCCGTCAACATCTGCATATCCTTTTAAATCACAGTCGCCGTTTAACAGTTTTCTTCCGTTAAATTCCGTATCTTCCATCATACGGGCAAGTTCATCCTTTAATTCTTTTATCTCCGCCTGAATCGCTGCTCTGTCATCATCCGTTTTCGGACCGTTTGCTGCCTGAATCGCAAGCTCATTCATACGCTGCACCATAGACTGCATTTCCGTAAGAGCACCTTCTGCCGTACTTACAACAGAAATCGCCGTACTTGCGTTTTGGCTTGCATGTTCGAGTCCCCGAAGCTGTGCGTTCATACGTTTTGCAATGGCAATTCCGGACGGATTTTCCTTCGCGTGATTTACTTTATATCCTGTCGACAATCTTTCGGAAGAAACGTTATATTTCTTTTCATTTACACTGAGTGCTGAGTTTGCAATAATTGCTGATACGTTATAATTGATTTTCATATTCTGCACACCTTTCTGTTTTTATGGCCGATGCTCCAACAAAGCAATCACTGCCTTCGCTGCCTGATAGAGCTCTTTTGTAGAAGTATGTCCTGCCTGCTGGAAATTGTCATAGTATGTCGTTTTGATTTCTTCACTGTATACAATATTAATATCGGCTGTTTTTCCTGTTTCCGATAGGATATTTTGGATAAAATCATCTTTTTGGGCAAGAAGCTGCTCGGTTTTCTCCCTATCATCACATCCCATATATCCGGTGATGACCTCTCCCTGCACTTTGAGTTCCGCGGTAAACTGCTGCCCTTCGCCAAGCTCTGCACGAATGGATACCGTTCCTTTCTGTGCAGCTGCTCCATCATGTCGGAATCGTATATTGACACTTGTCAACTGTCCGTCAATCATTGCCGGAAGCTCATAATTCTCTTCTTTTGCCAGCTTTCCTGCCAGTGATAACTGTTTGGAAAGTGAAGTAAGAGCACGGATGTCCAAATAACCCATATCTCCGGAGAGCATCTTTTCTTCCAACCTCTCACTCACCGTGTTCTGCACCTGTTCATATGCTTCCTGTGCAGATTCAGCATCCGTAAATTGCCCGGTCATTTTTTCAAGCTCCTTAAGAATCGCATCTTCTGCCTCCTCTGCATCAGAAAGAAGTTCAGACACCTTACGGAACATCTCACCGCGGTTTTTTGTCAATTTTTCCGCTGCAGAAAGATTGTCCGGTGTTACCGGCTGTCCGTTTGCAAGAAGATATTCCGCTGCACCGCTTCCTGTTTTAAGCTCCTGGCGCAAAAGCTGAAGCTGCTCTTCCTGATACTGTTTCGCAACCTCCGTTGGAATCTCCGCTTCCTGTGTCAATTCCATCAACTCTTCCCAAGTTGTATCCATTGTCACATGGTGCTCTGCCATTGCAAACGGATTTATGTTATCAAGAAGCTCATTCGCTTTTGTCTCATAATAATGCTGAATCTGGTCCGAAATACGCGTTCCTTTTGCATGCGTTTCCTGCAAAAGTCCGAAATCATCATCCACCGTCACTTCGATTCTGCGTTTTTGTCCGGTTCGGACTGCAGAAAGAAGATTCGCAAATGTAAGTTCCTGTCCGTTGGAAACAACGGTACCGATAGCCTTTCCATCACCTTTCTCAATCTGTCGAATCAGGCGGTAAATACCCATATACGTATCTCTTTCCTCTTCGGAAATCTGATGATTCCGGTCAAGGTGATGTAAAAACCGTGCAAAAGACTCTGCCTGCTCCGATAAATCATTTTCCTGCTGCATAAAATAATCTGTCAACTCGCTGACACTCTCCGTTAACGGATTGACTCCGTCGCGAATCATCTGAAGTGTTGCAGAAGGGGTCATCTGTCTCAGCAGGAATTTTAAATCTTCATCTGCTGCTCTGACAGCTGTCAGATTTTCCGGCGTAATTTCCATCTGATTGTACGCCAATATTCTTACACTTCGTCTGTTATCTTCCGTCAGTTCAAAATCAAGGTCTGTAAGAATATCATCAATATTGGAAAATGCATCTTTTAATCTGTCGCCAAGGTCTGCCCGCGGTGCCGTCATAAGTGCCTCGTAGCTTTCACCTGCTCTCTGATATGTCGACTGTAAAATACGACCTTCGTCATATACATGTGAGAGACTGTAGCCTTCGGAAAACGAAAGCATACGTCCGACCACCGCTGCCGGCATCTGTCTGATGGCGACTGCCTTTTCCATCGTTTCCTGAAACAGCACATTTTTATTTTCTTCCGGCAAAGATAATCCCTGTGTCCGGTTCATACGCTCTTCCACGGCGCGAAGCTGTTCTACAAGTTCATTAAGATCCGCTGTATCAATCGCATAATCACTCTTCAAGAGCATCACGTTCGCGGAAATCGTCATCTGAAGACGTACTTCCTCCAGCGTTCTTTGTGCATGTAAAAGTGATACTTCTGCCGACGCAGAAGAAATAGTTACCTGCACAGACATAGCCGCATCTATTGATCTCTGCGCTCCCGATAAATTGCGGATGTTTAATTTCTCTCCCGAAGCTGCCACCTGCTCTACTGCCTCCGGCGAGATATGATCTACCGCTTCTTTGATGGCTGCTGCCTGTTTGTAAATTCCGTCCTTGGAAAGATCCGCATCTTTTGCCGCCTTTCCTTCACGGAGTGCCTGTGCAACATGAGACAGCACATCCTCTGTTGTTACCGGGAATTCCATTGCATTCATGCGATGAAGCTTTTCCAGGTTCTCTCCGGTCAAAAGCATTCCTTTTTCCAAAATCCACGAAGCTTCTGCCTTTGTGTCCTTATTAACTTCAAGACCCGCTTCCCGGATAACTTTTTCTATCTGCTCTGACAGCATTGTATAGTCAGCAGACTCTGTTGTTTTACCGTAATAACCGCTCAAATCATCCGCAAAATAATTGCTCTTGGAAGCCCCGTCGGAAGTACTCTTTGCGCTCACACTGTGGTTTGCCATATAAATTTTGTCAATGGTAAGCTCTTCGCCGTTTTCAATTATATACTGTTTTACTTCATCCGAAAGTCCGCTTATCTCCGTGGCAAGTTCCGTCTGTTTCATCGCCTCCGACACATTTTCCTCCGTCAGCGGAACATCATTTTGCGCAAACGCATTCGCTATGGTCTGTGCATATGCACTATTTCCCGCCATAGCCTCCAGTTTTTCCATCGGAATGTCACCGGCTGCATTAAAACCGGAAATTACGGTACCTGATTTTGCCATAACTGTTTTGATATGGTCCATAATGGTAACCATATCACCGGTGTCCGTTTTTCCCGGTTTCACACCATCTTCCACAAGCGCATTGAAATCTTCCCCGGACATCGTTGATGACATGACCGCCATATAATTTTTATAATCTTCACCGGAAAGTAAGCCCGCCTGATCTTTTACATCCTGCGCACTTTTCGTTTGTTTTCCGTATGCCTGCTGCTCATGTCCTTTGCTTAGCATAATACCGGAAACACTGCCTGTGTGATGCACCGCTTTTGCATTCTGTCTGCCTGCTTCTGCTACATTTCCGATTTGTTTTGTATGATCCTGTAAATGGTCAAATGTAATTTTCATATGTCACCTTCAATAGCTTATTGTTAAAAAGAAAAAGGCGAATGCATATGCATTCACCTTTTATTTCGGTTTTTTCAGCTACTTTCTTAACCATTCGGAAAACATATCCTCCTTTAGAAAAGGAAGATTGCAGCCCCGTAAGCCGGAAGGTCAAATGTAATCGAGTATTCTCTTCCATCCCATTCTTCCGCCTTTGCTGTAAGCTCCTTCGGTATTTCAGTTCCGTTTCCTCCAAAACATTCCTCATCGCTGTTTAACAGCAATTTGTATTTTTTCTTTTTCGAAACACCGACTTTAAAGTTTTCACGCTTCACCGGAGTCATATTAAGAACAACCAGAATATTATTTCTTCCTGTCTCTGACTTTCTCATGTATGTATAAACACTGTCCTGTGCATTGTCCGCGTTAATCCATTCAAAACTCTTCCAGTTGTTATCGTTTTCATACATGCATGGATATTTATTATAAATTTCGAGAAGCTTGCTCACATAATACTTCATTGAGCTGTGCTCTTTATCGCCGAGATAATGCCATTCCAGCTCTCTTGCTTCAGACCACTCCTGATCCTGACCGAATTCCTGTCCCATGAAAAGAAGCTTCTTTCCGCAATGGGTAAACATATAAGTATATCCGACACGTAAATTTGCAAACTTATCTACGTAAAAGCCGGGCATTTTGTTCAGCATCGAGCATTTGAGATGTACCACTTCATCATGTGACAGCGGAAGGATATAATTCTCACTCTCATTATAACTCATTGCAAAAGTAAGCGCATAATGGTTGTTCTTGCGGAACAATGGATCCAATTTCATATATTCACAGAAATCATGCATCCATCCCATATTCCACTTAAAGTTAAATCCAAGACCGCCTTCTTTCGGGTCTCCGGTTACAAGCGGCCATGCTGTCGATTCTTCCGCAATCATGACAGTTCCCGGATTTCTTTTTTTCATCATGGAATTTAAGTGACGGAAAAACTCAATGGCATCAAGATTCTTATTGTTACCGTATTCGTTCGGAAGCCACTGCCCGTCGCGTCTTCCGTAATCCAGATAAAGCATGGAAGCTACTGCATCCACACGAAGACCATCCACATGGAATTTCTCAACCCAAAACATCGCGTTGGCAATAAGGAAGTTACGAACTTCATTTTTTGCATAATTAAAAATCTTGGTTCCCCAATCCGGATGCTCGCCTCTTCTTGTATCCGGATGTTCATACAGACAGCTTCCGTCAAATGTTGCAAGACCGAACTCATCTCTCGGGAAATGCGCCGGAACCCAGTCAAGAATCACTCCGATGTTATGCTTATGCAATTTGTTCACAAGATACATAAAATCTTCCGGTGTTCCGTAACGGGAGGTCGGTGCATAATATCCTGTTACCTGATAACCCCATGAACCGTCAAACGGATGTTCCGCAATACCCATCAGCTCTACATGGGTATACTTCATTTCCTTACAATATTCTACAAATCGGTCTGCAAACTCGCGGTAATTGTAAAATCCTGTCGCTTTTTCATCATCTTCCGGAACCGGATGTTTCATCCATGAACCGATATGACATTCATAAATCGCCATCGGTTTTTTGTTCCAATCCGTTGTCTCTCTATTGCGCATCCATGCAGAATCTGTCCATGTAAACTTTGACAAATCCGCTACAATGGAAGCATTATCCGGACGAAGCTGCGCCTGATTTGCATATGGGTCTGCCTTATAAAGTTTGTTTCCTTCCGGTGTTGTAATGACATACTTGTACATGTCACCAACTTTTGCTTCCGGAATAAAAAGAGCAAAAATACCACCATCTCCGAGACGCTGCATGTTATGTTTAAATAAATCCCAATCATTAAAAGAGCCGATTACGTTAACGTACTGTGCGTTTGGTGCCCATACGGCAAAATATACACCTTCCACACCGTCTACAACCGCCTTGTGCGCTCCCATTTTTTCATAAATCTCATAATGATTTCCCTGCGCAAATACATACTGATCCGCTTCTGTTATAAAAATCGGATGTTCCTGTTTTTTACTGTTTGCCATAATATCTCTCCTAGTCGTTTATGAAATCTTTTTCTCTCAGTACAATCATATCGTCCTTGTCATATCGCTTTGCAAAAATGACATCCATAAAGTGTGAAATGCTTTTCTTCTCCGCCTTATCTATTGCCTGATGAATCATCTCTTTTACTTCATCTACCGTAACCGCGTGCTCATTGGTCTGTCTTTCTTCAATACGGTTATACAATGCCAGTACACCCATATCATCTATAGAATATTCTTTTTCTCTCGCATATGCTTTTCCGAATTTAACAAGTCTGTCATTGTCCAGTGCAGAAATATCAATCGATAAATTGAAATATTCCATAATCTTAGAATAACTGCGGCCAAGTCTCTCAATTCCTGATTTCGTATCGACAAGTATATAAAGAATTCCTCCGTTATCCATTTCATTGCCTGCTTTTATGAGCTTATTGCAAAGATCTGCAGACATATCTCCTGCATTTTCGATGATCAGTGCTCCGTTCGGTAACTCATTTACGATGGCAAAAATATCTTTTCCCGTAAACTCTTCGCTTGAGAATACCTTCGTTTTACCTGAGAAAGAGCGATTGGATTTTGACAGATGAAGCACAATATTTTTCGCTGTCTCCAAAGCGCCCGTTTCTTTCTCACCTGTAATAATGATATTTCCCGTATATGGAAGTAAAGACGCCCGATCAAGTACTTCCGCTACCTTCTCCTGCAATTCTTTGGACGGTGCAATGCAACCGAACAAATCTTTCTCTTCCTTTGTCAATGTACGTGGACCGACCGGAATCTGTTCTTCGACTACCGGTGCAGGTTCTTCCTGTTTAGTCATTTCATTTTCTAAAACAGAAGCCTGAATATTTGCTGTATCATAATGCTGATCACTTAAGGCTCCCATCAGCTTTTCTTCCAAACCGTTGATTTCTTCCGTATTGAAACTGCTCGGTCGATCTTCCAGCGACATATCTTCCGTTACAGAAATCTGTTCCTCTGCCGGGGTTTCCTCAACCTCAACAGTCTCTTCCTCTGCCGGCTCTTCCTCAACTACCGGTATCTCTTCTACTGTCAGTTCTTCTTCTACTAACAGAACATCCTCCTCTATCGGAGTTTCTTCTGCTACAGGAATTTCTTCCTCCGCAGGCTCTGTTGTATCTTCTTTCAGTGCCTCTTCTACCTCTGTAGCTAAATCATCCGTATCTGAGAATACATCCAGCATCGGACTGAGCATATCCAAATCGGACTGCACACTTGCCCGCGCAGCTGCGTCAAAATCGGAGAGAAGCGGTCCTGTCTGTTCCATCACCCGCTGCTTCATTTCCTGCAGATGTTTTTCTTCATTTGCTTTTTTCGTCTCTTCCCATTCTGCCATAATATCGGAAAAACTGAGCTGCCCGGTAATTTGCTTCTCGACCATCTCCTCCGGTTCTTCCGCTGTCACCGGTTCTGCTTCCGGAACCTGAATATCTTCTGCAGAAACTTCCGCTGCCTGCACTTCCGGCTTCATTTCTTTCATCGCTTCCGCAGTTGCCTGAGCTGCCTGCTTCGCTGCCTCTGCAGCAGCTTCTGTTGCCGCCTGGGCTGCTGCCTGTTTTGCTGCTTCTTTTGCTGCCTCCATAGCTGCATTCTGTACTGCCTGAATAAATGCTTCCGATAAAGGCTGATTCTGATGAAATACAATCGGCTCAACTTCCGGAATCGATTCTTCTTCCATTAATTCTTCTTCCGGATTTTCCTGAGAAATTTCTTCTATTTCATGTATTTCCTCAACCGGTACAACAACTTCTTCTTCGACTTCTTCAATCTCTTCTGTTTCCGGTACTTCCTCTACTTCTGCAATTTCTTCCGTCTCCGGTACTTCTTCCTCTACTTCTGCAATTTCTTCCGTCTCCGGTACTTCTTCTTCGACTTCTGCAATTTCTTCTGTCTCAGGAGCTTCCTCTTCGACTACTTCAATCTCTTCAATTTCCGGAATTTCCCTTGTCGGCTCTACCGTTATGTTCTGCGATGTTGCTTCAAAAATGGACTCTATCGGCAACGCTCTTGTCGCATCCGATGCCTCCATATCTTCCTGAGCAAACATTTCAGCGAGACTTTTCGCAAGCTCATCCTGAAGATTTATGGTATTGTATTCATCTCCGACATCTATCGTTTTTACCTGAATATCAAAATCGTCGTCTGAAGCAACTATTTTCATATCTGCGTCTTCATCCGGTATCTCATCCGTTGGAATTTCTTCCGAAATTTCTTCTTGAGATGTTTCAGGATAATTTTCCCCGTACATATCCGGTTCCGCTGTTTCAAAAACCGGTTCTTCCGCTACTTCATATGTATAAGATGGCTCCGTATCTTCTATTTCTTCTTTTACCTTTTTGCTCGGAATTTCTGCCGTTTTGGCGCGGGTTGCTTCTACAGATTTAATTTCTATGGAAAGTGACGGCTCCACTTCCTCCTGTACCTGCTCTTCTTCAGCCGGCTCCTCCGTTACCTCCGGTGCCGGTACCATAAAGCGGGCATTATATTTTTCCTGCTGTTCCGGTGTGAGCGGAGCATGAAGCATCTTCAATTCCAACGCCTTGATGACATACTTTCCTTCTCCGAACCACAAAATAAGTTCATCACATTCTTCAATACAACGTGTTGCAAGGCCGATGCGGTGATATAAATAAGCAAGTTCATATGCCCATTTTTCACGATAATCACGTTTTTTGTACTCTTCGAGGACAGCGATTCTTTCTTCCAGACTCACATCCTGTGCTTCGTAAAGTCTGTACTGCAAAATAAAGCGGCCGGTATCTCTCGGTGCCACTTTGATAAATTCTTTATAATATTCTACTGCCTGTACCGTCTCTTCCAATTTAATGGAAAGTTCACAGAGGGAATATATGATTTTACGGGATTTATTCTGAAGTTCATACGCCAAAAGAAGGACTTCCTTACTGTCCTCGTATCGGCGGTTAATCTTGTAAAGTTCACTAACTTTACAAAGCATAACAACGCTGCGCACCCTTCTCCAATCAATCGTGTCTGCAATTTTTACAGCTTCTACATACTCTTTTCTCTCAATTAAATCATTAATTTCCTCTGCCCGGATTCGGTATTCATACTTATCCAATTTTTTCACCTCGTGTTATGTAAAAAAGGACTATTTCCCCTATTTTGTATCCTGTTTAAGTGTAACATACGACACTATTTAAGTCAAAAAATAACACACTTTTCTTCCTATAAAATATTTGCCAGCTGTGCAAATTGTTGCAAGGATAATGCTTCTCCGCGAATGGATGGAGAAAGCTGCATTTTCTCAAGGGCTGCGATAACTTCTTCTTTCTTTGCTACTCCGCCGTTCACGAGTCCGTTGACAAGTGTTTTCCGTCTCTGATTAAAGCTCGCACGTATGATTGAAAACATTTTGTGCTCATCATCCACCTGTACCGGCGGTTTTTCGTATCTTGTCAAACGGATGACCGAACTTCCGACATTCGGTCTCGGAATAAAACAGTTCGGCGGAACATTCGCAACAACTTCCGGTTTTGCATAATACTGCACCGCCAAAGAAAGGGCTCCGTAATCTTTTGTTCCCGGTCCGACTTTCATCCGATCTGCTACTTCTTTCTGCACCATAATGGTAATACTTTTAAGCGGTACATGACTTTCAAACAATCCCATGATAATCGGTGTTGTAATATAATATGGAAGATTTGCAACAACCTTGATCGGTTTTCCGTCGTTTTTCTCTTCCACAATCTTCGCAATATCTACCTTCAGAATATCTTCATTGATGACAGTCACATTGTCATAAGAAGACAGAGTATCTCCCAAAATCGGAATCAGATTTTTATCAATCTCAACAGCAATCACTTCTCTTGCATGTTCTGCCAAATACTGTGTCATTGTTCCGATTCCCGGACCGATTTCAAGCACACAATCTTCCTTTGTCACTTCCGCTGCACTGATAATTTTATCGAGTACATGCGGATCAATCAGAAAATTCTGTCCGAATTTTTTTTGAAAATTAAAATTATATTTTTGCAGGACTTCAATCGTCCCGGAAGGATTTCCTAAATAAGCCATATTTTTTCTTCCTTATTTTTGTTTTTAAATATTATATATGAAACAACCGTTCCGTATTTTCACTCGTGATACGGATGACTTCCTCCTCACTGATTCCTTTTATCTGTGACATTACCTGTACAATATACGGAATATTCAGCGAAGAGTTTCTTTTTCCCCGGTTCGGTTCCGGTGCAAGGTACGGACAATCCGTCTCCAAAAGAATCTTATCCATCGGAATATATGCAACCGCTTCTTTTAATTTTTTAGCATTCTTAAATGTCAGAACTCCCCCGATTCCGAAACAATATCCCATGTCAAGAAATTCTCTTGCCGTCTCTTTTGAATAAGAATAACAATGAATCACTCCGGGAATCTCATGTGCACCGCATTCTCTCATTATAGAAATGGTATCTGCTGCTGCCTCTCTGGAATGTATCACTACCGGAAGTCCTACCTCTTTTGCCAGAGCAAGTTGTCTGCAAAACCATTTTTTCTGCGTCTCACGGTCAGGTTTATCCCAATAATAATCCAGACCGATTTCTCCGATTGCCACAACTTTTTCCAGCCGGCTCTTCTCACAAAGCCATTCCATGTCTGATTGTGTCAAATTTTTCGTATCACTCGGATGGACACCAATGGCTGCATATATATTTTCAAATTTTTCTGTTAATGCAATGGTTGTCCTACAACTTTTCATACTTGCACCGATATTGATAATTTTCCTGATTCCGCTTTCAAATACGGAAGAAAGCAGTTCTTCTCTATCCTCGTCAAATGCGTCATCATCGTAATGTGCATGTGAATCTATCAATTTTAAGTCCTTCTTTCTGTTTTTTTTAAAAAAAGCTTGCAAACTCCGTTTCATTATACTATAATAACTCTTGCGTTGTAAATAAACGAATATCGCGAGCGCGATTAGCTCAGTTGGTAGAGCACCTGACTCTTAATCAGGGTGTCCAGGGTTCGAGCCCCTGATCGCGCATGAAAGCACTGTTTTTGTGGAGTTACTCCATGGGGATGGTGTTTTTTTTATTTGTAAAATAACTTGACTTTTCTTTTTTACTTTACTAAACTGAAGCTAACTATTAATTTTTAACGTAATAAGGGAGGATTTTATGAAAACAAAGTTTAGTATTATGAAAAAGCTTATGCTTTTCGTTGCTGCTTTTGCATTCTGTGCAGTTTTGACTGCAAATCCGATTAATGCAGATGCAGCACTTGCAGGACCGACAGGCCTTGCTCAGTCTGATTATTTAGAAAATGGTACTGCTGTTCAGATTACATGGAACACAGTCATCGGTGCAAGCGGTGGATATGAGTATTCTTATTCAACTAACCCAAATGCAGAAGGTGCAAAGGGTGCTACTGATGTAGCTTATGCTAACATTTACAATTTAACTCCTGGTACTACATATTATGTAAAAGTTCGTGCTTATGAGGGAACCATCGCCGGAGCATGGTCTAATATCATTAAAGTTGACACAGCACCTGCAAAGGTAACATCCTTAAAACAATCCGGTGCATCTGCAAAGAGTATTAAAGTTGTTTGGTCTTCTGTTGCAGGCGCAACGGGATATGAAGTAGGTTATGGATTATATGCGGACGGAAGTAACCTTTCCGGCGTTACAAAGGTTGGAGCAGGTCAGACTTCTTACTCATTCAATGTTCCGAAAGATGCTGCTTACTATGTGTTTGTTTGGCCATACAGAAATGCTGCAAATAGTGCTAATTATATATATGGTACAGGACTTCGTCTTTTAGCAGTTACAAAACCTTCCACACCGAAATCATTACAAATTTATCTTCGTTCTTACTACGGATATAAAGAAAATGGTGTGAAGATTTCTCCGAAGTCAAACTACATTACATGGACTCCTGTTTCAAACGAATATAATACAGACGGATACGAAGTTCAGATTTTTAATGCAAAAGGCACTAAAATTAAAACTATAAAAACTACAACGAATTTAGCCCTTTGGAAATCAAGCAAGCCATTCTCACAGGCGTTCCAGTACCGTGTGCGTGCATACGTAACAATCAACGGAAAGAAATATTACAGTAGCTGGTCTTCTAAGAAGATTTATGTTCCTGGCGCAGTTGTTAAGAAAATTACAACTTACGGAAAATATCCTTCTTCAGGTACTCTGAAATGGAGTAAGGTTTCCGGTGCACAGTCTTACACCGTTTACTACAGAACATCTTCCAGCGGAAAATGGAAAGTAGCGAAAAAGAACGTAAAGGGAACTTCAGCAAAAGTTAAATACAGTGTTTTCGGTGATTATCAGTATTATGTAAGAGCAAACAAAGTAAAAGTCAATAAAAAGAGATATAACAGTACTTCAAAGAATTTTGATGTATATGGTATAGAAAAATAACATAATACAAAAAACTCCTGCTTCATGTAAAGGTGAAGCAGGAGTTTTTATTTTAATAAATTTTAGTAGTTCTCAGCCTTAATCTGGAAATAAGCCTGCGGGTGAGCACATACCGGACAAACTTCCGGAGCTTTCTTTCCTACACAGATGTGTCCGCAGTTCGAACACTGCCAAATCATATCTCCGTCTCTTGAGAATACAATTCCCTCTTCGATATTGGAAAGAAGTTTTCTATATCTTTCTTCATGCTCTTTTTCAATCGCTGCAACGCCTTCAAAAAGCGTCGCAATGTCATCAAAACCTTCTTCTCTGGCTTCTTTTGCGAATGTCGCATACATATCTGTCCACTCAAAATTTTCACCTTCCGCAGCTTCCTTTAAATTATCCATCGTAGAACCGATAGAACCGCCATTTAAAAGTTTATACCACATTTTTGCATGTTCTTTCTCATTGTTCGCTGTCTCTTCAAAAATCGCAGCAATCTGTACATATCCGTCTTTTTTCGCTTTCGATGCGAAGTACGTGTATTTATTTCTTGCCTGTGATTCACCGGCAAAAGCTGCCATTAAGTTTGCTTCTGTTCTCGTACCTTTTAAATCTGCCATAATTATACCCTCCTATTGTTAAACAAATAAAATAGTAATAATTACTATTTTTAATTAGTATATATTTTTCTTTCTTTTTTGTCAATATTAATTTGCAATCTTTTCATCTTTCGCAAAAAGAAGCTTTAGGCTAATCGGAGTCAGAATGGATGAAACAATAATAAGTAAAATTACCGATGTAAAATAAATCGGTTCCACAAGACCGGAGGAAAGTCCTTTTTGTGCCACAATAAGAGCAACTTCTCCTCTTGTCATCATTCCGATTCCTATCTTTAAGGAATCGGATAAATTAAATTTACAAATTTTTGATATCAATCCGCAACCGATAATTTTAGATAACAGCGCTACAATCACAAAACCGATGGAGAATAAAAGAATCGGAAGATTCATGTCATGAAGTTCCGTTTTAAGTCCGATGGACGCAAAAAACACCGGTCCGAACAACATGTAGGAATTAATATCCATTTTCTCTGCAATATAATCAGAATCTCTGATACTGCAAAGAATAATACCTGCAAAATATGCACCTGTAATATCTGCGATTCCGAAACATGCTTCCGCAATAAACGCAAGTGCAAAACAATAGGAAAGTCCGGCAATCGGAATTCTTCTCGTATGAGGATATCTCTTATCTACAATTTTAAAAATCTTATAACTGATATATCCGACACCGATTGCAAATACAAAGAACAGTAATGTGTTCAAAATTACCTTACCCGGTTGCGCATCCGGATTTTTAAATCCGATGACAAATGTAAGAACCATAATACCGATGATATCGTCAATAATCGCAGCACTGATAATCGTTGTTCCTATCTTTGATTTCAGTTTACCCATTTCTTTCAAAGATGATACAGTAATACTTACACTTGTGGCCGTCATAATGGTTCCTATAAAGACAGCTTTATAAAATCCTTCACTTCCCCAAGGAGAGGCTCCGTAATAACACATATAAAAAATCGCACCGGATATAAGCGGAACTGCAACACCGAAACATGCAATCAAAAAAGCAACCGGACCTGTCTTTAAAAGTTCTTTTAAATCCGTTCCGAGTCCTGCGCTGAACATTAAAAGAACAACTCCGATTTCTGCCATCTGTAAAATAAAATCCGTCTGATTTACAAGTCCGAGGACACTCGGTCCAATCAATAATCCGGCAAGAATTTCTCCTACCACCTGTGGCGCCCTGCATTTTCTTGCTACAAGACCAAAAAATTTCGCAGCAATAATAATAATAGCTAAATCAAGAAATATAGCATATGGTTCCATTTTTCACATCTCCTCAATTCATAAGAATAAAAATTATGTATATATTTTTTTACGTTATAAATTGCGGCGATATATAAAATCGCCGCAATTTTTATTAAGATTTATTCTGCTTCCTCGTCATCCAATTCCTGGGTTCCGTCGGATACCTTTTCGCGTACTTTTGCAATCTTTGCAACTTTTACATTGTCTGCAAGGTTAATCAGTTTTACGCCGGATGTAATTCGTCCGAGTGTAGATACATCCTCCATACGAATCTGGATAATGATACCCTCATTGGTAATCATCATGATTTCATGATCATCGTTAACACCTTTGACACCGACAACATATCCTGTCTTATCGGTAATCTTATAACATTTTACACCTTTTCCGCCACGTTTTTGTACTGTAAACTCATCGAGGTAAGTACGTTTGCCCATACCTTTTTCGGATGCTATAAGAAGACTGTCACCCTGATGATCAAGCTGCATTCCGATAATCTCATCGGTATCGGATAAATTCATACCGATAACACCCATGGAAGCTCTTCCCGTACATCTGACATCTGTCTCTTTAAAACGAATACACATACCATTCTTTGTTACAAGGAAAATTTCTGTATCTTTGTCTGTCAGTTTTACTTCAATCAACTCATCATCATCTCTTAAATTGATTGCAATAAGACCGTTTTTACGGATATTATTGTATTCATTGATTGATGTTTTCTTTACAATACCGTTTTTGGTAACCATAAACAAATTCTTTTCATTTAAGTCATGGTCATCCGGAATCGGAATCACAGCACTGATTTTTTCACCCGGATTGAGCTGAAGAAGATTGATAATTGCAGTTCCTCTTGCCGTTCTGCCCGCTTCCGGAATTTCGTATGCTTTGAGACGATACACACGACCCATATTCGTAAAGAACATGATATGATAATGTGTCAGCATCATAAGAAGATCTTCGATATAATCATCTTCTATCGTCTGCATTCCTTTAATTCCTTTTCCGCCACGATTTTGAGCTTTGAAATTATCAACTGTCATTCTCTTGATATATCCGAGTGATGTCATGGCAATGACAGTATTTTCTCTCGGAATCATATCTTCCATTGTAATATCAAACTCATCAAAACCTATTTTAGATCTGCGGTCATCGCCGTATTTATCTGCAATAGCCTTAATTTCTGTACGGATAACACCAAGCAAAAGCTTTCTGTCTCCGAGAATTGCTTTTAACTGCGCAATTTTCTCTACAAGTTCTGCATGCTCTGCTTCGAGTTTTTCTCTCTCCAGACCGGTAAGAGCACGAAGTCTCATATCTACGATTGCTTGGGCTTGTACATCTGTCAAACCAAATCTTTCTGACAAACTCTGTTTTGCAGCCTGAGCATTGGCACTTCCTCTGACAATCTTAATCACTTCATCAATATTATCAAGAGCAATAAGTAATCCCTGTAATATATGATCTCTTTCTTCTGCTTTATTTAAATCATATTTCGTTCTTCTTGTCACAACATCTTCCTGATGAGTCAGGTAATGTTTTAGCATATCAAGAAGATTTAATACTTTCGGCTCATTATTTACAAGAGCAAGCATATTTACACCAAAAGTATCCTGAAGCTGTGTATGTTTATAAAGCTGATTTAAAATAATGTTGGCATTTGCATCTTTACGAAGTTCAATAACAACACGCGTACCTTCACGGTTGGATTCATCACGAAGATCCGTAATTCCGTCAATTTTTTTAGTCTTTACTAAATCAGCAATTTTAATAATAAGATTTGCCTTGTTTACCATGTATGGAAGTTCGGAAACAATGATACGACTCTTTCCGTTTGCCATTGTCTCAATATCAGTCACGGCGCGGACTCTGATTTTACCTCTTCCGGTGCGATATGCTTCCTCCACACCTCTTGTGCCGAGAATGACAGCTCCGGTAGGAAAATCCGGTGCTTTCACGATATCCATCACTTCTTCGATATCTGTTTCTCTGTCATCCATGACCTGATTATCAATGATTTTAACAACTGCATCTACAACCTCTCTTAAATTGTGAGGTGGAATGTTCGTTGCCATACCTACGGCAATACCGGTTGTACCATTTACAAGAAGGTTTGGATAACGGCTCGGAAGAACCGTCGGTTCTTTTTCTGTCTCATCAAAGTTCGGAACAAAATCAACTGTATCTTTGTTAATATCAGCAAGAAGTTCCATAGAAATTTTGGATAATCTTGCTTCTGTATAACGCATCGCAGCTGCGCCGTCACCATCGACAGAACCAAAGTTTCCGTGGCCGTCTACAAGCGGATAACGGGTAGACCATTCCTGTGCCATGTTAACAAGTGCTCCGTAGATAGAGCTGTCTCCATGTGGATGATATTTACCCATCGTATCACCGACGATACGCGCACTTTTACGGTGTGGTTTGTCCGGTCCGTTATTTAACTCAATCATCGAATAAAGAACACGACGCTGCACCGGTTTTAAACCGTCTCTTACATCAGGAAGAGCTCTTGATGCAATAACACTCATCGCATAATCGATGTAAGAAGTTTCCATCGTCTTCTTTAAATCGACATTTTTGACTTTATCAAATATATATTCGTCCATTGTCTACCTCTTAGATGTCTAAATTCTTAACAAACTTAGCGTTTTCTTCAATAAAAATTCGTCTTGGCTCTACTTTATCACCCATCAAAGTTGTAAAGGTAAGGTCAATTTCTGATTCTGCCTGTTCATCCATCACAACTTTTAAAAGAACACGACGTTCCGGATCCATGGTTGTTTCCCAAAGCTGTTCTGCATCCATCTCTCCGAGACCTTTATAACGCTGAATACGATTGTTCTG
This sequence comes from Lachnospiraceae bacterium, assembly GCA_015056905.1. Taxonomy (GTDB): domain Bacteria; phylum Bacillota; class Clostridia; order Lachnospirales; family Lachnospiraceae; genus SVFI01. The sequence continues at coordinate 53,863 of SVFI01000013.1, forward strand.
GTCACGACCTACTTCTGTCAAAATCTTATCAAGTTCTTCATCGCTGTATGCATACCAGATTTTTTTATTCTTCTCAAGTTTATAAAGAGGAGGCTGAGCCAGATATACATACCCCTGCTTGATAAGTTCAGGCATAAACCTATAAATAAAGGTCAACATTAAGGTAGAAATATGAGCTCCGTCCACGTCCGCATCGGTCATAATAATAATTTTATGATAACGAAGCTTTGAAATATCAAAATCTTCGTGAATACCTGTTCCGAAAGCAGTGATCATCGCTTTAATTTCTGCATTTCCGTAAATTCGGTCAAGTCTTGCTTTTTCTACATTTAAAATTTTTCCGCGAAGCGGCAAAATTGCCTGTGTTGCACGGTTACGCGCTGTTTTAGCAGAACCGCCGGCGGAATCTCCCTCAACAATATAAATTTCGCAGTTTTTAGGATCCTTGTCAGAACAATCTGCAAGTTTTCCCGGAAGACTCATTCCCTCCAAAGCAGTTTTACGACGGGTTAAATCTCTTGCTTTTCTCGCTGCCTCTCTGGCACGCTGCGCCATAATTGATTTTTCACATATAATTTTTGCAATGTTAGGATTCTGTTCAAGGAAATATGTGAGCTGTTCACTTACAATACCATCTACAGCACCTCTGGCTTCAGAATTACCAAGTTTCTGCTTTGTCTGTCCTTCAAATTGAGGATCCTCAATCTTAATGGAAACGATGGCTGTCATACCTTCCCTGATATCTTCACCGGAAAGATTTGTTTCGTTTTCTTTTAATAACTTATTTGCTCTTGCATAATCATTAAATGTTTTTGTAATTGCATTACGGAAACCTGCAAGATGTGTTCCACCTTCCGGAGTATTGATATTATTTACAAAGCTGAAGGAAGATTCATTGTAAGAATCATTGTGCTGCATTGCAACTTCAACATATACATTATCTCTTGTTCCTTCAAAATAAAGAACCTGTTCATAGAGAGCTGTTTTACTGGAATTTAAATACTGAACAAACTCTTTGATTCCACCTTCATAGTGGAATGTTTTTTCGTAATTTTCTTCTCTCTTATCAATCAGGACAATCTTAAGATTCTTCGTCAGAAATGCCATCTCACGAAGTCTCTGTTTTAAAATGTCATGATCATAAACCGTTTCTTCAAAAATGGTATCATCCGGAAGAAATGTAACTTTCGTTCCTGTCTTTTCGGCCGGACAATCACCTACTATTTTTAAAGGATAGCAAACATGTCCTCTTTCATATCTCTGTTTATATACTTTTCCTTCACTACAGATTTCAACTTCAAGCCAGTTGGAAAGAGCATTTACTACAGAAGCACCTACGCCATGAAGACCTCCGGATACCTTATATCCTCCACCGCCGAATTTTCCTCCCGCATGAAGAATCGTAAATACAACCTCCACCGCCGGAATACCTGCTTTTTGGTTAATTCCTACCGGAATACCTCTTCCGTTATCTTCCACAGTAATAGAATTATCTTCATTGATATAAACCCTGATTTCATTACAATATCCCGCCAAAGCTTCATCTACGGAATTATCTACAATTTCATATACCAGATGATGAAGACCTCTAAGGGACGTGCTTCCGATATACATACCCGGTCTTTTGCGAACCGCTTCCAGACCCTCTAAAATCTGTATATTGTCAGCTCCGTAATTTTCACTCATGAATGTTCCTCCTAGTTTTCTGATTCGATTATACCATTTGAAACCTTAAATATTTTGTCGATTTCGAAACGATTATTTATAAATTCATCCAGACCCGTACATGTAATAATCGTCTGAATATCACCTATATTGTTAAGAAGATAATTTTGACGATGACTGTCAAGTTCGGATAATACATCATCAAGAAGTAATACAGGATGATCTCCCGTTACTTTTTTTATAAGTTCTATCTCTGCTAATTTTAAAGATAAAGCAGCTGTTCTTTGTTGTCCCTGTGAACCATATTTACGGATGTCAACTCCGTTTACCATAAAACAAAAGTCATCCCTGTGAGGTCCGACGGAAGTCATTTTTAATTTTATATCTTTTTCCTGAGAAGATTTTAATTTTAATTCAAAATCTTCTTCTTTTACATTTGGTTCATATACAACAATAAGTTCTTCTTTCTCTCCCGAAAGATTTTTATGTATGTTATATAATATTTCATTCAGCTGCTCTACAAATGTTTCACGTCTCTTTATAATTTGATTTCCATAAGTAACAAGCTGCATATTCCAAACCTGAAGTGTTTCATTCAAATCGGTATTAAAATAAAAATCTTTTAACAATTTGTTTCTCTGATTAATAATCTTATTATATTGATTCAAATTATAAAGATAATATTTATCAATCTGGAAAAGCTCCATATCAACAAATTTTCTTCTCTCGGAAGGACCATTTTTAATAATAGACAAATCTTCCGGAGAAAAAAATACAACATTTAAAATACCTAACAAATCTGCAGCTTTTTTTATATGTTGACCGTTGATTGCAATTCCTTTTGATTTATTTTTTCGAAGATGCATATCCACACGATATTCCATTCCTTCTTTGTCAAGAAGTGTACGGATATGAGATTCTTCTTCGTCAAACTTTATAATTTCTTTGTCTTTACTTCCTTTATGTGATTTGGTAGTGGCAGATAAATAGATAGCTTCCAGTACATTTGTCTTGCCCTGTGCATTATCACCATAAAGAATATTCGTTCCATTTTCAAAATTAAGATCCAAAGAATCATAATTTCTGAAATTTTCAAGTTTAATTGACTTAATAATCACGGTTTAACCTACTTTACTATTTTAAATACCCTTCCGTCTGCTTCAAAGGTATCTCCTTCATATAACTTTTTCCCTCTCTGAAGTTCTACTTCACCGTTATATTTCACTTCACCTTCCTGAATCATAATTTTAGCATCAATTCCGGATTGTGCAATTCCGCAAAGTTTCAGAGCCTGACCAAGTTTTATAAAATCATCTTTAATCAAAAGTTTTTCCATTTTTTTACCTTCTATTATCTTACTGCATTAAAATTAACAGGAAGAATAAGATATAAATATGATTTATTTGCATCTTTAATAAAACATGGTGCCTTCGGATTTACCATGTACATTTCGATTTCTTCATCATCAATTACTTTCAGTGCATCGATAAGGAATTTAGGATTGAAACCTATCATGAGGTCTTTTCCTTCTTTACGAATATCAATCAATTCATTCATACTTCCTATCACAGAATTGATGCGAAGTTCCATACTTCCGTCTTTGATATCAATAATGATAGGTTTTTTATCTCCTTCTTTTACGAGAAGTGTTGCTCTGTCAATACAACTTAAAAGTTCTTTTTTGTTAATTTTTACTTTTGTTTCATAATCAGAAGAAATCATCTGATCAATTTTAAAATATTCTCCTTCAATCAGTCTTGAAACTACAACTGTCTGATCAAATTCAAAAATAATATGTTTGTCCGTAAAATAAATATTTACATCTTTATCTGCTTCACCGGTTAAAATTTTGCTTATTTCATTTAATGTCTTACCCGGAACAATCACTTTTTTGTGTTCATATGAATTCTTGAGATTATTATTTCTGATAGAAATACGATGACCATCAAGAGAAACAATTTTAAATTCATCTTCATTTATTTCAAAAAGTTCACCCGACATTAATTTGTTTGTATCATTATCAGAAATAGAAAAGATAGTCTGTCTTATCATTTCCTTTAATGTAAACTGTGAAAGAATCACAGGGTCTTCTCTTTCAATCAATGGAAGATAAGAGAAATCATCTCCTGATTTACCCACAATATTGAAATTAGCTTTTTCACATGTAATAAAAACATTTAAATTAGAATCTGTTTCAATGGTTACATCATTATCAGGAAGTTTTCTTACGATTTCAAGAAAAATCTTTGCATCAAGAGCAATGATACCTCTTTCTAAAATATCACCTTCAATGATAGTCTCTATACCGAGTTCCATATCATTGGCTGTCAATTTTATTTCATTTAAGGAAGCATCTACTAATATACATTCTAAAATAGGCATTGTAGTTTTAGAAGGAACTGCTTTTGAAACAATTTGAACTCCATTTAAAAGATTTGATTTTGTACATACTAATTTCATTGTTGATAAACTCCTTTAACATGAAAAACTAATTATTTATTAATAAATTAGTAATATTATTAGTAATAGGTGTGGAAATGTTCATAACCTATTCCATTATACTATTTTTTAAGGAAAAAGGGAATGGATAAGTTGGGGATAATGGCATATTTTTTGAAGGGATAAGTCCCCGGTTATAAACACTCTTAAAACAGTTAAAAATAAGCCGACATTTCATCAGCTTATTTTTAAACTTTTTTTCAACATTATTTTCACAGTATATCCACACAAGTAATAAACATTTGTGGATATTAAACAGGATTGATTTTTTTCTTAATAATATCTACTTTATTTTTGATATCATCATTTGACTGCATTTCTTTTTTTATTTTATCTACTCCGTGCATTATAGTAGAATGATCTTTTTTTCCTAATAAATTACCGATGGATTTAAAAGGAATGTCTATCATTTCCCTGCAAAGATACATAAAAATCTGTCTTGGAAGTACAAATTCTGAATTTCTTTTTGAGGAAGTAATATCTGTTACAGAAACATTAAAATGTTCTGCAACAACATTCATAATAAGTTCCGGTGTTACTTCTTTTGGGGCTTCCGGATAAATAATATCTTTGAGGGCGTCCTCTGCAAGATCCATAGAAAGTTCTTTATTGTTTAATTTTGAGGAAGCAATTACTTTACGAAGAGCTCCTTCCAGCTCACGAATGTTTGATTTTATATTGGATGCAATATATTTGAGAATTTCTTCATCAATTTCAAATCCGTAATTTGCAATGTTCTTTTTAAGGATTGCCATTCTTGTTTCATAATCAGGTGCCTGGACATCTGCAATGAGTCCCCATTCGAATCTGGATCTAAAACGTTCATCTAAAATTTCCATTTCTTTTGGCGGTTTATCAGAAGATAAAATAATCTGTTTACCTGCTGTATGAAGAGCATTAAACGTGTGGAAAAATTCTTCCTGTGTACTTTCTTTTCCTATAATAAACTGTACATCATCGAGAAGAAGAACATCAATGGTTCTGTATTTTTCACGTAAGTTAGTCATCGATGCAGCATTACCGGAACGAATGGATTCAATCACTTCGTTTGTAAACTGCTCGGAATTGACATATAAAACTTTCATTTCAGAATTTTGTTCTAAAATAAAATGACCGATAGAATGCATCAGATGAGTTTTACCGAGCCCGGCTCCGCCATATAAGAAAAGAGGGTTATAAACTTCACCCGGTGATTCTGCTACGGCAAGAGCTGCGGAATGTGCAAATTTATTGTTACTTCCGACAACGAATGTATCAAAATTGTATTTCGGGTTCAGATTTGCTTTTGCACTGTTAATGTTGTAAATAATATGTTCTTCTTCTTTTTCTTTGTTTTCATTTAAATCTTTTTCTAGTAAGAAGGAAATATTATATTCTTTGTTAAACATTTCCGAGATAGATACTTCAAAAAAGCTTTTATATTTTTTTGAAATATAGCTGACAGAAGGAGCTTTATCGGAAGGAATGACAATTTTAACTATATTATCTTCTACTTCATAAAATTTGAGAGGCGCAATCCATGTATTAAATGAAATATCTGAAAGCTCATATTCTTTTTTAATCGTAGATTTGATTTCTTCCCAATTTTGACCTATTTGATGCATGATCATAAACCTCCATAATTACGTAATTTATATAATAAACGAAAAAAAAAAAAATATCAAATGACCAAAATTGTAAAAAAATAATTTTAAAAATATTTTTTATGTAAATTTATTTTTTTATTGTTGATAACTTTTTCAACATTTAAAACGTTTAAAAATAAGGTTTTATTAAAAAAAATTAGTAAAATATCAATAGTTATCCACATTCTATTCACATTTTGTGTATAAATTTATGTTAATTAGTTGTATCTATATATTGTGGCATTATATAGAAGATAGAAACTATATGTAGATGAAAAAAAATTTAAAAAAATTTTGCAAATTTATTTACTTGACGCAAGTGATTATTTCCTATATAATCAGAACGATATTTTCTAACCATGTTAAAGGAGGTGTATCTTAAATGAAAATGACATTTCAGCCAAAGAAAAGACAGAGATCTAAAGTTCATGGTTTCAGAGCAAGAATGAGTTCTGCAGGTGGAAGAAAAGTTTTAGCTGCCAGAAGAGCAAAAGGAAGAAAGAGATTATCAGCTTAGGCCGCATTTATGTGGCCTATTTTTCTCTGAAAAGGAGAATTTATGAAATTTTCAGAATCACTGAAAAAGAACAGAGATTTCCAATACGTTTATAGGAACGGAAAATCCTATGCCAACAAGTTTTTTATAATGTATGTGTTAGAAAATCATCAGGAACGAAATTATATTGGAATATCTGTAAGTAAAAAAGTGGGCAATAGTGTGGTAAGACATCACTTGTGCAGAATTGTCCGCGAAATTTACAGACTACATGAAAATATGTTTAATAGTGGTTTAAACATAGTAGTTATTGCACGACCTAATGCAAAAGATGTTTCTTATAAAGAAGCGGAAAGTGCATTTTTACATCTTTCAAAACTTCACGGAATAATAAATTGCGATGAAGAAAATTTAGAAAATTGATATGAAGAGAATATTCATTACAATCATTAAATTTTATAGAAAATATATTTCTCCCATGAAAAGTACAAAATGTCCTTATATTCCAACTTGTTCCGAGTATGGACTTGAGGCGATTGAAAAGTATGGCGCTTTGAAAGGTGGCATACTTGCTTTTTGGAGAATATTAAGATGTAATCCTTTTTCAAAAGGCGGGTATGATCCGGTACCCTAGTTTGGTCAAATAGGAGGAATTAGTTTGACAGGTATATTATTAACAAAAAGCAGTACATTCATTATAGGTCCTGTTGCTACATTATTAGGATATATTATGAATGCTATTTTTATGGTATTAGAAAAGATAGGAATTCCAAGCATCGGTCTTGCTATTATCATTTTTACAATCGTTATTTATTTATGTCTTTTACCGCTTACTATTAAGCAGCAGAAGTTTTCTAAATTATCTGCTAAGATGAATCCTGAACTTCAGGCAATTCAGAAAAAATATAAAGACAGACGTGATAATGATTCAATGATGAAAATGAATGAAGAAACACAGGCTGTATATAGAAAATACGGTGTTTCTCCATCCGGAAGCTGTGTTCAGCTTCTCATTCAGTTTCCAATCTTACTTGCACTTTACCAGGTTATATACAATTTTCCTGCTTATGTCACAAGTGTAAAAGATACATTTATGAGTGTAGTAGATAAATTAGTTCATATGGATGGTGCAGCTGAATTTTTACAGACATTTAAAAATTCTACCATGTATTCTGCCCAGTTTACGGATGGTAATTTCGTAGAAGGAAGCGAATTTATGAAAAATACATTTATTGATGTATTAAATAAAGCTTCTACTGTAGAATGGATGTCATTAAAAACAGAATTTCCGTCAATTGCCGACACTATACAAAGCACTTATAATACATTAAGTGAATATAATAACTTTTTAGGATTAAATATTGCTAACTCACCTTCTTATATTTTAAGTGATGCATTTAAAGCAGGTTCTTACGGTTTGGTTATCGGTGCTCTTTTGGTTCCTATACTTGCTGCACTTACCCAGTATTTAAATGTGAAACTTATGCCGCAGCAGGAAAATAAAAGTACAGGCAGTGAAAGTGCGGATGCTATGATGCAGAGCATGAAAACAATGAATATGATGATGCCTATCATGTCAGCATTTTTCTGTTTTACCTTACCGACAGGTATGGGTATTTACTGGATTGCGGGTTCTGTTGTAAGAAGCATTCAGCAGGTAATTGTAAATCGTCATATTGATAAAATTGATTTTGATGAAGTGATACGCAAAAATCAGGAAAAAGAAGAAGAGCTTAGAAAACGTGACAAAAATAATGTGGCTGCTTCCACTGTCAACAGCGCAGCCCGTATGAGTACGAAAAACATTTCTTCCAATACAGGTCTGAGCCAGAAAGAAAAAGAAGCTATGATTGAGAAGGCAAAAGCTTCTTCTGCAAAGAAAGGAAGTCTTGCAGCGAAAGCAAATATGGTTCGTGATTTTAATGAAAGAAATACAAAGTAGGAGGGAATATCATGGAATTTATTAAAGTTTCAGCTAAAACGGTAAATGATGCGATTATTGAAGCATGTCAGCAGCTTGAAGTGACAAGTGATAAATTGGAATATGAAGTTATAGAAGAAGGTTCCGCTGGATTTTTAGGTTTTAATGCAAAGCCTGCTGTAATTAACGCAAGAGTGAAAGAAGAAGCAGCAAAGGCAGATGACAAAGCAAAAACTTTCCTTGCAGATGTATTTAAATCCATGAATCTTGCTGTTGTAATTGATGCAAAATACAATGAAGTAGAAAATACACTGGATATCGATCTTTCCGGAGATGATATGGGTATCTTAATCGGTAAGAGAGGACAGACGTTGGATTCTCTTCAGTATTTAACATCCCTTGTTGTGAATAAAGGAGAAGATGAATACATCCGTGTAAAGGTAGATACAGAAAATTACAGACAGAGAAGAAAAGATACACTTGAAAATCTTGCAAAAAATATTTCTTTCAAGGTAAAAAGAACAAAGAGAGCTGTTTCTCTTGAACCGATGAATCCATACGAAAGAAGAATTATTCATTCAGCACTTCAGAATGATAAATATGTGACAACACACAGTGAAGGAGAAGAACCTTACAGAAGAGTTGTTGTAACATTAAAGAGATAATTGTTTGAAATACAATGAAATATTGATATAATAAGACTGCAATAGGTGAAAGGTACTGCATTTCCCTCTTGCAGTCTTTTTATTT
>SVFI01000014.1 GCA_015056905.1 Lachnospiraceae bacterium
TGTGTAGATGTATGGAGCCATCTTAGGGTTCCATCTTCTTGTCTGATGTCCGAAATGAACACCTGCTTCTAATAACTGTTTCATTGAAATAACGCTCATGTCTTTACCTCCGTTTGGTTAAATTTGCTTCCGCATACATCCTCTTCCGAAGCCACCTCCGCGTCAAGAAGCACCGGCTCGAAATCCATATGCGTGTTTACTTGTTTCCGTCGCGACTCCGCAGAGTCACAACGGCTTGATTTTAACACAAAAAAGCCCCTGTTTCAAGGGCTTTTCTACATTTTCTTAACAAAAATTTACAATCGCGCAATTATGCTTTGAAAATCAGGTTATCTGGCGCGCGACGTGATGATTTGCGCAATCTGTTCTTCCGTGGCGTTTACCGGAATTGTATGTGTCCCGGTACAAATTTTCTTATCGTATCCGTTATTGCATAAAAATTTATCATATGCAACAACATCATCAATCATTCCCGCATCTTTCAGTTTCCGCGACACGGTCATCGACCCGTCTCCCCCCTGTACTGTAATCTGCACAGTTTCCGGTTCATCTGTCACGATTTCCTGCATCTCTTCAGGTTCTTCTTCTGCTGCTTCGCTCTCCTGTTGAAGCTCCTCTTCCTTTGCCTTCTCCGCCTCATTCTCCGAAACCGTTTCGGAAAGAACCGTCGTTTCATACTTCTCTTCCATTCCAAGTGCCTTGGCGCGTTCTATAATTTCTGCATCCGTGAGCTTTTCGGTCTTTCCGTCAAGCGTCACACTCATTAAAATCGCCGTGACTAAAATACCGATTCCAAGCCCGCGCATATAATATCTGAGTTTCATGACTATATCCCCTTAAACAAATCAATGACGAGTTTTACTTCCCCGACACCGAGACCGAGTTCCTTGGCAATTGCAACATTGCTTTTACCTTTTTTATGGAGTTCGAGAATTCTCTCGTTGTTATTGTCTGCTGCGCCCTGCGCGGAATCAAACTGAAGAGATATATTTCCCGTCTCTGTTTTCTCAGTCTTTTGCGATAATGCCTTAGACTGCTGACGCGTCGCTTTTTTCTTTGCAGGTTTTGTCAGCTCCACATCCGCTTCTGCCTCCGACACGATTTCCACACTCTGCTGTTTGAGTTTTTCCAATCCTGAGATATCCATCGGTTTAAACGCTTCATCAAGTGCCTGTGTCGCCTCAGAAACTTCTTTTTTTACAATGTCCGCTTCCTGCACAACTTCGTTTACTTCCTTGACTGCTTTCGTCACTTCACTTGCGGTTTCTTTTATATTCTGATGTTTATCATTGAGCATATCATAAAGAAACAGTACCTCTTCATGACTTTTGTGAATGTCTGTCAGTACCGTTTCCGTATATTCTGATATTGCAGTCAGTTTTTCGTTCGATATGCGCTCCAGCGCTCTTTCGGTCCTCTCCATGGAGTACGACACGGTTTCTTCCACTGTATCCTCCACCTGAGAACGAACACTTTTGAGTTCCGCCTTCAGCATTTCCTGAATCTGTTCCTGCGTAAGCTGTTTATCGACTTCTTCCATTTCGCTCTTGCTTTCAGGAACGATAAAACTGCCGATAAAAATAACCGCACCAAGAATCAATAATATTATCTCTAGTGTCGTCATTGTATTTCCTCTTTTCGCATATGCATCCGTCTTTGCCCATCTTATATAGAGCAGTCAAATCCCTGACTGCCTTTCCGAATCACTTTACCGTCCGCGGAAAATTCCGAATTGGAGCGTCGGCGATTCTGTCCCCCGTCTCCCTGATATTCATTCTTTCCCTTTTCTTTTGCATCCTGCTTCCGCTGATAAGTATCCGTATCCTCCGACTCTTTTACCTGTGTCAATTTCTTCTCTACTGCCTTTTCCATCGTGTTCTGAAACATAGCCTGGTCCGTCATCGGTTTCATATCTTCATTCTGTTTTATTACCGTAAAATCCTGTGTTCTTGTAAGAATGCCATTTAACTGCATCGGCCCAATTGCCATTGACGCTCCTCCTTCTCTAGAGAGAACAGATTTTAACTTCACCCTTCTCATCAATAAATTTACTGAATTTTACATTTCCTTTGAGTGTCACGGAATCCTCTCCGATTACAATCTTCGTTCCTGCGTACGCAGTCTCCCTGACACACACACACGCTTCTGTCCGGTTTGACAAAAGTTCATCTAACTGATCAAACTCTGCATTCCCTGCCGCCATCTGTTCCTGAAGCTGTTGGCTGAGCTGCATGAGAGAACGCACATACTGCATTTGTTCCGGAGGGAGTTTCGCACCTGACTTAATCTTGGCAGCCGCTCCCGTCAGAGTCGTCTGAATCGTTGCGTATTTTTTGCTCATCTCTGCCATCTGTTTCTGGAGCTCCACGTATCGCATTTTCTGCTGCGGATCCACTCCTACTTCCACGAGCGTATCTGCTCCCATGGCAGAACCGAGTGTCTTACATTCCACTTTTTCTGTCGCACGAACAGCACCACCGGCAATAAAACCTTTTTTACCGTCGACCGACACCTGCGTTCCGGCGCTGACCTTGCTGTGCATAATAGAGTTGGCCTCCACGAACGTGCCCGCCTCAATTGTCGCATTTTCCACAAATTTGGCAACAACACTTCCGCCGGCCTTCAAAATCCCTTTGCCCATTCCGTTCATTCCCCGGGCAATGATAATATCTCCGCCTGCAGTAATAGATGCACCTTCTACAACACCGCGCACTTCCACGCTTCCTGTGGAGACAATACTAAATCCCGCCTGCACATTTCCCGAAACGATAACACTTCCCTCAGAAGTGATATTTCCGGTTGCCGTGCCGACATTTTCAACCTCATAAACATCCGATACGAACACCTTATCGCCCGTAAGCATAACATGTCCGTTAATTTTGGAACGAATTTCCGTCTTATCCTCGGAAAGTTCAATCTTATCTCCGAACTGTAGCGCCAAATGCTTAACCTCTCTCGGCTTCACTCGGTCACCATACACATTAAATCCGCAATCGCCGCGGTCTTCCGGCGTAAGTTTGGCAAGAAGGTCCCCTTCTTTACAATGATTAATCGTATTTAAATTAAAAAAGTCAACCGAACCGTCTTCCAGACGCGTCGGGCGTGCATGACGATCGGTGTTAAAAAAATACTCGATACTCGCATCACTACCGTGTCTTGGTTCTAAACCACCGGCAACAACAATATCGGTGCAATATTGTTTGTTTGCAACAAACGCATCGATTGCCGCCTCATCAATACCGTATTTAACGCTTTTCATACCGAGTTCGCTGAGGATGTCGCCTTTCGACAGCTCGCTGCCACCATTACATGCAGGAATAAATCGAGCCACAGCCGACATTTTATCTTCTGAAACTTTCAGAAAAAACATCTCGTTTTCCGGAAAATTATGAGGAACCGGAAGCATAACAGTCACAGGCTCCGTCTTGAGTGTCTGGATTGCCTGATAAATCTCTTTTACTTCATACTGGGTAATTCTCTTTAATTGTAAGTAAGCGACCACTTCATTGATATCAATGCGCTGCCCGCCTTCTGTTGCAGGAATCAGTTCCAGTCCGGTACCCATCTGCGTTGTTATCAATCGAAAATAAGAATTCATAGTCCCTCCGTCCTATTACACAATGTAATCCCCTATTACAACGAATCGTGCAGTATCCCCATATACTTACCAAGCTTCGTCTTCATCTTCGAAAGACCTTTAGTATGGAGCTGGGAAACTCTCGACTCCGACACTTCCAAAATATTACTGATTTCTTTTAGCGTTAACTCTTCGTAATAATACAAAAGAATCACTTTCTTTTCCTTCTCTGTGAGCAGTTCAAGCGCCTCCATCAGCATTTCTTTCAGCTCATGCTTCTCCATTACCTTTTCCGGTTGTTCAAAATGTGAGGAGACTCTCACACGGTCATTTGATATGTCACTCCCCTGTTCAATGTACTCATTCAGGGAAACCACACCCGTTATTTTCATCTGAGACTGCCATTCTGCATATTCATCTTCGGAAATACCAAGTCCGAGTGCAATCTCTTCATCCGTTGCCTGTCTGCCCGTCTCCTGCTCAACCTGACGCATCACAGCATCTATCTGCTTCTGCTTCTGACGGATTGTCCTAGGAATCCAATCCATCTTACGAATCTGGTCCAAAATAGAACCTCGGATACGCAGACTTGCATATGTTTCGAATTTTACTTCCTTCATGGAATCATATTTGTCAATGGCATCAATCAAACCAAAAATACCATATCCGACAAGATCATCAAACTCCACATTGTTACCCAGATACATTCCGAGTCTTCCCGCAACCACCTTTACGAGAGGTGCATATTCCAATATGATTTTTTCTCTGATCTCCGGACTCTTGGTTCGTGCATAATCAATCCACAAACGCTTTCTAGCCGCTTCATCCATATGGTAACCTCCCTAAAAATTTTCCCCGGGCATTACTTTTTCTCAATTACAGAGCCGTCTTCATTGCTCTGTCCATCTTCCTCTTCTGCCTTCTCTTCACTTTTTTCATCTTCCTCTTGTCCTTCTTCCTCCGGAAGCGGACAGAATTTATCCAATATCCGTTTAATAAGACATCCAAAAAGATAAAACACAAAGAATACAAGTAAAACTGTCTTTAATGTCATACTGAGTTCATATTTGTTAACGTACATGACGATGCTCGTAACAAGTCCTGCTGTCAGCATAACAATTGTTGGCACATTTTTTGTTTCCATACTCTTCTCACTTTATGTAAACCACTATCTGATTCCTATCACTAAATCGTGTAAGGTTCCTTTCCGACCGCGCGAATCTGAAACTCTCCGGTTTCCGGCGAAAAAATTACGGTACGTCCAAAATTTTCTCCCGTATCCTCCGCCAAAATCGGAATTCCCAATTCCTTCAATTTCGCTTTGGACGCTTCTACATTGCGCTCACCAACACGAACAAGACTGGATTTGTTCTGAAAAGCGAACATTTGAGCCCCTCCGGCAATCTTTGCAACTAACCGGTTTCTGGCTCCTCCAGCCTTTACGATACATCGCACCAGCTCCTCGATTCCGGTATCTGCAAATTTCGGAATGTTGGAATTATCTTTAATTTGTGTACTGTCAGGCAGCATGATATGCGCCAGTCCTCCAATCCCTGTCATAGGATCCCGTATCGCAATTCCGACACAGGAGCCAAGTCCCAGCGTCGTAATGGTGTCCGGACTGACACAGACTTTTAAATCTGCCATTCCTACTTTTATCACTTCACTCATAGTGTTACCTGTTATCCCTTCAGGTTAGCTGATGCCCAACGAACCGAGAATCTTGTCATACGACTCCAAATCCGGCACTAAAATGAAGAATCCATCCAGTGTCAAATCATCCGTAAACTGCGTCTGTATCAACAATATTTTATCTCCGAGTTCCCCGAATTCAATCGCAGGCACACTTAAGATTGCTCCTGCCATATCAATGCTGAGTGCCGGTATGGAAGGAATAATTTTCATGTTGGTCAGCATGGATAATGAATTCAGATACGCACCGGTAATGATATTACCGATTTCCTTTAGCGCTGACAACTCAATCTCATTGAGAGGGGCTCCCGCTTCACTCGGCGTACCCATAAGTTTCCCCACCAGTTCATGCGCCGACTGCTCATTGAGCAGAAACATAATACTACCGGTAATATCTCCTTCTACCAAAAGATAAATACCTGCCATAATCTGTTCTTCGCCGCCCATCACTGCGCCGACCTCATTAAAATCGAGCAGTTTTACCTGCGGAACCTTCATATCCACTTTACAACCAAGCATCTGAGCAAGTGCCGTCGTCGCATTGCCTGCTCCAATATTTCCAAGCTCCTTGAGAATATCAAAGTACTGCTGTGAAACATTATTTAAATCAAACTTACTCATACAGCACCGCTCCTTTTATACTGACTGTTTTACGCTTCCTTTTCCTTCTCTGCAAATGTACCTGAAATATCAAGGAGAGAAATCAAACCATCTTTTTCTTTTCCGACGCCGAAAACAAAATTCGCTCTCGGGTCTTTGGAATCGTATCCCACCTTCTCAATCGCGGCATTTTCCAGAGTAACTACTTCTTTTACTTCATCCACAAGAACACCGATGCACTCGTTGCTCTCTAATTTAATAATGATAATACGCGTTGCCTTTGTAATCACGTCTTCTTCCAATCCCATTTTTAATCTGAGACTGAGTACCGGAATTACTTCACCACGTAAATTAATTACGCCTTTAATATAGGATTGAACCTTAGGCACTCTTGTAATGCGCTGCATACGCACGATATTATCTACATACTTGATATCAACACCGAACTGCTCATCGCCGTATTTTACAACGATAAACTGTGTGGTTTCATACTGTTCTCTGATCTCGTTCATGTCTTCCTCCCCCTACTATAACAATGCATTTGTATCAAGAATAAGAGCGATTTCACCGTCACCGAGAATGGTTGCACCACTGATAATCTTGGTTTTGTTAATGTATTTTCCGAGTGATTTAATAACGATTTCCTGCTGTCCCATAAGTTCGTCTACTACAAGACCTGCCAGCTTGTCACCCTTCTTAACGATAATAACGAGAAGGTTTTCATCCGGAGATTTGGTAGATTCAATATCCAGCACCTCGTTAAGACGAATCAGAGGAATTACGGTTCCACGGAGATTGATAACTTCCTTCGCCTGTACATGTTCAATTTCACTTGGGTCAATATCTTCCAACGTCTGAATAGAGCCGAGAGAAATCGCATATTTTTCTCCTCCGACTTCTACCATAAGTGCCTGGATAATCGCAAGTGTAAGCGGAAGACGAATAATAAATGTACTTCCTTCGCCGAGCTTGGTTCTTACATCCACTTCACCGCTCAGAGATTCAATCTTAGATTTTACAACATCAAGACCAACGCCTCGACCGGACACATCCGTAACCTGTTTTGCTGTTGAGAAACTCGGCAGGAACAGAAGTCCGATAATATCCTTGTCAGACATGTTTTCTGCCTGTTCCGCTGTAATCGCACCGCGGGCAATTGCTTTGGCTTTAACTGCCTCCACATCGATACCGTTACCGTCATCCCTTACTTCAATGATAACGTTATTACCTTCCTGATATGCATCAAGGAAGATAGAACCCATCTCAGGTTTTCCTCTCTCTTTACGTACCTGCGCCGATTCCAGACCGTGGTCTGCCGAATTACGCAACAGGTGCATAAGAGGATCTCCGATTTCATCTACTACAGTACGGTCAAGCTCTGTTTCCTCACCGGACATGTAAAGTGTCATCTTCTTATCAAGCTTCTTGGAAAGATCACGAATCATCTTAGGGAATTTCTGTACAACGGATTCAATCGGAACCATTCGCACTTTCATAACCGACTCATGCAGATTCGTCGTCACACTCTCAAGATATTCCATCTGCTCTGTAAACACGGAATTGGTAAGCATACCTTCCTGTGTCGATGTAGAAACAAGGGAGTTCTTTGCAATGATAAGCTCACTTACAAGGTTCATAAGGGAGTCAAGTTTTTCGATATCCACACGAACCGTACGGTTCACAATCGGTTTGCCCGCCGGTTTCTTATCCTGTTTTGCTACAGCGGCAGCATTGTCCGCTTTGGCAGCCTCTTCTACCTGTGCCACCTGCACTTCTGCCTTCTCCACCGGAACTTCAACTTCCACTTCGCCGACATAAGCAGCTTCAATTTCAGACACGTCAAGTACCGCTTTCTTAATTGCCTCTGCATCCGCTTCGGAAATCACAATCATACTGAAATCGAACTCAAAACGCTCATCTTCTATATCCTGTGCAGACGGAACGGATACAATAATCTCTCCGAGGTCTTCAAGTGCTTTGAATACCAGGAATGCTCGCGCCGCTTTCAAAATACAGCTTTCTTGTACATAAACAGAAACACCGTAACATTTCTTACCCTGTTTTACCGCCTCTGCAAGTACTGTTTTTTCAGTATCACCAAGTTTAATATCACGCCACTTTTCCTTCGCCGGGTCAGCATCTGACACTGCCGGTGCCGGAGCTGCTGCCGGTGCTGCTTCTGCAACCGGTGCCGGTGCCGGAGCTGCTGCTCCTGTATTGCCTGCGAGATAATCGTTGAGTGCTTTAATCAAATGCTCGTTGTCATTCGTTCCTTCCTCTGTTGTATTCTGAATGTTCTCCGCATATTCTTCAAGTGCATCCAGTACCTGGAACAAAAGATCCACCATCTGACTATCCACTTTAATTGTGTTGTTACGCACTTCCGAGAACACATTTTCCATATCATGTGTGAGTGCCTGCAGACGTTTGTAACCCATCGTTCCTGCCATACCTTTGAGTGTATGTGCAGAACGGAAAATCTCATTGATTGTGTCCATGTTGTCCGGTTCCTGTTCCAGAATCATGAACTGATCACTCAGGCTTTGTAAATGTTCTTTCGTTTCATCCAGGAAAATCTCCAGATATTGTGTTACATCCATATCATTTTACCCCCGCGTTTAAAATAATAGCCGAAGCTATGTTGTCTAATGGTTCTATCTGGTCTACGATGCCTGTTGCAACAACGCTTCTCGGCATTCCGTAAACGGCACAGGTGGATTTTTCCTGTGCGATGACATGTATTGATTTTTGTTTGGATAAGTTCTGTATGCCCTGTGTACCATCAGCACCCATACCGGTAAGCACAACACAGACAACGCTGTCGTATCCGGATGCGCCGAGCGTCTCAAACATAAAGTTCGCACACGGCCGAACGCCTTCCCGTGTCGGTCCGTCTTTGAGCACAATATAATGTCTGCCTTCCCGCTGCGCAACCTCCATATGCTTTCCGCCCTGTGCAAGATATACATTTCCTTTGCATATCTCCATACCATCCTGTGCCTCCTGCACATGCAAAGCACTCAATTCATCAAGTCGCTGTGCAAGCGAAGCAGTAAACCCTGCAGGCATATGCTGTACAATCAGAACCGGTGCATCCAAATCTGTCGTAAGATAAGGAATCACTTCCTGCAACGCTTTCGGACCTCCGGTAGAACTTGCAATGGCAACAATCTTGTTAGAGCCTTTCTCTTCGGAAACCATCTTACCTTTACCTTCTTTTATCTTTTCTACCATCGGCTCTTCGCGCTGCGTCGCGCAATCGAGGATAGAAAGAAAACGCTCCATGAAATGATCTGTCTTGGCCTCCAGAATCGCATTCGGTTTATGTATGAAATCAAACGCTCCGAGTTCCAGCGCCTTAATTGTTGTGGCTGCTCCTTCGGTCGTCGTCGTGCTGAACACAACCACTTTCGTTTCAATACCGAGCCGGCGAATCTGCTCGAGAACGGCAATACCGTCCATCTTGGGCATAATCACATCCAGTATTACCGCATCATAAGAATGTTCCTTCAGAAGCGACATCGCTTCCTCTCCGTTCGCTGCCATATCCTGAACAAAAAATCGATTGTCTGCAGATATTATATCACATATTATTCTTCTCATGAGTGCAGAGTCATCTACAACCAAAATTTTTTTCATATTACCTTCCATTCTTTTTCTGCCTATTCTTTCTTTCTTCTTCAAAAATATAACGGATAATCTCTTCTCTTTCTGAGCTGTCCACGTTCAAATACTGTAACCGGTGTTCAAATTCTCCCGGCCTGTTTTCGATCGGTTTGCTTGCAAGAATCTTTCCGATAAGTTCGTATTCCTTTTCTTTTCCGTTAATCATCAACTTATACGTCAGGAAAATAGTTGTATCTTTCTCGTATTTGTATTCGGAGACAAATCGAACTCCACCGCCGCTGATATCTACAATTACACTCTTTTGCAGCGGAAGTCCGGGTTGGAAATTATACTCGTCATTTTCTAACGCCTCCAGTTCTTCCTCCACAAGTTCACGTGCATTCATATTTAAAATACATGAAAAACGATAATATTCCCTTCTCTGGTGCTTGCGCAGATTGCTTGTCGGTTCGCACAAAAGAATAAATGTGTTATCACTCTTATATCGATCCACAATTCTGACATAGCACTGATACAATCCCTGCCTTGTATAAAAACAAACATCATACTCGCCATCTACCGGCAGAAGAATAAGTTTTGTTTTTTCCATCGGCATCAAAATTTCAAACTGCTCATCGGAAATAATGTCATACACCTTTGAAGTGTATGCCCTTTTATCCGAGACCGATCCGAGAATCGAACGTTCTACAGTTTGTAGTTCTACTTTGTCCCCCGGTTTTACATACTTCGAAAACATTTACTATCCACCTTTTATATTATTTTTTGCTGCTTTCTGTTTCCATCTTCTTTTTGTTCACAACAATATGGGAAAAAAATGCTGCCATTCCTCTCTTCTTAATCCGTCCCGCCTCTTCACCATACATCATAACGCGTGTTATTTCTTCAAATGCTCTGGATGATTTGGCATTCTCATTCTGTAGTGAAACAGGCTTCTGCTGCATCACGGCATTGCTGAGCTGTGCATCCTGCGGAATAGACCCCAGAAATCCAAGCGGAAGTTTTAAATATCTTGATACCACCGCATTCAATTTCTGATACAGCGTTCTGCCGTCCTGCGGATTTTCTACTCTGTTGGCCAGCACTTTTATCTGCGTCATCTCCCTACTGAAACGCGGGTGACGGTTGAGCGACTTTAAGAGCGAATAGGAATCCGTAATCGACGTCGGTTCCGGCGTTGTCACAAGAATAATCTCACCGCTCGCCACAAGAAACTCCAACACTGCCTCCGAAATACCCGCCCCGGTATCAATTATAATAACATCCGCTATTGAATCTAACTTAGCAAGATTCTGAATGATGTATGTCAAATATTCTCTGTTGAGATTGGAAAGTCCGGCAATTCCGGAACCGCCGGAAATAAATCCGACTCCACCCGGTCCCCATGTGATAATCTCCGTAATATCTTTCCCCTGATATATTAAATCACATAAGTTATGTTTCGGAACCGTCCCAAACATAATTTCAATATTGGCGAGTCCGAAATCCGCATCCAATATTATAACTCTCTGCCCCAGCTTTCGAAACTGGATCGCCAGATTAATGGATACATTTGATTTTCCTACTCCGCCCTTTCCGCTTGTCACGGTAATCACCCTCGCCAGCGGTCTGCTTTTGGTTTGATTCATTTTAATAATATTTCTAAGCTGTTGCGCCTGATCCACGTTTTACACCGTCCTTTCGGCCTTTTACACACAATCCCCCTATATTCTTCCCCCGCCAAGAAGCAGTTTGACCGTTTCCTGTGCGTTAAAATCCGCAATATCATCCGGTACATTCTGTCCGCATGTTACATAAGACATGGCGGCACCGGTATATAATTTCAAATTTAATAAATTCCCCAATGTGGTTGTCTCGTCGAGCTTCGTAAAAATCAAATGATACTGTGTCATTTCTTTGTAAGCATCTGCAATGCTGATTAAGTCTCTGTATTTGGTCGTTGCACTGACAACTAAGTACACTTCCTTCTCTACACTGCCGTCAAGCGCCTCTATCATTTCCTTCATATTGGAATGAAGTTCCACATTGTTGTGGGAATGTCCTGCCGTATCAATCAGAATATAGTCATAATCCTTAAAGTCACTGATGGCATTCTGGATTTCCGGTGCCGTGTAAATAACACGGAACGGCACTTCCAAAATACTTGCGTATGTGCGAAGCTGCTCTGCCGCAGCAATTCGATAAGTATCTGCAGTCAAAAGAGCGATTTTTTTCTTTTGCTCCACGGATAATTTGGATGCCAGCTTTGCGATCGTTGTCGTCTTACCAACGCCTGTCGGCCCGATAAAATAGATCACCTTCGGTCCTTTCCCCGCCGGCGTTATCGTACATGGTTTGCCGAATTTTAATACCATTTTCTGATATACATTGGATAAGATAAAGTCAATCGGCATATTCGGTTTCATCGTCCTGTCAAGGTCATCAATGAGCTGATTGGCATATTTTTCATTCAGTTCATTTTCCATCATGACATTGTAAAGGAGTTTAAAAAATTCGATGTTGGAGTCTTTTTCTCCCTCTTCCGGCTCTTCCTTCTGTCCGATTTGTTTTTCCAGCATACTCTGAAGCGTATTGAGTTTCTCCTCAATACCGCTCTCCTCTTTTTTAACAGCCGGCTCTTCTGCGGTCCTCATCTCTTCACGCTGCACCTGTGCGTAGTTCGGAGTCTCTCTTTTCACCGGTTCTTTCTTCTGCGTTTCTTCTTTTTTTACCTGGCTCTGCGCAATCTCACTGACCGCTGCAACAGCAGAACGAAGACTCTCCGTATGATTCGGCTGTTCTTCTTCCAACGCTACTGTCACTTCCACCATCTGAGGTTTCAAAATGCTGAACAGACCTTTCTTTTTGACCTGTTTTACATTCATGAGAACAACAGAATTACCAAGCTCTTTCTTGGCAATCTCCAATGCCTCTTCTTCTGTTTTTCCCTGAAACTTTTTAATAATCATTTACGCACTCACCATCCCTACAGATTGTAACTCTACATTCGTTTCCACTTCATTGTAAGACACCACGATTAAATCCTTGAAATAATCCTCCGTCAGACGTTTGAAATACATACGGACAATCGGTGATGTTATAATAATCGGATTCTTACCGAGACTTTCGAGTTTCTCTACCTCAGCCTGCACGCTCGCCATAACGGCTTTCGTACGCTCCGGCGCAAGCGTAAGGTACGCTCCCTGTTCCGTCTGCTTTACACTTCCCATAATTTCCTGCTCCACCTTCGGGTCAAGCGTCACGACACTCGTCGTCTCATTTGGCGGGAAGTAGCGGGCAGAAATAGCTCTCTTTAAACTCTGGCGCGCATATTCGGTTAAAATATCCGTATCGCGCGTTGTCGGTGCATAATCCGCCATCGTTTCAAATATTGTAAGAAGGTCTCGGATGGAGATACCCTCTTTGAGCAGATTTTGAAGTACTTTCTGCACTTCACCGAGACCGAGCATCTTAGGCACAAGTTCGTCCACAATAGACGGATTGCTCTCTTTTAAGTTGTCTATCAGATTCTGTACATCCTGACGGCTGAGCAGTTCTGCAATATGCTGACGAATCACTTCCGTCAGATGAGTCGCGATGATGGACGGCGGGTCAACAACTGTATAGCCGAGACTCTCCGCACGTTCCCTCTGTCCTTCCGTAATCCAGACAGCAGGCAAATGGAAGGACGGTTCAAACGTCTTGATACCGGTAATTTCTTCCTCCACATATCCCGGATTCATTGCCATGTAATGGTCAAAGAGAATCTCACCCTCACTGACCTGAATACCTTTGATTTTAATAATATACTGGTTCGGATTTAACTGGATGTTGTCTCGCAGACGAATAATAGGAACTATCGTACCGAGTTCCAAAGCTATCTGACGACGAATCATAACCACGCGGTCAAGCAAGTCGCCACCTTGATTCACATCCGCAAGCGGAATAATACCATAACCGAATTCGAGCTCGATCGGGTCGACCTGAAGAAGCGAAGTAACATTCTCCGGCTGACGAATCTCTTCGACCGCCATCTCTTCCTCGCTCGCCTCACTCTCAATCTGCGCCGTTTCAATCGTACTGGCCATCATACGTCCGACGACAATAAACATAGCACCGACAGAGAGGAAAATAAGTGTATTGAGCGGTGTTACAATACCGAGACCGATAAGTACCGCACCTACGAGGTACATCGTTTTCGGAACACCGAACAGCTGTTTGATTAGCACGGAACCAAAATCCGCATCCTTGCTTCCCTTCGTTACCAGAATACCGGTTGATAACGAAATCAAAAGCGACGGAATCTGACTAACGAGGCCGTCACCGATGGTCAGTACCGCATATTCTTCCAGCGCTGCCATAACTTCCATGTTCTGACGAAGTACGCCCATCAAAATACCGCCGACAATGTTTACCGCAGTAATGATAAGACCTGCTGTCGCATCTCCCTTGACGTACTTCACCGCACCATCCATGGAACCGAAGAAACTGGCTTCCTGTTGGATTTTATCACGGCGTTCCTTCGCCTGTTTATCTGTTATGGCCCCGGTATTCAAGTCGGCATCAATCGCCATCTGTTTACCCGGCATCGCATCAAGTGTAAATCTGGCCGTTACTTCCGCTACTCGCTCGGAACCTTTATTGATTACCATAAACTGAATAATAATCAGGATGATAAAGACAATGGCTCCCATAATCAAATCGTTACCACCCACGAACTCACCGAAGGTCCTGACTACGTTACCCGGATCCCCCGTCGTCAAAATCAGACGCGTGGACGAAACGTTCAGCGCAATACGGAAGATGGTTGTAAAAAGAAGCATCGTCGGATAGTACGACATATCAAGTGCTTCCCTTGCAAACATACATCCGAACATAATCGTAAATGCCACAGCCATGTTGCAGGCAAGCAGAACGTCCAGAAGGCCTGAATTAATCGGTACAATAAGCATAACAAACGCCGCAAGGACATACGCTGCTACGCCGATATCCGCTTTTTTCATTCCGTCACCTTCCTTCCGCTGATTTTATCTTCTATATCTTACCTTTGATATGGTATACCATTGCAAGCACTTCTGCCACCGTCTGATAGAGTTCCGGCGGAACCTGTTCCCCAATCTCCACATTGTAGTAAAGCATACGTGCAAGCGGTTTATTTTCTACTATTTCTACTTTGTGTTCCCTTGCCACTTCTTTGATTTTGGCTGCAAGATGATCTTCACCTTTTGCAAGAACAATCGGAGCCGGTGCGATTTCCAAATCATATTGAATGGCCACCGCAAAATGCGTCGGGTTCGTAATGACCACATCCGCCTTTGGAATATTCTGCATCATACGTCTTCTGGACGACTCCTGCATACGCTGACGCTGTTTACTTTTGACCGCCGGGTCTCCTTCCGCATTCTTGTATTCGTCTTTGACTTCCTGCTTGGTCATCTTCTGATCTTCGTGGAACTTATGTCTCTCATAAATCATGTCCAGCAGCGCTATCACAATATATACAATGGATATTTTCAGTCCCAGACTGATGGCTATATCCCCCGCTACGGCAATTCCCTGCCACAGTGTCATATTAAACAATAAATATATCACTTCAAGCTGATCGCGTAATGTTGTATATACAACATATGTAATCAATCCTATTTTCAAAATCGATTTCAAAAGTTCCATAAGAGAACGCGATGAAAATATTCTCTTAAATCCCGCCACCGGGTCCAGTTTATTAAACTTAGGCTTGAGCGGCTTTGTGGTTACATGCCACTTCACCTGCAAAAGGTCCGCCAGAAAAGACAAGATAAATCCAACCGCCAGAAAAGGGGCTGTCATCAAAATAATCTCAAGCATTATCGTCTGCAGATAGGCTATCATATCTCCTGTGCGGAATTGCCCGTTATGTAACTTAATAAATTCCGGAATACGGTTATATCCGTCCGAAAATGTCCCCAAAAAACGGTCTCCCAAAAACCCCAGCACTACTTTCATCAAAACAAAGAGTCCGATAAGAGTGAGCGCATTAGCAATCTCCCTACTTTTGGCGACCTGACCTTCATCGCGGGCATCTTTGAGCTTTTTGGCGGTAGGTTCTTCTGTTTTTTCTCCTCCGGGTCCTTCTTTGGCAAAGAACTGAAGATCTAATTCCATCATGGCATCATCGCCTCCACGAATGCGACAATCATTACTTTCATCTCTGTATAAATAAAATCACTGACGTAAGGCAACATTCCCGTTGTAAGGAACATAATCAAAAGGCCAATCAGAATTTTAATCTGCATTCCGACCGCAAACATATTCAGCTGCGGCGATACTTTTGCAAGAATGCCGAGCACTACATTGACAATCAGTGTAGCCGCAAATACCGGAAGACATATCCTGAATCCGATGCTGATGTAGCTGCTAAGAAATGCAATAACCGGCTCCAGCATTAAATCCGCATGGAACACGGCGCCTCCGATTGGAATGAGCTCGTAGGTATCTGATATCGCCTGTATCAGATATCTGTGCATTCCGGAGGCAATCAGAATCAGCGTTACCATATACTGATAATAAAATCCGGTAATTGTCACATTTTCCCTTGTTGTCGGGTCCATTGCATTTACCATGGCGAATCCGATTTCCATATCCACCATTCGACCCGCAAAAAAAACAATAGAGCTGCATACATTGGCACCCCAGCCAATCATCAGCCCGACAATCGCTTCTTTTAAAACAATCGTCGCATATTGCAGTACCGTGCCGTAAACCAGCTGCTCATGCGGCATTGTTGTAAAGTATATAAGATAAGACACAAATACACCGAACGCTATCTTAAACTGCCCCGGTGTATTGTTCATTCCGTAAAACGGGGCTGCATATATAAAACAGGTCATGCGGACAAGAATCAAGAGAAATATTTCAAGTTCCTGAATCGAAAAACTGTACTCTATCATATTTCTACCTTATGTATATCGCAAAATCAGACCACATCTCCGTGATCAATGTCGTTAACTGTGTCAGCATCCAATGACCTAAAATCATCATTGCAACAAAAACCCCAAGTATCTTCGGAACAAATGTGAGCGTCTGCTCCTGAATCGATGTTACTGTCTGAAAAATACTAATAATCAGACCTATAACAAGCGAAACTAACAAAAGAGGAGCGGCCGTCTTAATAATCGTGAACAATGCCTCATTGGCAATTTCCATGACCATATCTATCGACATTATTTCATCACTCCATTCCTCTTTCTTTTATTTCTATTATGCGGTCATCCCGCTACATAAATGTCTTTACTAAATTTACTATGACAAGATTCCAACCGTCTGCAAGAACAAACAATAATATTTTAAACGGCATGGAAATCGTCGTCGGCGGAAGCATCATCATACCCATACTCATAAGCGCAGAAGACACTACCATGTCAATTACCAAAAACGGCACATAAATCACAAAACCGATGATAAAAGCCGTTCGCAGCTCGCTGATCATAAATGCCGGGATGAGCGCACTCGTCGGAATGTCTTCAAGCTCACCCGTCCACTCATATCCGCCGATTTCACAGAACATCTTGGCATCCTTGAGCTGTGTCTGTTTATACATGAACTCACGGAGCGGATCTGCTGCCGCCTCAAGAGCTTCCTCCTGCGTCAGCTGTCCTGCCTCAAAAGGAATGAGGGCTTCCTCATTGATCTGCGTAATGGTCGGACTCATAATGAAATACGTCAAAAACAATGCCAATCCGATAATCACCTGATTCGGCGGTGCCGTCTGCGTGTTGAGTGCCTGTCTCGTAAAATGAAGCACAATCAATATTCGCGTATACGACGTTAAACAAATAAGCAACGTCGGCGCGAGCGTAATCGCCGTAAGAGTAAGCAAAATACGAATCGGCCCTGCTACGGTTCCGTTTCCGTCATCGTATGTAATTGTCATCGTATTGGCTATATTCAGCTTGCCCAGCTCATCAGCTGTCTCGGAAGTTCCCGGATCATTAATGTTTGTCCGGTCCTCCGTCGTCCCTGCGCCATGGTCATCCATCGTCGTCGCATAGACCGCCATTGTTCCGCAAAAGACAAAAATCCCGAGTATCAGAGCAAGGGCAGAAATACGTAACGCCTTTTTATTCATTCTTATCCGCCTGCTTTTTTCTGCTGTTCTTTGCTTTTTCCAGTATTGATTTAAAATCCATGTACTGCTCTTTAGCCTCTGTCATCTCCTTCAGATGTAAATCTTCAGATTGCAGTTCTGCAATAAAATTTACATTATCTTTCCCAACCGAAATCAGAAAATATCTGCCACCTACCCGGACAATCTGAAGGTATTTATTCGGTGCAATTCTGGTCACTTCCACCACTTCCATATTGCCCGAATTCATCGTATTCTTTTGATATTTTGCAACAAACTTGGTTGTCCAGAATGTCACAGCCAATACGAACGCAAATATCAAAAGTGACGTAATGAGTTGCACTACAGATTCCAAACTTCCCGAAGCTAAGAGCACCATACTAACCTACTACTTTCTTAACTGCTTCAAGTACGCGGTCTGCCTGGAAAGGTTTTACGATAAAGTCTCTCGCACCGGCCTGAATGGATTCAATAACCATCGCCTGCTGACCCATTGCGGAACACATAATAACCATAGCTCCCGGATCTGACTCTTTGATTTTCTTTAACGCCTGAATTCCGTCCATCTCCGGCATTGTGATATCCATAAGAACAAGGTCCGGTTTCACTTCCGCATATTTTTCAACTGCTTTCGCACCGTTTTCTGCTTCACCAGCCACGTTATATCCGTTCTTTGTCAGGATATCCTTAATCATCATACGCATGAAAGCTGCATCGTCACAAATTAAAATGTTTTTCGCCATTTCTATCTCTCCTATTTTCCTTAACTTATTTTACAATTTCCGTCACTCTGATACCGAAACTCTCTTCGATTACAACAACCTCTCCCTTGGCAACGAATTTGCCGTTGACAAGCACATCAATCGGTTCTCCTGCAATCCTATCAAGCTCTATAATCGTACCAGGCGTGAAATCAAGAATCTCAGCAATCGACTTCTTTGTCCGTCCAAGTTCTACCGTTACCTCAAGCGGAACATCCATAATCAGTCCAATGTTTTCCTGACTGACTCCTGCAGGCCCTCCTGCACTGAACGCCTGGAACTGCGCCGGCTGAATGTTCATATTCTGCTGCATCGGCATCATCTGAGGCATCGCCATTTGCGGCATTGCCATCTGTGGCATTCCGTATCCCATCGCCATCGGGTCCATCTGAGGCATCGCCATCGGCTGTGGTTCCGGCTGTGCCATCGGCATTGGCTGTGGCGCCGGTACCGGTTCAACTTTCTCCGGTACATACGGCTGTGGTTCCGGCTGTGCCGGTGCCGGTTCTTCTCCCATCTGATTACCGATAAAGATATCATACAGGGACTTGGCAAAATCAATCGGATACAGCTGCATAATCGTACTGTCTACCAAATCATCAATCTGCATCCTAAACTCGATTTTAACGAATTCTTCATCCAGGAACGGTGCAATATCTCCGCCTCTCTTATTCTCCAGCAGGTTAACGAGACTCGCATCAGGCGGGCTGATGTCAATCATCTTCCCAAGCATGGAGGAAAGGGAGGTTGCGGAGGAACCCATCATCTGGTTCATTGCTTCGGAAATCGCACTCAAATGCAGTTCTCCGAGTTCACCTTCCGTATTCGTTCCGTCACCACCCATCATAAGGTCGGTGATAACCTTTACATCGTGTTCTCTTAATATTAAAATATTAGCTCCGTCGAGCCCCACCGTATATCGAATCTGAATAAATACACATGGTCTTTCCTGGTCATCAATAAAATTGTCCCATGTGGCAACCGACACAACCGGTGTCGTAATATTTACCTTACGGTTCACGAGCGAAAACAGTGTTGTCGCCGATGTTCCCATACTGATATTGGCAATCTCTCCGATGGCATCTTTCTCGATGTCACTGAGTTCAACGCCGCCGGCTTTCGGTTGTTCATCTGCAGCCGGTGCATCTCCGCCAATATCCATGCCACTTAGTAACGCATTTATCTCATCTTGAGACAGCATACCGTCCATGGATTATTCCTCCTCTCTGACTACCGACATTACCCTGACAGCATATTTGTCCTTATCCGTACCAGGCAAAGCAGTAAATTTTTTTAAATTTCCAACGTAGACCGGAAGTTCCTCATCTACTTTGGAATCAAGCCGAATCACATCGCCCACCTGCAGATTGGCAAAATCCATTACCGAAACAATACTCTTTCCGAGCACTGCCTTAACAGGTACTGTCGTCCGTTTAATCATCGACTCAATATATTCTGCAAAATCCTCATCACTAACGCTCTGCATTGTGGAGAACCAGAATTTCGTATTTAACTTATCCATGATTTCTTCCAGTGTAATATATGGAAGACATGCATTCATATATCCCTCGACATCACCGATTCTCACATTGAGCGTAACAATCGCTATCATCTCGTTCGGTGCGATAATCTGCGCAAACTGCGCGTTCGTCTCGATACGTTCCATAAACGGATCAAGATCCACCACGTTCTTCCAAGGCTCACGCAAAAGCTGCATACACGCAATCATAATCTTGTCGAGAATCGACATTTCTATTTCTGAAAATTCTCTGTTTTTTTCAAGTGGTATACCGGAGCCCCCGAGCATTCGGTCCAAAATCGCAAAACCAAGGTTCGGTGAAAGTTCCAATATAATATTTCCGTTCAACGGCACAAAATTGATGATCCCCAGTACAACCGGGTTGCTGAGCGCGTTGGTAAACTCGGAAAAAGTAACCGTCTCCGAGCTGGCCACACTGACCTGCACTGTCTTTCGAAGATACACCGGCAGGTTGGTAGACAAAAGACGCCCATAGTGTTCAAAAATAATCTCCAGAGTTCGCAGATGTTCTTTCGAAAACTTAGCCGGCCTCTTAAAGTCGTAATTCTTCGCTGTCTTCTCCGGCGTTTCTTTCATTTCTTCTACATCCAGTTCGCCGCTGTTTAGAGCATTCAGCAAACTGTCTATCTCGCTTTGAGATAAAACGTCTCCCACCTGACTCACCTCCTGTTTATCGTAATGTCCGGTAGTACTTACTGCTCTATCATATCCCGGAATGTGACTTTATAAATGAACTTGGAGCCGTACATCGTCTGTATTCTGTTGAGGATATCTTCTCTTACCGCATCCCCGCTGTCCGCCTGAATCTGCTCCATCGTATACTCTCCGAAAGCCTCAACAATCAAGCCCTTAATCAGACTTTCCTTTCCTGCGAGTGCTTCTCCCTCGCCGTATGTCTTATAATCCTTATCCTTCGTATTCATGACAAGTGTAACAGACACAAGTGCAAAATGATCTTTACCGTCCGCTCCCTTTTTCAGCGGAATTGTCATCTGTTCCTGAATATCATAAACCGCCGTGTCATCAATGGAAACCTCCGGAACATCCTCACCGGCCGCTCCACTCTCCAGCTCAAGATTCAATATCGTTGCAATATCACCGATGACTGCTGCCGTCTTTTTGTTTGTTGATGTAACACTTATCATAATGATGGTAGAAAACACAAGGTTTACAATCAGCAGTGCAAGAATGATAATCGATAACAAATTCTTTTTCATTTCTATTCTCCCTTACGCTCTTTTAGTAACCGGACAACTCCGTGTAAATCTTAATTTCCACACGCCTATTCTGCGCCCTTCCTTCCGGTGTCGTATTGTCCGCAATCGGAATATGTTCCCCTCGTCCGGAGTGCTTGAGCACAGAAGGTTCCAGCGACGTTGTCTGCATAAAGTAGTCAAACACGCTCAGAGCCCGGAAACTCGAAAGCACATCATTATTCGCGAATTTCGAATTGCTGATCGGAACATTGTCCGTATGTCCTTCAATCTCTATCGTACTCTCCGCATAGCGCACAAGAATCATTCCGACTTTATCAAGAAGCGGCTTCGCCTCCTCTTTAAGCTCGTCACTTCCCGAATCAAACAGAAACGCGCCATTAAGCGTCAGCGACACATACTGCGATGTGAAATCAACCGAGATATCACCCTCGTATTGGTTATTATCTTCCGCGAGTGCTTCCTCAACTTTCTCTGCCAGTTCTTCCGACTCCGAGAGTTGCTTTTGTTCAAACTCTTCGAACACATCCACATCCTGTTCGGATTCCGCTGTTTTTCCTGTACTGTTTATGTATTTGTCAAGCTCATTCAGCTGGCTGACACCATTGCTGATGAGAATACCGTCTCCAATTGCCGTTGCCCCCGCCTCAAAGATGCTGAATGTCTGCGAAAACGAAGCTGCCACTTCATCAAACTTCTTGGCATCCACACTGGACATTGAGAACAAAAGCACGAAGAAACAAAGAAGAAGATTCATCAGGTCACTAAACGTGGCCATCCACGCAGGGGAGCCAGGTGCCGGAAGTTCTTCTTTCTTTTTCTTAGACATCCGCCTCACCACCTTCACCCGACGCCGTTTCTCTATCCTTCGGTGCCAGGAATGACTTTAATTTTTCCTCGATAACACGCGGATTTTCACCCGCCTGAATCGATAATAAACCTTCCACCATAATCTCTTTGATCATGATTTCCGTATCATTATTTGCTTTCAGCTTACTTCCTACCGGAGTACAAATCCAGTTAGCAAGAAGAGAACCATACAACGTTGTAAGGAGCGCAACCGCCATATTCGGTCCGATTGCGGACGGGTCAGATAAGTTCTGGAGCATATTTACAAGACCAATCAGAGTACCAATCATACCCCAAGCAGGACCCATTGCTCCCAAATCCTGCCAGAACGTCATGTTTCTTTTGTGTCTGGAATCAATACTTCCAAGTTCTGTCTCCATAATCCCGCGAACAAGTTCAGGGTCTGTTCCGTCAACGATTAACAGGATTCCTTTCTTCAAGAAAGCATCATCCAAATCGGCTGCTGCTTCTTCTAACGAAAGCAATCCTTCTTTACGCGCAACATTTGATAAATCAATAATCTTTTGTATCATCTGGGCTGTATCAAGATTCGGCGCCTTAAAAATAAGCATAAAGCTCTTTAATCCGGCTAAATAATCTGCCATGGAGTAACTCGCCATAACGGCAAAGAACGCTCCACCAAAAGTAATCAATGCTGATGGCGCATTCAGGAAATCCACTATCGCTGCCCAGCCGGCATCTCCGGTTACAATACCAAAGATACAAAGTGCAAAACATATAATCAAACCTAAAATTGAAGCTATATCCAAAGCATCCACCTGCCTATTTTCACGCTAGTATGTAAAAATATCCTTTCTAAACAATTTTACTAGATTTTTCACCTCTTGTCTACTTACTTTTACAATTATTTGCATACCCAAAATCTGCCTTTTGTAAAAGATACGTTAAGGGCGCTGACCCAATCGGCCACCGCCCTTTTCATACGATATTTATGTATGATTTTCTCGATTTAATTATCTTTCATTAACGTTTCAGATTTACAAGCTCTTCAAGAAGCGTATCGGAAACAGTGATAATTCTTGAATTTGCCTGGAAACCTCTCTGTGTTGTAATCATCTCGGTAAATTCAGAAGAAAGGTCTACGTTACTCATTTCGAGTACACCGGTTGTCATGTATCCGCCGTCTGCCGAAATATCAATACCGATTCCGTCAAACTCTCCGGAGTTCATTGTTGCAGAGTAGAGGTTATCTCCCTCTTTCTGAAGACCGGATGCATTGGCAAATGTTGCCACCGCAATCTGTCCGAGAAGCTTTGTCTGTCCGTTGTCGTATGACGCATAAATCATACCGTCACTCTGAATGGAAATACCAGACATCTCGCCAAGCTTACGTCCCGTACCATAACCATCCACATCACCGCTGACCGCGCTAATTGTACTTGTTCCGTTATTGTTGTAGTTGGACGAAGGCGAGAAATCCACATTGATATCTTCAAAAGCACTTCCCGGCTGATCTCCGAAACTAAGTACAAGACCCAAATTGTTTGTCAGACCGTTTACACTTAAAATTTCACCTGTTGTCGTATTGTACTGAATCACACCACCCGTAATCTGCTTTCCGTCTACCGCAACAGAAGCATCATCCGCACTGATAACACTTGTGATATTCCCTGCTTCTACCAGTGCTCCGAGCGTTGTCGTAACACCTGTTCCGTCATCTACATATAACTTGGCAAATTCTTCATATGTTGTATATCCATACGCATTTGCAAGAACCTGCTGTTCTTCTTCCGTCAAGGCTCCTGCAAGATTGATGTTCTGGGAATTACCCTCCTCATCAAGGTAAGTCATTGTCGAACCATTGATGGTATAACCATTTGCAAGTGTAAGTGTCTTCGCATCCGGAACCGTTTTTACAGAACCGAGTTTAATATTCGTTGAATCGATTGCGTCACCGTTAGAATCCAAAACTTCGGTCAGCTCCGCAGTATACATTCCTTCTGTACCTGTTGCTTTCATGGAAATCTTAGCTGTATAAGCATAACCCAAACTATCAAAGAAATTGATACTCATAATTTTGCCTGCTTCGGATGATACCGACGGGTCGTTTTTATCAATGATACCGGAAACATATGCTTCTGTTGTAGCCGCCGGCGGATATGTCATGTTCTCAGCACTCATGATTTTAAGAGCACTAACTGTATCTTTGGCAATCACATCGTTCTGCACCTGCCATCCCTGTACCGTATAACCATTGGATGTCATAGCAAGGTTTCCCTGCCCGTCTACATAGAAAGAACCATCACGTGTAAAAAACGTATCCGAACCATTACTTACGATAAATAAAGATTCTCCCGTAATCTTAAGGTCAAAAGGATTACCTGTCGACTGTGTTGCACCCGCAGTCTCAATAGAAGTAGAAATAGCACCCGTCTTAACACCAAGACCAATCTGTCTGGCATTCGTACCGGCTCTTCCTGTCTCCGGATTGGCTCCGGATGCAGACTGCGTCGTCTGATACATAAGCTCTGAGAATGTAATTGACTGTGATTTGAATGATGCTGTGTTAACGTTCGCGATGTTGTTACCGATAACATCCATTTTGGTCTGGTGTGCTTTCAAACCTGATACACCAGAATAAAGTGATCTCATCATAATGAATGACCTCCTAATCTCTCGTCCGTCTATTCCTTCTGTCAGTCAGGAATATTAGCCTCCGTAAGGTCCGGCTAGTTGATAACGGCTCCGTCAATGTTTGTGAATATGTTTTCTTCTGTGTTGTCTGAACCCATTGCCGTGATGACCGTTCTGCTTCCCGTGCTCACGATAAATGCCATGTCATCAATCAGTACAAGTGGTTCTTTGATTCCTTTTCCGCTTGCCTTGTCCGTTCCCTCTTTCAATCTTGCAAGCTGCTGTTCGCTGAGACTTAAATTTCTCTCTGCCAGTCGGTTTACGGCGTGTTTGGAAAATTTAAGTTCTCCCGTTTCTCCGCCAATCTGTGCCTTCTGAGCGAGAATCTGTTCAAAGCTCAGCCCTTCTGCCTGCCTGTCAAGGTTCCCGGTCTGCGCCAAAATATTTTTCGGCATCTGCACTGCGGATAAGTATGGACTGTTTTGAATGTTCATATATATCCTCCTCCATGAGAATGCCTCTGTGATATTCTATTTATCGGACGATTCTTCCGAGTTCTTAACCACCTGTGCCAATTTTTCACGGTAAAGTTCAATCTGCTGCTTCACCTGATCCGCCACAAATGTCTTCTGGTAATCATCCATTCCGTCATATGTTTCGATAACTTCCGTAATCGCTTCTTTGTCTGAAAGCGAAACTTTATCCACTTCCGGAAGTTTTGCTACATTACCTACCAGTGTAGATGCCAGCTCATAGGCAGTTAAATACTTCTCATCACATACATATGTCACATCATCAAGCGAATACAGTTCCTCGTCGATTGCCACAAGTGCTTTTCCGTTTTCATACTTCACGTAGTCAACTTTACCCATGATAGTCGATTCTACACCGTTGTCGCTAGTTGTTGTAATCTGAACCGTCTGACCAACCAGGCTTGATGCTCGGCTTAAATCCATGCTCTGGCTCATATTCTGCATCTGTTCTACTTCCGAGAACGTTGCATACTGTGCAATGTATTCCGTGTTGGATGTCGGTTCCAACGGATCCTGGTATTTCATCTGTGCAACGAGGAGCTGGAGAAAATCATCTTTTCCTAATGTGCCTTCTCCCTTCTCAGACGCCTTTGAAACGGTCGATGTTGCGTTTGCTACCATACCATCTTCAATAATCGCAGATACACCCATTGTGTTTCCTCCTTTATACCCGGAAATTCAATCTGTTGCCGCCCATTCGCATCATCTCAATCTGCAAACGGTCCGCATCTGATATTTCCGCATCTTCTAAATCTTCCTGACCGATTTCATTCAGGTCAAGTATTTTTCTTCCTTTTTTCTTTTCACTTGCAGCCTGTTCTTCCGCTTCTCTTCCATGCTGGTCAAGATTCTGTTCAAACTCGTGCGTTGCCACCGTTACTTCTACCGCGTCGATTTTAAGCCCCTGTGCCTGCAGTGACTCACGAAGCTGTATCACCTGGCTTTCCAAAGCTGCCCGAACCGCCTCATCCTGTACTGCAAGACGTGCACTGACCGCTCCGTCCTTCGCTACAACCTGCAGGTTCACTGTTCCGAGTTCTACCGGATGGAGCTGAATTTCCATCGAAGAAATCCTCTCAGAATGATGCACTCTTACATAATCCGAAATCTGGTTAATCAGTTCTCTTGTCTGCTCCACATCAAGTCGCCCTTCAAACAGCTCATCCGCCACCTGATTTACGGCATTGAAATGATTTCCTGCCGCCTGCATATTCTGATTTCCCTGCATAAGCGCTGCACCGTGCTCTTCATCCGCTCCGGAATGCTGCTTATCTGCCGTCTCTGTTTTTTCCGGCTCCGCCACAAGTTTCTGTCCCAATGTCTCTTCGTCCGGAACTGTTTCCTCCGTCTGTACTGCATCTGTCACATTCAAACGTTCTGTTTCTACGACTGCCACCTCACTGCTTACTACCTGCTCCACCATATCCGGTGTCTCCTCCGCAAGCATTTCCGGCTGCACTACATCTTCGCCGCTTTGTGAAATCTGCATTTCATTTGCCATCGCAATCTGCTCATCGATTGCCGCCTGAAGCTGTTCCATGCTCATACCGAGACTGTCTGCTGCCGACTGCAGTTCGTTTTGCACGTTCTGCGTAAGCTCTGTCACCTGTGCAAACAAATTTTCATCTGTTAAAACATCTATTGTCTGCATTCCTGTAAGCTGTGCCGCAAGTGCTGCCATATTTCCCTGCGTCAAAAGATCCATCACACTAAGCCCAAGCACTTCCATCGCCTCGCGTACTTCCTCTTCCGATACACCAAGCTCATCGGCAATCTCTTTTACAACAGCTTCTTCCTTCGCATCCACTTCTTCTGCAATCTGCTCATCCGCAACATCATCCTTCGGCTCAATCTGCTCTGTCTCACGGATTTCTTTACGACCGGTATGCTGCGCTGCGCTTTTCTCCGCATGTGTTTTCACCTCGGAACTCTGAACACTTCCTGCGCTTTCATCCTGCTGACCGGCAGACGCAAATTCCATAGCTTCCGAAAACTGAACACTTGCATTTGCAGCAGTTGCTTTCGCCGTGTTTGCTGAGGCAACAAACCCTGTCTTCTGCATTTCCATAATTGATGCACTCGTCATATATGCCCTCCTTTCTGATAGATTATACTAATCCTCAGAATGTTTATCGGACATTTCCGCCCAAAACTTAAGTCTGCGGGTCCATAATTTTTGTAACTTTCGCTGCTACATCCGGGTCCATTACGCCGAGAATCGCACCTCGGTCTTCCGCCGTCATCACACCGAGAATGCGCGCCACCAAATCAAGATTATCCGTCATTGATTCAAAAATCGCCGCTGCTTCTTTTGGTTTCATCTCGGAATACGCCGCCGCGTAATCTTCCACTTCCTTTGACTCCTGCTGCTGACGGATTACTTCTTTGTACAAAGTTTCTGCCGTGGAAGGGTCCATGGTCTCATAGTATTTGGCATATTCCTCTGCTCCCGGACCATTTTCCGCATATACGACCTCTTCGTAAAATTCATTTTTTATTTTCTGGAACTCCAACTGATTACTTTCAAATGTTTTGAGTCGTTCAATCTCTGCCTGAAGCTGCTGGATGGTCGTTCCGTCAGCCGTCGTCTCAGATCTTGCCGCTTCAAGCTGAAGTTCAAGCACTTTAATATATTCAACTGCGTCCTGGATGGTTGCATAGCCTTCATAGCCGCCCTCATCCGCTGTCGTTTCCGGTTCCGGAAGTATCTTGTTCAGCACCGGTACATTTTTCAAAATCGGTGTCATAACGTTCGTCCCGAATCCTCCGACGTCAAGCTTAATCAGCAGACAGATAATCGCAATCCAAACGATAACAATGATAATCGTCACCAATGCAACCGAAAATGGATTTCCTTCCATCTCATCCGAAAGCTGTGCCTCCTCGAGCGCAATCTCTCTGGCACGGGCTTTTGCCTCTTTCCGCTGCATTTTCTGTTCTTTTTTTAATCGGTTCTTCTCTTCCTTCAGACGTTTCTTGTCCGCCTTATAATTTGCATTGTTGTCCATTGCTCCCTGTGCCACGTTTTCACCTTCCTCCCGGTCTACTTCTGACCATAGGTATAACTGGTCAGCTGGTCAATCTGCTTGCTTTCCTCCGCTTTCTCATCCATCAGGAACTGTTCGAAAGCTTTTTCCTTTAAGAGCTCATGCGTTTTTCGCTCCTGCATCAAATCAACCATTGCCTTGCGTTTCTGCTCTACCTTTTTCTCAGCTGCATGAATGCGCAAAGCCTGCTGTTTCATTTTTTCTTTTTGCAATTCCACCGACAGCCTGTTATCTTTAATATCCCTGATACTTAAGCTGTCTCTGAGCCGGAGCCGCTTGCTCTCCTCCTCCAGCTCACGGTTGTGTTCCAGCATCTTTGCAAGTCTATCCTGCTCCTCCAAAAGCTCCATGTTCGCCGCCGCAAACTCATTCTTTGCCTGCGACTCAAGCTTTTCTTTAATATTCAGAATGTTCTGCATGCGGTAACGAAATCTTCCCATCTGCTCTCACCAACCGTACTATGCTCCGAAAATCTGCTTCATCATTTCAACCTCTTCCTCGAAGCTGAACTTTTCATCAGTCTGTTGCAATAAAAACTTATTGACCTCACCGATCTTTTCAATCGCGTGGTCAATCCCCGGATTGCTTCCCTTCTTGTAAGCACCGATATTAATCAAATCTTCCGCCTCATTGTATGTCGCCATAACATTTTTAAGCTTGCCCGCCACCTGCTTGTGGTCTTTTTCCGCAATCTGGCTCATGCAACGCGAAATACTCTGCAACACATCAATCGCCGGATAATGATTCTTGTGCGCCAGTTTTCGATTCAGCATAATATGCCCATCCAAAATACTTCGCGCCGTATCCGTAATCGGCTCATTGAAATCATCACCATCAACAAGCACCGTATAAAGTCCCGTAATGGAACCTTTATCCGAGCGTCCTGCTCTTTCCAAAAGCTTCGGCATTTCGGAATATACACTCGGCGGATATCCCCTTGTTACCGGCGGTTCACCGCTGGCAAGTCCGATTTCCCTCTGTGCCATGGAAAAACGCGTCAGAGAATCCATCATCAAAAGAACATCTTTTCCCTTATCACGAAAATATTCCGCAATGGCCGTCGCTGTTTTGGCCGCCTTGTTACGCTCCAGCGCCGGTTTGTCCGACGTAGCCACAACAACGATAGAGCGCTTCATACCTTCTTCACCGAGGTCGCGCTCAATAAATTCGCGCACCTCCCTGCCACGCTCTCCGATTAAAGCAATCACATTGATGTCCGCCTTCGTATTGCGCGCAAACATACCCATCAAGGTCGACTTTCCGACACCGGAACCGGCAAAAATGCCGATTCGCTGTCCCTTTCCGACCGTAATCAGTCCGTCTACCGCCTTCACACCAAGCGGAAGCACCTCATCGATAATCTCACGCGCCATCGGGTCCGGAGGCGGTGCCTCTACCGGGTATTCCTGTGCCCCTGCCATCTCGGATTCGTCCGAAAGACGCCCGAGTCCGTCGAGCGTCTTTCCAAGTAACTGAGGTCCCACCTTTACCGTCAGCGGGTACCCTTCATTTTCAACCACACAGCCACCGCCGATTCCGTCTGTCACCTCATATGGCATGAGAATCGTGTGACCGTCTTTAAATCCGACCACTTCCGCCGTGATATAATCACCGCTGCGGCCCTGCTTGTATACGCGGCACAAATCACCCAAACGGGCATCCGGCCCCGCCGACTCAATCGTCAGACCGACAACATTGACAATCTTACCGAGTCGTTTAAAAAAAACATCATTTTTCAGTTGTTCATATTTTTCAAAATTCATAAGTGAACCACTCAAAAAAGTCTACTCCTTTTTGCCTGTGTAAGAAAGCAACTGCAATTTACGTTTCAGTTCCGTAAGCTGCACTGAGAGACTACAGTCGAAAATACCGTCCGCCGTCTCAATCATACATTCATTCTTTGCCAGCGTTCTGTCCTCCACAATTTCGACCGCCGCATTCTTGATACAGCCCTCCTCGATGATTTGTGCTTTTTGCATACTGACATACGAATAATCCTGTTCTGACACATGAATCAGATAATTATCACTCATCTCTACCGTACGAAGTGTGTTGGCAATCAAATGCTGTAAAATGTTGCGATACTGTGACAGTTCCACCGCAAACACGTGCTCATAAATTCCGGTCAACTCCTGTATCAGATGAGGTTCCATCTCCTCAAGCTTCCTCTCATACTGCTGCAAAAGCTCCTGTTCCTTCATGCGATACTCATTACGGACTGCCTCCGCCTCTGCGTTTGCCTTCTGAATCCCCTGCTGATAACCATCCTGCATTCCCTGCGTCTTGGCATTCTCATAGGCTCCTCTCGCATCCTGCTCAGACATAATACGCGCCTGCTCAACAATCTCCTGTGCCTGCGCATGTGCCTGCGCAATGATTTCCTCCGCCTGCTGACGCGCCCCCTCAATCTGCTCCTGCCCGATGGTCACCTGATCCGCCTGTACCACCTCAGCATCCAGACCTTCTGCAAAAAGCATATCGACCGAGCTTGGCATAGCACCATCCCCATCAAAAGCAGCCGGCTGATATGCCGCCACATCGCCATCCGGATCCGCATAAGCAGGAGACGATATTTTTTCCTCTATCGCCTTATTCGAATCAATCACCCTGACTTCCTCAGAGTTTACCATGACCCATCCTGATTTTAATAAATTCTGCTTATACAACGATTTCATCACCGCCACCTCTGGAGATAACAATTTCTGCTGAATCTTCTAACTTACGGATAATATTAACAATCTTCTGCTGTGCTTCCTCAACATCCTTCATACGCACAGGACCCATGAATTCCATATCCTCTTTGATCATGGCTGCAAGACGTTTTGAAAGGTTGTTAAAGATTGCATTCTGTACCTGTTCATTAGCACCTTTCAGCGCAATCGCAAGGTCGGAATTCTCCACATCACGAAGTACACGCTGAATCGCACGGTCATCAAGCAGCAAAATATCTTCGAACACAAACATCTTCTTGCGGATTTCGTCTGCCAATTCCGGCTCTTCGATTTCGAGTGTCTCCATAATATGTTTTTCGGTACCGCGGTCCACCGTGTTGAGAATTTCAACCACTGCATCGACACCACCGATAACGTTGTATTCCTGATTGACAAGAGAAGAAAGTTTCGTCTCAAGCACTCTTTCCACCTCTTTGATAACATCCGGGCTCGTGCGGTCCATCGTTGCCACACGCTTAGCTACATCCGCCTGTCTGTCCGGTGCCAAGGCAGAAATAATCTGTGCCGCCTGCGACGGAGAAAGGTAGGACAAAATAAGCGCAATCGTCTGCGGATGTTCATCCTGAATAAAGTTAAGAAGCTGTGAAGCATCTGCCTTGCGGACAAACTCGAACGGTTTTACCTGCAACGAAGCCGTCAGTCTACTGATGACTTCCATCGCCTTTTCAGAACCGAGTGCTCCCTCAAGAAGCTCTTTTGCGTAACCGATACCACCTTCTGCTATGTATTGCTGAGCCAGACAAATCTCATAAAATTCATTGATGACATCGTCCTTTACCTGCGTCGTAATACTCTTGGTATTGGCAATCTCAAGTGTCAGTTCTTCTATTTCTTCTTCCTTTAAATGTTTAAATATCTGCGAAGATTTCTCCGGTCCGAGAGAAATCAAAAGAATTGCCGCTTTCTGTATTCCTGTATATGTTGAATCTGCATAACGGGCCATTCTCTTTTACCCCCAATCTTCTGTCAGCCAGTTGCGGAGCAGATTTGCCACCGCTTCCGGATTTTCATCCACACATTTTTCAATCATCTTACGTGCTTCGGACTTGCTGTCCAAATCAATATTTTCAATCTCTGTATCCGGCGTGGACTGCAGCAGGTTCTCCACCGCAAGTTCCTCTTCCGTATCCTCTTCCTTCTGCGAACGCATGCTTCGGATAACCACAAACGCAAGCACCGCAAGAATCGCAATAATCAAAAGAATCTGAACAACATCCGTCGCCTGCACGTTTGGCCCTTCCTTATCAAGGAACACCGGAACCTCGTATGCAACAATCGAGATATTCTCGGTTGAAATACCGGTCGCTGTCTGCACAATACTGTACATATCCGCATCGACTTCCAGCTTAATCTGTTCGCCGTTGGCCGCCTTGAACTCCTCCCACGTCATATCTGCGAGAAGTCCCTGCTCTTCGACTTCCTCCTCGTTGTACATATGAAGCTTTTTCGCGGTCACAGAAACGGAAGATTCATCATACTTAATGAGTCCTGCCGGTATCGTCTGCTCCGTTACCATCTCGCTCGGAAGATATTTTCTCTCCTCCTCAGTTACTGTTGATGTGGAACCGTCACCATTTTCAATGACATATGTCGTACCGTCTTCATCATTGCTTCCCGTTCCCGGTTCTCCCCCGATACCGCTCTCATTTTCAGAGCTGTATAAATTCTCGGAAGCAAGATACCCCTGTGACATTCCATCTGCCACATAGTAATTATGGTCCGTCTTTTTGTAGGAAGAAAAATCAAGCGAAAGATTGCTTGCCACCTCTACCGAATCATACAGATTCGTCCCGAGAAGCACACTCTTGACTTCCTGCTTTACAAGCTTTTCCGCTTCCTGTTTCGCTGCAAACTGCGTGCTGACATTTCCCATCCCAGCAGCCTGCGTCTCTCCTGAAAACAGAAGATTACCGACCGTATCAATAATTGTCACATTATCCGTATTCGAATTGCCGAGCGCTGTAGCTATGTAATGAGCAAGTGAACTTGCAACTTCCTGTGGCATATCTCCGGAAAGTTCCAGTACAACCGAAGCCGAAGATTCCAGATTCTGACTGATTAAAGTACCGTCATCTTCCGGAACAATAAGCGTCACATGCGCTTCCTTGACATAATCGTTTGCCTCCAGATCCAGTTCCATCTTGCCTTCTTTATATACAATATATCGTTTTTGCTTGTCAGATTCCGTCGTGGAAAAACCGCCGCTTGTCACATCTT
Organism: Lachnospiraceae bacterium; assembly: GCA_015056905.1. Lineage (GTDB taxonomy): Bacteria > Bacillota > Clostridia > Lachnospirales > Lachnospiraceae > SVFI01. Next base: position 33,062 of record SVFI01000014.1, read on the forward strand.
CAATGCCGAATCCCTCTGACGAAATGTCATTGGCTCCGAGAACAAGTCGTGCCTGTGAAAGCTGTTCCTCCAAAACATACACCGTGAGCGCATCCTCCGATGTATAGTTGGTAATCTCGTTGCTCTCGAGAATCTCCGTCACTTCCGCCGCAATCGCCGTAGACTCACATATCTTCACAACGGAATACTGCGGTCTTGTCAGAATATAACTGAATATACCGATTGCAACAACTACACCCGCGACAACGCATACGATAATGGTCTTTTGCTTCGGAGTGAATTTGTTCCACCATTCCACTATTTTATTCAGGATCTCTTTCAACCTGTCCGCCATTTCTTTCTCCTGCTTTCCTCTTTACTAAATCTGCATGTTCATGATGGTCCTGTACGACTCGAGAAACTTATCTCTCACAGCAACCGTATACTGCAGTGCTGTGGATGCTTTCTGGAGTGCAATCGTCAAATCATGTGTGTTTTCCGTCTCTCCGAGTGCAAGCTTGATTTCTTCATCTTCCGCATCCGAAATATAGGCATTGGTCTGATTCAGGCTCTGAATGGCAGAGTCAAAAAATGACGCAAACACATCATTGCTGCCGCCTGATACCGATGTGTCGAATGTCTTATTGTTGATTGCATTCTGGATAACACCACTGTTTACACTATACAAAGAACTGATATCCATAGTTTACTCCTCACTTATCCTTCTCACTTACGCTTTTCATTAACCCTGTGCCATCTCAAGACCTTTGACAGCCATACTCTTGCTCGCCGTAAAAGCCGTTGCGTTCGCCTCGTATGCCCGCGTAGCATCAATCAGGTTCGTCATCTCGGTTACCACATCCACATTCGGATAAGAAACGTAGCCGTTTTCATCCGCATCCGGGTGCGCCGGGTCATATACCATCTTTAAATCTGTCGTTGTATCCTCAAACGTAGCCGCCACCTTTACGCCGCCTGCCTGGTACGTTCCCTTCGCCTTGTCAAGCGCACTTGAAAAGCTGAGCCCGTTTCCTTTCTCCGCAAAAATCACAGATTTGCGGCGATACGGGGTACCATCTTCCGTTCTTGTCGTATCCACATTCGCAATATTTTCAGAAATGACATCCAGTCGATAGCGCTGCGCCGTAAGACCTGATGCATTAATATCAAAAGATTCAAACATATGTATTCCTCCTTATCACTGCTTTTATTTCATTACCATCGTCAATCTGGAAAACTCCTGATTGGTACTGTTAATCAGTGCATTGTACTTAATCTGGTTGCTGGCAAGATACGCGTTCTCCGTATCAATATCCACATTGTTGCCATCCAGTCTGTATGAAAAACCCGAATAGTCCGTATACGTTGTCGGGTTCAGTGCACGGAGATTCAAGCTTGAAACCTTATGGTCCGTCTCAATATACTTCGCATCGCTCATAGCACGGCGAAGTGTCTCTTCAAATGCGACATCCTGTCTCTTGTAATTCGGCGTACTCACATTGGCAATATTGTGAGAAATCGCCTCATTTCTCATCCATGCTGCGTCCGATGCTTTGTCCAGCACATTTACATAGTCAAAAACATTTGAATTAATCATACAACCACTCCTTTTGGGCATAGATTGCCCACTCTATTTTATTATAAAGAATTTAGAAAAAAACACAAGGTTTTCTTGGCAAAAAATCCATGATATTGTGGATTATTTTTCTCCAACCACTAAATATAGATTATGTAAACCTCAAAAAATGGATTCACACGAATGCAAATCCATTTTCATCAAGGAAATATCCATATTCCCTATTCTTCAATTAGTGTTTCTATTATTATCGGCGTAACTTTCCGATTTCTTCATAGAGAACTTCATTTAAAACTTTAATATAAGTTCCTTTCATACCGGACGAACGCGACTCAATCACTCCGGCGCTCTCAAATTTGCGGATGGCATTGACAATGACCGATCTCGTAATACCGATGCGGTCTGCAATCTTGCTCGCCACAAGAATACCTTCCATCCCATTTAACTCATCGAAAATATGTACAATCGCTTCCATCTCCGACTGCGACAATGTACTGATGGCCGATTTGACAACCGCGCGCTTGCGAATCTCCTCCGCACTCTCCTCATTCACGGAACGGAGCATCTCAAGTCCGACGACCGTTGTACCGTACTCACACAGGATAATATCATCTATCTCATACTCCTTATCCTGCTTGTAGATAAACAAAGTACCGAGCCTCTCACCGGCAATATCAATCGGTGAAATCAGCGCCTTGTATACCTCCACCCCCGGATTCTCAAATCCGAGCGTCTGAAGATTGACATTCTCCTTCGTCGAAAGAACACTTAAGAATCTCTCATTGAGCTCATTGTCCACAAACGTTCCGACCTTACTCTCGAACAATTCTTCCAGTACTCCGATAGCATCTCTGTTACCGACACCGAGCACCTTGCCCTTCTTGCTGATGACAAGGACATTAGACTGCAGAATCTCTTTGAGCACATTGCAAATATCATTAAATACAACCTTGCTCGAATTGTTATTGTGAAGTAATTTGCCGATCTTCCTGGTCTTATCCAATAATTGTACGCTACTCATCTTATCGTTCTCCCCATCTGCTCATCACACGAAGTACTACAAAGATATCGTAACACAATACGACAAATTTTTCAATATATTCGGACAATTAAATAAATAATCTAACTATTTATTTTCTTTTGCTTTCGCTTCCACATGGGAACATTCCTCGTTTGCACAAACAAGCTTATTTCCCTTTTCCAAAAGTGCCTGACCGCACTCCGGACAAAGTTTACCGCTCGGGCGCTGCCACGTCATGAAATCGCATTCCGGACTGCTCTCACAGCTATAGTATCTTCTGCCTTTCTTTGTCTTGCGGATCACTACTTCCTTTCCGCACTTCGGACAAAGAACACCGATTTTTTCCAGATACGGTTTCGTGTTGCGACAATCCGGGAATCCCGGACACGCCAAAAACTTACCGTGCGGACCGTACTTGATTACCATCTGTTTTCCGCAAAGGTCACAGACAACATCGGAAACCTCATCCGCAATATCCACGGACTCAAGCTCCTTCTCCGCTTTCTTTACTGCTTCATCCAAATCCGGATAGAAATTCGCAATGACTGTCTTCCAGTTGACTGCGCCTTCTTCCACAGAGTCGAGCAACGACTCGAGATTCGCAGTAAAGTTGACATTGACAATGCTTGGGAATGCGTCTTTCATAATCTTGTTTACCGCCTCGCCAAGCTCCGTTACATATATATTTTTCGCCTCTTTGACAACATAACGCCGCGCCAAAATCGTTGTAATCGTCGGTGCATATGTACTCGGACGACCGATACCGAGCTCCTCCAACGTTCTGACAAGACTCGCCTCCGTATAGTGAGCCGGCGGCTGTGTAAAATGCTGTTTTGCATCATATTCCTTTAAAGCAAGCTCTGTATCCCTGCTCAGACTGCCAAGCATAGAAACATTTTCCGCCTTCTCATCATCTTCCTGCGTATACACAGACATAAATCCCTGAAATTTCAGGCTGGACGCTGCCACCGTAAAACGATACCCGTTTGCATCAATCTTTACGGATGTCGTCTCATACACCGCCGGTGCCATTCTGCTTGCCACAAAGCGTTTCCAAATCAGCTGATACAGGCGCAGAAGGTCTCTGCCGAGGGAATCCTTGAGCTGGGACGGCAAACGGCTGACATCCGTCGGACGGATCGCTTCGTGCGCATCCTGAATCTTCTTTGCACTCTTTTCTCTCGTATGAACTTCCGCCGCATACTCGCTTCCGTAAGTTTCTGATATAAATTTGTGGCTGGACGCCTCCGCTTCCTCCGATACACGTGTGGAATCCGTACGCAGATACGTGATAAGACCTACCGTTCCGCTTCCTTTAATCTCCACGCCTTCATAAAGCTGCTGCGCCAGACGCATTGTTTTCTGGGTCGAAAAATTAAGTACTTTGCTCGCCTCCTGCTGCAAAGTCGATGTGGTAAACGGAAGCGGTGCTTTCTTTACACGCTCCCCTTTCTTTACATCCGATATAGAATAGGAAGCGCCTTTTAACGCCTTTTTAATCTCGTCCAGCTCTTCCTTTGACGAAATTGCTCTTTTCTCCTCTGTCGTTCCGTAAAAATGCGCACAAAGAGGCTTCTTCTCGCCTTTCACGTCAAGAAGCGCATCGAGTGTCCAGTATTCTTCCGGAATGAACGCATTGATTTCATCCTCCCGGTCACAGATAATACGAAGCGCTACCGACTGCACACGTCCTGCGGAGAGTCCGCGCTTTACCTTCGCCCATAAAAGCGGCGAAATCTGATAACCCACCATGCGGTCGAGCACACGTCTTGCCTGCTGCGCATCGACCAAATCCATATCGATTGCACGCGCATTCTTCAGAGAGTCCTTCACTGCATTCTTGGTAATTTCATTAAACGTAATACGGTACACCTTCTTATTCTGAAGCTTGAGCGCTTCCAGAAGATGCCACGAAATCGCTTCTCCCTCACGGTCCGGGTCAGTTGCCAGATAAATCTTCTCTGCCTTTTTCACTTCCTTACGAAGTGCGGCCAGGATATCTCCCTTTCCGCGGATGGTAATATATTTCGGTTCGAAGTCATTCTCCGGACTAACTCCCATCTGACTCTTCGGAAGGTCGCGGACATGGCCGTTACTTGCCATAACTTCATAATTACTTCCTAAAAATTTTTTAATCGTCTTCACCTTCGCCGGTGATTCCACAATTACTAAATACTTTGCCATTCTACTTTCCCCTGTTCACTACAGTCGACTATTTTTCATAATCGTTTCAAACTATACACTAAATTTTCTGCCATGTAAAGTTATTTTTTTGTATACAAAAATTTATACCGCTCATAAATGTGCTTCCAAAACGAAAAAGGAAAGAATTCCTTTCGAAATTCTTTCCTCTTATTTTAGTTATTATTATGTTGCTTAGTCTAAGCTAAGAAGGTCTGTCTTAATAACCGTAAATTCGCTGAATCCTTCACCTGGGATATAATCTACAATCGGTTTTCCTGTCTGAGATGACTGTGTCACAACCCTAGTCTTTGACTTAATGTAAATCGTGTATCTCGTATCTTCATTCAGAAGAGACATCGGTAAGTAGAAACCGTATACCACACCACTTTCCATCATGGAGAGTTCTCTGTCTACCACTTGGCCTGCGGCATTCAATACCTTCTCAGGTTCAATAAATGTTGCAAACCTTCCTTCACTTACCTGATACGTTGCAATATAATCCGAAATATCGACAAGCGGCATTGTCACATCATTGACATTCACTTCCGTAACCGGCAAAACAAGATCATCGATTGCATTACCGTCACTCGACTTACCATTGTCAAAGGTGTATTCCCTATTGACTTCATCGTAACCGTTTCCTTCTGCCTTCAGATAATACTCAACCGTCATATACTTCTGACCTCGAACAAAGTTCGTATCATTCAGTCTGTAATAAATCGGCGTTGCATTCGTTGTATCAACGCTCGTTCTGAGTCCCATTGACGAATCATTCGGGTTAATAAACGGATGTCTGTAAGCGGTTCCGCTTGCATTCTTTAAGATAGAAGAATCTATCACATTATCGCCCGTTACGTTCTCATCGTATGGAATGTTCAGACCGGTAATCGGCTCTGACGTTGCTGTCGGCGGCGTTTCGAAGAAACCTGCTGACGGTTTTGTCTGCTCCGCGTTAAACGCTGCAAACAGGATGTTAACGAAAAGCTGAGCCTCATCGTCTGTGAAACCTTTCTGCTCTGTATGGTCACCGTATCCCGTATAGGTTATATTACCTTTGTTATATACATAATAACTATCTGCCGGAATAGGACCTGCCGCATCATCAGAATAAGCATTATAAGCATGGCACTCTGCTCTGTCAGCTCCCTTATTGGCCGTCTTCTCACCAAGCGCGTACCAAACTACTACATCTGACTCTCCATCATTGTCATCGTCTGCATCCAAATTAAGCGCTAGATGCTGCGCATGCGTATGTTCAACATTCAAATCATCCGGTAACAGATACGGATATGATGTGATTTGTCCGTTGTTTATTTTTTCTGCAATGTAAGAACCACGACCTACCGCAAGGTCATCTGAAGCTCGGTTTGTAACCTTGTCGGAATTCAGCCATTTATTTCCTTTTGTACAGAGCGAATACAGTGTGTAATTCGAAATACCCTGTGTATGACCATCTGTCATACTACGTGCATTATCAACAACTTTAACTACATCTTTATCGACCGTAACTGTCGAAGAATGTGTCGGCTGATAGGCCACGGTCTTTCCGGTAGACTCAATCAATTTAACTTTTGCCGCATCATTCTCATCAGACCTCACATATCCTATACCGGTATGCAAATAGTCTTTTCCATTTCCGTTATAATACAGTTTCGACACTAAATCTTTTGTCGTTATACCGTCATCTGTCTCAATATTTAATGTTACACCATATTTATCCACACCCATCAGATGTCTTAAATAGGTAGACTGCGCATGTGCCGCATAATATACCATAAAGTCATGCGTCATAAGAACCGGTTTTTCACTCTCAATGAATGATTTCAATGCCCTGAGCGCCCACTCACCATGAATAGGTTCATCAGCATTAGTAGTGATAGACTCATAGTTGTCTCCATATCCAAAGACAAGCATATTAGCACCGATGATATCATCCGTCTCAACATCCGGCGTATTATTATCATCAATCACATAGGTGTCAAAGAATTCTCCCGCAAACTCTTCGACAGACATCTGCGCCCTAACCGGTGCATAAGCAGCTGCAAATCCGTCTACAAAATCATTTGATGTTACCGACTTAATCTGAACCTTATATCCCGGAACATTTTCCAGATAAGTCTTAAATTTGGATGTTGCCGACTCTGATTCCGTTTCAAGATTAAGGGACGACTGTGTATTTTTATTAATCTGCAGAATCTTAATGAGCTTATCCGTGCCCTGATTCTTAACAACGGTACTTCCTTCTGCAGACGCATGTACCAGCGGGTCGACCGAAGACTGGATACTCAATTTCCACTGTAAATATCCGCTGAACTGCGAATCAAGTTCACGTGTTAATTGATATTCCACATCTTTACTCAGCAAGTAATTGTTTGCAGCATCTCGAGGTGCCTCTGCACCTGTTGCCTTTACAACCACCTGAATATCTCGAACATTCTCCGCTGATTTTGAATATTTACCGTCCTTATTTACGTCAATGTAAAGAGAAGGAATATAACTCGGCTCGTTCTCCAACTCCCCTGAGAGGGAAGTAATCACAAAATCATAAGAAAGCTTTCTGTTTCCATAAACATCCTCTTCCATATATACGATAGAGTCCGGATCCAAAACTGACGTAAGATTACCATTTGCATCTTTCTGGTACTCGTAAGCATACTCATTCGGAGTATCAATCATCGTCAGTGCAAGTTTTTCAGTTGCGATATATCTCTCAATATCTGCCTTCTTAACTACACCCGTCGCAAAATCACCAACACTTACCATATTCGGATATGTCTTATATGCTGTTTTGGTATCCTCGTCAGCAAACTCATATACCGCATCATCTTCCCAGTCAAACAATCCACCCTGAGAGAACATTAACAACTCGTACATATTAGATGATGTATCCACACGACCATGATCAACATTATCCTTCTCACTAATCACTTCTGTCGGATTAATCTTCATGTTTCCGTTGGCATCCGTAGCCATAAGGTCACCTGCCACGAGTACTAAACCATCCGCCTGCAGATAGAGTTTCAATTTTGCAAGCTTATCCTTCGTCAAATCGCGACCATTGTATCTTGATTCAAAGCTACCAATATGCTCATATAAGTCGTTGCCACGATCCTTGGTTGTAAGAATATCTCCGATATTGTAGTATACCATACCATTCATATTGGTATCTGCATATGTCGGAAGACTCTTCGTCTCCTCATTTGCCGTATATACACCATTCTCCATCTTCTTCGTTGTAAGATTGCCCATATTATATAAGCTACCCATCTCACTACCGATGTAGATGACGTCATACGTCTCAACCAAATCTTCATTACGTCCATTAAACTCATCAATCGTCATGGACGTAAACATAATGTAATCATGCTTGTCATCATAATAATCCCCGAGATATGACAAGATAAAGTCTTCTCGATTCTTAGCCTGCTGCGTGCCCTCAATGTAAGCATACTCATCCGAACCTCTCTTCTCATTGAAGAGGAAAGATGTTACCGGCTGAATCTCCAGCACGTGGAGCGAGCTCTTCATAACCGTAAGCGGATTACCGTCACTGATTAAAATATACTGAATCGCAACCGCAGGTGATACCGATGCCGGCATAGTACCTGTCGTAGAAACCTTGTTCGTTGATGTAATGTAAGCCATTACCTCTGCAAAGCCGGTCTGTGTTACCGATGCTTTATATGGTGTATTAAAATCACCGTTGGCAAATATATCTCCCGCATCAATCAATGATTTCGGATTATCAAAATCTGCCAGATGATGGTTGTATACATACAGGTTACCCGTTACAAAGTTACCGTTCGATCCTGTCATCATGGAGCCCTGTAAATCTTTTAAGGCATCACCCTCCATAAATGCAACATTTTTCATGGCATTTGAGTCAGTACCGTCTGCATTTTTGTACGCATCCGGATAGGATGACTTAATGTCACTCTGCGATTCTCTCCAAAGCAAAGTCGCAAGCTTTGATACATTGCTGTCAGAATCCGCACTATAACATGCGTAGTCCATCATTACCGCTTTACGATTGAGCACTTCCTGATTGTAAATCTCGAGCATAACAGCTTCTTTTAAATCAGATGCTTCCGAAGAAGAGAAATCCACCGATTTACCCGAAATGTAAATTAAATCAGCCGCTTGAACTTCTTCTACAGTTACCGTTGAAGCCTGCTTTGTATTATATGTAATATTACTGTTTGCGTATGCTTTTCTGTCACCGAGGACAAACTCTCTGAAATAGTCACTACTTCCGAAATATGCTGTTGCATAGGTAGAATAATATAATGCCTGATCACTAACTCCGTAATACTCTGTCTTCTGTGTCACGGTTTCTGATCTCGTAAAGATAAGATTACCGGCTCCTTCCTCCACCTTTGTAATATACGCAAAACCACTTGTTGAAGTCGGAAGCTGCTGTTTTGACATATCAATGTCTGTTACCGGAATCAGTTTCGTTTCAATCTCATTACCGCTGACTACACCATTTCCGCTGACAGAGTTTCCACTAACAACCACTTCTTCAACCTTACAGATTGTTCCGTCCTCATTTAACGTATATCCGTCTGCAAGACGATATTCTCCTGTACCCAGAGAATATACACCCTTTACATAGACGTCTCCATCTTCATACAATGCATAATTCGTTGCCTGATAATTCAAAAATGCCGCAATCGCACCACCATCATGACTATCCTTCAACATATATATCGGATAAGTCTTTCCGGCATCTGAACCACTCGGTCGAATCATACCGTAAGTACGGAGCTGAAACATCGCACTCGGATATTTCTCCGCAACTGTTGAATCTGCGCCATTTGAATGCAACGTACCATGAGTCGCCGCAATCAGTGATGTATTCTGATTCCCCTCCTTATTTTTCAAGAAATAACCAAGCTCCGAATATGCACTCACAGTTTGCCCGTTATTTACTGTCGTATCCGCATACGGCACAATCTCAAGAATATTCATCTTCATGCTGCCTGCTGGATACTTCTCCGTAATCTTATCAAAGACCCTGACTCTCGCAGCCACTTCATTCATACTCTGCATGGAACCAACGAAAAAGATAACCGCTGCCATTGCAAAACCGGTACTTCCTAATATAATTTTTTTGAGTTTCTTATTCCACTTCATATTTACTCTCCAATCAGAACTAGTTCCTATTTCGTTCCTTATTTCCTCCATGCACCGTATACATTGCTGTATGTATACTTACGTCCACCATACTGACAATAATAGCTATTGCGTTCTTTATAAACAGTTGCTTTAATAGCATCACCATTTGAATTATATCCGGTCACCTCTGTCTTTGCAGTATTTGCCGCCGTCGGCCATGCAAGACCATTTGCCTTTGAGCTCGGTCCCGGAATATAACAATTCGTTCCTTCCACATTTGCAATCAAAAGCCTATAATCCGTGTATGAATTCTGATACGCTCCCGGCTTAATCATATAGTAATCATTCGCTGTCACGCGTAAAGTCAATGGATCCGTTGGATATTTTTTCTGATTTGATTTCGCTGTTACATTCAAAACAACCTCATCCACATACTTACGCACATTTCCGTACTGACTCGTCATGTCCACGCTAAAGAAGGCATTTGTTGAACCCATTCCGTCTTCCATAAGATTCGTATCCATATCATCAAGGAAAACTCCTAAATAATGTGCTCCTCGTATAGGTGAAATTATGTTATAATATGCTGTCTTTACATCAATAATCTGGTCTTTACCTCTCTCGATTACCACAATATCCCTTGCCGGAGAAATCTTGGAAACTACAACCTGTTCAAGTGGATACTCAAATTTTCCAGGAGTTACAATAATTTCGTCAGGATTGATACCAGTAATCGCTGCCGCATACTTTGTGAAATTAGTTTTTTCACCTGAAATATAATATTTTCCGTCTGTTCCTCTATAGAGGATTGTCAAGAAAATATCCGCATCAGCACCATAAAATGATGATTTTTGCTCTCCTAAATATGCAAACGCATCATAGTCAACATAAAATCTCCACGTACCATCAGCATCTTGGACAATTTTAATTTTATCAATCTCTTTTTTGATTCTGGTCACCTGCCAATCAGAATCATACTCATACTCTGCTTCTTGCGCCATATTACTACCGGATATCTTTGTACAAGTCATCCATAAAATCTCATCTATCAGTGCCGGAGAATTTGACTGCGGTTCTTTCCCTTTCCAATACGAACTCATACTCGTATAGAAACCACGGCTGTTGTAACCGTCTTTATCCGGGATAGCATTCGGTGCAATACCGAAGATATATTCGTCTTCAAAACTCGGGTCAAATATAGAGGTCGCTACAACTTTGTAAACCTGACCGTTTGACGCATTGCTTCCTAACGTTATCGTATTGGTTGTGGAAGTCTCTGTCACACTGTCCGCCAAACTTGCAAAACTTGAGTTCGTACACTCTGACCAATTTCCTGTCGAATCCTGCATATATAACTTCCATGTCACACCACCACCATATGCGATGTTGCTTGAAGAAATAGACGCACTTACATTTACTTTCTGATATTTTCCGTCCGAACCTGCATAAGCATAGCCCTGTGCTTCCGAGGCCGGAACGCCTTCATACACAGATTCATATTCCGGTTTCCACTGTGTCACTCCACTTAATGCATAGAGCGAAAGATTCTTGATCCGACGTAATAAAACCTGTGCAGTCTTAGGACTCGCCTCGATTGTGTCACTTCCGTCCGATAAATTAACAGACTTTGTAATTACAACCGTAAATGCATCTGTCGGAGAATCTATAAATGCTTTATTTTGAATATCCCATTTAAGGTGACCTACTGCACCGTTTGCAGGATCCATTGAGAAAATAGCTGTATCAGCATTCTTAAGTGCCCAATCTACATCTTCTCCTGCATTCATCTGATTCGTACGCACGGTCGATGTAAACTCAATACCATTCTGTGCCAGTGTTACCTTCTCACTATCTGATATCGTGTTTTTATAATAGCACGGAACTGAGCCTCCAACGATATCAATATACACTAACTTAGGACTTAAATCGATTGAAAGCACCGCCCCTGCCTGCGGAGTCAATGGATTTTCTTCCTTATCCGCATACGCACGGTTACGCATCAATACCTGATAATTTCCTATATAAGTTCTTCCGTTCTTTTCATATTCAAGCGTAAACATCAGAATATTTTCATTGTCTACACGCGAAGTATCAACCGTAAATCCCGTAATGTAGTTTCCAAGCAAAGACTCTTGGCTTACCGGGTTCCAAGCACTACTCGTAGTGTTATATGTACGGTCTCTGAGATATAAAGCATTATCTGCTTCTTTACGTCCGATAATATACTGTGTTTTCACACTATCTGCCGTAGACTCCAAGAGTAAGATTTTACCGTCATCACCGGGATAACCAAAACTCTCCGTCGTAGCACTTTCTGCATCGAAAGAATCAATGGCAAGCTCCGTGATCATATTCGCAACCAGCTGCGCTTCCGATTGTAACTGCGCCTCCACACTCAGTGAGGAGTATGTCTTGGATGAACTGTTCATCACAAATACAACCGTCACTGCCAATACAGCAAGAATCGCAATTGCTGTCAAAAGCTCTATGATGGAAAAACCACGATTATTCTTTTTTATGGTATTCATTATTCCTCTCACTTTCTTAACCATTTATCTTTCTCCTATCGACCGCTTCACACGCTCTTATTTCTTTACGGTATCCGATATAATCTTACCGGTTTTGGCAACAATCTCAACGCCATAATCTTTCGCACCATACTTGACAACAATATACGGATTGAGTGCCAGAGTCGCCCCATCTGCTGCGCACGCTGCACCTGTAGAACGGTTAAAATACACTCTGTATGTCTCACCACTAGCCATTTCCGCAACAGAAACAGCCGCTCCATTCTTTTGTCCTGTAGATACTGTTACTTTTCCGTCTACGATTTTTTGTTCATCGCGATAGTACGGAGTGCCGTCCGCGTCATATACTGTTCTGACATAAAAGCTGCCATCTTTTTCATACAATTCCCATGCGATATTACCGGTGGATTTCGCCTTTCCGAGAGTTGCAATTCGCGCCTCCATCAAGCTGTTGTAAATCGTATCCGCTCCCTCACGGGCACGGAAGCCTCCGAGCTGACCGATTCCATACAGACCGGTACCCGCGAGAATAGCTAATATTGCAACAACAACAACGATTTCGACAATCGTCATACCTGAATTATTCTTTCTCATATTGCACCGCCTATTCTTTCTTCCAGTTCTGATATAAAATCAAATCGCTAAGATCAATCGCTTCTTCTTCTACCGTTCCGTCATTTCCGTATGTAATATTTCCGCTTGCGCCGAAAATGTCATACGCATGTACCGTCTCACCTGTTGACGCTGTCGCTGTTGTTCTCATCGCCTGCATAACTTCTGACGGGCTGTAATTGATGTTGTTACATCCGCTACATACATAAATATTTCCGCCTGCAACCGCAAGTCCTTTGAAGTCAGCTTTAATGAAAATATCACCGCTGGCAACAATCAACTTCGTTGAAGAAGGACATTCTGTTGAAGGATATACAATGCTGCCATCTTTAATTCTCGCTGAAATCATAGCCGGGTCAGCTTCTGTAAGACCATTATTAAAGTTTAATCCGCTCAACTTCGCAAATGCAGCTTCATCAACAAGAGAATCAAAAATTTCAGAACTCTGCTGTGTACTTGTCAGTTCATCATAATTGGTTGACAACGAATGTTTCAAGGCTTCAAACGTATTTGCATACTCTGTCTGCCTTACCAACATATTTCCGTACTTAACCGGATCCTGAAGATGATTTTCTACAAATACAACCTCGTCATGACGATTCAAGTAGAAACCATTACCGGCAAGTGAAAGATTCTGATTTACCGTACTGCTCCATGTCATCTCACTAATATAAGATGATACATAATTATCAATGCCTTCTTTATCATACTCATAATATGCTTTGAAGAACTCGTTTGCCATGACATCACTACTACCGAAGTCAAGATACAGATATACAAGGACCGTACCGTTTACACGTCTGAATACTGCCTTGTAATCATTGGTATATGCTGCACCACCGAGTTTGTTCCAAAGATGACTGAGACGAACCACATCATACTTCTTCTCCGTCTTTGGAAGCCCATTCTCCATAACCGGTGTACCATCAGTATTCAGTACCGGATAATCCTTCGAAAGAGTTGTATATTCCTCATATGTCATCGGATTTTTTGCATATGTCTGAACCTGTTCATTCGTTTCCAAACTAAACGAAATACATTCCGTCGGAACCATGTAAAGCAACTGGTTCGCCTTTACTGAAATGGATTCACCCATCAAAAAGTCTGTCTCGTTCTTCGGAACCGTCGTATTATCTGCGACAAAAGTCGACTCCGGGGCATTCAAACGTTCATTGTATTCTTCAGCATCCGGAATTTCATCCGAATTAATATTATCTTTATCTGCGACATCCATCGCATAAGCCAGACGATCCAAGTCTGCATCGTATTTCTTAGCTCCGACATACGCATGACCTGACAAAGAAAGTTCTTTCAAATCGCTAAAGTCAAGTGTTGTATTACCACCGTTAATCAAAATGGAACTGCTTCCTTCTGAATCATTCAGCGAATTACCGTATCCTCTGTAAATACCGCTAAGCTTTACAACACTACCTGTTCCGCTGACATCCATATCATCTCCCACATAAATATCTCCGTCAATATCAGCTCTTGCCGTTGTGATATTGATGTTGCTTACGTAGGTATCAAATGTCTCATCAATGGAAAGACCATTGATTGCTCTGTCGCGCCCGTTGTTAATATCAAGTTTTTCCGCAATTAAATTGTAGGACGCCGATGTGTTCGTCGCATCCGCAGCATCGCGTTCAAAGCTGATACTTCTGGAACCATCCACATATACTCCGTCATAGCCACCGAATACGTTTCCGGATATCTTAACGTCGCTACCCTTTAAAATGCTTGTTCCGTCCGGAGCCGGGTCCGTGTTATTTGTATCATTAATTAATGCGTCATTTGCAATCAACGAGAAATTTTCAATTGACATCTTGCTTGCTGCCTGAGCAAAACCGACACTCGGTACTTTGATTCGGATGTCTGTTGTGATAATAGAGACAAAACCTCTATCATCTGTATATACTATTTCAAGGTTATTCAAGGTAATATACGCATTGCCGTTTGCAACTTCCATTGTGTTACCGTCAGCAACCTTCGTTCCTAAATATGCACCTTGAGAACCACTTGTGTTCGTCGTTGTAATATTTGCTTTCGTCCAAAAGCTCTTCAAATATTCAAGATTCCACTTTGCATTATTTACCACCGGATTTCCGCTAGGATCAACCTCTGTCACCTGCAGCTTTGTCTGCATTTTTTTCACAAATTCATCCTGAAAATCAAGTTCCATAACTTCGGAAGATTTTCCGGCAGAGTTTTTCATTGCAGTTACATATGCTTCTGACATAGCCTCAGAAACATCCATCTGCAGACCGGCATTAATAACATCAAGGGCATACTCAGCAGAATAGAAGTTATCCTTCGCAAGCGTATCGTTCGCTTTCATAAGATAGTTGCAATATGCCATATAAAGAATCATTCCAACAAGCATTCCGATAAATGCAATTGCTATGATAACCATTACCAAGGCAGCACCCTTATTATCTCTTCTTTTATTTTGCAATTCTTTCCATTTCTTTGAAAACATTGAATGCTCTTCCTTTCTATCTGTTACCAACTAGTTGGCCATTCCGCCATCGTAGGTTGCAACTTTCTCCCCGCTTGTCGGATTGTAAATATCAATCGTCACTTTGTAAAGTGTATTTTTTGTCTCTCTTGCGTACCCGGCCGAAAAATTTGACTGGTAAAGCGCTTCATTTATTAGCGTTCCATTATAATAATAATTCGCCCTTATCCTCTGATATTTAGAATCAGATGCTTGTAATCGGTTCGTTGCATCTTTCATAGGAAACTTCGTCGAATCAAGCGGAGTCACTCCATCCTCTTCCGTTGTTCGGAAGTTATACTTTGGTGACGGTGCATTTAAATCATAGCGGAGATTGGACACAATATGTACATCCTCTGTTCTCACACCGGTCATATCCTCCGAGGTTATCCGCACATTACATCCATATGTTGTACCATAAGTAATTGTTTCTGCATCTGCAGCCCCAGTCAAAGCGTCTACCTTCTGGTTTCTTACAAGATAGACCGTGATTTCCTCTCCGGTTCTGTTAATAATTTCAATATTATCCAAAGGTTCTGTATAAGTCGACTTCTGAATTCCTTCATAATAGATGTAGACACTTCGCGGAAGCTGATCTGCATCCATTCTTGAGATATTATCCGTCGTTGCCGTGTATGCTGCATCCGCAGGCAACGATGCATTGTTCATCAAATCCAAATTCGGCTTATATATTCTGTCAACACGCACCTTGTAAATAGGCGCAGATTCTGTTCCCTCATTTAAAATACTCACTTTAATGGTTCTTTCTATCTCCCCGTAATAGTTTTCTATCGGGAAAGTATTTGTCAAAGGTGACTTCTTCTTTAACTCTTTAACTGCCGTCTCAACCTCCGATGTCGGATAATTGTAAATCGCATCATAATACTGGTTGATTTCTGAAATGGTAGCCATTTCCTGATTATTAAACTTTTCCTCAGCTGAATTCGTCGGGTCAAACGTCATCACAACATCATATTTGTTATGTGCAGTTCCCGCGGTCTCAACGTTCGTCATCTTATAGACAACTGTAGCATCTGTCGGTGAAGATGTCTTCGACACACTCCCATATGTCGCTGCTGACGGAAGTACGCTTCCGGCCAAAGATTTTGAGGAATCGGCGATAACACCATCGACAATACCTACAACATCTTTGACCGCATATCCACTTATACCTTCCATGACATCCTGCGCGAGGTTCATTTCGTTCAAGCTCTTACGACTCTCCAAATTCAATTTTGATGACTGTATAAAGTTTGCCACCAGAGGTGATATCACAAGTGCTAATATCGCAACCGCGATAATTATTTCAACTAATGTAAAACCTCTGTTATCTAATCTATTTTTCATAAATGAACCCCTTCGCCAAATATGTTTCTGTTACTTCTTACTGCGCATTCGCAATCTGTGCTGCTGCTTTTTTCTTTGCACTGTTAAAGATATCCTGTGTTCCGTATGTCACACCATCCACCTTCGGTGTTGTATACTCTGCTTCTGTACCTGTGAGCGAATACATGCTCATTGCAATCGTACTCAAAAGCTCACCTGTTTGTGCATCAAAAGAAACTGAAAGCGTATCTACTGATTTTCTATTATCGTCTGTATTAATCTGTTTTAAAATATCCTTCATGGAATTGTACGAAGATAATACTGTCACCGTAACAGGTGTTCTGTATAACATAATTGCCGGTGCAGCTGTCGCTTCTTCCGTAATTTCTGTTGTTCCATCCTCTGTCTCTGTTGTTTCAGCTACCACTTCCTGTGCCGGTGCTTCCACCTCAATCACTGTCGTCGGGCTCATGCTGATGGTACGTGCAAGAGCATCATGTGTATCTTCTGTATTAATCATGTAAAGGATATCATCTTCTGGAAGATACTGTGCAGGGAACTGCGCCTTAATCTCTTCAATTTTAGCCTGCATGCTTGCTGTATCATCAATATACTGCTGTTTATTATCTGCAAGCTCCTGTAAATAGTCCACTTCCTGACGGAGCTGTGCATTTTCTGCTACCATAATTTCTGTCTGCTCTGTCAATTTCTGATATACAAAGAAATATGAAGCTGCCGCAAGCAGAATACCGATAAGCATAAGAATAATACTTTTATCTGATTTTTTCATTGTCATTTTCCTCCTACTCTACTACTTCTTCTGTTGCTTCTGCTTCTTCAACAAGCATCGCCGGATTTACACCATATGTACATGTCACCGTGAAGCTGACTACAGGCTGACCGGTCTCCTCATTAATATTTTCCGCAATAGCATCTACGTTGACTGCTGCGAAGTTTTCAAACGTGCGGAGTTTAAGAATCGTTGCCACTGCTTCTTCTTTTGTATTAACCTGCATTGTCATTGCAAGCTGTGACGCATTAGCTGACATAGCACCAACTTCTACATTCTTAGGTAACTTTTCTTCTAACTCAACAAAAATATCATATAAATCTCTGTTATAGTTTTCTGTCTGCGCATAAACCGCTGTCAGATAATCACAATCTGCTTTTGTCTGTACATAAAGATTGTATGTTTCCTGTACAGGCTCAAGCTGTGCTTTCTTCTCTGCAAGCTGAACGCCATCCACTTTTGCAAGATAATAATTCGGAACAGATAACGCAATCAGAACAATTGACGCAACCACACCTAATACGAAAACAACAATCGGAAGTTTGTCACCGGATACGCTGCTCTTCTTAGCACCTTTTCCTTTCGCTTTATCCTGCTGCATAGATACAGGCATGAAACCTACAGAACCAAGTCCTGCACCGATAACGGAAATGTAATCACCGAGAGATACATCATGGAGATGCAAGCCCTGGTTGATGTTTGTTCCGGCAAGGTCTTTTAACACTTCGACTTCACGTCCGAGTTCTTCTGAAAGAAGTCCTGCAAATCCCCAGAAGTCAGCCGCAATACCTGTGATAATGATATTGTCAATTGCCGCATCTCTGTTCTTTGAGTTGTAGTAATCAATAACACGAACGATACTGCTGATGAGCTGTTCGTATGCATATGTAACATCTCTTCTTAAACGAAGCATCTTGAGGTTTGCACCTGCCTGTTTTGCTGCAACCGTTGTACTTGCAACCTGTGAAGAATCTCCGGATGCTGCAGCTGCCGCGATTGCTGCTTCATTTAATCTTTCAAGCTCTGCTACTTCTGCTTCTTTATCTTTGAGAGTTTCCTCTTCTTCTGCCTTCATAACAAGATTGTTTTTACGAAGTGTCTTAACTGCTGCTTCGTAAGAAAGCGGCTCGCCGTATACATCTGTTTCCATCATGATGTCTACAACCTGGTCAGCTCCGTAGATACCGGAACGCTGCATTGTAATAACACCATTGTTGGTCACTGTAAGAAGTGAGCTTCTTTCATCAATCTTAACTGTAAGGTTTACACCTTTTGCAAATCTATGGCGAAGAGCCTGGAAAATACTGTTACCGCTATAATCAATAGAAGATAACTCAAGTCCGAGCTGCTGAGCCAGATAATAGTATCCGTCAAGAATTTCTGACGGGCACGCCATAATCATGACTCTGTACTGCTTGGTTCCGGCTTCATCCGTTACCGTATCCATAATGTTGTGCGCGAACTGGTATGCGCTCGGATCAACAGGGAAATAGTCAGTAATGTTGCTCATCAACATCTCTCTTACCTTGTTCTCCTTAACCATCGGAATGGTTGCCTCTCTGTTCGCAATTTTTGTGGATGAAACTGCAAAAATAACTTTCTTTGCATTCATGCCGTTTGCCGCAATGTAGGATTTCAAATCCTGTACATAAGATTCTGTCGGATTAATCAATCCGTCATTCAGAATTCCTTCCGGTGTTTTCATACTGAAAACTCCATAAACCTGTGGATGTTTTGACTGGAAATCCATTTCACAAACCTGTGTAAGCGAATATCCAATCTCAATACTAAGTACTCTTTGCGCTTTTGCCATGATTTACCTCCTAAAGTGATAGGTTTTATTACCCTCGTTCTTTCTTTTAAATTATATCTATATAAAGTCCGCTTCGCCGACTAAGGTGTCACAAGCAAACTAATATACCAGTTAATAAACGGTTCGCCCCACAGCACCGATATAAAGATACCGGCCGCCAAGTACGGGCCCATTGCAAGTACATGTCCTTCATCCGACAATTTCATACGGATAAGATGAATCACCGATCCGAGAATACATCCCAAAATCAGTGCCAATATTGACAGCTTCCAGCCTATCAAAAGCCCCGCTGCCCGCATCAACCTGACATCGCCGTATCCAATGGCTCTGCCCCCGGATGCCCAAAATAAAATCTCCAAAAAACTACTGACAGCAAGGAGGCCGACTACGTAAGTCACCCAATCCCCTAAGTGCAACCCTAAGTGAATCAGCCCCAGTGCCAGTATAAACAAGTTGATTCCATACGGAATCTCATACGTTCTAAAATCTATCACACTCAATACGATGAGTGCTGATGTTAATAAACAGTATATCGCTGAATCTATACTCCACCCGTTAATAGTGAATATCAGAACATACAAAATTCCATTCAGTGCCTCCACAATGGGGTACTGCACGGATATATGTTCCTTACATTTGCGACATTTACCACGCAGAAACAGATAACTAAAAACCGGAATCAGATCAAACCATCGAAGCTGATACCCACATCTCATGCAGTGGCTTCTCTTCTTCGAAAGGCTTTCCTTTGCAGGAATACGGTAGATGCAGACATTGAGAAAGCTACCTATCACGATTCCATATAGAAAGACAAGAATTCCAAGTATTATATTCTGAATCATTACATCCGTGGCCATAGGGGGAATGTCTCCTTTTTATACTGCGACGGCGCGGGCGCACCGCCGCAGCCAAGTTTTAAATCAATTTCTTATGACTCAGGAACTGTGATACTTCCAGCTTCAACTTTGAAGTTACCGTTAGCGTCAACATGAATTGTAATAGTACTTCCTGCACTGTTGGATTTTAATTTTGTAGCAACAGAGCTGAAATCTGAAACGCCGAGTGTAGCATTTACTGCACTACCCCAAGAACCACTCGGAGATGTAATAGTATCGCTTCCTGCAGGAGCATCTGTGATTTCAGGGTCAGAAGCTGCTACTGAACAAGCTTTGTATACAGAGTCTAATAAATCTCTGTCTGCTGAAACTCTTGATTTTTCAACGTACTTGATGTACTGAGGTGCTAAAACACCGATTAAGATTGCCATGATAGCAATAACGATAATTAACTCAACGAGTGAGAAACCTTTGTTATTTGTCTTTTTCATTTTAAACCTCTCCTTTTTAATATAATGTTTATTGATTGATTTATTTAAGACCCCGCCCCCCTATTCGCAGGGTTTTAAAACACTTTACTGCCAGCCAACCTGAAGCGCCATCTTGTTATCCGATGCATTTGTTACAAATTCGACAGTATAGGTCATATCCTTATACTTCTTCGACTGCACCTTGGCACTCTCATAGTTCGGCATAAATTGCGGAAGCACATTTTCCTCAACAAATGTACTGCCACTTATTCCTGACGAACTAAACTCAATCTTATCCCCTTCGGACAGTTGTTCATACAAATCCACATCCGCCGCAACAACACAAGCAAGTTCATAAAGTTGCTCCGCCATATTCTCATCTTTTGATTCACGTGAACGTTCCACGTATTTGATATATTGCGGTGCGAGCACTCCTATCAGAATTGCCATAATCGCGATTACGATAATGAGTTCCACCAACGAAAAACCTTTGTTTGTTTTCATAAATACACCTCTCGGTCCGTTTTCCTCTTATAAATTGTCAAGACCTGTGTACATAGATGCCATCGGAGCCATAACCGCACCGATAATAACCATACAGATGGCCGCAAGTCCAATAATCATAAGCGGTTCAAGTGCTGCCATAAGGGACTCTGTTGCTACTTCTACTTCTTCTTCGTAGTACTCTGCCAAAGTATCCAACATATTCTCGATATTACCTGTCTCCTCACCGATTCTAACCATATGATGAACCATCGGTGGGAAGAGCCCACACTGCTCAATCGGCTGCGAGAGAGGAATACCCTGCATAACATCGTTACGCGCATCTTTCATCGCCGTTGTAAAGTACTTATTACTCATGGTATCCGATACGATTTCTACCGCATCCGGCATCGAAATACCTGCCGCAAGCATCGTAGAAAGGTTACGTGCAAACTTCGCTGCATTCTGTTTGACGGTAAGGTCTGCAAAGAGCGGTACTTTGATTGCAATCTTAGCAATCATGATTTCACCGGTTTCCGTTCTTGCAAACCAGCGTATCGCAAAGAACAATACGACTACAATCGCAAGCGCAAGAAGCCAGTTGGCTTTGAGCCAATCGGAAGCAGCTACAACCGCAAGTGTAATACCCGGCATTTCAATATCCATATCCTTGAACATATCCATGAAGGTAGGTACGATGTATGTAAGCATTACGATAACTACAACAATCGCAACAATAAGAACCATGATCGGATATACCATTGTCTTTTTGATAAGACCCTGTATCTTGGCAGATTTCTCAAACTGGACTGCCATACGTTCAAATGCAATATCCAAACTACCGGAAGCTTCACCGGCACTTACCATGTGAATCAACAATTTCGGGAATACATCCGGGCACTTTGCCATAGAAGATGCAAGTGATTCACCCTTCTGCACTCCGAGGTATACTTCCTGCAAACCGTTTTTAAGTCTTTCATTCTCCGTCTGTTCCGTCAACATACGCATCGACTCAAGAATCGTTACACCTGCACGGTGCATACTCACGAACTGTCGACAGAAAATACTCATGTCACGTACCGGAATTTTCTTTTTGAAGAGATCAGCCATGTTGATATCTTTATCCATAATACCCTGCTCTTTGATCTCTGTTGGCATCTTTCCTTCTTTTTTGAGCTGCTCCGCAGCTCTCTGCTCATTGTCGGCCTCAATCGTTCCGGAAACTATCTTACCGGACTTATCGACTGCCTGATATTTGTATGCTGCCAATTTTTTGCCCTCCTGGTTCTTTGTTAATTTTCATGAATCTTTAGCTTTCAAACGAAACTTTAATCATTTCACTTACTGATGTAATTCCGTCCAAAACATATCTTGTAGCACTCATTCGCAGAGTGTTCATACCGTTCTTAAGTGCAGCGTCTTTAATCTGGTCCGCATCTCCTCCCTTGGAGATGATACGTTTTACCTCGTTGCTGACTTCCATAATCTCGTATACACCGATTCGACCACGGTATCCGCTGTTATCACAGTTCGGACATCCGACAGGCTCATAAATCTCAACCTGCGTTCCCGGCTCAAATCCTAATACTTCAAGTTCATCTTCATTCGCAAGACGCTTATTCTTACATCTCGCACAAAGTCTTCGCACAAGTCGCTGTGCGATGATACCCACTACCGAATCGGCAATCAGGTATGACTCTACTCCCATGTCGGCAAGACGCGATACGGTACTCGCCGCAGAGTTGGTATGCAGTGTACTTACAACAAGATGTCCTGTGATAGACGCCTGAACCGCGATACTCGCAGTCTCGCCGTCTCGAATTTCTCCGATCATGATGATATCCGGGTCCTGACGAAGAATGGATCTGAGGGCACTCGCAAAGGTAAGTCCCGCTTTCACATTCGTCTGAACCTGATTGATACCTGCCACATTCGCCTCGACCGGATCCTCAACCGTGATGATGTTTACATCTTCCGTATTCAGCTCACTGAGCGCCGTATACAGCGTGGTCGATTTACCGCTACCGGTAGGTCCCGTTACAAGGATAATACCATGTGGATTCTTTAAAATATGTGTAAACACTTTTCTTTCTTCTTCATTAAAACCGAGTTCGGAAATATCACGCGTCAGGTTACCCTTGTTCGTGATACGCATAACCGTCTTCTCTCCGTATACGGTAGGGAGGATAGATACACGGATATCATACTCTCTTCCGTCTACGAACGTCGTGATACGACCATCCTGCGGTTTACGTTTCTCTGAAATATCCATTCCGCCGATAACCTTAAGTCTGGCTACAATCGCCGGTAGAAGCTTGATATTGTATGTCATTCGTTCAAAGAGTGCACCGTCGATTCGATAACGGACACGTACATTTTTCTCAAGCGCTTCTATATGTATATCGGAAGTTCTCTGACGGACCGCCTGCTCCAACATGGAATTAACAAGCTGAACAATCGGGGAGTTGTTTACGTCCTCATTGATCATTCGGTCCATCTCATCCTCTTTAAAGAGGTCCGCACGTTCCTGCTCGTAATCACTCGCCGCCTTAATCGCTTCCGCGTTTCCGAAATACTTGTCAATCGCAAGCATAATCTCTCGCGGTGTTGCAACAACCGGCTGAATCATACGGTTACTGATCATGGATAAGTCGTCAACCGCGAGCATATCCATCGGATCCGACATCGCCATCAGGATGACATTTACATTCCTATCATCGTACATGTACGGAATCGCTGAATATTTCTTCAAAATATCCGGTTCGAACATCGAAAGCAAATCATCCGGAATACGACCGTTTTGCAAATCCGCTCTGGCATAGCCAAGCTGATGACATAAAGCATTTGCCATCGTCTCATCCGAAATAAAACCTTCTTCAACAAGAATCTCTCCGAGACGTTTCTTTTTCTCCTTCTGAAGCGCAAGCGCTTCGTCCAACTTTTCAGGTGACAGAATTCCTTCATTAATTAAGATATCACCAATACGTACTTTTCTTCTACCTGATAACCCCATTGTTTCGTCCTTTCATACTATTATTCGTAAAATTTCGCCTAGAATTCGGTATATACGGGCATACTGAACCCATAGTATGAATTTTATGTAAATCATTTTAACATTTTCTTAAGAAAGTGTAAACCCTTTGAATTGCATTATTGTTCGTTTTTTTGCACAATATTTCGGTTCGTTTTTTAGCATTTTGCATAATTTTTCATATTTTTTTCACATTTTACGCAACCACCGTTTGCAAAAAATCATGCAAAACGCTCACTCTGCATTTGACGTGCGAAAAAAACGCCCGTTTTTTTCTTCTGCATTTCTTTCCATCTGCATGAATAACAATTCAGCTTGCAGCGCAGAGACACTATACCTTTTTTCCGGTATTTTATTATATACTTCTTCATATATTTGCTGTATGGACTTTGGCTCCACATCAAGCACGCTGTATATTGCATATCGAAGACTTTTTTCATCGTATGGATTCTTCGTTCCGTCGAACTTAATCCTCTTTTCCGTCATTCCACCACGCTCCGGATTTGTACCACAGCATTTATTTTGCATGATTTCCGTCATAGTTTCTTCTATATCAAATAACACGGACGCCCCCCCATCGCTTGCTAATTGATACTATTTGTTAAAAGAAAATAATGGAGTAAACCCCACTACATTATGCCCCACCCCTCTCGACTATGTAAAAACACCCCCTATGGGGATAGGGGTAAAAGGGGTAAAATCATCCATCCCCTATTTATAATATGTAAAAACACGGCAAGAAATATAAAAATTCCTTGCCGTGCTATTGCTTTCATTCTTACTGATGTCTTTTGTTTTCCCACACCTGTGTAATGGTCGTTCCGTCCTTAAAGTGAAATTCTAAAGTATCCTCGAACACATTGCAGTATTCCAATACCTTACTTACCAATTCAATATCCATGCTCTTAAGTGGTTTTGCTTTTGTCAGTTCCGTAAATTGCCTAGCCCTTAACTTCTCTAACTCATTTCCGTCCTGAATCATGGCTTTCCACTTCTGAAGCAACTCGCCTCTGTTTTCCACCATCTCATTCCATGCTCTGATAAAGGCATCGTGGATTGCTGCTTCCTGAATACCGAATCCCTTACAAGCCAACACCCCTTTGGTCCGGTACCTCTCTCCGCAATCCCAAATGATAATCTTTCCCCAAGACCTCGTAAGTGTTCTTCTTTGATAAACGTGTCCGCATTTCATGCACAGAACATAGACCGGAGGTATAACACTATACCGCTGGTCTATTCTTCTTTTTTAACATAAAAAATATAATACAGACATCATGCCAAAAGGAGTCTGTTTACCATGAATGAAAATGAAGAAAA
>SVFI01000027.1 GCA_015056905.1 Lachnospiraceae bacterium
GATGCCCGACTTCTTTTTGTACCCAGTTTGCGTTGTCATCTTCAAACGATGCGATCTTCAGCTTGTCGTAGTAAAGATCACGAGCTGACTTAAAGGGGGACACGCCGAAGATTGCTGCTGCATCACTGCCGCCGATTCCACGTCTGCGGTATTCCAGCCAGTCTGCTTCCGGCAGATCCAGCGTGGAAACCAGGACTTTGGGCTTGTAACTGTCGGCCGGCATATCAGGCACTCCGTCTGTAACAGCAGTGATTTGCACGATACTGTCTCAGAGATGTCTTGCGAGCCAGGTGCCGTACATTGCTTCGACGGTCGGGATAATTTCGGAGAACATTCTGCTGCTTATAGGCAGAGAGTGTGTTCCGATGCGTGTGGTTCTTGCGAAGGGTTCTTTTCATTTGTGTGTTTCCACCTTTCTAAAATAAAATATATATTTCCAAATACCCGAAGGTAAATTGGCAAAAAGAAAAAGCGAAAACGACATACCACCAGTAAAACTTGGTTTGGCGTTCGCTGAATGCGAACCGATGTCATTTTCGCTTTGAGTAGGGGATAGCCCCTGAAAAAGAAAAAGCCAGCTCAGAACTGCCGCAAATGGGCATAATTCTCCTGCTGACAATCAATACAAACTTAACAAGATGTGCAATGCAGACACAGCATCTGCGGTATCCCGAATGGGAAGGGCACAAAAATCATTTACAGAATTATTATAGCACAATATGTAGTGTTAGTCAAGGTTTGGTGTCGGTATGTATTGGGTAAAGAGAGGGTAAATAGTGAGTGAATCCAGTATGTATATCTGATATAAAGCTGGAATAACACAAATTCAACACATTCTTGTTGCGTGTTATCCGGGTTTGTGTTATTCTATTTATGCAAAGAGATAATCTACCTCCGCAAGAAATAACACGAAAAGATGAATTACGTGTTGCGTGTTAATATAATGTATGATATCCTATTTACAATAAAAGAAAAATGTATTCAGATAGATAAGGAGATGAAAAAATGAAACTTTGTAGACCACCATAGAATCTCTCATTTCTTTTGTTATGCGGATATTAATAAAAATAACAATAATCTTGAGAGGAATTATCATGAAAAAGAGATTAAACAAGTTTATCAACTTGATCCTGTCTATGATGATCATCATTACGACCTGCTCGGTAATGACTACTGCTGCATCTGCTGCAAATTACACCTGTACTATGACCCTCGAAGAACTCCAGACCCTTTTTGAAGACGGAAAATATTGGAACCATGTCGGCTTGAAGTCTTGGGACATCACGACGACAACCTCGTCTCCGTGTACTTCCACACATGCACACGGCAACTGCAAGTATAATGGATCCTGTGGCTGTAACAGCTATAAAGGTAAGTGTCTGCAGTGCATGGGTTTCGCATATGCCCTGCAGGATCTCGCTTTCAATGGTTTTGACGGTTATGATGCTGCCGAAAACTGGAACTACTCTGATGCCATGTCAAAAATTAAACCCGGCGATGTAATCCGTTATTACAACGGAGGAGAAAAACACAGTATTTTCGTAACAAAAGTTGACGGCGATACAATAACGTTCATGGATTGTAACGGTACTGGCGGAGGTTGTATTATTCGCCACAACCAGACAATCTCCAAATCGTCGCTGAAATCCGTGTTCCTTTATGCAACCCACGCACCCACCGAACTTAAAAGTAATGGAGCCACTCGTGTTAACCTTTTTGAAACCGCTACTGTGACTGCAAGAACTACCCTGACGATTAGACAGCAACCCAATATCAATTCTGCAAGTGTTGGCTCTCTTAAATCTGGAGCTACCGTAAATATCTGCAACTATCCCATTACCGATTCTTCTGGCTATACCTGGCGTTTGTTAGTAGATGGCAGAGGCTGGGTGTGTGACAGCTACCTCAAAGTAACAAGCGGACAGGCAATCGTATCTGGCACCTATAAGATCCAGAATGCAAACGGCAAATACCTCAGTTATACTTCTTCTCCGACAAACGATGTAAATATCGTTATGTATGAAGACCTTTCCGGCACCGATCTTGCCGATCTCCAGTTGTGGAACTTCACTCCTTTGTTTGCTTATAGTGATTATGGTGCTATTGTTTATCGCATCACTCCTGTTCTCAATTCCAATTACTCACTTGACTGCGATTCAACAAACAACGAACTCCTTCACCTTTGGGAAAGCCTGGATATCGGGGCTCAGCAGTGGATCATTGAGGTAAGAACGGACGGAAGTCTCCGTATTCTTAACAACGCTACACGACTTGCGCTTGATGTCTACAATGGTAATTCCGCTAACAACACTGAGGTAATTACATATACCTCTCATAATGGTACTCCGCAGCAGTTTTTCCTTGTAGCTCCGTAAAAGTAATCTCTCAGTTGATGAGCACAATCAACGAATAAACAACAGCCGCAGGAACATTGACCTGCGGCTGTTGTCAGTACTATTTGTTTTTTGGGCTTACATAAGGTAGCACATACTCGATTAATTTCTCACGTTCCAGTGTTACAATCAAATTCCTCGCATCACCTTTTCTCGTGATAAACGTCTCATTTCCGGTAATTGCATATGCATACAGCTGCTCATACGGATCATATCCGGCATCACGCAGGACAGAGATGATATATTCAATGTCTTTCTGGAACTTTTCTCTCATGTGAATTTTCATCCTCTTCCCGGTCGAACAGTAGTCTATATTGTCTGTACTCTTTGATTTCCTCTTCTGTTGCTTTGCGAACTGCAATCATACCACAGTCGGGACATCGTTCCGGAATACTTATCATTTCGAAAGTATACCGACATTTGTTACAGGTAAAAAACATGGTATCTCCAATCATAAAGCATTTACTGCATTTCACTAATCACTTGGATGATATATACTTCTGATTCCTGCTGTTCGGTTTATCCGGAATGGTCATTTGAAGCTTTCCGTTTTCAAGCAGCGGGGTTATATATTTGGCTGTAAGGTGCCGTGTATCTTTGTATCCAAATTGAAGCGCAATTTCTTTTTTCGTTCGAGGCTCAGCACAGAATATGAGAATCTTATCTTGTAGGGTAACTTGTTGGTTTTCTTGTGGGGTGACTTGTTGGGTATCCTGCACTTTTGACGTACCCGGACCAACAACTCCTATGGAAACTTCACTCAACGGAATAATTGTTCTGAAAACATCACCTTCGATAAACTCAGGAACGCCGCCGGAATACATCTGGGTATACTTATAGGTGTTCCGCATTCCGGAACCTAATTCGTCAGCAAGGGAGACTTCACGGAATACTTTTGATATTGGCGGATTCTTCGCAAAAGGTTCGAAATTCTTCACATCCAGCATTCCCGCACCATGTGAGCGATTTGCATTTTCAGTAAACATCCGTGTTCCCTCAATCACAAATTTCGCTACATAACCGCTGGAATAATCGCGGTGTGCCAGGCTGTTTGAAAAAATTTCGCGCAGAATCTTATCTCTCGCACTGATACTGTGAATTCCCTCCAGTACAAAAGGATCGCTGAGATGCTTACGGCCGAACTCCATCAGACGGTCAAAGGTATCAAACAGATTGGTAATAATAACGTCCCTGTCATCGTAACGATCAACATTCTCAACACGGAATATTGCGTCTGTCTTGTGTTGCGGAAGTACGGACATAATTGTTGTATCTGTGCCGAACAGAAGAATCCCTGCGATTGTTACGCCTTCACGTTGTTTTTCGCTGTCTTTCAGAATCAATCCGGTGCTGCGGAGAATTGCTTCATCACTCATTTCCAGCCATGGATGGTTGTTGTTTCGAATTTTACTGAGAACTCGTGCCCGTTCAATCAAATCAGGGTTTAAGTCCGACATTCCGAATCCGGTCACCTTATTAACATAATAGGTATCCTGTTTTCTCGCAAAGGCAAGATATATAGCATCAGAATTATAAGTAATGTCTATATCCGAATCATGATTTCGATCATATATCCGCCCATTACATCTGCAGACCTGCGTTGCAGCTGGAACATATATATGAATTACTGTTTTACCGTCAAGAATCACTTTTTCGGGTGTGATATATAAAGCAGGATAGAATTTGCTTGTATTGTTTACTGTAGTCACAAATTCTTTCATAATTTTGTCAACGGTATCCGCTTCGATACCAAGAATAGTACCGTTATCTTTTACGCCAAGAAAGATATGCCCACCATCACGATTGGAAAATGAGCAGACCGTTTCATATACATCTTTTGTGATTTCATTTGTGGATTTTTTGAATTCAACACAGGTGTTCTCACCACCGTGAATCATATCCAACATATCATTGGTCGTTATCATCCTGCTTCTTCTCCTTAATGTATTTTCCGCTCTTTATACGGGCATCACTTGGTTTTTTTGCATCTTCCGGTATAATCCATCGTCCTCCAGCTCTCTGTGCCCCGGGAATTCGATTTTCATTACAGAGAATTCCTACACGGCGTGCAGATAATCCCCACTTTTCAGCGATTTCAAAGGTAGACAAGTATTTCATCGGTTCACCATCCACTTATGTTCTATACATATTATATTCCAAAACCGGAATAATATCAAGCATATTTTGTGAATTTTCCCACTGCAATAACACATAAATACAAATAACGTTCTTGTGTGTTATTTTGCGTTATAGTATAATGTTCTTGATAAAACAAAGAACGATTTGATGTTTAGACCCAAACGCTAATAATTCATAAGAAAGAGGTTATAAATCATGGCCACACTTCACATTCATCTCGGAAACAAAAAAACACAAAAGGACTGCCTCGGTATCATTGGAGATATGCCCGGTGCAATGTTCACATCGGGAAAGTATTTAAGCCAACTGCCGAATTCGACCGTTATGATGCAAAAAATCCTTGACACAAAAATCTTTGGCCTTTTTGTTGACAGAGGAATGGATCAAACCGCTTGTAGCATTCTGCTTGAAGTCATTCGGAAACGCGAGGCGGGAGACAAAAAAACGTTGGTAATAACGTCAAAAGGGTATCCTCTTCCTAAAGAGGTTTCTCTGTTATTTGCGGGAAATGGGGTAGTGTGCTTTTCCGCAGAAGATTGTATGCAGGTATTGGATGGTTTCCTTGTCGAAAAGGAGGAAGTATAATGAATATGGAGAGATTTTGGATTATCGTTACTATTTTATTAGGCATACTTGGAGTAAGCCTCCTCATCTATGCTGTCTGCGAGCTAATACAGCTTAAGAAAGTAGGTGCATTACAGATTAACCGGAAGACTCAGATAAGCTGGGAGTTAGGAAAGGAATTTCCGGGGAATCTCAACATCTATACCTCAACAGCAGGCGAAGATTATACAGTGTACCAGAATATTTTGAAATATTGCGGCTTTGATACCAATCTTGGCTTTTTCCAGGGAGCGAGGTTTGATAATGAAAACTGGTGGGTGGAGTGCGATGGAGAAGAGGTGAGTTTTCACTCGAAAAACAGAAATACCGGAAAAGAAATGCAGTTGTCCATCGATGAAGCTAAAACGCTTGCAATGACTTTTCTCACAAACCTTGGTATTGATATGGCTGAGAACTATACTTATTTAGGCCACACCTATGGGGATGATCTCTGCATTTTGATTTGGGGACAATTATTTGGCGGAAAATATGCAGCAGATTTTCCACATGCAATAGAAATCGGTTTTTTCGAAGATAAAAGTTTAGCGTATATATCTGTTGACTTAGAAAAGGTTGTAGTATCCGGGGTTGTTAAAACCATTTCTTTCGATAAGTTGAAACGGATGGTACACAATTTGAACTGGTACAGTTCTGTTAGAACCATTCATGAGATAGGGCAGATAGAAAAACTTCGAATCATGGACTATGAAATTACCTATTCACAAATCGGAGATAATAGATATCTACCGTATATTCGAATTTTTGGTGAAGTGAATCTCTATGACAATGTAGCGATTGAAGTTGGTTCAGAACCTTTTCCTGCTTACAAAGGACGGATATCAAAAATTACCTCTGAAAGCAGGATCGAAGTTGAGAATATTTCAAGAATATCTCAAACGATCAATGAGGAATTGACCAACGATGCAGCGAAGGCATATTTTAGGCTGGCTGTTATGCAGAAAGAAAAGGGAGAAATGTCTGAGGCAATCGAAAGCATTGAAAAATCAGTTGCCTATCTGAACGAAGTTCAGAATTCGGAATTGTTAACCGATGCATTAAAACTTGCTGTTGAACTTTACGAAACAGTAAATTCTCAAGAACACGCACGGTGCTGCCGGGAACGATTGAAAAATAACGTCGAACAAAAATTAAACAGATAAAGGAGAAAATCAACAATGAAAATACATATTGATTTCGGTGCGGAAGATTACGATTGCAATGTTACGCTTGATTTTGAAAAAGATATTACAGATGCAATCGAAAGTATGGGTAATTGCTTTGCCATTGCTTTTTTCCACATGCTGGATAAATTAGAGGAGGAGCGCGGTGAAGGCTTTTCCGAAGAGCAAGTCAAGGTGATTTCCGAAGTTATTTTTGAACTGGCTGAAAAACGGATAACAGGGACGGTCATGCAACATCATGAGGAATTGACCGAGACTAAGTTGTACGGATATATGGTTGATGCATTTAATGAGTTGTATCTGGAACCTTCCGGATTATCAAAAGAAGAGTTCATGCAGCGATATAAGGATACAACGCCTGATAGTCTTACATATAAGATCGAAATTGCGAACGATGAGATTTGTTTCTATCTGTGCAATGAAAACGTACGAGATTGTGTCTACAAAGAGGATCTCACTGATTATGAGATGTTGGACTCAAACGAGCAAGAAACCAGATGTATGCTGGTAACTTGTATTTTCACGGTAGGTGGAGACATCTTGTTTGGAGAAGATAACAATCCGATGAGAAAGCCTGATTGGTTGCACAAAAAAATCGCTGGAGAGATCGAGCAGAAACTGCAGGACATGAAAAAGAGCTCTGCAAAGGAACCCAAAGCAAAGCTAATAGTGGCGGAAACAGAGATTTTTGAGAAAATTCGCGAAATAATAATTGAACAAAAAGGCGTTAGTGAATCCTCTGTCACCAGCAAGGCAGCCATTGCAGATGAACTGGGAGTTGATTCGCTTGATATGATAGAGATTATCATGGCGTTAGAAGAAGAATTTGATATAGAGATCTCCGATACAGATGCCGAGTCATTCAAAACAGTCGGAGATATTGAAGTATATATAAAATCAAAGATTCAGGGTGTGTAAAAATGGACAACCACAATGTTGAAAGTGATATATACAGAGATAAATGCGGAGAATCTATGACCTGGAGAATTGAGCAGCAAGAAGGTGATAAAAACGTACTTATCATAGAAGGCGATGGTGATATGTATGATTATAGTGACGTAAATTATCCACCATGGAAGGATCTTATGTTTTCTTGTATTGTACTGTCTCCGGAGATTGTTTCCATTGGTGAGTATGCTTTTTCAGGAAGCAACATAACGAGCGTAGAAATTGATGTGAAAAAAATTGGCGAAGGTGCTTTTTCCAAATGTCCCCAGTTGGTGTCTGTGATTCTTAAAGGAACAGAATATATAGGGTGCAATGCATTTGAAAATGATACTGGCTTGAAATATATTCGCTTTTCAGATGATCTTAAAATAGTACCGCAAAATTGCTGTAAAAATTGTAGGGGATTGATTCTAGCAGATATTCCCAATGGAGTAATACACATTCAAAGAGGAGCTTTTATTGATTGTGATTCGTTGAGAGATATTGAACTTCCGTATAGTGCCGAATTTATTGAAGATGGTGCATTTGATTTGCATACTCAAATTGAGTATGGTGAATGTGATTTTGAGAGTATGACAGATCTCGGTGAAGATTTTGGGGATATATTAGATGAACTTCTTTCTTAAAGCCTAATTGTTGCACTGGTATTGACTGATCGATATTATTGACAATGTTATAGATGAAAAAGAACAAGTCCTTTCATTGTACTGGACTTGTTCTTTTTGGGTAAAGTACAAGCAATATAAGGGTAACTTCCGAAAATGTGTGGAATTCCGTGTAAATCGCCTATGTTTAATTAGTAGATGAGCCTCAAAAGCTCAACCTACAATTAAATACACCAGCTGTCGGAAGTGATACAGGATCTGCGGATAGTATGCCATGATGATACGGAGCGTGCCCACAGATCAAATGGTGCATAGCATCAGCCTGCAAATACATGGTCGAGAGGGCATAGGAAATGGTTCGATGGTTGGCCGCGGCACACAACAGGATTTATATGGAGGACCACCATT
>SVFI01000015.1 GCA_015056905.1 Lachnospiraceae bacterium
CACTCTTCCTTTCTCCGCGAATAATTTCACGTATATCCACATCATAAAAATCCGCCAGTTCAATAATGATACTGATATCCGGCATTGTGTTACCATTTTCCCATCGGGATATAGATCTTGAAGAAACACCAAACTCTTCCGCAAGTTGCTCTTGGGATAAGTTCTGTTCATTTCTTAATTCTCTTAGAAATAAACCTATTTTTTTCTGATCCATATTGGCCTCCTTTCTGAGAAAACAATAGCAATATCTCCGGATAATTAACACGACAGAGAGTGAGAGATGCCGTATCTTCCTTACCCGACAGATGTGTCTTGGTCATTTTTTCGCTTTTACTTATTCTATTTCTCATCCCCTACTTTACTCGACCCATAGGGATCTCCATTATCAAACGAATAATCAATGACTACTTTTATTACTATAAATCTTTCAATAAAAATAAAATCATATATATCGGTTTTAATTTTAATGTTCCTATTTTTCCGACATCCTTTTGTGACAACAAGAAACATTCTCCCACCTGTTTTGAGTACTTTATTTCAAAGTTATCAATTGATTTATGATTTTTTATTGCGGAAGACTTCACCTCTATCGGAATTACTTTATTCTTTGATGCAATCAAAAAATCTACTTCAAAAGAATGTGTGCTTCCTTCTTTTCTCCATGTATGATAATACAAATCTCTTCCGCTTGCTTTTATTGCCTGTGCTACTGCATTCTCATATAAATATCCCAAATCTGCAGTTAACGAATCACTCAAAAGTTTCTTGTAAATATCTTCTATCCCGTTCTGGGTATCATTAAAAAGCATCGTAGTAAATAATCCTATATCAGACAAATATAATTTAAAACAGTTCATATCTTTCGTCTGCGAAAGCGAAACATCCGGATTAAGCACGTTATAGCAAGGTAACACCAGTCCCGATTCAATCAATTCAAAAAGACGCTCTTCATCCTTTCTTGTTTTTTGCTTCCCGGTTGCTGCTGTTATTGCATAATGCTTTTTCTTTGCAGCAAGCTGGCACGGAACAGATTTATACATGTCAGAAATTCTACCGGAAGCATCAATTTTCTTTAAATCATCATAATATAATTCCAAAATTTCACGCTTAACTTTATCTACTGCTTCAAAATTATTGGTATCCAGATAGCACGCTACCGCCTGTGGCATTCCTCCCACAGCCATATAAATCCGAAAATCTCTCATCGCGCTACGATTTGCCGCATTGCCCAACTCCATATTGCTTTTATATGCCTTATCCAAAATATTCGGATTGCCTCCCGTAGCCCACAAAAATTCTTCATAATCCATAGGATAAACATGAATTTTATGCTCTTCCGACGGAATCAGAATATCTTTTACATTTTTCTTTATGGATATCAAAGATCCTGTTTCAATATAATCGTATCTCCCATCTTTTACAAGGTGTTTAATTGCTTGTCTTGCTTTTGGAAACAACTGAATCTCATCAAAAATAATAACAGATTTTCTTTCATAAAGTTCCACTCCTGTTTCCATCTGCAGTCTCAGAAAAAAACGATCAAGCTTTGAAATATCATCAAATATGTCCATGATTTCCTTAGCCGTGTTTGAAAAATCAATCAGAATGTACGATTCGTATTCATTACGCGCAAACTCCTCCGCTATGGTTGTCTTGCCGACACGTCTCGCCCCCTCGAGCAAACATGCATACTTTCCATCCCATTCCTTTTTCCATTCTAAAAGTTGCTCATATACTTTTCTTTTAAACATTGCTTCACCTGCTATCTATTTATATTCTGATTATTCCCCGTTTCTTTTATTTATCCTATCGCAAAAATATATTTTTTTCAACATCTCTGAGCACAAAAAGTATATTTATTTCAATACACAAGTCAGCAAAAAGTATGTTTTTTTCAACACAAAAACAAAAAAGGAAAGCTTTTCGCTTTCCTATGTATTCGCAAATCCTCCAAGTCTACTACACCATTTACTACACCATTTTTGTGAAAACTTATAACAATTTATAACAACTTATGAGAACTTTCTGTTTTTACCCCTCGTCGCAAACTCCAGTAAAATCAACGTTTTGCGGCGTTTTGAGAACTTATAAGAAGTTTTAAAAAGCACCCAAACGGAGTTCAATAAATTCCTGCTTGTATGCTTGCATGTTATTAAAACCTCCTGAACTTTCCATGTTTTGGAAAGTCGAAATTTTGTGCTCTGTAATGAGACATGCGCAGCTGAGCCAAATTGACCGCCGGGGAGTCAGCTCATAGGCTGATAAATTTGTGTTCGCAACATATAGTTCTTCACAAATAGCTTGTCCTATCCGTTTCAATTTCCCCTTGTTTCCTAATTGCAACCAATATATTTTGATGTTTGACACATCTATCTGTCGAGTTTCGGAAAAATATAACAAAAGCGTTCGCATCTTTGTTCATATCGTTATTATCTATAAAACAGATGTTCCAAGCAAACATATATATTGCCTCATACTCTGACTTATATCTGTCGTCTCTCTATTTTTTTAATTTTCTTAGCATATATCAACCTTAAAAATTTCAATGCTATACGCCTACCCTGAATTTTTAAACTAATACCAACATATAGAAATCCCCAAAGACCATATTATATCCGACCAATAGACATCCAAAAAATCAAATTTTTTTCTCTGCATTATTAATATTATACTATTTCTTTTGCCACTTCGTAAGGCAATTCATACCTATTGGGGAATTGCCGGAATCTGTATACTCTGCTCTTCTCCTTCTATCTGTATATCAAAATTGTACACCGGTTGATAAAACCCTTTTGTATCCTGCATATAATCCAGAGAAACCTGTCCGATTTCTATTTTCGCACTTTCATATCCTATACCGACAAATTTGCCTGCCAAAATCTGCTCATAGGCCTCTCTTTCTGAACATATATCAAATTCCTTATACGGTTCCATTTTCCTTATGTTATTCCGAATGCTTGCAAATTTCCCATTATCATAATAGTCACATTCTAACACACCGTCATAAATCACACCGTCTGCTTCAAACAAATCAACTGTGAATACATATCCCCCATCCGGACCGGACGAAAAATCTGCTTCCTCCGGTATTTGAATCCCGTATCCTGCCAAGGCATTCCATATTGTTTCTTTTGATGCATTCTTCACCTGCAAAGGCTCTTCTTCGCCTTCCTCCGGAAACGAAGTATCAAAATCTGTCATACTATAAGTTCCGCCCTGATAATCAATCCACATACTATAGCTGTCATTCGACCAATACACTGCTGTATTTTCGTATATATCGTTCCGGCTTGTGTCAACCGTTGTCCCCAAGTTTTTAAAAAAACAAGCGGCTAACTGTTCCGTTTCTTCTACCGTCAGAATATCCGTCTGATAAACCATTGCTTTTTTAGTGTCCTTATTATATTCCTCCTCCGAAACAATCTGAAATCTACCTTCTTCATATGGCAAAATATATTCAATCTGCAAATTTCCGAGTTCCTGCTTTTGATATGTTAAAAATATCGTCATGAACATAGCTACAGCCAAAACAAGTGGCAGTTGGCTGAACATTACTACGGATAATTTAGGTTTTTCTTTTTTATGTAGCAAAATAAAATATTCAATGACTTTATATACCCCATATCCAATCATTGTTCCCAAGGTATTGTTAAATACATCCGCCACTTCAAATATTCCTCGAGAAAGAAGCAGCTGTAAAACTTCAATTCCAACAGTAAGGAGCAATCCGACCAAATATGTTTTCCAAAATGAGCGAAACGCTTTCTTTCCAACCGGAAGCCAGAATCCCAACGGAACAAACATCAAAATATTCAGTATGATATTTCTCCATGCAGTCTCCGAAGCGCTGACCCATGCCTCCTTATAGGAATAAAAGGAAGAAACAATCTGCCCATTGCCAAACCCAATGTGTCCCGGGCGGCTCAACAACGTCACGGATATTACCACAAAAAGATAAAATACAAGAATAAACCACCAGAAGAACTTCTTAAAGTTAATCTTCCTTTTTCCTTTGCATAACTTTTTATATACAATCTGATAGCCTACCACCAATCCGACAAGCACAACAATCAAAAAGACCAGTCCTATCCCCATATAGCTTCCGGTCATACTTAAAATATCTTGTAAACGCAAACCTTCTCTTCTCCTCTATTTTTTACATTTCGCCTTGAAACCTCAATAAATTCCTGCCTATTCTTTCGTCTTCCACATTCCGTTTTCACACACAAGAACTACTGTCTTTGAGGACGACGGTTTATCAAAACCGTAATCATTCGTTGCCACAGTTAAAAGAAGAGTTCCGTCGCTGTTTACCACAGCCCCGAAATTGTTCGGAAAGCCCGGTGCATACTGCTCGCATCCGTCAGCCGATATAAATAAAATCTCCGTCAATGTATTCGTATCCGCATCTATCTCATAGATATACGTATCCTGCCACATATCACTAAGGTTGTTACCGACAATATAAAGACTGACCATCAGCTCCTCAAGCCCGTCTCCCGTCACGTCCCCGAGCGTATAAGAAATAGCTCCCTCCGGTCCGGAAAGCATCTCATACATAGGACCGTTGTACTGCGCATATTCTATCGTCTGCGTGGCTCCCATCAACGTATACTTAAGTACCGGATATCCGCTGAGCTCCGTTGTGATATTTTCAAACACGGTTGTATTCTCTGTTGTAGGTTCCTCTATTGTAGGTTCCTCCACAATTTCTTCCTCTTCATTCTCTTCCGCGCCAAATTCCTCTGTCGTTTCCATTTCTTCTGTTCTTGTAAATTTATCCTCTTTCACTACAGCTTCCTGTGTCCGAGATTCCGTTTCCTCTCGCTGTTTTTGGGTATTTGTGCAGGCGCAGAGTGCACATAATAAAACAGCACATATTCCTGCAATCATTTTCTTTTTTATTTGTTTTTTCATTCGTCCCCACATCCTCTCAAAATCACCACCAGCTTAGCCGGTGCTTTACTCTGAATAGCCTCTTTTAATTTACCTTTTGTACCTTTTCTTTTGCACAGTTCACCAAGCAAAGGCCCTCTAATTCTTTCGAATTGAGGGCCTTTATGGTAACTTTTTTCATAGGTACCCAAATCATAATTTAAACTATACTAAATCTACACGAAGTCTGAGCACTAGCACATCTTAACTCTTTTTAAACTTCGCCTTCTTGTTTACACCCTTGTTAATCAGCATCGATTTGTAAGCCTTAAATTTCTTCTTTGGCACATTTACTTTCATGCTCTTTGATGTATTTGTAAATGCTTTACTTCCAATCTTTTTAGCCGTCAGTTTGGTTGACTTAATCGTAAGTGTTGTTAACTTGCTACAACCATAGAAAGCTTTTGCTCCGATGTTAGATACGTTCTTTCCGATTGTCACAGTCTTTAATTTGTTACATCCGTAAAATGCGCTCTTACCTATGGTCGTCACCTTAGAAGGAATTGTCACTTTGGTAAGTGCAATACATTTGTAAAATGCATTATCGCCGATTTTAGTTACATTCTTTCCAATCGTTATGGTTTTTATCTTCTTATTTCCTTTGAACGCGTTCTTTTCGATAGCGGTGACTTTAAATGTCACACCATCAATCTTTACAGCCGCCGGAATAGTTATGCTTGTCGCCTTCTTATTCTCCGACGATACATAAGTGACAGTTCCACTTGTAAGGCTCGATTTGGTTACTTTATAGACCGACTTATTAACCGTTGCCTTCGTTCCTTTTTTCGGCGCACCGAGTGCAGGAATGGCCTCTGTTTTTGTCGCTTTACACACGGAGCAGGTGTAAGTCTTTACTCCCGCATCCTTACAGGTTGCTGCTTTGATAATTTTTCCTGTGTCGTATATATGTGTTTTCTTGGCAATTGTGTTACCACTCTTGACCTTTGTAGCACAATCCGTGCAGTAGGCATCTCCGCTATAACCTTCTTTGCTACATGTTGCGGCCACTGTACCTCTGATTTGAGTTTGTTTATGATCACAGATTCTGGTAACTGTAATCTTCTTCGTCAATGCCGTCTCTTCATAGTTATCTGTATCAGCACCTGTATAAACAACTACAACCGCAACCGGTTTATTATACGGAAGTTCCTTTCCTGCATCTGTTTCCGCAACCTTCC
The DNA here is from genome assembly GCA_015056905.1 of Lachnospiraceae bacterium. GTDB lineage: Bacteria > Bacillota > Clostridia > Lachnospirales > Lachnospiraceae > SVFI01. Next base: position 6,114 of record SVFI01000015.1, read on the forward strand.
AATTCTCCGGCAAAACAAGCACATCTGTTGTTGCAATCTCCGAAGAGACTCCCATTTGATTTTGAGGTGCACCGGAAATAGCTGTTCCCTTCGCCACAGTAACTGCGATCTCACAAACAGCTCCTGCCCAATCTTCCGTTTCCGCTGCAGTGATTCGCACAATTGCATTTCCGGCATTTACTACACGGATGATTCCGTCTGCATCCACAGAAATAACATCTCCGTTTGTATTCGAATCTTCAATCACTTCGTACGCAAGCGTAGTCCGGGCTCCTTCCACGCCGATTGTCGTGTCCGCATCTCCATAGACAAGATCCATATTCGACGCCGTAAGCTCCTGAACTTCCTTAGTAGTCAAGCGGATATTAAGCACATAAGACAGCGTTTTATAATTTTTCATTTCTATATCGACTACAATCTGCGCTATCGCTACACTTACGTTTTCATTAGGCGCCACCACATTATAGGTAATAACCCCTTTTTCACTAATCTCCTCCTCAAAAATGATATCATAATCATCCGTCACAGAGTTTAGACTGTAAGTAAGCGTTCCGTATTCTTCCGGAAGCTCTGCAATCGTAACACTCTCCCCTGTATATTCACGGTTATATGTTTGATTTCCTTCCGGTATGGATATAGTTGCATCAGCTTTTTCAATCGTCACATCCGTTACAACCGACTCCGTCGGCTGAATTAATACGTAATTGTCTTTATCGGCACCTGACAGTGTAAGCGCAGGTAATGTCACCCGCGTATAAGTATCCGCATCCGCACTGCTCAATATTCCTTTTACTCCGGCCAATTCCACGGAAACAGAATCACCGAGCTGAATTCCATCCAATGCGACATTGGTAATTTCAACTGTCGGGTCATTTGCAATATAATCTCTGCCGGCTGCTGCCACATCAAACACCGTAAGCTCTCTTGGCATAACATTTACATTAAATCGGTAAGCCGGCATTACTTCCGCATTTTCCGCCCCCTGCGGATTTACATATATTTCATAGGTGTATTCTCCCTTATTAAGGGTCTTGAGATAATCCGCATGCAACGTTATTTTATCATTCTCCACCGTATAATTTTTGGAATCCACTTCGTTTCCATTATCATCCCTAAGCCCGGCTACTGTATTTCCGTTCATGGTAACCGGCACAGTGAGATTACGGTTCTCCTTATAAACATAATCCAACGTTTCCGCACCAATCTCACTATCAGAATAGATAACAATTCCTTCCGTGTTCATGATTTCCATGTTTCCGGCCTGATCTATCACCTTGACATAAACAAAATAGATTCCTTCTGCATTTAAATCAATTGCATTCGTGTAATCCTTCCAATCCGCCTCGGCAAAATCCCTGAGTTCTTCACCTAAAATACAGTACTGAATGTTCGCAACTCCGCTTCCGTCGTCACCGTCATTGCATCTGATTTCAACCGTTTGATTATCTTTCGTGAATAATCCAAAGACAGCGGCACCTATAAACTCTTTCCACTCTCCCGCACCGATTCGATAAGTTGCTGTCGGAGCAATGGTATCATTTATCGCAATTGTTACAGTTCCGGTAAGTTCTGTGTAATTAGCTGCATCAGCTCCTATCGGAGTAAATTTCCAATGATATGTATTCTCACCATACTGTAATTCTTTGTCTGTAAGCTCCAATGTTCCTGCAACCGTATTATTTTCACGGCTTAATTCTACATCACAAACATCGGTAGTATTATATAAAACTTTAGCCGTCACTTTGCCAATATCCGGCGTAGCCTTTGTGATCTCAAAATCGTCAGTTATGATAAACTCATTCTCTTCTTCATCCACAAAGGTAACAGTTGCTGTATATTCTCCTACATTATAAGGTACTGCCGTGCTGTTATAGGTCGTGTTATTCCTTCCAGTATAAATAATCTCCCATTCTTCACCCACAAAGATACCTGTAGGCTCTACAATCGCACCATAGCCATATACAGGATCATAAGCACCGCTTTGCGCAAGAAGGATAGCAGTACTGTCCGATTCTCTACAATTTTTGCAAGTTGCTGTAATCGTATCATCTTTTGCTGAATATCCATATTGGTGGTAATAAGTTACCTGCAAACTTTTCGGAAATTCATATATAGAGTCCTCCCATGTACAAGGTAGACTGGCATGGGAGAATTCTTCACAATCTTGAAATGCCGTAGCATCAATCGAATTTATACTGCGTGGAATAATCAGACTCGCAAATCCGGCTCCATTGCATGCGTATTCGCCGATATCTGTCACTCCTTCCGGTATTTGAAACTCTGCATCCTGTTTGCCTATGGCATATCCTATAAGCTTTGTACCGGCTTTACTATATAGATTACCGTCAATATCTTTATAAATACTGTTATCTTCCTTCACTTCTATCTCAGCAAGCTGCGTGCATCCACCAAACACACCTTGACCGATGCTTGTGATACTGGCAGGAATGATAATAGTCTCAAGCGAAGTACAATTCTGAAACGCACTCTCCATAATGGTGGTAACCCCCTCAGAAATAACAACGTGCTCAAGTGAAATACAACCATAAAAAGCCATATATCCAATGGTAGCAACACTAGCCGGAATAGTTACGCTCTTAAGAGAAGTACACTCAAGGAAAGCCCATGTACCAATAACGGTGACACTATCCGGAATACTTATGCTCTCCAGCAAAGTACAACCATAGAAAGAATCCCCTGCAATATTGGTAACACCGTCATCAATAGCTACGGTGACAATCTTATTCATAAATGCCCCCCACTTAGCCTCAGACACAGCACCAGTACCGCTGATAGTAAGGAGCGCAGACGTCTCGTCATACGTCCATATCACGCTTTCCGTCCCCCCCTCATTATCCGTTGCTCCACAATAACCTCCTGAAATACCACAGGTTTCGCACTGATTCGTTGAAGTATTGAAGACATGAGCACATTCACTCGCGCAAACAACAGTCGTTTCTTCGCTTTGAATCTCTGCCGCAAACGCAGACATATCCATCGTAGTCCACACCATAACCGCCGCCATGAAAAGCGATGCAATTCTTTTCTTCATTCCCTTTCTCTTTTTCATACTCTTCACATTCTCCTTTACTAATCCCCTTGTGTTTCTAAAAGAAACCCATGATAAGTCTTATCTCTTTCACGCTAACATTATAACACACCACTTAAGATTGTACACTTTTTACTGCAATTTTTAGATGGCAGAGACAGATTTTTTAAATAAAATACCCCAAACAAAACTTGTTCGGGGTTTTAAATGTTTTCTATTATTTTGCAGAAAGTGCACCTGCAATATCTTCAATCATATCAAGCACAGCCGCTCTGGATGCATCGGCATAATTTTCCGGTGCAAATTTCTCTTTGTAAGCATCGCTCTGGTATGCTGCGATGATGCCACGGGATGAATTTACAATCGCTCCGAGGCCGTCTTTGTTGAAGAAATGTACCAGGTCTTTCCCTTTACCGCCCTGTGCCCCGTAACCAGGCACAAGAATGTAGGCTTTCGGCATAATGTCGCGGAGAACCTTACCCATCTCCGGATACGTCGCACCTACTACTGCGCCGACATAGCTGTATGCATCGCCCATATGTTCTGCGCCCCATGCATCAACCTGCTGTCCAACCCACTCATATAAAGGTTTGCCGTCAATCAAACGATCCTGAAATTCTCCACTGCTTGGATTGGATGTCTTTACGAGAACAAAGATACCCTTTTTCTCTTCCTTACACACATCGATGAAAGGTTTCACACCATCGGATCCAAGATACGGATTTACCGTAACGAAGTCTTCGTCAAATCCATAAAAGGAGTTGCTTCCCACCTGCACTTTTCCGAGATGTCCTGTCGCATACGCAGCAGATGTAGAACCGATGTCGCCACGCTTGATATCTCCGATGACAACAAGTCCCTTTTCTTTACAATATTTCACTGTTTTGTCAAATGCAACGAGTCCCGGAATACCAAACTGCTCATACATCGCAATCTGCGGTTTCACAGCCGGAATCAAATCATAGACTGCATCCACAATCCCTTTGTTGTACTGCCAAATCGCTTCCGCAGCACCTTCCAATGTCTCACCGTACTCGGCAAATGCCTTCTTCGTGATATGTTCCGGAATAAATTTCATCATCGGGTCAAGCCCTACCACAATCGGTGCATTTGTTTTTTGAATCTTAGCTACAAGCGTATTAATCATTTCAATTATCTCCCATCGCGCTTTTTATATCATTTAACACATTCGGATTATCAATATATACCGGAAGTTCTTCCTCCGTAATCCATTCAAATCCGCTGTACTCTTCACTGAGCATAAGAGAGCCTTCGTCCACGGAAAGATGACAAAGATATGTAATCCCGACACATTGTACCTCGCCAATCATCTGTGACCAAGTATAGAGAGGTCTTACAATCTCTCCCTCAACACCGATTGCTTCATGCACAGCCCGCAACACAGCCTGTTCCGGGCTTTCACCCTTCTCAAGCTCACAATCCACAAACTCCCAAACAAACGGTTCTACAATTCTGTCATCTACCCAGCGTTTCAACACCAGATATTTATCTCCCTGCTTAATAATACCCTTTACTCGAATAAATAAGTCGTGCATTGCCTTCTCCTATACCATTTCATGAACAAGACTATCCGTGTACTTCTTGATGTTGGATGCATTCACATATTTCTTATGGGAATCTCCATCCACCACAACAAGCGTTGGTGCCTGCATTACACCGTAACGCATTGCAAGTTCCATATTTTCTTCCGCATCAATCGGAACATATGCCACATCCTTCAGGTACTCTTTTGCAAGCTTACAATTCGGACATGTTTTCGTTGTAAACAAATATTTAAGATTCTCAGGTGTTCCTACGGAAACCGTTACTTCCTGATCGTAGTTGGAAAGTTTCACAACGCTTACTACCGGTTTCTTCAATGCAGAAGATGCAATATCGTACTCTGTACGGTTCTGGTATTCCTGAAGCTTACCATCGTTCCAGTTCTGTACCGGTCTGTAATATCCCGTAATACGGCTGTATACCTCCGTCGGTTTACCACAGTGTGGGCAAACCTTAACCTCACCCGCCAAATATCCGTGTTCTCTACAGATAGAATATGTCGGTGATAAAGTGTAGTACGGTAATTTGTAATTGTCTGCAATCGTCTTTACGAGGTTAGCTGCAGCTTTCCAATCCGGAAGCTTCTCTCCGATAAATCCGTGGAACACAGTTCCTGACGTATATAACGTCTGCAATTCATCCTGAATATCAAGCGCATCAAAAATATCGGTTGTATAATCCACCGGAAGATGCGAAGAGTTCGTATAATATGGTGTATCTCCCATATTACCTGCCGTTTTGATTCCCGGCCATCTCTTACGGTCGTGCTTTGCAAGACGATAAGAAGTACTCTCTGCAGGTGTTGCCTCAAGGTTGTACAGGTCACCGTACTGTTCCTGATAATCAGACAGTCTGTTTCGCATATGGTTCAGAACTTCCTTCGTGAATTCCTGTGTTTTCTTTTCTGTCATATCTGCACGAAGCCAGTTTGCATTTAATCCCACTTCATTCATACCAAGAAGACCGATGGTAGAAAAATGATTGTCAAACTGTCCGAGATAACGTTTCGTATACGGATATAATCCCTCATCCAAAAGTTTGGATATAACGCCTCTCTTAATCTTTAATGATCTGGCTGCAATATCCATCATCTTGTTCAGGCGACGATAGAAATCATCCTTGCTTGAAGACAAATACGCAATTCGAGGCATATTGATCGTAACAACACCGATACTTCCCGTGCTCTCTCCCGAGCCGAAAAATCCACCGGTCTTTTTGCGGAGTTCACGCAAATCAAGCCGCAGACGGCAGCACATGGAACGAACATCGGAAGGCTCCATGTCGGAGTTGATATAATTTGAGAAATACGGTGTACCGTATTTCGCAGTCATTTCAAACAATAAACGGTTGTTTTCCGTATCAGACCAATCAAAGTCACTTGTAATGGAGTAGGTAGGAATCGGATACTGGAAACCTCGGCCGTTCGCATCACCTTCAATCATCGTCTCGATGAAGGCCTTGTTAATCATATCCATTTCCTTCTTACAATCTTTATATTTAAAATCCATCTCCTTGCCGCCGACAATCGCCGGAAGCTCTGCAAGGTCATTCGGAACCGTCCAATCGAGTGTAACATTGGAGAACGGCGCCTGTGTTCCCCACCGGCTCGGTGTGTTTACGCCGTAGATAAACGCTTCGATACATTTCTTAACTTCCGCATAGGAAAGGTTGTCCACCTTGACAAACGGCGCCAGATACGTATCAAAAGAAGAAAATGCCTGCGCACCTGCCCATTCATTCTGCATGATTCCGAGGAAGTTTACCATCTGGTTACAGAGCACGGACAAATGTGCTGCCGGAGCCGATGTAATCTTACCTGTGATTCCGCCGAGACCTTCTTTGATAAGCTGTTTCAAACTCCATCCCGCGCAATAACCTGTCAGCATGGAAAGATCATGAATATGAATATCCGCATTGCGATGTGCCGTTGCAATTTCCTCATCATAAATTTCTGACAGCCAGTAATTAGCCGTTACCGCTCCTGAATTGCTCAGAATCAGACCACCGACAGAATATGTTACGGTAGAATTCTCTTTTACACGCCAATCCTCTACCTTTACATATCCGTTTACGACATCTTTATAATCAAGAATGGTAGATTTCATCGTACGCAGTTTCTCTCTCTGCTTTCTGTAGAGAATGTAAGCCTTGGCTACCTCTGCATATCCCGTCTGTTCCAGAACGCGTTCCACACTGTCCTGTACATCCTCAATATGGATGCTCTCATCCTTTACTTTACTCTGGAAATCTGCTGTGACACGCAAAGCAAGCAAATCAACAATATCGTTCGTATACTGCATATCCGTTGCCACAAATGCTTTCATAATCGCATCGTTAATTCTCTTTAAATCAAACTCCGCCGTGCTTCCGTCTCTCTTAATTACGCTTAACATGTAATCTCCCTTTCTCCCAAATACTATATACCCCTTTGGCTTCCTCTTTGGCATTTTGCAGGATTCCCTGCATTTTTTGAAAACATTTCCCCATGTTCGGGCAACATTACTGCCATTCCATAAGTTGACATAATTCAATTATCGTCAACCAATTCAGGCCGGACGCCGATTAAATTTATTGTAGCATCGGGCTTATATAAAGTCAATACAAATACAAAGAAAAAACACTATATCTTATGTTAACATTCTTATGTAAACACAAGATATAGTGTCTCGTTTTTGAGTCATTTTGCAGGATTTTCCTGCATTTTATGCTGTTTTTCGTCGTTTTCGAACATTATCGGGTACGCAAGAACTCGTATTCCCTCACTGCCTGTGCATCATCCGGATAACTTGCAAGATACCCGTTCATGAGTGATGCCGCACGCTCAAACTCACCCAAATACTCATATGCAACAATCTGATTAAAACGTAATTGCTGCACATAATCATTGCCACTCTCAATCGCAAGCCCGCTGTCAAATGCATTCAGAGCCGCCTCATACTCCTTCACTTCCAGTTTACATAATCCAAGCTGGTTATACATAGCCGGATGCGGACCGACATTATCGATATATTGCATGTAAACACTGGCCGCATAGTTGCTGTCACCAAGCTGCTCGTACGTTTTGCCGAGCATCAGTACGATATCCGCATCGTCTTTTTTGCTGTCGCTCTTTGCCTTCTCCAAATAACTCTTGGCACTTTCATAGTCTTCCAGATAGTAGTAAACAGTTCCTTTTTCATAATCCGTCATCTTATCCTCGTGATTCTTCAACGCAGAAGAAAGATAAGACTTACCTTCCTGCACATACCCATAGTCGGCAAACACCTGGTAGATACGAATTGCCATCATCGGTTCTCCCTTTGAACCTGCAAGCGCCCTATCCAAATCCGAAACCGCATTCTCATACTCTCCGCTCTCCATTTTAATCAATCCGCGCAGATAGTATACCTCAGCCTGCTTCTCTCGCATTCCCGCAATCGCATTGAGTGTTTCAAGCGCCTCCGCGTTATTTCCGTTTTTATACTGCGCCGTGGCGAGATAATAATTGATATCCACTTCCACATCCGATACGAACATACCTGCATTGGACAATGCTTTCTCAAAGGATGTGATAGCCTGCTCATAATCCGTCAGTCCAAGGTAACACAGTCCCTGTCCGCGATATGCAAGCTCAAGGTCCTCCTTCGCCACAATCGCCTCCTCAAACAGGGCAAGTGCTGCATCATAATCGAGTTTTTCTATCGCCTGCATACCTTCATTAATCTTCGTATTCTTGTCGGCGCATCCGCCCAACATCAAACTCATTCCTAAAAAAGCACCGGCCAAAAGCACAGCGATTCTTTTCTTTCGTGTCATAGTATCCTCCGGGTATCTTTCTTTAAAAATCTTTCCTCTATAACGGCTTGAAATCGGAGGCCGGATGTTTACAGAGCGGACAAATAAAATCATCCGGCAAAACATCGCCCTCATAAATATAGCCGCAGACTGTACAGACATAGCCTTTTTTCTTCTCCGTCTGCACCGGTGCCGGTTTTATGTTTTGGTGGTAATAGCTGTACGTTGCAGACACATCATCAGAGAGCACAAGCGACTGTGTCACCTCTGCAAAAAATACCGTGTGCGTCGGAAAATCCGTCTCCGATATAACTTTTCCCGAAATATACGCATTCGTCTCTCCGAGTAGATACGCGATACCGTTTGCCGCCCGTGAAAACTCCACTTCCACAAGTTTCTCCACATCTCTTCCGCTTTGGAATCCGAAGTTTTTAAACGTGTCAAACTTCGCCTTTTCGGTAAGCACCGACAGGTTAAATGCCCCCGTCTTCTTAATCATATCATGTGTGTAATTATTTTTATTGACCGCAATCATAATACAATTCGGATTACTCGTCACCTGCATCGCCGTATTGATAATACATCCGTTATCCTTCAATCCGTCCCTTGCCGTCAACACAAAGAGCCCGTAAGATAAATTGTTCATTGGATTTTTTCCCATAAAAACCTCCTTCTTTTACACCTAATAACAGCATACCTTGAATTAAAATGAGTGTCAATTTGATTCAGAATAATTTTCTGCAGAGTGCAGATTCTGTCTTTATGAAAATACGTTACATTGTTCTTATCATTTTTCTATTATATGCATGTTTTGAATTCGGACTCTTCCCTCTCCCGGAAAGCAAGTATTCTCAACCTGATATCATTGCGCACCGGGGCGACAGCGAAAACGCGCCCGAGAACACATTGTCCGCCTTTGTACATGCCATCCATCGCGGTGCCGACACCGTTGAGCTGGACATCCGCGAGACAAAGGACGGTGTGCTCATCGCATTACACGATAACAACCTCCGCCGTCAGACAGGAAAAAATTGTAACATCACAAATGTAACCTGCGAACAACTTACCGGATTTAACATCTGCACACTCGAAGAAGTCTTTGCCCTCTGCAAGGGTCGCATACGTTTCCTTCTGGATTTGAAAGTTCCCGGAGCAGAAGAAAAAGTCGAATCCCTGATTCAGAAATACGACTTATCCGCTTCTTGTGAAATTGCATCAAAAGATACGTACACCCTGCATAAAATAAAAGAGAAAAATCAGGACATCACTACTCTTTTGCTTGTTTCCTCCGTACAGGACCACTTCTTCAGCAAAGACTTTGCACAATATAAAGAGTCCATCGACGGCTATAGTATCCGGTCCCGTTATATTACTGCATCACTTGTGCGCTTTCTCCATCGAAAAGACAAAATCATCTACGCCTGGACCGTCAATTCCACAGCGGAAATACAGCGAATGCGCCATCTCGGCGTAGACGGTATCATCACCGACAATCTATCCTCCTTTATGCCTGATAGAACGCAGTCATAAAAGAAGCCATATGCTCCAAATCATCCGCCCCCATCGTCTCCAAAGCCGAGTGCATGGCAAGCTGCGGAAGTCCGATGTCCGCTGCCGGTACGGAAACATTCGTCAATGCAATATTCCCGAGTGTAGAACCGCCTGCCACATCGGAACGGTTGTGATAGGTCTGGTACGGAATTTTTTCCTGCTCACAGATTGCCTTGACATACGCCCCTGAAAACGCGCTCGTCGTATACTTCTGCGCCCCATGATATTTGATTACAATCCCCCGGTTCAGCACAGGACGATTCGTTGAATCCGCCTTGTCCGTATAGTTTGGATGAAGCGCGTGTGCATTGTCGGCGCTGACCATAAAACTTTGCGCCAAAAGCGGTGCCAACGGTAACTTTAACGAGTCTGCAATTCTCTGCAGCACCGATAAAAGAAAATCCGAAGCAGCTCCCTGCATTGTCTGACTACCCACTTCCTCATTGTCAAACACCGCCAAAAGTGCAACCTTGTCTGACGGCCGAGCCTCAAGCAATGCATCCAGTCCGCAATATACACATGCAAGGTCATCAAGCCGCGGCGCTCCAATCAGTTCCCCGGAAAGTCCCATGCAAATCGGAGGCTGTACCGGATACAAATATAAATCTGCACCGAGAACATCCTTTTCATCCGCAGAAACCTCCTTCGCTATCATCCGATGAAGTATGTTTTTGTCCGCCGATGTCCCCGCAAGCGGAAGAAGGTGCAGCTGCGTGTTCAGCTCTCCATCCTTCTCTCCGCCCCGCTTCATGTGCACAGCAAGTGACGGTATCACGAAAAGCGGCTTTTTCATATCAACGAGTCTCGTTTCCAGTAAAAGACCTTCCGTGCGCACTACCACTCTTCCTGCAAGTGAAAGCGGACGGTCGAACCACGTTTCCTTTATCATTCCGCCGTAATTTTCAACATTTAGCTTAAGGTAACTGTCCTCCACCGTCATGCATGCATTTTCTTTTAATTTAAAACATGGAGAGTCCCCATGTGCACAAACCATATGAAATCCTTTGACTCCCTCATCTTCCTGCGGAATCGAAAATGCAACCAGCGAAGAATCGTTGCGCACAACATACTTTTTATCCCCGGGACAAATGTTCCACATATCCTTCTCTTCCAGTCTTTCATACCCCGCCTGTTCCAGACGACGCGACGTCTCTGCCGCCGTTTGGTATACGGTTGTACTCTGTTCCATAAACTCCATAAACTCTTTTTTCATCACTTTCATTCCTTCCCGAATTTATCCATGACAGCTTCCACATCACTCCGATTCGGAAGCCCCTGCAAAAAGGCGCATGCACTTCCCGCACATACTGCCGTAAAAAACGCCTTCTTCATATCACTTTTCTCCTCAGACATTCCGCTCGTCACGCCGTCATTCAGTGTTGCCAAAAAGCCTGCCAACATAGAATCTCCGGAGCCGACAGAGTTTACAACACGGCCCTTCGGAGCCTCCATCTCATAGACTTCCCCGTTTTTGCCGAGAAAAACCGCACCATCCCCCGCCATCGATACAATGACATGCTCTGCTCCCAGCCGGCAGAGTTCGGCCGCATACGAAACAGCTTCCTCCTTCGTCCGGACAGTTACTCCGAACATTTCTCCCAGTTCTTTGTGGTTTGGCTTTATCAAAAAAGGTCTGTACTTTAGCACCTTCTCCAGCAGACTCTTTTCTGCATCCACAACAATTCTTACACCTCTGCCGGAAAGCAAGCTACATATATCCTTGTAAATTGTATCCGGTACAGACGGAGGAATACTGCCCGACAAAACAAGCGTATCGCCCTCTTTTAGTTTGCATAACTTATCCAGAAGCAAGTGGATATGCGCTTCACCGATGCCCGGACCGCTTCCGTTAATTTCTGTCTCCACGCCGTCCGAAAGACTGCGTAATTTTACATTCACTCTTGAGTTTCCCTCAGGCAACCGTATAAAATCCGTGCGAATCCCTTTCTCCCGCAACATCAACTCAATCTTCTCTCCCGTAAATCCGGCAATAAATCCGAGTGCCGTACTTTCCACGCCGAGGTTGTTTAAAACAACAGACACATTATTTCCTTTTCCGCCCGGCAAAAACGCTTCCTCCTGCGAGCGGTTGAGTCCTCCGTTTTCAAAATCAGGAACCGTGACCACATAATCAATGGACGGATTCAATGTCACTGTATATATCATATTTTTTCCTCATGTTTCCTGCCATAATGCTTGATGGCATCTCACAAAAAGTATATAATTCTTTTAATTGCGATGCAAGACTAAACCAAAGGAGTTTGCTTATGTCTTTCACACTACCAAAAGACTTTACAAAACGCATGCAGGAAATGCTCGCCGAAGAATTTGAAGCGTTCCTGCACAGCTATGAAAATACAAATCATCAGGCGTTTCGCATCAACCGCTTAAAAGGCGATGTCGAAACATTTCAATCCGTATGTGATTTTGCCGGTGAAACAGAACCGGTGCCATGGACATGCGACGGCTTTTACTATCCTGATACGCTTCGTCCCGGGAAACATCCGTATCACGAAGCAGGTGTCTACTACATTCAGGAACCGAGCGCAATGATGCCCGCTGCCCTTCTCGATGCCAAGCCGGGCGAAAAAGTGCTTGACCTTTGCGCTGCTCCCGGCGGAAAAAGTTCACAAATTGCATCCGCGATGCAACACGAAGGAATTCTTATCAGCAATGAAATTCACCCTGCGCGGGCGCGCATTTTGTCTGAAAACATGGAGCGTATGGGGGCGAGAAATGTCATTGTCACAAATGAGTCTCCGCAGACGCTGGTCCCGCGCTTTCCGGCTTATTTTGATCGCATTATGGTAGATGCTCCTTGTTCAGGCGAAGGAATGTTTCGAAAAAATGAGGAAGCCATCACGCAGTGGAGTCTTGAAAATGTCCGCATCTGCGCCGACCGCCAGGACGAGATACTCGACTGCGCCGACCGTATGCTTAAACCGGGCGGAACGATGGTGTATTCGACTTGTACCTTTGCGCCGGACGAGAACGAAGGAAGCATTTCCCGTTTTACGGAGCGACATCCCGATTACGATGTGATAGAGCAGACAAGGTTATGGCCGCACAAAATCAAAGGCGAGGGACATTTTGTTGCCGTTCTCAAAAAGCGTCCTTTTGCTGATTCGGAGCTTGCTGTCAGCAGCGTCATATCCGGCAGAAGCGATTTGATATTGCGTGAAAACCAGTTGGAATCCGCCCCCGTATCCTCACGAAAAAAAGGAAAGAAATCTACCTCCTCAGAACCGGACCTGACAGAACTGCAAAACTTTTTGGATGAGACGTTGCAACTTCCGCTCAGCGGACGGATTGAAAGGTTCGGAGACCAGATATACCTATTACCGAAGGACGCCCCTTCCCTGATAGGACTGCGCGTTCTGCGCCCGGGACTTCACCTCGGAACCATGCTCAAAAACCGATTTGAGCCTTCCCATGCACTTGCGCTGACACTTCGTCCGGAGGATGTGACAAGCTGTGTTTCTTTCTGCTCCTCCCGCCCGGAAGAATACCGACTCACATGTGAGTACATCGGCGGGCAAACCTTCCCGTGGACCGGTCAAAAAGGCTGGCATCTGATTTGTCTGGACGGCTACAGCATCGGCTGGGGAAAACTTGCCGGCGGAATCATGAAAAATCATTATCCGAAAGGATTACGGAAGACCTACTGACCGCTCACCTCATAAATTTTCAGATATCATGCATAATAAAAAAGGCTTTCGTTGCCGGGCGAAAAACTCCGGAAACAAAAGCCTTTTAATTTCTAATAGAACTATACTACATATACTGTTGCATTTCTTTTACATTGGTGGAATACTGAAGCGCGGTATCTCTCGTAATCTTGCCCTGCATAACAAGCATTTTAAGATCATGGTTGAGTGTATGCATTCCCGATGCAAGGTTGGACTGCATCGTACTCGAAAGCTGATGCATCTTGTTCTCGCGAATCAGATTACCTACCGCTTCGTTATTGAGCAGGATTTCTGTTGCAACCACACGTCCTTCGTCACTTGCAAGCGGAAGAAGCTGCTGTGTAATAACACCTTTCAATACACTCGCCAGCTGCATACGCATCTGGTTCTGTCCGTGCGGCGGACAGGCATCAATGATACGCTCCACCGTCTGCGGTGCACTTGTTGTATGTAACGTTGAGAGGACAAGATGTCCGGTCTCTGCTGCCGTAACCGCTGCCGATATTGTCTCATAATCACGCATCTCACCTACCAGAATGATGTCCGGGTCTTCACGGAGTGCGGAACGAAGCGCCGTTGCAAAGCTGTCTACGTCACGTCCGACCTCTCTCTGATGAATCATAGCTTTTCCGTGAGGGTAAATGTATTCAATCGGGTCCTCAATCGTCAGAACATGTCTCTTCTGTGTCTTGTTGATATGATCGATAATCGCAGCCAGCGTTGTCGTCTTACCGCTACCGGTAGGCCCTGTTACCAAAATGAGACCTCTCGGCTCTTCTGCAAGCTTACGAACAACATCCGGAAGACCGAGGTTTGCAAACGTCGGCGTTGTATTCTCCAAAAGACGAATACTTGCTGCAAGGTTGTTACGCTGATGATATACATTGACACGCATACGCGCACCGTCCGGTGTGATTCCTGAGAAGTCAAGATCTTTGCCTGACAATACACGCTGCCTCTGATCCTCATTGAGAATGGACAAAATCATGTCCTCGACTTCCTTCGGATCCGGAATCGGTTCCAAAAGTTCAAGTTCACCGAAACGACGAACCGCTGTATGGGTTCCGACTGTGAGATGGATATCAGAACAGTTGTTTCTTCTTGCATAATCCATCAATTTCAAAAATTCCACGCTGTAATCCATGATGTACATGTACCCCCTTATAATTTATATTTTTGTATAACCCACATTACCCTTTTATGTTACAACATCCTGACTTTGGGGTCAATGTTTCTTTTTGAAAACCCACTCTCTCTGTATTTGGAAACTGATGAGAAAAAGAACTGTGTCAACTATGATTTTAATCCATGTTTCACTTCCGCCAAACAGCTTAAACATCCCCCAGACTCCGACCGCCGAAAGTCCCATCTGCAGTACTGCAAGCGTATAATATTTGAGCATGGTCTTCCCGATGCCATCATTGTGTTTAAACACACCGTTTCGGTTGACGAAAAAGTTATACAGCGATGATATAATTCTGGCAATTACCGTACTTACGAAAATATACGATACCGGCAAAATACCTTTGAGCAAGGCTGTCCCAAGCGCAAACAATCCCAAATCAATCACAGAAGAGGAAAGCGACGCCGCAATAAACTTCAAAAACATTCCGTATATCAAAAACGAGTCCCGAAGCGGTCTGAAATGTGTACTTTTATTTCCTTCATAATATATCGTTTCAATCGATACTTCCTCTATCGGAATCCCCTTATCCTTACAGCACAGAAGCATATTGGTCTCGTATTCAAAGCGTTCTCCCGAAACGTCAAGAAATGCCTCTGCCGTCTTCTTTGACATCACTCGAAGTCCGGTCTGTGTATCCGATACTCTGATGCCCACAAGCAACTGCATTACTTTCGATGTCACTATATTTCCAAAGCTGCTTTTAAACGGAACATTTTCCTGTTTAAAGTTTCTACATCCCATGACAAGCGTGTCAGGTTTTTCTAATAACCGCTCTGCACAACGGACAATGTCCTTCACCGCATGTTGTCCGTCCGAGTCAATGGTCGCAACCCCCAAGCATTCCTCCCAGTTCTCAAGCACATAGCGAAACGCCGTTTTTAAAGCACGCCCTTTGCCCTTGTTTACCTCATGACGGAGCACCACGCATCCCATGTTCTGCACTTTATCAAAATAAGTATCATACTCCTCGTCACTACCGTCATTTACAACAAGAACATGAACAAAGCCCTGTTCCTTTAGTTCTTCCACGAGTGCAACCAAACGCCCGTCCGGCGAAAGACTCGGAATAATAATACCGATCTGTTTTTTTAAATCCATACCCTATTCCTCTTGAAACGCACTGTCAATGATGTCCTCCACCATATTTTTCTGCTGCAGTTCATTGACAATGTTGTTTTCTACTCTGCTGATGACATAGGATCTTGTCGGCGTCTCACTGACTTCAATGTGGAACACAATCCATCCGAGCGGCTCTAAAAGCGCTTCCAGCTGCTCCAAAAAATAAGACGTAATATTCTCCAATGTCGGATTCATCGCATCAAAGGGCTCAAAATCATTGATATAACGATTCTGATATTGCCCTAAAAACTGTTCAATCCGGTTTTCCACCTCGTTAAACATCACAAATTCCTTTTGACTTTTGATGGTCCGAATCATAATTTCCCACGTGTGCGGATGTGATGCCCCCAATTTGCCGTCAATATAAATCGCATGACTGGCATTGAGGTAAAAATTGAATTTGTATTGACTGTATCTCATAGTTTCACCAACTTACCATTCTCTGACTGAAATCTGAATATCTGTCGCGTCACTGCGGAACATCTTCTGATACTGTAAAAGGAACTGTTTCACAAAATTAGTCGCCCCTTCCTCATCCGTATTCAGAAGCAAAATCAAAAACTCCTCATTTTCCCATAAACAACAGACACTTTTGTTTACTTTCATTCGTTCCAAAAGAACGCTGTAGTTGACAATCGCCTGCGGCGTATTCTCTTTCATCCGAACCGTGATTTTACGGGACTTTTCCTTTTGCTCCGGTGTCAGTTTCTGCATAATCTGCTCCACAATTTCCCGCCTGCAAAATCCGTTTTCTCTCTGATAATCCGTCCCGGACTGTGCTTCGAGCCGTTCACCGAGACGTTCAATCAGCCTGCGGTTCTCAACCAGCTGTTCCTTCAGCTCGTTCTCCATGTTCTCATTTTCTTTTTCTCTGTGTGCCAGAAAAAATACGCTGACAACAAACGCTACGGAAAACAGTGCCAAATACAAAACGCTGTGCTGTAAAAGGATGTCGAAATCACTCTGCGATATCAGATACTCCCGGCTGATGCAGATTCCGACAGTAATCTCCTTATCCTGCACAATCTCTTCGTGAAATATCACATACCACGGTGTTCCGGAAAGAAATACCGCATATGCATTCCTGCTTCCCTCTACCTTCGCAGAATGTTCCGAAATCCCAAAATATGCCCTGGTGTCCGTCTCCTTGAGAGATTTTGTATAATTATCATCCCGCATAAAAAGAATCTCATCATCCACTGCAACGAAACCATAGTCGCTCGCCGATGTCGGATATGTTTCTTTTATGTAATCAATCAACGCTTCCGGGGCAAAATTGCCGCTGTAAGCCATTGCTTCAAGATAAGACTCTTTTTCCAGACAAATCTCTTGAAGATTTGCCTCCCTGCACTGTAAGACATCAAAAACGAGAAGTCCCATACAAAGCACCGACAAAACAACCGACATGACGACTAAATATTTACTTGGTCTCTTTCTCTTCTTCGACGTCTGATTCATAAATACTCTTCTTAACCTTATCTATAAACTTCTTCACAAATACAAAATCCTGCGCGATGATATCCCTGCAGACCTTTACTTCCTCGTCAAATCCCCTCGTTCTCCATGTGCTTGCCCCCTTTATGCTGTTGATAATGCCCGCAAACCGGAACCAGTAAACCATGAAATTGAACAGCGGAAGCACAAGCGTATAGCCGATTTTCCAAGCATAAAACCGCTTTAGCTGCTTGTCCCAGCTAAGATATATACACACATGTATGTAATACAAAAGCGCCGACAGCACATACATGATGTAAATCAATACAACAGAAATAAAAATATAACGGAACGGGTATCCGATAAACGCCAGACAAATCAAAGCGAAATACCATATCATACGCGGAAACGCAAAGGTATGGTCATAAATAAGTATCCGCGACATAAAATTTGACAGGAGCGTGTGCACGCCTCCCTTCCGGTCCGGAAACATATGAATAACCTCTATCTCTCCTCTTTGCCATCGCTGGCGCTGGACGTACAGACGATTAATGCTCTCAATCGGATCCACGAAAAACAACGCATTTTCGCATATATCAATTCTCTTTTTGAGAAGATAACGAATCTGGAACGTAACCTGCGTATCCTCGCACACAGTCTCTGTATTGTAAAGCTGTGTCTTTAAAATCGTCGACTTGCGGAAGGCAGAAAAGGCGCCCGACAACGTAAAAATACTGTTCAACTCCGCCTCATAATTGCGCCCTGCCAAAAACGCCTGCGCATACTCATAAAACTCCGTTTTTTGAATAAAACGTTTAAACAGATTCTTTTCTTCTTTTATCATGTCCGGATTGGTGAGTACCGCACCGGTCATACAATGTATATTTTCATTGGACTCAAACCGTCGAATCATATTCGACAATGCGTCCGGATGCAGAATCCCGTCGCTGTCAATATGGATAATATACTTACCCTCGCTGTTGAACAGTGCCATATTCAGCGCCTTGGATTTCCCCTGTTTGGAACTGAGCCACTTGGCGTTCATGTCCAAATGTGTTTTCTGGTATTCCACAAAAATCCGGAAACTGTCGTCCTTGCTTCCGTTATCCACCAGGATGAGGGAAATATTTTTGTTCGGGTATGTGGACTTGTCAACAGAATCAAGACACGCCCAAAGCGAATCCGCAGAGTTATACACAGGTATAATCAATGTAATATCCGGGCAGTACGTAAGCGGAGCGTCCTCCTTGTATGTAAATCTCTTATAAACAAGAATAAACACGCCCAAAAAGCCCGGAATAATCTCCATAACAAGAGGGATGATGACCCACGCCATCCAGAAAAATATATCATTGGTCAGAAGATGAATGATCTCCTGCATAGTTAAAACCTCCTATTTTCTGGCGAATAATATGTGCATGGGTAAAAACATAATAATACAAAAGCACGGCCAGTATATAGAAAACAATTCTTCCGACAATTGTATGGGCAATATAATAGGAATCATTGCCCCAAATCATAATGATGACGCAGATGGTCGTGATTCGGATTACATTTGAGAAAAAAATGGCAATGCACCCAAGCACTGCGACGACAAATCTCTGCCAGATATCATACACCTGAAAAAATGCTATAAGCGCAACAAAAGCCATCATCTCTATGACACCGGAACATTCATAATCGATATAGAGAGACAACGCCTCTCCTGTCTTTTCGCATGTCACAAACAAAATACTGTAATCATGGTACGACTCAAACAGTCCCGTGACCTCTCCCACAATTCCTGTCGCCGACGTCACAAGACTGACCAATGGCTGTACGAGTAGCGGTTCCAAAAAAATCATCATAAAGACAAACAAACCGACACTTCCCACCATATATCTGAAAAAATCAAGTTTACCGCGCTTAAATACACTCAGAGCATATAGCCAGAGGACCACGCAGATAATCGCAAACACATTCATGAATAAGCCTGCTTTCTTCTTTTTTGACCATAAAGTGCTGCAAGCACAACCGCAAAGCAAAGCGCAATGCCTATGTAAGTTCCCGTGGAGCTTCCGACTACCGTCACTTTTTCCGGTCCGATGTTTGGACTGTAGAACTGAAGCGTCGCACCGTTTTCAATACTCGCCTCATCCATTCCGTAAAGAGGCGCAAGCTCGGAAATCTTCATGCGGAACTCAAAGCAGTCATTCGGGGAAGCCTCCGCAATCTTGACAACCGCTTCACCGAGTGCCACGGAAGCGCCGTCACGGAAGAAAACACCGAGATCGCTGCTGATTCCCCCCGGAAGTGCGTATACTTCCTCGTCCCAGTTAATGGTATTATCCGCATTGCGTTTACGTATAATGAAGCTTTTTGATACACCGTTGATGGTAAGTATAAGTTCATCAACCGGAATCTGCTGCTGATACAAATCACTCATGCGCACATGCACGTAGACATAGCCGTCACTGACAAGCATCGAACCGCCGTGATACTCATAAATGGTCCCCCCGGTATTATGGCTTCCGTACGTAATCATAGTCTCCGGAATACCGGACCAGTCCTCACAGTAACCGTCAACCGCCGGTGACGCCACCACTGTCATAACCTCCGCCGACATGACGATCAAGAATGCAATTAAAAATGCTGTGATACGCGCCATTTGATTTTTCATAACACATCACTCCTTTTATCCCTATGAAAAGATATCATGCACATAAATAATAAAACGAAACCAAGCAGTGACACTGCCATTCCCTGTGTGAAATACGGATAGTGCATACGAATGACCGTAGTGCCTTCTCCGACCGTAATCATATGGTTTCTTGTCTCATATTCCCCGTCTGACTCAAATATATCGGAAATGTCTGCCAAGGTCGTTCCCACGCCGTCCTTCGGGCTTTCGATTACAATCCTGTCATTCTCATACTCCACACGAAGCGGGACAATTTCCCGTTCAGGATACTCATCCTCCGCTATACCAAACACTTCGCCGACAAGTTCTCTTGCCGCCGCGTCATTGGTAAGCTCGGTGTAATATATAAAATTATAACCTAAAAATACAATATTGTCATTGTCTGCCGTACCTGAAAATGCAAGTTCTTTATTATTTATACTGCTTTTTCCTGTTATCTGCTTTAGACCAATCAGGTAATTCGCTTTCCATTCTTTGTACGCTTCCGGAAAACCGGCTGTTTTGTACTGCTTACCCCGGTACTCAATCACCGGGAAACTGTTATGATATGTGATGGTCTGCACGGATACCCCAAGCAGCTCTTGCAGATTCGACTCGCGGTCCACAGGAATCTTATTCATGTCGATATAAATCCTGACTCCCTCCTCCGCCAGTGCCGTCAGCATCGCTTCCGCTTCTTCCTTATCGTCATATGTAAAATCACTCAGATAAATACACTCGTATCCCCCGAGTTCCTCGAGCGTATACTCGCTGAGATTGTCCGATTTCCCTTCCTCAAAAGAAGGATACAAAAGCGCAATCTGTTTCGCCGCATTTCCGACAGCAAGATACGGATAATCGGAGACAACTCCGTAACACTCCGGAGTTTCTTTATGAAACAGAATGTTCTCCTCGTTTCTTTCCTCAACTGCATAACCGAAACGCTCACCGCTCTGTATCAATACCTCGACGTCTGCCTCCTCGTTTTGGAGATTGTCAATCACAAACACAAGGGTGTCGGTCCCCATCTCAATACACCTGTCAAACACATAATCGTATTTTCCGGTTTCCACCGCAGTATTGAGCATCACAATATTCTCCGCAGTCCGCGCGCCTTCCCATCCGGCCCCGAACATATAAAGAACCTTGCGACCGGTTCCGGCTGCGTAATACGGAGCAAACGCCCCGTAACCGCTTAAATCAAACACGGTCATTCTCTGCCCGGTCAGTTCTTTTGCCCGGTGCATCAGCACTTTTTCCCCATAAATATCATTCTTCTGTGTCATCGTCATCACATTTTCCGTACCGCTGTAAAGATAACGCACAACCGGAATGCAGTCGAGCACAAGAAGCAGACACAAAAACACAACGAAATGTCGTTTTAATCCTTTCCACAAAAGGAATGCTGCCATGACAAACGAAAGGGCAAGCGATACAAAACGCATCATCCACAAGTATGAACTAAACGGCAGTTTACTCAAAATATCATAAGAGGAATTTGTCGTCAGCAAAAATATAATCAGACCGACAGCAAACCCAGGCAGTGTTTCTCTGCTTCCGAGAAAAATCCCAAGCACGCAGAGCAGAAACAATGAAAGTCCGAAATAAAACAACGTTTCTCCATTCCATGCCGGAAACGGATTGATCGACAAAAGCGCATTTTGGAAAAATCCTTCCATAACCTGATTGTTGGAACCGCCTGCACCGCTGCCATGAAATGAAGGCATCATCCAAATGCCCGCAAGAAGCATTCCGCACAGTACACAAAGCAATACAGGTCCAATGATTTTGTAATTTTTATGTACCTTTCCGTATATGAGCAGGTAAATCAAAAGTACCGCGACGAGCATAAGCGTGGTGCCGATGTGGCAAAAGGTAATAATCGAAAACAAAAGCGCCGTCTTGCAGAAATTCCACGCACTTTTCTTTGTTGCCATATCATGCACAAAGCAAATCAGCAACGGCAGAAGCGCGTTGATGAGCGCGCGCGGAAGATTTCCGTCATAAAAAATAACTTTCATGTTCTCCGGAAGGAAAAACCAGATGCATCCGACAAACAACCCCATTCCGATGCGGGAGAGCCGTCGTCCGAACATCAGCCATCCGACAGCCCCTGTCACAAACAAAAGGCCGACATATCCGATATACCCTGCAAAAATATCACCGCCGAGCCACTCCGTAAAAGCAAGCACATAAAGCGGCAGCGGTCCCCAGTAACGCATAATCTCCACTCCGTTGTACCAGTACGGGTCATAAAGCGGGAAAAAATTCCCCTCTCTGAGGTTTTGTAAAATAATATCTCCTCTGTACAAATGGCAATAGGTATCCGAACCCGAAGGATAGTTTCCCCATCCCTTCAGTACATACATAATTGCAATCGCAAATACCGTAACAAAACCAAGCGAAATCACAAAAGCAATTACGGACTTTTTACCGCCTTCTGCGTGACTGACATCCCGCTCCGCCATCTTTGGCACTTCTTTCTCCTCATCTTTTTGCACTTTTTCCTTCACCGGTTCCGGGCTTCGAACTACTTTGACTTCCTCTGAAGGGCGTTCAAATTCCATCACGTCATAAAATGCATTCGGAAGCGCACCGAGCCTGTTTACGTCTGCATCTAAAATCCGGTCCGAAACCGAATACATACGGATTGGGTTCTCAAAAATATCAAGACGCACCAAGTCAAACTGTAACTCTTTAAGTTTATCGTACCAAAGGTCGTAAAACGTATCCCCGATGCTCTCCAGTGTCGTTGAACGTCCATGAAACAGCTCCGTCTCATGAAGGTAACAATCCTGATAAGGCGTCAACCATTCGTTTACGTTTCTCTCAATATCATTGAAATAGTCCATCTGCTCATTGAGGTCATGCAAATATAACACAATCGTAAACGTGTGAAAATGCGCATTGTCAATGTTATTTTCAACATTGGAATGAGCCGCATTAAATTCAAATTTGAGTTTATATCCGCGAAACAATGGCGACGCCTCCTTTCATCACAATTTAAAAGATTATTATACCATATTTTCAGTCATTAAGGAATACTTTCCGACACGCAGAGTGCTCCCCACCCAGCCATATCATTCGGCCAGTTTTCAAACCCGGAAAGCTGCCTTGCACCTCGTATGAAATATGCTTTTACCTTTTCAGCATATAAATAAGGGTCATTTCCGCGCACAATTCCCCACTCCATAAGAAGTGCCGCCGCTGCTGTCACAAACGGCGTAGCGTAAGATGTTCCGCTCACCGTCTCCGTTCCCATCTGCGTCTGCACCTGGATATTGACTCCCGGAGCCACAATCTCCGGCTTTGCAAGCCCTTCTCCGATATCTGTTGCATTCATCACAAATCCCCGCCCCGAAAAATCTGCATACGCTCCAAAAAATGTCTGGTACGCCCCCACCGTAATCACCTTCTCCGCCGTAGCCGGAATCGTGAGTGTCACACTCGGACTAGGGACAAAAAAACGTGTTGCAGTGCTGCGGATAACCTCTGACGGCATATACATCTGCACATTCCCGTTCACAATTTTCTCTGCATCAAAAACAATCTGCCACACGCCTTGGTTTACATAATCTTCTTCCGGAACAAAATCAATATAGACTTCTTCCTTGGTGCGATACGGCTGCGGAGCCCCGCTGTAAATAAGCAGTCTGGTCTGTTCCAGTACTGCCTGCTGAGAACCTCCGTCCGTCCGGCGCTGTAAAATTCTATAGTTCTCCCCTGCCGGCGAAACAAGTTCCACCTCAAACAAATCTGCATAATTTTTCCATATCTGAAGTGATAATCCGGTCTCATAGTTACCGACAGCAAACTCAACACGCTGTACCTGCTGCACATTTCCTGAAAAATGCCCCGCAGACGCCCCCTCATTTCCACTGCCGACGCAGATGACGTTTTGTCCGATTTCGGATATGTTATTAACAAAACGCTCCAAAAGTGAAGTTCCATCATGCGAACCGTACGTATTTCCGTAGCTTAAGTTAATTGCAACCGGTCTGCTTACCTGCGTTGCCTTTCTTACGACATATGTAAACGCACGCATAAGACTGGTTGTCGCCGGATAACTTTCCTGATTTGTCACATCGAGCTTTACAATAAGAAATCTGCTTCCCGGAGCCCCCTGTGCAGCAATGGCCGCCACCTTTGTTCCGTGCCCCGTCACATCAACCGACAAAGGCTGTGCATTTTCGTCCGCCAAATTCGCATCAATTTGCTCCTGCGTATACTCCACTCCCGTCACAAACCCCTCCGGCGGACGCGCCCCGTTCCCCGTTTCCGGCTCTTTTCCCTGATCCCACAAAAAATCAATTCTGCTCCTCCCGTCTGCCGCTCTGAACACAGGAAGGCTGTAATCAATACCGGAATCTATCACAGCGATATAGACACCCTCCCCGCTAAGACCTCTTCCGTCCGGGCCTGCTGCCAGAACATCGGTAAAACAAGACGCAGAAAGAGAGGTTTCCACCTGCGGAAAAATCCGTTTTGGTTTCTCTATATACTCAATTTCTTCCAATTCCGAAAACGCCGGGATAAGATATTCCGGAAGTGTTACAATCGCATAACCTGCAATGAGCTCCTCAATGCTGATTTCCTCCGATGCGTATCGCGACAAATCCCCCGAATACTTTACGATAAGTTCCCACTTTTGCAACCTGCTGTCAAATCCTGTGCTCAGATTTTCCGAGTCCATCCGAATCTGTTCATCAACCCCAAGTGCAAGATTTAACTGATTTTCGAGTTTTTGATTTTCCATATCAAACCATCCGTTCTGCATTATTATCAGTTTATTCAAAAACAGATTTTTTGTTTTCCATTTACGGCTATTTTGTGATAGGATATGGGTAACCGAAAGAAAGGAGCGCAGATACCTGCGATGTGATATATGACACCGAAAAATCAAGACTTGGCCATTTCGGTCCGGGAAGACTTATACGAAACCAAACAGCATGGTGCCCCTGGTTATCCGCTCGCCCTGTACGAAGTTGATTCGAGAAACATGCATTTGGAACTCGTACATTGGCATTGGCATGAGGAACTCGAATTTGTTTCCGTCACAAGCGGCGCAGCACGCTTTTTTGTCGGCGATGTCTGCTATGTGCTCTCTGCCGGCGATTGCCTTATGATTAATCAAAATGTACTGCACCGAGTGAAGGCATACCAGGATTTCGACTGCAAATACTACTCTGTCGTTTTTCATCCATCCCTGATTTTTGACCCGGCCAACACAGAGCTTCGCGAGAAATACCTCATTCCGGTCATCTCACATCCGCAGATGAAACATTTCATCCTTAAAAGTGATGACGAAAATGCAGTTCCTATTGCTAACATATTGAAAAAAATTATTCTTGTAAATAATCTCAGTGAATTCGGCTATGAAATCGTCACCAAAGGACTCTTATGTGAACTTTGGGAACATGCAATCAAGGGATCGTTGCACCGTATCAATTCCGCGGATTATATTGCAGATTCTCAAGCAATTTTGGATGAGGAACGCATCAAAGGCGCCCTCACCTATATCGCCGCTCACTATGCAGAACCGATTGCACTGCAGGACATTGCGGATTCCGTACATATCAGCAAGAGTGAGTGCTGCCGGTGTTTCAAGCGCCGACTTCAGATTACTCCGTTTGATTATCTGATTAAATACAGAATTTATTCTGCCACCATTTTAATGGTACAACACTCCGGTAAGGTTTCTGTCTCCGAAATCGCTTTAAAAACCGGATTTAATTCAAGCAGTTATTTCAACAAAATGTTCCGCAAGTACATCGGCTGTACGCCGACACAGTTCCGTAAAACAGCAGGCGGAGACCTTGAAAATATTCAAAAAATTATGGAGAGACACATCCACCCACAGGATGCGGGTATCTTAAATGAGCTAATATCAAAAAGACGACCGGACTAAACAGTCCTCCGGTCGTCTTTTCTATTCGTTTTTATATTCTTTTCTCATAACAAAACCATGTATGATCATACATGGATATCTCACCGCGGTTCTCGAACCGAAGCTTGGCATAACTGGCAAGCGCTGCCGGATTCCCCGGGCTGACAAGGAAATGAATCCCCTGATAGCCGCGTCTTTTTAATTCTTCCATAAGACACAGGAGCATCTCTCTTGCAACACCGCCGTTTTGCATGTCCTTTCGCACTGCGAGTCGCGCAGCCTCCCTCGCATTTTCAACCGTCCAATTAGGAAGCGCATCTACCTGCTCATCCGAATCAATGGAGATAGTTGCCGCAATTCCTTTCTCATCCTTTACCAGAAAGAGATTCCCCTGACGGATATCCATAGCAACATGCTCCTCTCCCGGATACTCTTGACTCCATGTACACCCTTCCGTCCCGATAAACGAACGGTAAAAGTTTAAAATCTCCTCCGCTTCCTCCTTGTGCGCTTCGCGAAAACATTCTTTTATCATGTCTCTCTCCCCAGACACTAGCGTATGAAACTTGTCTTGTGTGTATATTCATTGCCCGGAACCGAAATCCCTGCCTGTTTTCCTGCCTCAATGCACTTGAGCATCCATGCCATATTGCGGGCAAGATTTCTCATAACCTGAAGACCTTCCTCATCCTGCCGCACTTCCTCAGGCGTGTTTCCGTGCACCATATTCCAATAGGAAGATGAAACCACAGGCATCTCCGCAATCGTAAAATATTTGTTCAGCACGTCCACAGACGCTGTCGTTCCTGCTCTTCTTGCGGAGGCAATCGCTGCTCCCGGTTTGTGCATGAACACTTTTTTGGAAGCATAGAACATGCGGTCAAGCACACTCAAAATTCTTCCGCTGGGATGCGCATAATAAACCGGTGTTCCGAAAATAAATCCGTCACATTCCTTGGCTTTTTCGATAATCTCGTTGACAATGTCATCGCCGAACATACAATAGTTATCCAGCTTTGCGCAACCATGACAGCCGATGCAGTCCCTGATTTCCTCTCCGCCGACGCAGATAATTTCCGCCTCGATGCCCTCCTGCTGCAATGTTACTGCGATTTCCGTCAGCGCTTCATTGGTACAACCGTTTGGTTTCGAACTTCCGTTTATTAATAATACTTTCATTTCTTCCTCTTCCTTTTACCTATATTCTTATTGTTCTATGACTGCCGCATAAAAACAAAGGTCCTCTTGGCTATCATTTATAAGCGTGTGCGCATGGTCTTTCGGACAAAACAATGCCATCCCTTTACAGACAACATGTTCCTTTCCGTCGTCTACCACCATTCCTGTGCCTGACGTAATAAAAATCACTTCACAATCCGTCTCATGTGTATGAAGTCCGATGGACGCTCCCGGAACAAGACGCCCCTGCATAATTTTATGATTTCCTTCCGTAAACATTTTGACATTATACTGCTTTTCGCCGCCCTTGAAATTCGGCAACGCTTTTTCTTCCATTTCCGCAAATGGTATTATCATTCCAGTTACCTCCTGCTAACTTAGTATTCCACCCGGTTACGACCGAGTTCTTTTGCCTTCATCAACTTATCTACTGCTAACCCAATATTGACATCGGATGAATTCTCAAATCTGATTTCACTGACTCCAAACGACATCGTCACACGCATATGGTAATCTCCATAGGTAAATTCTGCCTGTTCCACTTCCCTGCGCAACTCTTCCGCAAAGGCTGCTGCCTCCTGCGCACTCCTCTTCGGCAGCAATATGAGAAATCTGTCTCCTTCCCACCTGACCACTTCATCATCCAACCGCAATTTGTAAATGATGATATCTGCAATCTCTTTGAGCACAACATCCCCGCTCCCTCTGCCGTGAATGCGGTTGGTCAGGCTGAACATATCAACATCTCCGACAACCAACGATACCTTGTTCCCCAAAAGAAACGGAAGTATCCGCTTATTGTAATATTCATAAAATCCTTTTTGATTGCGTAGTTTTGTCACCGTATCCATGTGACTCTCGTTATATAAAAGATACGACTCCAACATCTTGCCGCAATAAACAGCAGCAAGTGCCAGCCTTTTTTTATCATTCTCGGTAAACACGCCATCTTCTCCGTTTTCATCAAGCTTGTTGATGGCCTGATACGCTCCGATAACAGCGCCTTTGGAATCCATGACGGGCATGCAAAGTATCGACTTTGTTTTGTATCCGGTATCCTTATCCACCTCGGATGCAAAACGATAATCCTGTGATGTATCGTTAATTAAAATCGTCTCATTTTTTAAAATTGAGGCACCTACGATTCCCTTACCTTCCGGAACGGTAATCTTTCCGTTATCCAACGCCACAATAGTAAAATGCTGACGATTCCTGCGGTCCCACACCCAAAAAGACGCCCTGTCAGAATTTACAAGCGTACGTCCCAGATTGGTTAAATTGAGGATTGTCGTCGGAAAATCATTTTCTGCCGTAAGCTGATTGATATGAAAAAAAATGTTCTCCAACAATTCTTCCGCTGAATGAGTGCTATATTCTTCCATAAGACACCTCCCATTCCGATTGATATTATAATTATACACCTTTCCGAAGGCAAAAGAAAGACCGGCAGCAGTGAAATCTTACTGCCGGCCGGTCGTTTCTCTCTCATTATATACAGTATCCTATGACATATTTTCAGAAATGAGTGTATACAAAATATCTGCCAGCATAGAATGTGCTTCCGGAGACAAATGTACATGGTCCTCTTCCGAAGCCGTGATATGCTGCGCCGCATTAAAAAAAACACAGCCATAGTTATCCGCAACTTCTTTGTAATACGCTGCTAACTTTCCGGACTCTTTTACTGCGCGCATTCCGAATGATGTACGGAATGCAGATTCACATACCTTCTCACCGATTTCCGGCGGCGATATCAGCAATATCTCCGGTATATAACCCTGCTTTTCCTTCGTAAAACTCTTTATTACTTTAATTAAGCTTTCTGCCCCCTGCGCAACTTCCTGCGCCGTGGCTCCGAACAGTTCTTTCAAATCGTTTGTTCCGAGCATCAGCACTACCATATCCACCGGTTTGTGCGTGTTAAGGCAAGGTCTCAGATAATCCAGTCCTCTCTTCCATCCTTCCACCGGGTCTTCAAACACGGTCGTCCGTCCGTTACAGCCTTCTTCTACCACAACATAATCTTCTCCGAGATGATGCTGCAGCCTTCCTGTCCAGCGTACCTCTTTCGGATATCTGAGTCCGTTTGCAGGATTAAATCCATAGGTATTGGAATCTCCGTAACATAAAATGGTTTTCAGCTCTTTCATCTTTCCCATCCTTACTTATAACAACTTGTCAATTGCATTGCCTTTTAAATCCTCTGCAAGAAGTTTCATCTCTTCCAACACCTTATCAATCTCCGCCTGAATCTGCGCCTGGATTTCCACGATTTCTTCCGGGTCGGACAATTCTGCTTTCTCGGTCTGTTGTTCCACCTTTTCCTGAGTCTCTTGTATCTGTTCCTCCTGTACCTCTGCTTTCTCTGCCAGCTTCTCGGCGTCCTCGACTTTTTCCTGAAGCTCTTCCTGCACATGCTCCATGGCATCGCCGACAAGCATTCCCATGATTGTATCACTTTCTGCATCAAGTACCTTTTCAGCCGCATCCTCCGCCTCCCCGATTGGATTGGACTTTAGGCGTTCACCTTTGATAAATCGGAGTGCCGAACCGTTGGCGTGAATCGCAGCAAGATTATCCTGCATCTCTGCATTCAGACGATTGTTTTCTGAATATCGCTCCATCATCCGCGACTGGTATTCCGTCTTCCCTTCCGCCATCAGCTCCTCATATCGCTTCTGCTCTTCCTCCGTGAGACGCACCGACGGATCATAAAGGGAATCATTCTTCTTCATAAGAAGCTCCAAATCCTTCTGCTCCTGACTGTCAGGTTGCACTCCGTAGTACTCCTGAAGTTCTGACATTTCCTGCTTATTCCCGTTAATCTGATCAAGTTTTTCTTTGTTATCTTCCACTAACTGCGCGGACAAATCTCTGAGTTCCTGCATTTCAGCATCAATCTTTTTCTCTCCCTCAAAAGCATCCGAAACGATTTTGCGAGCTTTTTCAAATGCCTGCGCCTTTCTCTCGGCAATCGGATTGACTGCCTTTTTTGCAATAGAAAATGACTTTTTCTCTTCTCCTTCAGCAAGCGGACTTCTATTTTCGGTGCTGACATGAAACAGCGATGTGTCATTCCGCTGTAGCGGATTCATATTAATACCAATGTTCATAACGCCGCTCCTTTCTGTCATCCTTTAAAGTCTATATGCTGCCCGATGCCCATTTCCTGCTCTGTCATCACAGTATCACTCTTATACAGAAACATGTAGTCGTCTATTTTCTGCATAAGTTCCTCGATAGAATTTGCCTTGATGACCTCATACCTCTCATCCGATTTTTGAGCAAGTCTTTCATCCAGCTTTTCACGAACCTCTTCTTTTGCTTCTTTTTTCTCTGCCGCTTTTTTGTCTGCTTTTTTCTGTGCTCGTTTTTCCGCAATGCGCTCGTTCAAATCCTTAAATGACTTGTCGACTACTGCAAAAAATTCTGCCCGGTTATCTTTACCAACCTGCATTCCCACCTGGCTGATGGCACTGTTTTTTTGCATCATCTGCGTAAGTTGCGGCATTTTGTTGCGTGCAGACATAATCACATGTTCGATTTCCTGACGATATTTCGGATCCGCCGCCATCTTTTCCAGCTTGTCCTCATCAATCAGAACAACCATTTTGTTCGGGTTTCCCATGCCTGCTGCCATCTGTTTTGCAACACCAATCATGTCGCGTGAAACCAGCGTAAAATCCATATCCGAATATTTCTCTTTCAGCTCGTCATAGAGTTTCGCCGCATTTTCCGACAAGCTCGGATTTCCGATGGTCTTCCCATAATTTTTGTTTGGCTTCGACACTTCTTTTGGTGCCTGCGCTCCGCCAACCTGTTCCGTTCTGCGCATAATCTGATCCGATACATTTCTCATATACATTCCTCCTTGAATCTATTGTTGCGAACTCCTTTTCGCACTTAAATATAATGTACCATTATCTATATCGGCTGAATTACTTATATTCTTAACCAATCTTGCGTCGCTGCTATATTTGAAGAATAAACTTGAAAGCCATAATTAAAAACACAAGAGGAGCGAACTATTTCCGCTCCTCTGACAATTCATTATGTAATTTGCAATCACCAATTTAACGATTGAGCCACCAAATACCGAAATTTAAATATGCAGCAATGGTAAGCCACACGATATACGGTAGATTCAGCCACGCCGCCGGACGCGATATCGAGAAAAAACGCCTTGTCATCCGGTATACAAGTATCCATAAAAGCGCCAACCAGAAAAAGGAAAACAAATACCAACCGAAATCAAAAAAGAAAATCGGCCAAAGGAAATTGACAACGAGCTGATAAAAATAAAGTGCCAACGCATTTTCCTTCTCTGCTGCATCCGCGCGTGCTTCGGAAATAAGATAAGACGAAATCCCCATCAATGTGTACAGTATCGTCCACACAACGGGAAACAACCACGCCGGCGGAGCCAGCGGTGGTTGTTCGAGTGCTGCAAAAGTTCCCATTGCTCCTCTTGTCAAGAATGCAGAAATTGCTCCCACCGCAAGCGGAATCGCTATACATACAACAAGTTTTTTGATATTTACCTTCATCGACACACCTCCATTACAAAGTATGCCAAGGCAAACCAAAATAGTCCGAATTTATCTCTTACAATATTTTCTCTCAATCACAAGCACATAAATCGCCATCAATGCAATAACACAGACAATGCTACCCAAAAGTGTAATGACAATATAAGGAGAATTATCCCCTGCTAACAGCGGAAGCCCCAGAAGAATATATGCTATTGCAAATGCAATCCACAAAATACCGACCGCGCGATTGTAGGCCTTTATGTTCTCTTTCTTCACTTCCGGTCTTTTGCCGTTTGACCAAAAGCCGACCACCTTATCAGCACGTAAATCATATATCCCAATAATCACAAATATGAAACTGACTGCCACCCATAGAACGAATGCTATAATCCCTTCTGTCATAAGAACTTCTCCTCCTATTGCTTCCATGCTTTTCTGCGAATTTTATCTACAATCCAACACATCAACAGTGCTCCGAACAGCCCTGCCATGACATAAAAAAAGCGGAACTGTGTTGCCGGTTCGTAGCGGTACCACGCCGTTTTATAAAACTTTTCAAAATCAAACGTCTTTGCAACTTGCGGTATTCTTGAAATCAAGAAGTTATATACATTAAACCAAATAATGTGGAACATCATAATCGCATATGTATGATTTGAAATATAATTTATCAGTTTATTTTCACCGAGCACCGGAACAAGCTTATCCGATATTGCAAGCCAAAAAGCAATTCCTGTGACGGAAGTCATCAGCGGCAATACATAAATATCTGTCATAAATCCCGTCATTTTATTTATGTCGTTAAAATAAATCTGATTTCCCGTCATGTATATAAGAAATGAATTTATCACAATTGTCACTATCCAGATAGCCAGCGCCGGTATTTTACGAAACCCTTCTTCCAATTTGCAGCGGTACAAAACTCCCATCTGATAAAATTGAATTAAAAAACCGGTCCGAAGCAAGGGAAGCCATGCGGTTTCGTTCCATCCTTTTCGCGACAGATAGACACAAATCGTTCCTAACACGCAATAGGCTATCGTCGCCACGTACTCATTCCATATTTTGTTAAGTCCCCACCGGATGATAATCCAGGCAAGCAAAACACAGAAAAGTGCAGGCACAAACCACCCCGGTGTAAGAAGTGATGACAAATCCGCCTTATAAAACGGGTTGATTAAAAATTCCTTTAACGAAACAAGTTCTCCGTACTTTGGTCCAATCGGGGCAATTTTTCGACCAACTTCCATTGCCAAAAGAACCAAAAATAAAATCGCATAGTAAGGCAGAAGTAATTTTTGGGCTTTATGTAATAGAAAACGGAATGGTTTTTCCAGATTTCTTTCGCTGAAAAAATATCCTGAAACAAACACAAAAAGCGGCATAAAAAAGGAATTATAAGGGAAAAAATTCGTAAAAACAGCAAGCGGACTCCATGCATGCGCATCCACGACAAAAATAATCGCAAGTGCAGACAAAATCATAAACTGTTTATTTTCTTTTGTCTTTGTACTCATACTGCCCCCCTTACCTTTCTTACACAGATTCTTATCACATGTACAACCAATAAAAAAATCAACAATATTGCATAATCATAACTGATGCGCCTTATTGTCGTTATCAATCTCTGATACGGAAAAGCAGACATTTTTGCGGCAATTCCCGCACCCCAAACCGGAAAAGGCATTCTCCAATCTAAATCATGTATACACAAGAGTGCAACTGTGTGACGACCCGTAAAAGCCAGAAAACGATTCAGAATACCAAGCATTTTTCCTTTTTCCATATAAATGCAGAGTTCAATCAATAATATGCTTGCTGCAATAGCCCCTGCAAATGTCACACACCAAAGTCCATACTTCCTCGTTCCGAGATTAAATCTACCGCAAGAAAATTCTGCCAGCCATACGCAAAATGCTACGACAGCAGTAATTATATTTAATCTAAACTGTTTCTGCTTTAAAAGGTATCCCGTGTACATAAAAAGCACCGCCGCCATGGCAACATCCACATTGAGCGGAAGCCACACTTTTTTACTTGCCAAAACGATTCCCGCAAGAACAAAAGCCGCAACCATGAACATTCTATGTAGCTCTTTTTTTGCAATCACAAACACGATATCCATATAGCGTCTTGCAAAATACATGGTCGGAAAAAACCACACAGCTCCTATCGGTAAAATTCCGTTATGCTTCACTCCGGAACCCAAAAGAGCAGCTTTGATTACATTCCGCAAATTTCCGTAGTAAGACGTCTCTCCCATGATTTTGGTCGATATCATAACACACGCAACAACTATCATATACGGTACTGCAAGCTGAACCATGTCCTTCAAAAATGAGTTCTTTTTGTAACGGTACAAATATCCGCTTATTACAAAGAAAAATGGCACATGAAACGTAAAAAGAACATGGTGTAACACTGACTTTGAACTGATGCAATGACCAATCATTACAAACAGCAGTGCAACACCCCTTGCCATATCTAACCATCTCATGCGCTTTTCATTTTCCATACTGCTCATACGTTTTTCCTACCCTATTATCCGACCAGCCACTTATACTTCGCCACGCTGTAAAGCGGAATCAGCGGAAGTAAAATCGGGGTTTTCTTCACATATGCCCGATATTCCGGATCTTCTCCGTAATTTCTGTTTTGGCGAAGTTCCAATCTTCTCGCGCCGCCAAACATTATGTAAACTATACAGACGTATCCTGCTATCGCTGCCGCCCACTGCCATCCGCCGCTGAGTACACTCACTGAAGATACGAATACTCCCGTCCAGAACAGCACCTCTCCGAGATAATTCGGGCAACGCACAATTTTATACAATCCTTTATCACAGAAACGATTCGGATTTACCGCTTTCTGCTTGGATTTCTGCCAGTCTGCAGCAGATTCCAAAAGAATTCCGCACGCCATAATCACAACACCGGCAATGCATACGGTATCTGTCTGCTCGCCCATCTTCAAGCGGAAAAACAATGGTGATACCTGCAGTGCATACAGTAAGGCACAGCTTACCCAGATGCTCACTTTGGCAACCATCTTCATGTCTTTACCGTCCTTGATTTCCTTTTTCATCGTACTACGATAAGAAGCACTTTTAATCTCGCGCACGAGAAGATATCCTCCCAGTCTGCATCCGTAAACAACAAACAAAGCACAACCTACGAGCGTTCCGATACTAAGCGTGTCCCTAAATAAAATCGGCATTGCAATTCCCATTGCCGCTATGGAAAATCCATAACCGAGGGAGATAAAATACACATATTTGTAAAATCCCACACTACTGACAACAAGCGCAATAATGATAAGCACTAAAAACGCCATTCCAAATGTTTCTGTAAAACTCATGTCAAATTCCTCCAAGTCAAAAATAATTTATATGAACCTTACTTATCCTTGCACAAAACAACAACTGCAACAATAAGCGCCGGTATCATACTGATAATACCAATCGGAGTCGGTCCCAGAATCATCAAATCCACATATTCCGGTTGCATAAAGTAAACTGCAAGCGATGCCGTTCCGTTAATCGCGCCGTGCGCCAGCGCAGGTACCCAGATGCACTCCGTCTTCTCATATAATACATCCATCAAGGTTCCTCCGACAATTGTAAAGAGACAAAATACAATCATTCCGGAAAACGGTGCTCCCGGATATACCTTCCCGTACTCATATCCTGCAAGGAGCATCACCGGCCAATGCCATGCGCCCCAGATGAAGCCACCCAAAATACGTCCTTTGGTTTTCCCGCAAAAGGCTTTCAGCTGCGGATAAAGCATTCCGCGCCAGCCCACTTCTTCTCCGAGCGCAAAGAACATATTGACAAACGGTGCATACAGCGGCGCAGAAATCACCTGCACAAGTAAAAGCTGCCCAACGGTCATTCCTTCCGCCTCGATCTGGGCAATCGCCTCTTCACCTGCCGCCAGCGTCAGATATGCTCCTGTGGTATCAAAGCGGTCAGGAAAAATGATAAAGTAAAGCAATGCTCCTAGCATCGTAAAAAGCAAAGGACCGAGCCATGCAAGAACCATGTAACCGATGTTTCCTTTAAACTTCGGAACCCATCCCATTCCTTTAAGCGGGTACTTAGCAATCAGCACCGCCGCAAACGGAGCAAACATAACCACCATGAGCACCAGCTGGAAAATCATTGCACCAACCGTCCCCATATTGTTAACACACACACTCGCAATCACCTGTAAAATCCACGCAATCACAAATGCCCAAATTAAATATATGACTGTTTTCTTCTTATCTTTCATACTTCCTCATTCCTCCTCTTTCTCTAATGATATTTCTCCGATACTTTCACCGTAAGTTTCCACACAGAAACTCTTTTTTCCGCAGTTCGGACATGTCAGATTCCTTGTTTTCGGCGTATGCTTTGACCAAAAGAACTCTCCCATTTTCGGTTTGAACACCTCATGACATTCCGGACAGATATACACCGTATACTTATGATAATATCTTATAATCGGAAAAAGCACAATGAGCATCAACACAAGTACTCCGGCAAGCGGCCACCAGTTTCCGCTCATAAGCGCATAGATAAATGCCCCGATTTCCAATCCGTCTAAAACCAAACCTATACCCAAGATTACGGAATATACTTTCCTCAATTTCTTTTTGTTTTCCATAATATACGCTACATCACTTAGATTTTCGATAGAAAACTCCGCAATACTCTGCATTTCTCTTTGCAGATCTGCAATCATATCAAGCTGTTCTCTGCGCTCTGCAACTTCACGCTCCAGTGTTTTTTTCTGCTCCTCCAGCAAAAGTCCGATTACCTTTTGTGCGTTTTCTGCCTCCAGTATTTCCGCCACCTGATTGAGTCCGAGGCCAAGTCCGCGCAGATAACAGATAACCTTCAGCTTTTGAAGGTCACGTTCCGTATATAACCGTCTGCCGCCTTCACTGAAATCACTCGGAATCAATATCCCTCTCGAATCATAATACTGCACGGTTCTCACCGTCACTCCTGCAAGTTTTGCAAGTTCTCCTGTCGTATAATTTGACATAGCTTCTCACCACCTTTCATGGCTATTATGGTACATAACGCTGCGTCACAAGCAACCCCTGACGCTGCGTCGCGTTTGAATTTTCTTCTTTTATATAACAAAAATAGGCCGTAACCTTTTTTGCTTCTCTGTCACAACCGCCATCAGACATCCATTTTCATCCAAATTGACATTTCGCCCAATCTCCATCTTGGAAGCCTCAATATCCCCCTTCAAAATGTCGTAATAAAGAATATAACTGTCTCCTGAAAAAGCGGTTACCGGTTCATTGGCCTCCACCGCTTTCACAACACGAAGTTTCACCCATGGTGCTACGCGCAATGCATCTCTTAACACAAAAAGCAGGATGGAGGCAAGAATTACCAAAGATACCATCAGATATTCTTTGATTTCTTCGGCTCCGCCCTTCATACGCATCATTCCGAAAAGCACACAAAACACATAGAACCCCACGCCCTTTCCAACATTTCTAAGCGCATACCTGATTCTAAGTTTCCCTAAAGCAACCCCCTCAACATATCCTCCGCACAATGCGTCCTTTATCTCCTCCGGCAGGTCTTCCAATGACTTTTGCGCCCTACGTTTCTTGTATCTTTCGATAAGCCAAATGATTAGAAGCGGAATTGATATTACCGCAAGTGTACATATTAAATTCCTGATAAAAATTGCGATTTCACTCATATAGCCTTACCTCACAACCACATTATACTTCCAAACACTGCTCTCTTCCACATAAATTTCCCTTGCCAATCCAATCCCATTTCAGTAAAATGTAGCCCATAAGACAAAAAAGGAGTTTGCCATGGCAAATATTATCGAAATTAATGACTTTTCCCATCCGGAACTTGATGTCTACGCAAGACGGAACGAAAACCAGCTGCGCACCATTTACGAGCCGGAGAGAGGAATATTTATCGCAGAAAGTCCGAATGTCATTGAGCGTGCACTTAATGCCGGTTA
This sequence comes from Lachnospiraceae bacterium, assembly GCA_015056905.1. Lineage (GTDB taxonomy): Bacteria > Bacillota > Clostridia > Lachnospirales > Lachnospiraceae > SVFI01. The sequence goes on from SVFI01000015.1 coordinate 43,729, forward strand.
TACTCCGATTTCTCTGCTTTTGGAAAGAAAACATATCGATGGACAGGCAAAGGAGATTGTTCGCAGATGTGATCATGTGCCTGTTTTTACGGCAGAATTCGACGTCTTAACAAAACTGACCGGATTTTCCCTGACACGAGGTGTGCTCTGTGCGATGCGACGTCCACAGCTGCCGGCTGTGGAGACTGTGTGCGCAAACGCCCGCCGGATTGCCATTTTGGAAAATGTCATGAATCCGACCAATGTCGGTGCCATCTTCCGCTCCGCGGCGGCTCTTGGCATTGATGCGGTACTTCTCACCCCGGGATGCAGTGATCCCCTATACCGCCGTGCCACGAGAGTCAGCATGGGAACCGTATTCCAGATTCCATGGACTTTTGTCGGTGACAAAGACGCGGACCGGCCCGGCACAGATATGCAAAAAATAAAGGAACTTGGATTTAAAACCGCTGCCATGGCACTCAGCGATGTCGCTGTCAGCATAGACAATCCACAACTGATGAACGAAGAAAAGCTTGCTATCATCCTCGGAACAGAGGGGGACGGCCTCAGTGCTGACACGATTGCAAACTGCGATTACACGGTCTGCATCCCGATGTCCCACGGCGTGGACTCTTTGAATGTTGCAGCCGCAAGTGCAGTTGCTTTCTGGCAACTGGGAAAAAAATAAATTGCAAAGGAACTTACTATGACACTTACTATAGGAACTTTTTTATTTGTATGCCCGCTCCTGTTTTTAGCGGGACTTGTAGACGCCATCGGCGGGGGCGGGGGATTGATTTCGCTCCCTGCCTACCTCATTGCCGGGGTTCCCATCCATCAGGCAGTTGCCACCAACAAACTCTCTTCTACCTGCGGAACCACGCTTGCAACCGCTAGATTTATCAAAAACGGACTGGTCAATTTCAAATTAGCAATACCTTCCGTCATAAGCGCTGTTATCGGTTCTGCCATAGGGGCAAAACTTTCCCTTATGATGGGTGAAAAGCTCATGGAATACATTCTGTTTGCAATACTTCCCATCGCAGCTTTTATTGTCCTGAACAAAAAGTTGTTTAAGGATAACCCTGATGCAGAACTTGTTCTTAACCAAAGAACTTATATTACTGCTGTGACGGCCGCATTTATCATCGGTATGTATGATGGATTCTATGGTCCCGGAACCGGAACCTTTTTAATCATCGCCTTTACGGTCTTTGCAAAAATCAGCGTCGCAACCGCAAATGCACAGGCAAAAGTCATTAACCTGACGACAAACATAACGTCGCTTATCATTTTTATTTTAAATGGCCAGGTGTTATTTACGCTCGGCATTGCTGCCGCCGCCTGTAATATGCTCGGCGGATATATCGGAGCCGGTCTTGTCATAAAAAAAGGAAGCAGAATTGTAAAACCTACAATTCTGCTTGTCCTTGTTCTTCTGTTATTAAAAATACTCGGTATTTTTTAGGAGGCATTAAATACATCTTTATTTAATGCTTTTTCCTGTTTTGCCACAATTGTGGTACATACCGCGTCACCCGTAATATTGACAGCTGTTCTGAGCATATCAAGAATACGGTCGATACCCATAATAAGGGCAATTCCCTCTGTAGGAAGTCCGACAGAATTAAGCACCATGGCAAGTGTCACAAGACCGACACTCGGCACACCGGCTGTCCCGATGGATGCAAGTGTTGCTGTAAGCACAACCGTCGCAAGATTACCTATTGTCAAATCAATACCATACACCTGAGCAATAAACACAACCGCAACTCCCTGCATGATGGATGTTCCGTCCATGTTGATAGTGGCTCCGAGCGGAATTGTGAAGGATGAAATCTGCTTAGAAACTCCCATCTTTTTGTTTAACGTATCAATCGACATCGGAATGGTTGCATTCGAAGTCGCTGTTGAAAATGCAAATCCCATTACAGGTAGAAACTTTTTGATAAATTTCAGCGGATTCAACCTTGTAAAGATAAACAGTAATACCTGATATACGACAAAGCACTGAAGCAGAAGCGCCAGCGTCACACTTCCCATATATTTTAGCATCGGAGCAAATGCTGAAAATCCTACCGTTGCAAACGTTCTGGCAATCAGACAGAACACTCCGATTGGCGCAATGCTCATGATTGCCATCGTCATTTCCATCATCACATCGTTAAACTGGCTGAAGAAGTTCGCTACCGTACTTGCCTTACTTCCGAGTTTCGCCAGCATAATACCGACAAAGAGTGCAAATACAATAATCGGAAGCATATCTCCATTGGCCATGGAACCGATTGGATTTTTCGGAATAATATTCAGAAGCGTATCGACAATGCTCGTACCTGCGGTTGTTGCAGCCACTTCCGACTTCTCCACTGCATCCATATTCAGTCCGATACCCGGATTAATAAGATACGCGACTGAAAGTGCAATTGAAACCGCGAGCGCAGTCGTCGCAATATAAAAACCGACTGTCTTCACTCCGACTTTACCGAGTGTCTTCGTATCACCGATTGCCATACTTCCGCATACAAGCGAACAGAATACAAGCGGAACGACGAGCATCTGCATCAATCGAATAAATCCCTGTCCGATAACATACAAAACGCCTTCTACAATAAACTTATCTTTAAATTCGCTTGCCGGTAATGCATAATGGATAAGAATACCTGTAACTGCTCCTACTAAAAGAGCAATAAATATCTTGGTCGAGAGACCTATTTTTTTCTTTTCTTTCTTAGTTTCTGTCATTATTCCAGCCCTCCTGTTTCTTCCAAATACTCCTTGAGAGCCGTTCTCCACTCAGCCGGTTCTTCGATTCCGGTCAGGCGAAGCATCATATTGTCAAGCACACAATAATCCGGACGAAGGACATCTGTCTTATCCACCGGAACAAGTTCAAGTTTTCCTGTGTTACCTGTGTACTCTAAAATAGCCTGTGCATACTCATAACGGTTGCAGCTTCCTTTACACACAGCGTGATAAAGTCCGTACTCATCGTTATCAATAAAATACTGAATCACTTTTGCAACCTCTTTTGTACTTGTCGGAACACCATAGCGGTTCCGCGCCACTTCCAATGACGGTACCACTCCTACCGCACGAAGCACCTCATCCACAAAATCTTTCCCAATCCCGTAGTTCCATGAGCTTCGAATAATCACAAACCTGCTGCAAAGCTGTGTTACAAACTTTTCACCTGCCAGTTTGGATTTGCCGTATACAGACTTCGGATTTGTCTCATCAAACTCATTATACGGTCTGTCTGCTCTGGAATTAAACACATCATCCGTAGACATATGAATCAGTTTTGCGTTAATCTCCTCTGCCGCTTTTGCCAGGTTGCGGACACCGATTGCGTTGACATTGTACGCTTTGTCAGGATTAGCCTCACACGCCTCCACATCCGTAAGACTCGCACAATTAATAATGACATCCGGACGATTGATTCTCATATACTGATTGACATGTTCCAAATCAGTAATATCCATCTCGTCCATATCCGTTGTAAGAATGCGGTACTCTCTGCTGTCCAAGAGCTGTTGCAGTGCTGAGCCAACATGGCCCTGTGCACCTGTAATCAATACATTTAACATAGTTCTACCTCCATTTTTCTTCCTGCGAAGCCCCCACTCCGCAAAACCCAAAAAAAGAGCAACCATAAAAGCAGTTGCTCCTTTCATTTCTATTATTCTATCAGAATTTCAATTATTCCGCAAGATTTTCGCGATTACTTCTGAACGCACACTTGCATAATCTTATCCCCCGCACCTTTTGCACCGCTGCAATTTTTAAATCCTTCAGAAATCTTCTTCGCGCCATCATGATAAGATGGTGTGCCGAGTACCCGTTCCACAGTTTCACGGATTGCTCCTGACGTAGCTTTTTTAAGTCGCACACCTGCACCGAGCATTTCTACTCTCGTTGCAACACCGCCCTGCTCTGACGTTTGCGGATATGTCACAAGCGGTACCTCATAATACAGGCTCTCGTTGACACTGTTCATTCCACAATGAGAAAGGAACACATCTGCCTTCTGAAGTACTGCAATCTGGTCCACATGCTGCTGCACGGAAATGTTCTCCGGGATTTCTCCCAGTTTGTCTATATCCACTAAATTTCCAACTGATATAATTACCTGATAATCCGTATCCTTGAAAGCCTCTATACAATTTTTGAAAAATCTCTCATTATCATTGATAACGGTTCCGAGTGAAATATAAATCAGCTTTTCTTTCTCTTTGCTGATTTCGCACTCCGCCGGTCTGACAGAAGGACCAACAAAAGCATACTTATCATTGAATGTTTCAGAGCACGGCTGGAACTGTGGTGAGGTATAGACAACCGTATTGGTTTCCGCATCATTCTGAATCAGGTCAAGTACGCTGTTTACAGGGTAACCCGCATCCTGCAGGCGTTTGATATCCTTATTAATTTTCGGCATTGAAAAAATCATACCGAACAATTCCCCGAGACTCTGCTTTAAAATCCTGGCCGAGTACTGATTAAATGCAAATGTCGTTGTGGATGATACGAAGGGGATTCCCATCTTCATGGCTACCGCCTTTCCCCAGACTGCCATGGAATCCGCCACGATACAATCGGGCTGTATACGCTCCATCTCAGCACAGACACTGTCATTGAGTGCAAGGGTAGTGTCGACTAACAATCTTGTAGAAAACGCCAAATCTTTTCCGACCTTTACCGCATCCTTCGCATCCAGTTTCTGCTCCGCGTCAAACGCATCACAGGCAATGAAAGTCGCACCCGTAGATTCAATTTTTTCACGGAACGGCTCATAAGAATAATAAAGCACCTCATGTCCTCTTGCTATCAGTTCTCTGACCACACCGAGCGTCGGATTCGTATGTCCGTGCGCCGGAATACAAAAAAATACAATTTTACTCATGCTTCCTCCTGTAATTTTCTGTTCATTTTATTAATGGAAGGGCGAATGGCCAGAAAATAAATTCCGGTCCAAACAATCGTATATCCGGCCATAAAACATAAGGTAAAAATCAAAATCACAATCGGTTCTGCCTTCATCCAGTTGTTTATCAAATAAATAATCAGGTAATCGAAATACAATACAATCGCCTGAATAAATGTTGCCCACATGAGCGGAAGTTCCTCAATCTGATATATCACATTGACACCTGCTGCGATAAATGCCAAAATTGCGGATGAGATAATTCCGAGCACTACTTCATTGACTGTCATCATTGTTTTTACACCGTTTGCCTGTAAACATAAATAAATAATCGCTATGATAACCGGTCCGCCCCACGCAGCTAACAGACCTCTATGCACGAATTCTTTCACATATTTTTTCATTTTACACTTAACCTCCTTTTAATTTCTGCAAAACATCTTCTGGAAACGTATTCCGTATAGCCGCTTTTAAAAATAACATTCACCGCTCCCGTATACATTCCCGTGAATCTCTCGATTCTGCTCTGATTTGCCAAAGAAGATTTGTTAATTTTGATAAAACATTCCGGCAAAAGATCTTCCATTTCATACAGCCGCTGCTTTAAACGAAATTGCTCACCGCTACTGCAGACAGCATAGGTTTTCCCCTCAATTACCGTAATGCACTCAATCTCCGGAATCTTCAGAACTTTGATGTCATCCTCCGTATAGGCCGTAATCTTATCCGAGCCGTCATACTGCATCACAAGTTCTTCTATCTTGTCTGTCAGATCCGACTTCTCGTGGACGGTCGCCACAACCTCCTCATCTTTTGACTTATCAATGACTAAACGAAAGTTCATCTCCTCACCTCCTGAGTGCATTATAACGCTTGCGTCTATAAAAATGTTACTTTTCGCGGTCATCGGTAATTTTTGTTCGGTAAGCGGTAGCATTTACCATTGGCGCTTATTATTTCAACTTGATTCGTCCCGCTCTTTACATCGGTCGCTTTTACTCACCGGAAACCTATACCGCCTGAACTGCTCTCCATACCCCGTCGTCAAAATCTCTACAGAACTCCTCTACATTTTCTATCGCCGAAATCTCTACAGAGCTCCACCACATTCTTCGCTGCCCAATTTCCGTAGGCGTTGTAATACAAACCTCTATACTCTTCAAAACTCACATCACAGTTGTAGCCGAGCAGCTCCATATCCACACCGAACAAAGTCACGTTTACGCCGAGTTCCCGCATTCCGTTCGCTAAATAAAACTTCTTACGGCGCAACCTCTCTGCCTGATGCTCTGATGCTTTCTCTACACTTTCAATTTCAAGAAAAAACCTTCTGCCACTATATTTTTCCTGCAATATCCGAAGTGCCTGGGCGCCAATACCTCTGCCACGTTTCCCCGCGTCAACCGCAAAATAATCAAGCAGAACCATATCGCCACCATTCATCGTAATCGCAAGTCCTGCAAATGCATTTTCATCTTCCAAAACCCAGACATCTGCTGTGTTCTGCTTGTTTTTCAACCGAATCATCCAAAACGGCTTTTTCTCATTTGCCGGAAACGCCGCATTATAAAGTTGTTTGATATCACGCCAATCTTTGCACGACTGAACCTTCCTGAGTTTCATATCCAATACTCTCCATCAAAAATTCGCAGTTGCCGTCACAAATCCGGCTCCCCATATCAAAATACGCAGTATGCCACAGATAACCAAATGCGCCGGATAGTAAGCATAAAACAACTTACCCATCCCCTTCCAACTTCCGCGCTCTCCGTTATAAAGATAGAGGAGCGGAATCGTCAAACAAGTGCCAAGCTGGACAAGTGCATATAATTTATCAATAAAAACGAAATAAACTGCCGCATATATCAGCGTCCATACCATCATCCACGTCATCTGCTTTTTAAAGTCACCTCGATACGCCCCCATAAACAAAATTGCCATCGTCGCGACACAGCTCCAGTCAGAAGGGAAAGTAATGAGGCAAATCAGCATAATCGCAATATTTTTCTGCCATTGCTTCATATTCTCATTGTCGTATATGTATAAAAGTATCAATCCCCAAGCCAGCGACCACACAACTCCCGTCTGATTAAAAATTGACGTTTTAAACGGGATAAATGAAATTCCGAAACAAAAATTATAGGCAAAATGTGAAATAACCGCCAACACAAAAAGCCTCATCGCATACTTCTTAAAATTCCTCGTATGGTAATACCCCTCCACAATAAAAAACCACATAATCGGTGCTGTAAGCCGACCGATAACATGTAAAATGACAACCCACCATACGGTCGAATATCCCGGACAGACCGTCCAGACAATATGGTCGATTGTCATTGCTATAATCGCTATTAATTTTAGTTGATTGGCATTTAAGCCTTTCGTTTTGCTCATTGCCTTATCCTCCTGCAGCAAAAAAACTTTTGCTGCATTCTATTATAATAAAGCAAAATGAACAATGCAACCGGACAAAGCTGCAACGACAAGTCCAAGCATACAGCCTATGGCCGCACCTCTGATATGAAACAGCTTGTCTTTATATTCCTCATCCATCTCCTCAGTTCCCGGAATTCTGAGTTTCTGACTACGAAGCGATCATGCAAAGAGGATCTTTATACTGCGCCGGTAAAATAATAAATGTAAAAATAACACAACACACGACACATTGCATTACCAATAACATCCCGCTTCCCTCCTACCGATTGGCTTTCCACTCTTATTTATAACAATTCCCGCAGTTTCTTTTTTCCTGTCCCGGTGCAATTTGCAAAGAGTAAGCCATGGCTTCCTCATAAGTAGCAAAGTAAACAGGACTTGTCATCGCACTGTCACCTGTTCCCGTCGCCGGACATGCACCGACAATGTGTATCTTTCCGTTTTTGCTGTTTACTGCATAGTTACCTGTCGCTACCGGTTGCTGTGACTGCGTTTTCTCTTGCTGCTCCTCTTCCTTGTCCGTGGTTGTTTCCTCAGATACATCCGAAGAATTCTGTGTGCGTTCTCCTGCCTTCCAGCTTTCCGACGGCACGCAATTCCATGTGATTTCCGTCCCATCAGAAGTCGCAACTACCGAACCCTGCTCATCTGTTCGAAACACTTTCACTCCCATCGCCCGCAAGTTGTTTAACACCTCTGCATGAGGATGACCATAAGAATTGTCCGGCGCACAGCTGATGACAGAATACAGCGGCGATGATGCTGCCAACAGACCTTTTGTATTCGAAGTACTGCTGCCGTGATGCCCTGCTTTCAGCACATCGCAATCGATATTTAAACCATTCGCCAATATGTCTGCTTCCGCTTCCTCCTGCGCATCACCGGTGAACAAAAATCGGTTTTGACCGTTTTGCAGAACCAGCGCAATGGAAGAGTTGTTCGGATCAGAATACGTTCTGTTCGGTGCTACTAACATAAAAAAAGCATCTCCGAGTGCATATGTATCGCCGACCTCCGGAGTAGAATAAGGCAAACGTTTTGTTTCCAATGCCTGCATCAAATCTCTATATGTGTTATTGTCTTTTGGATAATCTCCGATAAAAACGTTACCTATGTCAAACTTACTTATAATGACATCTGCACCGCCGATATGGTCTGCATCCGTATGCGTCAGCACAAGGTAATCAAGTCTTTCTATACCTTGCGTCTTAAGATAAAGCTGAACTTTCGTTCCTTTGCTGTCATCTCCCGCATCAATCAACATCGCATGTTCGCCTGCGATAACCAGCGTCGCATCACCTTGTCCGACATCAATGAAGTGAACCTGCATCTCCGAAATCGGTTCTTCTTCCCGATCTTCCGGTTCTATATCCGTTTTCGTCTCAGCCTCGTCTTCCGAATTTTGCGCTGCAACAGTCTGTTCTTCCGTGGTTGCTGTCTCCTGTTGTACTTCTTCCTTCGCCTCCTCCGTCGAACTGACAGACATCAAAGAACCGCACGATACCAAAAACAAACATGACAAAACAATATAACTGACTTTTGCAGTCCACATCAGCTTTCTTCTTAACGGCGTGATCCCCAGTCCAAATAGCAGGGATGCTACACCGCCAATAGCAGAACCATCAAAAAACAATCCTAATGCCAACAGTATAAAGCATACCCCTAAAAACCACCCGAGAAGATCTTTTATTACCTGAAATACTTTATCCATTTTCTTTCCCCTCTTTCCAATTTGGGTATAACTAAGTATAACACCCTATCATTTACGTAACAATGTGCCATCAAGATAAAATTCTTCGAGAAACTGAAAGTTTGCGCGTAGCAATGAGCCATGCGCAGATGGGCCGAATGTGTCTGCCTGTGTGCGAGCACCCGGCAGTCACATTCGTGCGAAGATGCATACGGCGAACGCCGCGACAACGAACAAGCGCAAGCTTGTGAGTGTCGGCATGGCGATACACCTGCTAAATGAAATTTATCTTTTCTTATATGTCGCTACAATTCCAACTACAGAAGCCCAAAAAGCAATCGGTGCAAGTCTAACAAATAAGAATTCAAACCCATGCATTATTGTTCCTGCCACTGCCAACTCAGGATCATTGTAATTCCAATCCAGATAAGAACTATTCATAGATGCAAGTGCGATAAATATTATCACTATAACCGCACACAATGAAATAAGAATCCATCGAATCGTTTTGACCTTTGTTATACTTCTTTTTGCAAGTTGTAAATTAATAACT
>SVFI01000016.1 GCA_015056905.1 Lachnospiraceae bacterium
AATATCAGTATGGCTACTGATATATTCTTCAAATTCTTTTCTCTTAATCATTCGTCTCTTACCGTTGTTCAATCGGAAGCTGCAATCATCACGTTCAAGAAGTTCCTCGATTTTGTGAATACCTATCCCTGTATAAACGGCTGCTTCATTAATTGTAAGAGTAAGTTTAAGATGTACTGGACATGTTTCAATGGTTGTTTTTGTCATATGATATATCTCCTTTTCTTTTTTTTAAGTAACAAAAAAACGACAATTATCTACACTCATTCCAAAAAAGGAATAAACATAGATAATTGCCGCTAGATTTTCGTACTTAGATTGCCGCTGCCACTCTGTTTTTATTGTGATAATAAAAATCACAACCTGAATGACCGCCCGTTGCAATTATTTATTTAATTAAGGGAATTATATCACTATATAAATATGAATGTCAACAAAAAAATACAAAAGTATCACATTTTACTCCATTTCAGCTCGGCAGACTTGCTTGTCTTTTCAAGCGTCACAGAATAAAAAGGATAATACCTATGTGGTTTACAAACAATCGTACATTTTTTGTACCATTGTTTTTGTGTCAACCATGCGGTATAGATTTGATTTACAATTTTTTTCGTACATTTCGTACATTTTTGATTTTGGAATTGTACGATGATTTTCAGCTCAACCATGCGGGATAGATTTAATTCGTACAGAACGTACTGTTTTTTTTGAAATATTATATATATATATACGTACATTTTAAAATATTTTATACTCTTTTTTAAAAAGTTTTAGTACATTCTGTACGAATTGATTTTAGATACCATGGTTGACACGTTTTTAATCGTACACTTTCGTTTTTCGATTCTGTACGTTCTGTACGAAAACTACTTTGCATTTTCATTTTTCCTGTCAACCATGCGGGATAAAATTCGACGCTAAAAAAAATCAAAAATGTACGACGACTTTGGCTCAACCATGCGGGATAGAATCACGCTTAATTTTATAACCCATGGTTGACACATTTTTTATTCTTATAAATGCACAAAAAAAAGAACCTGCCAACCACAACAGATTCCTTTTTCATTATGATAAAAACCTTAGACATTTGATTTATGAGACCATGTTACCACATCCCTCTTTTGCTGTCAAGTATTTTCCCTTGACACCTCAAGACATTATCCCATTCCAGCATCCTTCCCTTTGGTGTGACCCTCCGTCGAGCGTCAGCTCGACTAAAGCTTCCAGAAACAAATTGCAACAAATATCAATACCAGATATAATATACCTAAACACATCACACCACAGGGAGAACCAAAACATGAACATGCACCAAGTTAATATCCTGCTTGATAACGAACAGGATGAACGCCTGAACGCTCTTGTAGAACGTTTCAAGCCGATTAATGGCTGGGATGCAGTTGGGTTACTTGAATTTGCTTTCACAGCACACATGAGCGTTACAAACAACTTAATGCTCACATTCCTTGAAGCAAAAGCAGACCAACTGGAAAAATCCATGCAAGAAGAAAAAGAACCTACTGGCTAACCAGTAGATTCTTTTTTTAATGTTTTTCTTTAATCAATGACACCAAAATGTTTTAGGGCTGCCATTATCGCTTCTTCTTTTTCGGGAGGACAGTTCGGAACCCGATGTCCCTCTTTCCCTTTATTATAGTTCTCCATCATGTCAAATCCCAGCTTACGTTTCACTTGTGCTATATATAGATTTGATACATGCAAATCATAATTCTTCTTCACCCAATCGGTAATGTCACCATAGGTAGCTTTGTGCTTGCAATCCTTGAGATAATCAGTATCTTTAGGCTCGTAATCCACGTAAATATAATCGTGGACTTTTTTCCTACCCAAGAGAACAACCGTCTCCACATGCACCGTATGGCAAAACTGGTCCACGCCCCTGACACGTTTTATCTCATATCCGTTTTCGCACAGATACTTCAAATCACGGGCGAGAGTCGCGCTGTCACAGCTTACATAAACAATTCGCTTCGGTGCCATTTTGACCATCGTCTCCAGACATTTCTCATCGCATCCTTTTCTCGGCGGGTCCACGACGATAACGTCCGCATAAATATTTTCCTTTTCATATTTTTCAGGCAGAACTTCCTCCGCTTTTCCGACAAAAAAGTCGGCGTTGTTAATACCGTTTACGGAAGCATTCTGTTTCGCATCCTCAATGGCCTGCGGTACGATTTCCACTCCGTACACCTGCTTGGCTTTTTGCGACAAAAACAGGGAAATCGTTCCGATTCCGCAGTACAAATCCCATACCGTTTCCTCTCCGGTCAGAGACGCATATTCCAATGCAGTACCGTAAAGCTTCTCGGTCTGCACCGGATTTACCTGATAAAACGAAAGCGGCGAAATACGGAATGCAATTCCGGAAAGCGTATCGGTAATATATCCCTGTCCGAAAAGTACCTTTACTTCCCGACCCAAGATAACATTCGTATTCTCTTTATTATAATTCAGACATATGCTGACAATTCTCTCTCCGACAGAAGGAATCTCTCGCATTTTTTCAACAAACAAGTTAGCCAAAGGTAACCCGCAGAGCGCTTCACTGCCAACCTTCCTGTCAGCCACAGCATTCACAACGAGGCAAACCATAATCTCTCCCGTGTGGAATCCCTCCCGAATCAACACATGGCGCACGAGTCCCTGACAAGTCTTTTCATCATATGCAGAGATATGATGTTCCTTCATAAAAGTAAGAATCGTTTCAAGAATCACCTGATTGCTTTCTTTTCCGAGATAGCAATCCGTGTTCGGAATGATGTCATGCGTTCTTCCCGCATAAAATCCGGTAACCGGATTCCCATCCTTATCGCATCCGACCGGATACTGTGCCTTGTTCCGATAGCGGAATGGCTCCTCCATTCCGATAATCGGTTCCATTACGCAGTCGACAAGCTCCGGCGCAAAATCACCGATGCGTACGAGATTATTCCGAATTTTATTCTGTTTGAACGCAAGCTGTGCCTCGTAAGAGAGCGCCTGCATCTGACAGCCTCCGCACTTTTTGTGAAACCCGCATTTCGGTTCCACGCGGTCCGCGGAAGGCGATATAATTTTTACAAGGCGGGCAAACGCATAGTTTTTCTTTACCTTTGTTATTCCTGCAATCACCGTATCGCCGATGATGGCATCTTTCACAAACAAAGGATATCCCTCCACTTTTCCGATGCCTGCTCCCTCACTTGTATAATCGGTAATAGTTACCTGCACCTCGTCATTTTTTTGAAAAGTCATAGTCTCTCCGTAATCAAATCATTTTAGTAAGTCGTCTTTGTAATGTTGGATTCAAACAGGCGGTTGTATCCAAGCCATCCTGTTTCGTTGGTACCGTTCAATATTTCGGTAAATGTCTGCATCTTGGCATCGGTATTGTCGGCGAAATTGAGTGCAACCGCTTCCATAATCGCCGGTTTTTTCGGCGAACCGTATTCAAGTTCTCCGTGATGCGACAAAATACAATGCTTGATATAGGCTAAAAGCTTTGTAGGAAATCCCTCAATCGCTTCTGCCTTGCGATCCACCATCTCACTTCCGATTACAATATGACCGAGAAGCTGACCTGCATCCGTATAGTCATTTTCCGGAAAAAGAGAAAGTTCCCTCGTCTTACCAATGTCATGAAGCATGGCGCTTGCAAGTAATATATCTTTATTCAGCATCGGATATGCTTTTGTATAATAATCACACAGTTTCGTCACACTGAGCGTATGTTCCAAAAGTCCGCCGACAAATCCATGGTGCACGCTCTTGGCTGCGGACGAATTCTGAAACGCTTTGATGAATTCTTTGTCCTTCACATAGAAACTCTGCAAAAGCTCTTTCACATGCGGTTCCTGAATACTGTTTACAAAACCGAGCAATTCTTGATACATCCCTTCAATACTCTTGCTGCTGACCGGAAGATAGTTCGCCGGGTCGTATTCCCCCTCATGACAACGACGGATTCTTTTGACATTAATCTGGTTTGCTCCCTGAAATGTTGTCACTTCACCGTAAACCTCTATGTAATCAAGCGTGTCATAATCCTCGATTCCCATGCTGTTCGGGTCCCACACCTTCGCATCAATCGTACCTGTCTTATCCTGTAAAATCACATTTTCGTACGGCTTTCCGTTCTTGGTTGTCGCCGCCTGCTTATGCTTACATAAATAAATATCGAAAACTCTGTCTCCCTCTCTGTAATCCTGAATAAATTTCATAATTATTTCGCCTCTCCTGTCGTTATTTCTAAATTAATTTCATTATATTCCGTTCCGTTGAAACGCATCAGCGTCACTTCCACAATCATATTCGGTTCCAGAGAAAAAACACCTGCTCTGAATTCACGGAAAGAAGTTACCGATTGCTTACCGAGATTCACAATCACATCTCCATTTTGAATTCCTGCCGCCATCGCCGGTGAGCCGGTGATAACTTCTGACACATAAACACCAAACGGAACTCCTGTTTCCTCATGCGCCTCCTCTGTCACATCCATTCCTTTTATTCCGACATAAGCACGCTCTTCATCATTTGACAGTTTGGCAATCAATGTCTTAATGTCCGAAATACCAATGGCGGATATCGTGCCCGCATCCACCTTTGATGCTGCGCTCTTTGTAATAATTCCCACCACTTCACCGTGCAGATTCATCACTGCTCCGCTCGCATTCTGTGACATACTCATATCCGTCGTAATCACATTGTAAATCGCGTCTGCAAGATTCAGTTTCGTTCCGTTGGAAGTAATCATTCCGTAAGAGAGCGAACCGCTCGTTCCGTATGGTGCTCCGATTGCGATCATCGGACTTCCCACAAGGTTTTCGCCTGTTGAACTTCCGAGTGTGGCAAATGTGATATTTTCTTTTGTTTCTTTCGGCAAACCGGAAAGGTCCACCGCATACACCGCCAAACCCGTCTGCGCATCCATATTTTTCAGTTCTGCTTCCACCGTCTGTTTATCAAAAAAGCGCACATAATACTCTCCGGCATTTTGAAGATTTCCTGCGTCCGCCAGAATCAGAACTTCCACTCCGTTCTCCGCAACAATCAGCCCGGACGTTGTATTTTCATTTTCGGTAATTCCTGCAAACCAATCCTGCTGCTCCGTAATACCGACCACCGTCACAATGGATTTACCTGCTTCTTTGGCGAGCCTCTGGAAATCTGCGTAAATTTTTTCATAGGTATCGATGGATGTCATTTCATTCTGTCCGCTCTCCACAACCTCCTTGGCTGCTTCCACAACTTCCTGAATGGATTCCTCCTGCTGTGCAATCTCATCCTCCGTCAACAGCTCTTCCGGTTTTACCTCCTGCTCCTCCTCCGGGAATTTTACTTTTGTAATTTCCTCCGGATTAAGAATATTGTTAATTACCGGCTCTATCAATATAAAAGTAAGACAGGCAATCAAACCGAACACGATGGCAAATACAATCGTCGTTATCGTGCGGCGAAACAATTTCTTTTTGTTGATTGGCTTTTCTTTGATTGTCTCTGTCACAAATGATGTTTCGTGCTTTTGTTCCATAACATATTCCTTTCTATTTATACTTATCCAGTATATCATCTGCACCCTTTTTTCACAAGAATACCGTTGTAGTAATTTCAGCCCGGTTGTGCTATACTTTATGTTAAAGTTTTATGCTCATTTTTAAACGAGAGGATTTGACATGAACAAAAAAGCACTCGCTACGTTAGAATACGATAAAATTATACAGCTCCTTGCAGACAAAGCTTCCTCACAGCCGGGACGTGATATGTGTCTTGCTCTGACACCGGGCAACTCCCTGTCTCAGATTCAGCTCAGACAATCTCAAACCGGCGATGCATTAAGCCGTCTTTTTAAAAAAGGCAGCATCTCTTTCGGAAGCAACCACGATGTAAGGCATATTTGCAAACATTTAGAGCTCGGCGGCGCATGTAGCAGCGGCGAGCTTTTACGCATTGCATCCATGCTGGAAAATGTCGCAAGAGTTAAAAATTTCGGCCGTACGGAAAAAGAGCATACCGATTCTCTGACCGGTTTTTTTGATGAACTTGAACCGCTGACAAACGCCTCTTCGGAAATCCGCCGCTGTATTCTCGCTGAGGACGAGTTTGCAGACGACGCAAGCTCTACACTCAAGCATATCCGTAAGGCTCTTTCCCACGCCGGAGACAAGATTCACTCACAGCTCCTTAGCATGGTAAACGGTTCCTACCGCACCTATCTGCAGGACGCTGTCATTACCATGCGCAACAACCGGTACTGCATTCCGGTCAAGGCAGAACACAAAAATCAAGTTCCGGGGATGGTTCATGAACGTTCCCAGACCGGCTCCACTCTTTTCATCGAGCCTGCTGCCATCGTGGAACTGAACAACAAAATAAAAGAACTCACAGAGGAGGAAAAAGAAGAAATTGAGCGCATTCTCATGCAGCTTTCCTCCATGCTTGCAGAGCATACTGAGGCGATTACCCGAAACGGCGAACTTATGACCATTCTTGATTTTATCTTTGCCAAAGCAGAACTGGCCATGGAGATGAATGCTACCGAGCCGTTACTCAATGAGGACGGTATTATAAATATCCGTCAGGGGCGCCACCCGCTTTTGGATAAAAAGAAAGTCGTTCCGATTGATGTCCGTCTCGGCGACGGTTTCCGGCAGCTCATTATTACAGGCCCGAACACCGGAGGAAAAACCGTCTCCCTCAAAACCGTCGGCCTTTTTTCTCTGATGGCTCAGGCAGGCCTTCACATTCCTGCGCTTGATCGCAGCCGGCTTACCGTTTTTCGCAATATCTATGCGGATATCGGTGACGAACAAAGCATAGAGCAGAATTTATCAACCTTCTCTTCCCATATGACGAACATTGTCCGGATTATGAAGGAAGCAGACAACCGAAGTCTTGTTCTGTTCGATGAGCTCTGCGCCGGAACAGACCCGACAGAGGGCGCAGCCCTCGCTATTGCCATCCTCTCCACGCTGCACGAGCGCGGATGTTATACAATGGCGACAACGCACTATAGCGAAATCAAAATTTATGCCCTTTCCGCGGAAGGTGTTGAAAACGCCTGCTGCGAGTTTGACGTTGAGACATTGTCTCCGACCTATCATCTTCTCATCGGAGTTCCCGGTAAAAGTAACGCGTTTGCCATCTCCGGAAAACTCGGTTTGCCTGAGGGAATTATTGACAAGGCGAAGGAACAGATGTCGAGTGAGCAGGAAAGCTTTGAAGACGTTCTGACTTCACT
This sequence comes from Lachnospiraceae bacterium, assembly GCA_015056905.1. Taxonomy (GTDB): domain Bacteria; phylum Bacillota; class Clostridia; order Lachnospirales; family Lachnospiraceae; genus SVFI01. The sequence goes on from SVFI01000016.1 coordinate 7,238, forward strand.
TGAAACGAGCCGTGTCCGGATGGAACGGGAGAAACTTGAATTTGATAAACAAAAAGAAGAACTGGAACAGAAAATTAAGTCCTTCGAAAAACAACAGGAAAAATTCGAAGCACGAAAAGAAAAAATCATCCAGGAAGCCAACGAACAGGCGCGCGATATATTAAAAGAAGCAAAGGATGTCGCGGATGAGACCATCCGTTCTTTCCAGAAATTTGACGACAATACTTCCATGAAAGAAATGGAAAAGAAGCGTACGAAAGTCCGCCAACACATTTCTGACAAGGATTCCAAATTGACACTGAAAACACCGAAACACGCCTCAAGCGCTCCGAAGGTGAAAGCCTCCGAGCTGCATCTGGGCGACCGTATCAAGGTACTTTCGATGAATTTAAAAGGAACTGTCAGTTCCAAACCGGATGCCAAAGGTTACCTTTTCGTACAGTGCGGAATTATCCGCTCCAAAGTACACGTCAGTGACCTTGTGCTGATTCCGGAGGACGATATTACTGCACCATCCATGTCAAAGTCGAGCTTCGGTCAGATTAAAATGTCCAAATCGGCAAACGTGAAAACCGAAATTAATCTCCTCGGAAAAACTGTGGACGAAGCTATCACGGCGCTGGACAAATATCTCGATGACGCTTATATGGCGCATATTCCGAGCGTGCGCATTGTGCACGGCAAAGGAACCGGTGCTCTTCGAAGCGCCGTACAAAGCCACTTAAAAAGTCTTTCCTATGTCTCATCTTATCGTTTAGGTGAATTCGGAGAAGGGGACAGCGGCGTAACCATCGCAACATTTAAATAAAAGGAGGATATTCATGGTATCGAAACAGAAAATTTTAATTGTAGATGATGATGAAAACATTGCAGAACTTATTTCTCTTTACCTGACCAAGGAGTGCTTTGAGACAATGATCGTAGGTGACGGGGAATCCGCGCTCTCAGCCTTCGGCTCTTTTGCTCCGAACTTGATTCTTCTCGATTTAATGCTCCCGGGCATTGACGGCTATCAGGTATGCAGAGAAATCCGTTCTTCCTCCACCGTTCCGATTATTATGCTCTCCGCCAAAGGTGAAGTATTTGACAAGGTGCTCGGACTCGAACTCGGCGCAGATGATTACATGGAAAAACCGTTTGACACCAAGGAACTGGTTGCGCGCGTCAAGGCCGTTCTGCGTCGCTTTAAAGCCGGAAACGCCGTTCCGGAGGAAACAAGCACGACCAAAAAAGTAGATTATCCGGACCTGACTATCAATCTGACCAACTACTCGGTTGTGTACAAGGGAAGTGTCGTAGAAATGCCTCCTAAAGAGCTGGAGCTTCTCTATTTTCTCGCCGCATCACCGAATCAGGTGTTTACGCGCGAACAACTCCTCGACCAGATTTGGGGCTACGAATACATCGGAGACACGCGAACGGTTGACGTACATATCAAACGTCTCCGCGAAAAAATCAGCGACCACCAAAACTGGCGTCTCTCCACCGTATGGGGCATCGGATACAAATTTGAGGTTCTTTAGACAGAGGTTCTGTAAATGAAAAAAACGTTGTTTTTAAAATTTATTCTTGCATATGTCATTTTCGGATGCTTTGGGTTCCTTGTCGTTGCCACGTTTTCTTCCTCGCTGATAGACCAGCGCATAAAAAGCGAGACAGCGCAGTCCCTTTATTCGGAAGCTTCCATGATTTCACAGACCTACGCTTCCGATTTGTATAATAATGCCATCACCATTGAATCGGCATACAACCAGCTTCGTGCCATCGGAACATACCTTTCCTCATCCATTTGGATTGTCAATCCGTCCGGAACCGTTCTCGTAAATTCCGAAACTCTCCCGGACCTCGGAAACCCAAAGATTGTGGCAGAGTTTACTCCGTCTGTCACCGAGGATTCGTACTACACGACCGGTGACTTTTTCGGTGAATTTACAGAAGAAATGCTGATTGTATTCAGCCCTATTACATCCAACTACAAAATCAAGGGCTATGTTGTCATCATGAAACCGATGCAGGATTTGAAACAGCAGAGCAACAGTTACTTGACCATTATGTACATTACCCTCGTACTTCTTGTTCTGTTATCGCTCATCATCCTAATCTTTTTTACGGAGATTATTTATATTCCGCTCAAAAAGATTATCTATGCAACAGAGCAGTACGCAGACGGAAACATGCACTATGAATTTTCCGTAGACACGAACGACGAGATGGGATATCTTGCCGGCTCTCTCAATTATATGGCAAGCGAAATTGCCCGTTCCGAGGACAATCAGAAAAAATTCGTCGCAAACGTTTCACATGACTTCCGCTCGCCGCTTACTTCCATCCGCGGTTACCTGGAAGCAATGCTTGACGGCACTATTCCGCCGCAGTTGCATGAAAAATATTTAAACATTGTTCTCAACGAGACGGACCGTCTGACTAAGCTGACGAACAGCCTTCTTCAGCTCAACAATTTAAATACGAAAGGTATGCTTCTGGAAAAATCAGAGTTTGACATGAATACCGTCATTCGTGATACGGTTGCAACGTTTGAAGGACTCTGCGAGAAGAAAAATATCCGCATCTCCCTGACTCTTGTCGGCGAGACGATGACGGTTATCGGTGACATGAGCAAAATTCAGCAGGTTCTTTATAACCTGATTGATAATGCCATTAAGTTCTCCCATAACAACTCCGTCATTACGATTGAGACACGCGAGAAAAAATCCAAGCTCTGTGTTTCCGTCAAAGATACGGGAATCGGAATTCCGAAGGAGAGCCTGAAACTCATTTTCGACCGTTTTTATAAAACAGATTTATCCCGCGGTAAGGATAAAAAAGGAACCGGCTTAGGACTTTCCATCACGAAAGAAATCATTCACTCTCACGGAGAAAATATTAACGTTATCAGCACAGAAGGGGTAGGTACGGAATTCATTTTTACCATACCTATTGTCGAAGATGATGATGAAGAATAAATTTAAACAACTTTATTAAAAAAAAACTTTATCCTACCGGAGCATTATGGTATGATAATTATAGCATTTTTGTGCAAAAAGCACGCAGAGAGAGGTGGCATTATTTATGAGTAAGACATCAAACAAAAGTGGGAAAAAAGGGGGACTCTCATTATTAACCGAACTTGTACTCATTGCTCTCGTTCCAATGCTGATTCTGGCAATTACACTGTCTGTATACGCCTCCTACAGCATAAAAACAGGTATGCAGGACGAATTCGTTGAAGGATTGCATACAACCGCAATTGCAGTACATGCCGGTTTTGATTCAATTAATCCGGGCGAAGATTATGTCTTAAATGAAAACGGTGACTTGATGAAAGGGGATCATGACCTCACCGAAGATGAAACTTTGCTGGATTCCTATGTGGCCGGTACAGATATGGAAATTACGCTTTTCTATGGTGACACCCGTGTGGCAACGACTCTGATCGGCGAAGACGGAAAACGAATCATCGGAACGAAAGCATCCGATGAGGTTGTGGAAACGGTTCTTGTAAGAGGCGAAGAGTATCACGCAACGAATCTCACGATTAACGGAAAAGCTTTTTACGCATACTATGTTCCTGCCAAGGACCATAATGGTGAAATTATCGGTATGTTCTTTGTCGGCGAACCTTCCGAAAAAGTAGACAACTACATTAACAGAAAAGTGAACACTCTTACCGGTATCAGTATTCTTATGTGTCTGATTGCCTTCTTCCTTGTATTCTTTGCAACGAAGAAAATTGCAGCCGCAGTCAATGATACGGAAAAAGTACTGGTTCAGCTCTCTGAAGGCGATTTGACAGCGACAGTCAATCCAAAAAGCCTGAAACGCAGCGATGAAATCGGTATTATGGCGGGGGCACTGGATCGTACCTTAAACGAATTGCGCAACATTATTTCACATATTCAAAAATCAGCTGATGTACTGATGCGAGAGGGAACCGATCTCGGTGACATGGCATTACAGACAAGTCACACGACTGACGAAATCAGTCTTGCAGTGGAGGAGGTTTCCAAAGGAGCCATCACTCAGGCCGAAGAAGTGGAACACGCTACAAATCTTGTATCTGACATGGGTATGAAGATTGAACAGATTGTACATAGTATTGACGAATTATATCAGGTTGCAGAATCCATGCAGAAGGCAGGCAATGAAGCCCAGAACAATATGAACCTTCTCAAGGATTCAAATGAGCAGACAAATATCGCGATTGAAAAAGTGGCTGAAAATGTTGAAAAGACAGACAAATCCGTTGCCGTTATCGCAGAGGCACTTAATTTGATTACAGATATTGCTGACGAGACCAATCTCCTTTCTCTGAACGCTTCCATCGAAGCTGCCAGAGCCGGAGAGGCAGGACGCGGATTTGCAGTCGTTGCGGCACAGATTCAGAAACTGGCAGAAGAATCCAATGCAAGCGCAGCACAGATTGCAGAAATTATTTCTACACTGTCACAGGATTCCGCCAATACACTTGTCGTTATGGATCAGCTCAGAGACAACATTACCGTACAGCAGGAAAAGATGCTCGACACCATCGACAAATTCTCCTCCGTGCGCGAAGGTATCGTCTCATCCACCAACAGCACTTCACAGATTCACACACAGGCTTCCGAATGTGACAGCTCACGTGTATCTGTTGTTGATATTATTCAGGACCTTTCCGCTCTGTCCGAAGAGAACGCTGCTTCCACAGAAGAGACTACTGCTTCCATGCAGGAACTCAATGCAACGATTAATCTCTTGAGCAACGCAGCAAAAGAATTACAGGATTTGGCTGTATCACTCGAAAACGACATAAGATTCTTTAAACTGTAAAACTTAATTTCAGACACAGAAAAAGCTACGGCGAAAAAATTTCGTCGTAGCTTTTCTTTTACTCTCCTATATCTGTGCTTTTTTCTTTTCAAAAAAATCATCAATCGTCTGCACAATCTGCGCCGGTGGCATTGTTTTTAACAGATATCCTTCCGGTTTTAGATTAGAGACGCTTAGAACACTCTCTCTATCGTTTTTACCCGTCAGAAAAATAACTGGAACGGCAGAAAATTCAGATTCCGAACGAATCATTTCCAATACCTGCTTCCCGTCACACACCGGCATTTCGTAATCAAGCAGAATCAAATCCGGTCGGTTCATCGCCAGGTACTTAATCGCCATCGCGCCGGAATTTGCAACAATAACCTGATATTTATCCTGGAGCCACTCTTTTACACTTCGAAGCATCGCTCCGCAATCATCCACCACCAGTATCTTCTTTTTCTTTTGTCCAGCTTCTTTTCTCAGATAACCATCCATCTGTGAAAGAATATCTTTTACATTTACCGGTCTGAGAAACTCTTTTTTAATGAATTGTTCCGGAATTACTGACTGCACATTTTTCAGCTCATTCACATCACCGATGACAAAAATAGGTATATTCTCTTCGATTGCCATATCCTTTATATAAATGAGCCCTTCCATATCAAGCTGTTCCGCATTTAAAAGAATCAAGTGAATATCTTTTTTTGCCTGGTCAATCTCACTCGGTCTGTCGGATACATGTTTAATATTGTGTCCCTGCGCCTCCAACTGCGAAGCCAGCGATGATAATATAAAACCTTTCGTATGTGATATAAACAAAACATTTGTCATGTCACAATCCTCCCTATCATATCTTCTATTTCATGCGTCACCCTCAAAATATCTTCCATCGCCACATCCGCCATGTACACACGTAAATCTTCCATTTTCGCATGTACCTGTTGAGGCAATTTGTATGTTTCCAGTCTTTTCATCGCTTCATCCGCGCCATCAAGGTCAAACTTGTCAATTGCATCACCTATCGCCTTCAGACAGTCGAGAATTTCTTCCATAGATGCTTCTCTTTTCTCCTGCTCCCTCTGCTGACTGAATGGCTTCAAAATCTCTTTGTAACGTCGGTAATGCGCAAGAACCTCCGGTGTCACGCGACGAATCGCTTCCCAATCCTCTTCTTTTCCAAGCTGCTCAAGGTGTAAAAATTCATCTGACAGCTCCATAGCTCCAATCATACGCGCCGTTGACTTAAGTGCGTGTACCTCAACGGTATAATCTCGAATGAGTTCATCCTCTATACACTTCTCTATTTTAAGGGATTTCGTATCAATAAGTAAATAGAAATCTGCCAGAATTTCCATATAAAATTCTGTGCTTCCTGCATTCTTGACGCCTTCCTGTACAGAAATACCCTCCAGCACAAACTCGCCGTCTTCCGCATCCGATTTGCCGCAAACATTCTCCCTCTGAGAACCCGCCTCTCTAATTAAATGCTTCGGTAACCATTTCCGCATCACCCGGAACAATACATCTACCTCTATCGGCTTTGAGACAAATCCATCCATACCGCATGCATAGAAACTCTGCTCCGCTTCCTTCATGGCATTGGCTGAAAACGCGATAATCGGGACTTCACGATAATAGACATCCTCCATAGCTCTGATGCGCTCCGTTGTCTCTATACCATCCATCCCCGGCATCATATGGTCCATAAAAATTATATCATACACTTCCCGGCGTATCATCTCCAGTGCCTGTTGTCCGCTAAGCGCAGTGTGCACTGTCATTTGAAGCGGTTTCATAAGACCGGTTGCGACCTTTAAATTAATTTCGCTGTCATCCACAACAAGTATCTTTGCATTTGGAGCCGTAAACTCACGACTCTCCGTCTGCTCATCTATTTCCTCTTCGTATTCAGAAACCACAACTCCCTGATTTATAGTAAAACAAAATCGACTCCCCACTCCATAAACACTATCAACTTCCAATTTTCCTCCCATCAGTCGAACCAATTCGGAAGAAATTGCCAATCCCAGACCGGTTCCTTCTTTCCCCTTGTTTTTCTCAACATCCACCTGTTCAAATGCTCCAAACAGTTTATCCAAATCTTCCTTGCGGATTCCCCGTCCGGTATCCGAAACAATAACCTTAAGCTGCACCTTTTCCTCTGCGAGGGAAAGAACTTCTATTTTTAATTCCACATGTCCCTTTTCCGTAAATTTCACCGCATTATTGAGCAGGTTAATCATGACCTGTCGGATGCGCAAATCATCGCCGTACATCCGTTTCGGAACCCTTTCGTCAATTTCAAATAAAAGCTCTATTGGCTTTTCTCCGATGCGGTTTTCTATAATCATACGAACGTCCGACAACATCGGTGCAACTTCGTATTCTCCTTCCGACAACTCCATTTTACCTGACTCTATCTTAGAAATGTCCAAGATATCATTGATAATGGAAACAAGCGCATTTCCCGAATGTTTAATATTGACAAGATACTCCCTCTGCTCATTCGTTATATCGGTTCGAAGCATCAGCTCCGTCATTCCGATTACCGCATTCATCGGTGTGCGGATTTCATGCGACATATGAGACAAAAACGTCGACTTCGCCTCGTTTGCGGTCTCCGCTCTCTGCTTTTCCTTCTCTATCTGTTTTACAAGCAAAATATCCGGATTTTCCATCGTTAGGTAAAACGACAAAACAATGAGCATAATTCCCATTCCACTTAAAAGCGCTAGCGGATGTGTCGCCTGATAAAGCGAAATCACAACCTCGACTGCCATCGCTGCAGCAATTCCCAGTTTTTTCTTTGCATAAATCTCTTTCCAGTGCTTTGCAAACGCAAAGATCACACCAAACAAATTTACCGCAACAGAAAAGTAGGTCATATACGCCGCCGGTCCATAGGAATAACTTCCCAACTCTGTGTCCATATAATAAATCGGTAGACATAGTGCTCCGACAATCGTAACGCCAAGAATCACCGTAAAGAACCAAAATCCCCTCGGTACCTTTCCTGTTTCTTCCTCAATGAGCAGCGCAATATATCGATAAAACAAATAAAAAAGCAATACCATCGTCCCAATGAAAAGTCTATGCGCTCCTTCGTTTATCCACACCGGAACAATGTCTCTTCGATTTACCGTATATACAGTAACCGCATCAAACACTAAATGAAACATCGAAAGCAACATAATAAGAGAGAATATTTTATGTATTTGAGTTTTTTCTCTCTTTGCAGAAAAATATAAAATTGACATAATCATAATGACAAAAAAACATGCCATTTCCATTCGCATCATAAACTATAACACTTCCTTCAATATATCCATATCTTCCTGCGTCGTAGACCAGCTCGTCGCAAGGCGGATAACCGTATGTGCATCGTCGTACTTCTCCCAGAAACTGACAGCTACAGATTTTTTAAGTTCTGAAAGTTTTCCGTTTTCAACAATCACAAATTGCTGATTGGTTGGAGATTCCATATAAAATTGATATCCCTTTTCTTTTAACATCCCTTTCAGTTGCTCTGCCATGTCTATCGCGTGGCGGCTGATATCAAAATATAACCCGTCCGTAAACAGCGTATCAAACTGAACCCCCAGCACACGCCCCTTCGCAAGAAGCGCTCCCTTCTGCTTGACAATGGTCATAAAGTGCTTCGGTGCATTTCCCTTTGTAAAAACAACCGCCTCTCCGCACAGCGCACCGACCTTTGTCCCTCCGATATAAAATACATCACAGCATTTTGCAATATCTTCCATCGTGACATCGGTTTCTCTGCTCATGATACCATAACCGAGCCTTGCCCCGTCCAAATAGAGAGGAATTTCATATCCCTGACAAATATCGGAAATTTGCTCTAATTCCTTCTTATTATACAATGTACCATATTCCGTCGGATGTGAAATGTACACCATTCCGGGAAATACCATGTGTTCCCTGTTCTCATCCATGTAAAAAGTATCCAGATACTCTTTCAACAGTTCCGGTACAATTTTTCCGTTTTCCTGTGCAATCTCAAGCACCTTATGCCCGGTGTACTCGATTGCGCCTGCCTCATGCAGACTCACATGTCCTGTTTTAGCTGCAATCACACCCTCATATTCTTTTAGCATCGAAGAAATCACGAGCGCATTCGTCTGCGTTCCTCCGACCAGAAAATGAACTTCCGCCCCCGGACACCCGCACGCTGCTTTAATTTTCTCCTTTGCACTCTCGCAGTACTTATCCGTTCCATAACCACCAAGCGCCTCCATATTCGTCTCCATCAGCTTCTCAAGCACCTTCGGATGCGCTCCCGCAATATAGTCACTTTCAAATGAAATCATAGCTCTTCCTCTCCTACATAGTTTTGACTGTTTCATTATATCATAAGTGTATATCGGAAGTATATTGTTTATATAGGTAGGCGAGAAATGTTTTCCGGTATGGGGACGCTCCTGCCCATATAAAAAACTTCCGCTCTACAATCATACAGCACAATTTCTCCCCTCCGACCTTATAATACTGACACAAGGACATAGCTTAGTGCGTGTTTGCGCATAGTACTTATTACGTGACAGGAGATGTACGGCAAAAGAGGGGTTTCTTTTTCACGTTTGGGGCGTCTGTTCACGCCGGTACTTAATGAGCGGACACGTTGTTTCCGCGAATTTAGTATCCGCTGCGTGATAAAGCCGAGCGAGAGCGTCCCCTGACTGAAAAAGAAACCCCTCTTTTGCCATATAATCCATCCACGCAAAAAGGACCATGCGCAAACACGCACGGCCCTTTTTTGTAACCCTTCTCCAAAACCTATTCTTCATCCGGCTCAAGCATCGCCTTATCGTATGCATCGAGCACAGTTTTCTGAATCATATCTCTTGTTCCGGAATTAATCGGATGAGCGATATCTCTGTATTCACCGTCGGATGCTTTTTTACTCGGCATTGCGATGAACATACCTTTCTCGCCTTCGATTACCTTGATATCATGCACAACAAAAACGTCGTCGAGAGTGATGGACACCACTGCCCTCATCTTTCCTTCTTTCGTAATTTTGCGCACGCGAACATCTGTAATGTTCATGGCATTTCCCCCTTTACATAGTAGTCATTTCCGTCTAGATTACAAACCGATCGTTCTTCTCAATTACAATCTTAATGTCGCCTTCCCCTTTATGATACGAATTAGCGCGGATTGTGTCGTGACTTTCCACGATACAGTTCTCAATATAAGTATTGTCGCCAATGTACACGTCATTTAAGATAATTGAATTTTTGATCGTACAATTATTTCCCACAAATACATCTTTAAAGATAACGGAATCTTCTACCACACCATTGATGATACTTCCGCTTGAAATCAGACTATTGCGAATCTTAGCACCAACGTTATATTTCGCCGGTGGAAGATCGTCTACCTTAGAGTAGATGTCCGGATACTGACGGAAGAAGTAATCTCTGATGTCCGGTTTTAAGAAATCCATATTTGCATTGAAATAATCGTCTACTGTCGCAATGTTCTTCCAGTAATCCTGCATTTTGTATCCGTAAATTCTCTTAAGATTCTTATAACGGATTAAAATATCTTTTACAAAGTCGAACTGTCCTTCTTCTGCAGACTTCTCAATTAACTCGATGAGCTGTCTGCGTCGTACTACATAGATACCGCAGGAAATCGTGTTGGAATTTGCCACAATCGGCTTCTCCTCGAACTCCTCGATACGGCTTTCTTCATTCATCTTTAAGATACCGTAGCGGTCAACGTTCATTCCTGCAGGCATATCTTTGCATACTACAGTAATGTCAGCCTTCTTCGCAATGTGATATTCAAGAACCTTGTTGTAGTCCATCTTGTATACACAATCGCCGGAAGCGATGACTACGTATGGCTCATGACTCTCTTTTAAGAAATCAAGATTCTGGTAAATCGCATCTGCTGTTCCGCGATACCATGAACTGTTTTCGTTCGTCACAGTCGGTGTAAAAACGGAAAGACCTCCCTGTTTTCTACCGAAATCCCACCACTTGGATGAACTCAAATGCTCATTTAAGCTTCTGGCATTATACTGTGTGAAAACTGCCACACGCTGAATACGTGAATTCGTCATATTACTTAATGCAAAGTCGATACTGCGGTAACTTCCTGCAATCGGCATTGCTGCAATCGCTCTCTTCTGGGAAAGCTCTTTCATTCTGTGATTGTTTCCGCCGGCTAAAATAATTCCTATTGCTCTCATGCCTTGTCACCTGCCTTAATCAAAGTTTTGCCGCTGGCCAGATAGTTATCCGGATAATCAGCGTCTGTTGTAATACCTGATACAACAGAGTTCTTTCCTACAGACACATTGCTCGGAACCACGGATTTCTCACCGATGGTAACAAGTCCATGATTGTAAATATGCGGATCTGTCTCATTCTCAGCTTCATCACCGACACCGAGTTTTACATTGTCACCGATCTGAACCTGCTCAGCAATGATGGCTTTGTTCAGCTCACATCCCGCACCAATCTCTGTCTGATTCATAATAATGGAATCACGTACAATCGTTCCCGCACCGATGGTTACGCCGCATCCGATAACAGAATTATATACTCTACCGTAAATCTGGGAACCTTCACCGATGATACATTTCTCGATTTCGCTGTCTGCTGAAATATACTGCGGCGGAAGAATATCACTCTTTGTGTAAATCTTCCAATACTCTTCATAAAGGTTGAACTCCGGAACAATATCGATAAGCTCCATATTCGCTTCCCAATATGAATTTAAAGTTCCTACATCCTTCCAGTATCCGTTAAACTCGTATGCATAGCACGGAGCACCGTTGGCATGACAATACGGAATTACATGCTTACCAAAGTCAAGAGACGGCTGCGTTGCATTGGCAATGAGTGCCTCCTTAAGTGTCTTCCAGTTAAATATGTAAATACCCATACTTGCAAGATTACTTCTAGGATTCGCCGGTTTCTCTTCAAACTCGTTAATCTTACGATCCTCGTCCGTGATAAGAATACCGAAACGCTTCGCTTCTTCAATCGGAACCGGCATTGCAGCAAGTGTTACTTCTGCCCCCTTCTCCTTATGATAATCAAGCATCACCTCATAATCCATCTTATAAATATGGTCACCGGATAAAATTAAAACATAATCCGGATTAAAGCTGTCCATATATTCAATATTCTGATAAATGGCATTCGCCGTACCCGTATACCATTCTGTATCCTTACTCTTCTCATACGGCGGAAGAACGGATACACCCCCGATGTTACGATCCAAATCCCACGGAATACCGATTCCGATATGTGTATTCAGCCTAAGTGGCTGGTACTGTGTTAACACACCTACTGTATCAACTCCGGAGTTAATGCAGTTACTGAGAGGAAAGTCGATAATTCTGTACTTACCTCCGAACGCCACTGCCGGTTTCGCTACCTTTGCAGTTAATACACCAAGTCTGCTGCCCTGACCGCCAGCAAGCAGCATGGCAATCATCTCTTTTTTAATCATAGTGTCACCCCTTACTCGTGTAATCTCGGTTCTATAACAAACCATTTCTTAACCATACAAACCGATATGAAGATTATATCATACAATATCTGTAAAGTGAATAATTTTTACAAATAAATTCTGACTTTTTTCCTGCATTATTGGCATTTTTGCACAATTTTATTTTTTGTATTTCATAGTTTTTTGTGCAATTTACTTTTCATCTGTTTTTTTGACGTGTAAATATTTTACCATTTTTGTAAAATTTGTCTAAAATTGTAAGATTGCCCGACCTCTCCATATTTTGTTGCATGGTACAACCGCTTTGTTATATAATAATTCATAGTAATTTTTGCAAAAAGAATAGGAAGTGTACTATATGTATCAAATTGATTTTAACAAACCTGTTGCAATCCATTTTATCGGCATCGGCGGTATCAGCATGAGCGGGCTTGCAGAGATTCTTCTGCAAAGAGGCTTCCGCGTCAGCGGTTCCGATGCCAAAGAAAGCGACCTTACCCGACTTCTCACACAAAAAGGGGCCACCGTTTTCTACGGACAGCGCAGCTCAAATATCGCAGACGACCTCGATGTCGTTGTTTATACCGCAGCCATTCATCCGGATAATCCGGAACTTTGCGCAGCCAGAGAAAAGAACATTCCATGTCTGAGCAGAGCACAGCTTCTTGGCGAAATCATGCAGAACTACGAAACGCCGGTAGCCATCAGCGGAACGCACGGGAAAACGACAACGACTTCCATGCTCTCTTCTATTCTGCTTCAGATGGACTCTGACCCGACGCTTTCCATCGGCGGCATTTTACAATCCATCGGCGGAAATATCCGCATCGGACAATCTGAACTTTTTGTGACAGAAGCCTGCGAATATACAAACAGTTTTCTGAGCTTTTACCCAAAAATAAGTACCATACTAAACATCGATGCGGACCACCTTGACTTTTTTAAGGACATTGACGACATCCGCCACTCCTTCCGCCTGTTTTCCGAGCTTCTTCCGAAAGACGGAACGCTTGTCATTAACGGCGATATACCGAATGTGTCTGAAATTACGGATGGCCTGGAGTGCAATGTATTAACCTACGGCTACAATGATTCTTTCGACGTTTATGCGAAGGATGTATGTTTTGACGAAATGGCACGTCCATCCTACACTTTCCATATGAAGAAGGAGGACGGCGAGCTCACTTTTCCTGTAACACTCGGCGTAACCGGAGACCACAACGTGTCCAACTCTCTGGCGGCCATCGCCATTGCCTGTCTTCTGGGAGGACAGACAGAAGACATTCAAAAAGGTGTGCTTTCCTTCAGCGGAACGGACCGCAGGTTCCAGTACAAAGGAATGCTTGGCAAAACTACTGTTATAGATGATTATGCACATCACCCGACAGAAATTACCGCAACTTTAAAAACAGCGAAAAAATATCCTCACAAAAAAACCTGGTGTGTGTTCCAGCCCCATACATACACGCGCACGAAGGCACTTCTGCCGGAATTTGCTCAGGCCCTATCCCTTGCGGACCACGTTGTCTTGGCAGACATCTACGCAGCACGCGAGACCGACACTCTCGGCATCAGTTCTAAAACGCTGCAGGCAGAAATTCAAAAAATCGGCGGAACCTGCGAATATTTTTCGTCCTTTGATGCCATTGAAAATTTTTTATTAGAAAAATGTGAGCCGGATGATTTGTTGATAACTATGGGCGCCGGAGATGTGTTTAAAATCGGCGAAAATCTGCTTGGCATTTAAACTTATCCACAATATCCACAATATTTTTTGTGCATCGACACAGATTTTATTGTGGATATTTTGGTTTACATAAAACTATTGCTTTCTTATGATAAACAGCCGTTTTTTCCAATTATGTCAATTAATTTTTCCGGAGTTATCCACGTTTTCCACATTATCCACAATCACCCGCAAACCCAGTATTTTCAAGGGTTTGCGAAAAAACTTCTATTTCTTTTTTTCAATCCCTGTGCTATAATCTCATATGCTAAAAGAAATCTGAAACAGAGGGATGAAAATGAGTCGTCTTACACTTTACAAAGACAATCTAACGGAATCAACCATTGTATCCAATCAATTTATTGATGAATATATGAAAGACGCTAACGATGCGCAGATTAAGATTTATCTTTATCTACTTCGCATGATGAGTTCAAATCTGCCGACAAGCATTTCCGATATCGCGGACAAGTTTAATCATACAGAAAAAGACGTGACACGTGCGCTTGCATATTGGGAGAAACAGAATCTCCTTTGTCTTGATTACGATGAAAAGGGTGAAATCTGCGGTCTTCACATGAAATCCGCATCCGCACCTGCCCGGGAGGCCCAGATTGTTCCTATGCCGAAGGTAGTTCCGACGCCGGTTACAACTGCACCGGAACCGGCTCCTACGCGGAATGCTGCGCCGAAACCAGCGCCTCCTTCCTTTGAGAAACCGTCCTACTCGCTCGACGAAGTTTCTGCATTCAAAATGGAGGAAGAAACATCACAGATTTTATTTGTCGCAGAGTCATACCTCGGCAGAACCTTATCGGTTGTTGACGTCAAATCACTTTTGTTTATTTATAAAGAACTTAAATTCTCAACCGACCTGATGGATTATCTGATTGAGTATTGTGTCGGAAAGGGAAAACGCGAGATGCGTTACATAGAAAAAGTAGCGGTTAACTGGGCATCGGAAGGTGTCGTAACTGTTCGTCAGGCCAAAAATCGCTCCACCAGATACGAAAAACTCGTTTATACGGTAATGAAAGCTCTCGGCCGCCAAAGCGAGCCGACAACGCAGGAAGCTGATTATATCCAGCGATGGAACAAGCAGTACGGCTTTTCACAGGATGTCATCCTCGCCGCCTGCGAGAAGACGGTTCTTGCCGTGGACAGCCACCGATTTGAATATACGGAAGGTATCCTTTCCAAATGGCACAAATCCGGTATCCATACATTAAATGACATCAAAAAGGCGGAGGAAGCATTCCAGAATTCCAAGAATTCCCGCCCTGCGTCCAAGCCGAATGCCAAGCCGGTAAATACATTTAACAATTTCTCCCAGCAAAGGGATTATGACTTCAATCAATTAGAAAGGGAATTGTTTAGCAACTGATGATTACAAACAGCCAATACCAAGCTATCATAACAGAATATGACCGCATTCAGACACGGAACCGCCACCTGCTTGAGCAGCGCAAAGAAGAGATTTATACCCGGATTCCTGCTTACAAAGAAATTGCAGATTCCATCTCTTCCCTCTGCATCGCGCAGGGAAGAAAGATGCTTCTCGGGGACACAAAAGCGCTGGAAGAAATGAAAAAAGAGCTCCGCTCCCTCTCTGAGCAAAAAGCCGCTCTACTCATCGAGCACGGTTACCCGGCGGATTATCTTGAACCGATTTACGACTGTTCAGAGTGCCAAGACACCGGATATCTTCCGGATCAAAGTAAATGTCATTGCATGAAACAGAAAATGATTTCTCATCTGTACGAACAGTCCGGACTTATGAAATTGCTTGAAACAGAAAATTTTGACCACCTTTCTATGGAGTATTATGACGGAGAAAATAGGGTAAAATTTGAAAAAGCTGTACAAAGTGCAAGAAATTTCATCGAAGACTTCGGTTCCCACTACCGCAATCTGTTTTTTTGTGGTACAGTAGGTACCGGGAAATCGTTTTTGTCCTGTTGCATTGCCAAAGAATTGCTTGATAAGGGCTACAGCGTCATTTATTTCAGCGCAAGTGCTCTCTTTCAAAAAATTTCGGAGTATACGTTCGGGACAAAGGACAAGGAGGCTCTCTCCCAATTTAAACATGATTTGATGGGCTGTGATCTTCTGATTATCGATGACCTCGGTACGGAACTTGTCAACTCATTCGTAACATCTGAGCTTTTCAGCTGTTTAAATGAGCGACATCTTCGTCAGAAATCCACGATTATTTCCAGCAATCTCACGATTGAGGAGCTTCGGGATTACTATTCCGACCGGCTTTTTTCCCGCATGATAAGTCATTTTGATTTTCTTAAATTTACCGGACAAGACATCCGGAAACATAAAAAATTTAATCACCAATAGAAAGTGAGGATATTTCATCATGTCAAAGCGTGAAGAAATGCGTAACTTAGAAACCATTCCTGTAGGTTCCCTCGGAATCATTCCCCTGAGAGGATGTCAGGGGCTCGGAGAAAAAATCGACAAATACCTTGTCGATTGGCGTACCACCCGCGAGAACGAGCACAAGGACAGCCTTGCATTCAACGGCTATCAGAGAGACTCTTATCTTTTGCAGACCAAGGTACCTCGTTTCGGTTCAGGCGAGGCAAAAGGTGTGATTCTTGAATCCGTCCGCGGAACCGACCTTTACCTCTTAGTTGATGTTTGTAATTACAGCCTCACATATTCCCTGTGCGGTCACGAAAACCGGATGTCACCGGATGACCACTACCAGGATTTAAAACGTATCATTGCTGCTGTCGGCGGTAAGGCAAGAAGAATTACTGTCATCATGCCATTCCTTTATGAGAGCAGACAGCATAAGAGAACTTCCCGTGAGTCGCTGGACTGTGCGATTGCCCTTCAGGAACTCACAGCAATGGGCGTTGACAACATTATCACTTTTGATGCGCACGACCCGCGCGTACAAAATGCAATTCCGCTTCACGGATTTGAAACGGTATCACCGACCTACCAGTTTATAAAAGGTCTTCTGAAAAATGTACCGGATTTAACTCTTGACTCTGACCATATGATGGTTATCAGTCCGGATGAAGGCGGTATGAGCCGTGCCATTTATATGGCCAACGTGCTCGGTCTTGATATGGGTATGTTCTACAAGAGACGTGACTATACACAGATTATAGACGGGCGTAATCCTATCGTTGCCCATGAATTCCTCGGCACAAGCGTGGAAGGCAAAGATGTGATTGTCATCGATGACATGATCAGTTCCGGAGAAAGTGTACTTGAAGTTGCACAGGAATTAAAGCAGCGCAAGGCAAAACGCGTTTTCATCTGCTCAACCTTCGGTCTCTTTACAAGCGGTCTTGAGAAATTCGACAAAGCATACGAGGATGGTCTGATTCACAGAGTTCTCACAACGAACCTCATCTATCAGACACCGGAGCTTTTAAACAGAGAATACTATATCGATTGCGATTTAAGTAAATATATCGCATACCTGATTGATACATTGAATCACGATGCATCCATCAGCGATCTCTTAAATCCAAATGACCGTATTCAGGCTGTCATTGCGAAGTATAAAAACGGAGAGAAAATTTAAGGCGGCAGAAGAAATTGATATATCCGGTGCGCGGTATTACGGCTGGAGCCCTACTTTATAATCTAAGAATTACAAAAAGCCGAAAATTGTGTTAAGAACAAGACAGAAAACATCAAACTCGGAACGCAAGCGTTCCTCAAATATGTGATGTTTTCCATCCTAACACACAGTTTTCGGCTTTAACTAATTCTAAAACTACAGCGTTAAGGGCACCGGATGTAAATACTTTTTTGCCACTCTTACACTTACTCTGCAGTTGTCACTTCCGCCAACGGATCTACAACAACCGTAGTCTCCTCCGGTTTAATAACTTCTACCACATCATCTTCCGACGGATCATAGCTCTTCTTTGCTTCAATCTCTGCTTTCAGCTCTGCAATCTTTGCCTTTGCTTCTTTAATTGCTGCCATCTGGTCTGCATACTCACAATTCGGATTGTTCTTATTTGCCTTGTAGTATGCTTTACCGATTTCTTCATACGCTTTTTTAATAACGCCTTCCTGCTTTCCTACCTGAAGGGAAAGTCCCGGAATCCCTGCGTAATTCTTCGCTTTCTTCGTTGCATCACTCTCTTTTATTGTCTGAAATGTTTCTCCTGCTTTCGTTCCGAGTTTGTTTAAAAAGTCCATTGTTCTACCTCCACAACCCCTATTTTCAGTTCTGTATTAAACATCATACATCAGGCAATATATTCATGCAATAAATTTTCTATGAAGATTCGATGAAATCTTTACTGTTTCATCTTCTTATCAAGCTTTTTACCTTCTGCGAGGTAAGTCACTGTCAGTACCAGCCAGAACAGAGAAACAATCGCCACCGGCCAGAGACTGATTTTCAAAAACATCGCCATGCATGTAAAGACTGTCCAAAGTACGACACACATAATATTTGCCACCTGATACGCCTTGAATCCGCACTGGTAAATCATCTGTTTTTCAAGTTCATCACAGCTGTCCATCCATTTTTCCTGGAACTTCATGTCATATACGCTACCCTGTTTTTCAGGATTCATAATCTTTGTAAAATCAACAATCTTGCGCTGATAACCAAGTACAATGACCATATCCGCAATGAATACGATAAGTGCCATCAAAAACCAGATGCTTCCCTTCACATGAACTGCATAGTAGAATGCGGCGGAAAACAGGAAGTAACTCACAACCGTATACACCTGAACCACACTGAGAAGATTGGTCAATTTTGTATCTACTTCATCATAAACTTCATCACTTGTATCTTTTTCAGCTTCCCATTTTTTCTTACACCCGGAAAATCTTACTGCCAGATATATCAGGGTTACAATAAACAGGACAAGCATAAGAAACGGTGCTGCAACACCGAGTCCGTTTGTAACTGCACTTGCAAGCATCGGAGTTAAAGTTTCCATGTTCACACTGAGAGTGCTCGCACTAAAACCGATTACTGCTCCGAAAATCACGCTTAAAATCATCACGATGATAAAGGATCTTTTCACCTTCTTGTTCTGCTTTTTGTTTTCCTCTTCTTTATTTACTGTTACCATTTTATCTTTTAATTCGTTATTCATCTGATTCATCCTCCTCATAATCAAATATATCTTCTACTTTTGCATCAAACACTCTTGCAATTTTAATCGCGAGTGTCACCGACGGCGAATAATCGCCTCTCTCTATCAGGCTGATGGTCTGTCTCGAAACATTTACGAGCTGCCCCATCTCCTGCTGATTTACATTGATTCTGGCTCTGTATTCCTTTAATCTGTTGTGAAGCGGCATTTCATCTCCTCCTTATCCGTTCATCACATATTGAAATATTGTGATTGACAAGTTACATTTTCATTTTGACAAGCTTGCTTTACAAATTGACAATTATATTTGTCATTTGCTATGACTACAAAATACCATATGACAAGAATAGTTGTCAACACATTTTTAATATTTTTTAAATTTCATGGAAAAACCGTGAAAAATCGGTCTCGGAAATGTTTTTAGACATAAAAAAATCCCCAAAAAGGGGAAATCCGAACGCCGAGGGGATTGGCGTTCGGATTATGAGGGGGTTTCAAGGGCAAGCCCCTGAAACTGTTAATAGTATACCCTATCTTTTTAAAAATGTATAGTACTTTTTTTTAAATTTTATTATTTTTTTTTGCCAAATTATAGCAGGGTACGTCAATATTTTACAATATAATCGGTGGTAATCCTTCCTATCCGGAGCTCTTGGACAATTTCATCCGTGTAAGTCACTTCATGAACAGGCAAAATCTCTTTCATATAATAATCTCCTGCATACGAAACCAGCTCCTCACGGTATCCTTCATATCCCGTAAAATCAACTTCTTCAAAATACTCTGCCGCAAATTTAACCACGAGCTGCTTTCTCTTTACTACCTCTGTCACAATCTCCGGCGTAAGTCCCGTTGATGTGCGCTGCTTATCTGTCATGGAAGCATAAAAATGCTCTGCCAGACTCTCTGCACCCTTCTCCTCTTCCTCCGTCAACACATACCCGTTCTCCTTGGCCATATCTTCGTAAATTAAATCACAGACACAGCTCCCGAGAATAGCGTCCAGCGCCATTTCAGATATGTATGCACTCTCCATTCCGGCACTGAAATGCGTATTCCAATAATCGAGTGGGTCCTCCGGATTATAAATCCGAGCCTGTTTGTCCACTTCCGTTTCAACATAATAAATATAATATCCGAGTTCCCTTAAGCTGACCTGTCTTCCGTCTACCGTGACAACCGTATCATCCAAGTGCTCTTCATAGACGAACTTATTTTTTTGTCTTATCCATGCGTCCAACCCAAACAACAGGCAAATCACAGCAAAAATAACAAGTATGATGACCGTAGCTTTTTTCGTCTCCTTATCCATTCGTCTGTACCCTGTTCATATACCTTTCCCATTCTAAAATTGACTTATCGAATTCAATCTGGAACCAATAGGACGTTTCTTCATCTGCATCAAGACCAAACAGATAGAGAAAATGTCCCGTTTCATTCTGCTCATCTTCGACCTTCACTACATCAAAAAGGTAATAGTCTTTACTTCCCTTTACAAGTGCTGCAATCTCCTCCTCCGAAAGGGGCTGATCCGGAATTTCTTCCACAAGCACATCGTTTGCATCATAATATTTATAACCTTCTTTTACTGCCTTCTGGATATTTCCTCCGAGCAGGCGCATCGAAAGTGTTCCCGCATAGCTATCCGTAAAATTCGCATTCTGCGAGTTTCTTGCCTTAACAATTACCGCCTCCAGCTCAAAAGAAATAAGTCCCTCCGAAACCGTAAACTGTTTAATCTGCGCATCCTGAAAACTGAACTGCTCCAGTTCATTGACTGACTGAAAACTCATGATATTCCTCCTTCTACTTATAATCTTCCATATAAGTCGACACTCTTTCCTGTATATTTGCAGCCGCTTCTTCCGCCGAAATTTGTCCGTCAAAGTAAGGCTGTGCTTCTTCTGTCACCATTGTTATGACATCACTATCATAAACATATCTATGGTCTGTCTGCATAACTGCATCACGATACAATTGAGCCTGTTGCTCACTAAGCGGCGACATCTGCATCATAATATCCTCATAACCCCACTCATAAGAAACAGGTAAAATTTCATTCCCAAAATCATCGGTATACGCTTCTGTCGCCGTATATCGTCTTATTTTATCTTCCATGCTGTCCTTGCGAATCGGATTCCCCAAATACTCATCCGCAGTAAACAGGGAAGATACGTATTCCCTGGAAAGATACGTCTTCAAAAATTCCCAAGCCCCTTCTTTGTGCTTAGAGGCGTCGCTGATTGCAAATTCTCTATCCATGCTCAGCGCACTACCGACGAATACCTCTGACGGAAATCCAACAACAGAAATATCGCTCTTAAACATCTCTTCATAGAGCTGCACATCCGCCATACCCAAATTGTACACACTGGCACAAAGAACCTTTTTTCCACGCACTACGTTCGTCATGCTCTCCGTATCTTCATCCCACACCATTTCCTCCTCGGCAGGATAAGTATCCGCGTATTCCAACACAGAGAGAAAACTCTCTCCCTCAAAATTACACGATCCTCTGTTCCAATCCACATACTCCTCGTAATTAAGCTCTATCGCACGGGAAAGAATTGTAGTTTTTGCATCCATATAAAATGCCTTGGCTCCATTCTTCTCCAAAGCACACAAATCACTAACAGAAAATTTTTCTCCCATTTTTACGTCGGATGCACCTGTCACAAGACTGTTAATTCCGAACGTCGGCGTAATCCGATACAATTTTCCGTCCGTCTCCATTGCTAAGAGAACATTCTTCATAAAATCTTCTTTGGATATCTCCTCGTCCGCCTCCATAAATTCATACAAATCTGCAAAGATTTCCTTCGACACATATTTATCCGAACACAGTCCTGACAAATCAACAATATCTGCCATCTCTCCCGCCGTAAGGTCCTTGTGCATATCCACCATCGGCTCCTCGCTGCTTGAATAATCCCTTACAACTACCTGATATTCATCCTGACTCTTATTAAAACGGATAGCCTGCTCCCTGACTTCCTCATCGGGATAAAGACTGCAAAACGTAATCGTCTCTCTTACTTTGACATCCTTCGGGTCCACTTTCTTTAAAAAATACAACCCATACGTATCATCCGATGCTTCCCTTCCATACGTAGCAAGCATGGTATTCTCCGAAAGCATGCATATCTTTCCCAAAGAACTGCTATTAATATTGCTGCTGACCCAATCAGCCTTCTTTACCGACTCAGCTTTCTCCAAATCATATCCGTAGAGACTTTCGCTGTCCGTATAGTAAAAATCATATTCCAATCCTTCAATGCAGCCTGTAATGCTGTAATAGGGAATGCTTGTATCATATGTCTCACAAAATGCAAGCTCATCCGCATCTATTTTTTTGAGCGTATAACCATCCTCATAATCAAATCCGGCCAAAATCTCTCCATCTTTCGTCCGGATGATATTCGTCATCAGACTGTCGTCTTCTATCTGCTCCATCAACTCGCCCGTTGCATCAAATATGTATATCTTTTGGTCCGACAAAAGATATATGTTTCCGTTCCGGTCTTTTTTCATGTCCTGGATAAACAAATCTTCTATGTTCAACAGCTCTCCGAAATCCCACTCCGAAACAACCTCACCATCGGCGGAAATGGTTCGCAAAAGATAGGTATTCCCCATTGTCACCTCATCAAAACGGGAATAAAGAAGAAGCAGTTCCCCCGTTGCCGACACTTCCATGGCATTCACCCATTCGACATCCCCTACCTCCGGTTCATATGCAAGTTTCTCCAAATTGTCTCCATCCGCACTACATTTGTAAAAATATCCTCCGGCAGGTTCTTCATTCACCTCCGTCGCCTGCGGCCATTTTGTCGCGTAAATGTAGATTGCATCTCCCTCTGCCGCAAAATGTGAAATCTCTCCCTCTATTTCATTCACGCACGGAAGCATTTCATACCTGTATACCAACTCTTTTATATCAAGCTCATCACTTTTATCGTTTCCACACCCGGCAAACAATAACATCATAACAAACACTAAAATAAGCGAAATAACTTTTTTCATAATATCATTCCCTTTCTGCATCTGCCTCCGACACGTTATTTTCAACCAGCTCCACATAAAAAATGTGAAGTATCAAAACATAAAGAGGTCCCAATACAATCCCCGGAAAACCGAGAATCCGGATACCGACATATATCCCTAAAAGTGTCAAAACCGGCGAAACTCCTGTCTTTTCACTAATAAATTTCGGTTCAAGATATTCTCTTGCAATCATACAACAAATATACGTTACAAGCAATAGAAATGCTTGGTAGTACTGCGCATTTACTACCCGCCAAAGGAGTAGCGGTACTATGATAATTCCGGTTCCGATAAAGGGCAGTACATCCATGCAGGCAGTCAGAAGAGCAAGTCCGAATGCGCCTTTCATTCCCGCCAGAAAAAAGCCGACCAGACAGACCAGTGCGATGACACCTATAATCCGAATCTGTGCTCCGAGAAATATTTTCAAAAAATCAAGCACCTTTTCCAGATATTTTTTGCATTCCAAAAAAATCCCCCCTCTCTGCTCATCCCATTCCTTTATGATCAGAACAGCCGAAAGAAATGTAAATACTAAAAAAGCTCCTGCAGAAAACAGTTTTTTCAGTCCGCTCATCGAACCTTCAAATACATCCGGAATCATTGTCTCCTGCCATCCGTCTGCCATGCGCGTCATCACGCCTTTTACCTCCTGCATCAAGTATCCCTTCTGCAGATGAAGCCTTGTTTCAATCCAGTCACAACACAAATCTGCTCCCTGTTCCATCACTTTCATATACTTCTCATAATCGCAGAAAATCTCGTAACCTTTTTCAACAATACCATATCCGCACAAACCGAAAACTGCAATGACAACAAGGGCCAGGAGCGTCAAAACAATCAGCGCACCGATTCCTTTTCCGATATGGAATTTCCGGTGAAGAAACCGTATCACAGGATAAAGCACGGCAGCGAGAACCGCTCCGACAAGAAACGGGTATATGAGCGGTACAACGAACCGAAACACCAGGAAAAGTGCAACTGCCACACCTGTAAATATCCATTTTGCCCTGTTTTCTCCACGTACATTCCACATAAAAAATACCTATCCAATCCTTTTAGGATTAGTATAGGTATTTTCACTAAAATCCATAGCTGTTAAAAACTGGCTTCTTCGGTTTGATTTCAAACTCCATTCTTTTCTTTGTCTTCGGATGAGGAAAAGACAGCTTATATGCACAGAGTGCAACGTCTTTTATCTGCTTCTGTTTTGACAGTTCCTGCGATGTTTCGCTTCCGTATTTCATATCTCCCAAAAGAGGCATTTTTGCATTCGACATCTGCGCGCGAATTTGGTGGAAACGTCCGGTAACAAGTTTTACTTCCAACAGTGCGGTGTCGTTATTCTCTGCGTCACCCTGTCGGTGACTATCCTTCGATACGTTCAACCTGCGATACAAAAGTTTCGCTTCTGACACCTTCTCCGCCTGCTGCCCGGTTACAACTTGCGCCTTTCCGGCTTTTCCGTCCTTGATGAGATAATCCGTCAGCTCCGTCCACCCTTTGTCCGGCGAAAATTCCTTCCCCTCATTCAAGCATCCGTCTACTGTTTCGTCACGCACCACCGCCAGGTATGTCTTTTGAAACGACCCATCCATCATCTGTCTGCTCAAATGCGCCGTCGCTTCCTTCGTCTTCCCGAGCACCATCAACCCCTCCACCGGCTGGTCGAGCCGATGCACAAGCCCGACATACGGACTCTTTAAATATCCGCATATCTCACTGACCACATCCGGCTGCGTCACTCTCGCCGACTGCGCCGGAAACCCTCCCGGTTTATAAATGACGAGTATTTCATTGTCTTCGTATATGATTTGTGTTTTCATGATTTCTTCCTTATTCCGACTAATCTCACAATTATATAATCCCGTCGGGGTCTTTTTTTCGTCCCTACCCGACTACAATACAAAAGGTTCTCCTAAGTCGGTATCCATCCCATCGAATTTTCCTACTATTTCAATGATATTTCCAAAAGGTCGGACAAAGAGTGAAAAATGCACCCGACCTCACAACAAAAAAATATGCCAAGTCGGGAAATACACAAGAAAATTCTCTCCACTCCCCCATTATGTCCTTTTCTATAGCTTAAACCGATATCCCACACCCCATATAGTCTCAATATACTGCGGTTTCGAAGTGTCGTCTTCAATTTTTTCCCGAATCTTTTTAATGTGAACTGTCACAGTTGCAATGTCTCCGATAGACTCCATATCCCAGATTTCACGGAACAGTTCATCCTTGGTAAATACGCGGTTTGGATTTTCAGCAAGGAAAGTCAGAAGGTCAAACTCTTTTGTCGTAAACACTTTTTCCTCGCCGTCCACATAAACGCGCCGCGCCGTCTTATCAATCTTAATTCCTCTCACTTCTACCATATCATTCTGCCTTTGCGTGGAGCTGACAAGGCGCTCATATCTTGCCAGATGTGCTTTCACGCGGGCAACAAGCTCACTTGGGCTAAATGGCTTTGTCATATAATCATCTGCACCAAGTCCCAGTCCACGTACTTTGTCAATATCATCCTTTTTGGCCGATACGATGATAATCGGAATATCTTTCTCACTGCGGATATTTTTACATATTTCATATCCGTCCATACCCGGAAGCATCAGGTCTAGAATCACAAGGTCATAATCTGTGCGAAGTGCCTCTTCCAATCCTTTCGCACCATCATTCTCGATTGTGACCTGAAAATCATTAATTTCCAAATAATCCTTCTGTAAATCTGCAATTGCTTCTTCATCTTCAATAATTAAAATCTTATTCATTGTTTTCCACCTCACTGTATTTTCTGATGACAAAATGCATACAGGTTCCTTCGCCTTCTTTGCTCGTCGCCCATATATATCCGCCGTGATCTTCTATAATCTTCTTTACAATCGATAATCCGATACCGTTTCCGCCTTTCGTGGAATTCCGGGAAGAATCTGTTCGGTAAAACCGCTCAAAAATATATCCCAGGTCTCTCTGACTGATTCCTTTGCCGTTATCTTCAATTTCCACGCGGATAGAATCAATCTCATCCAAAATGCGGATATCAATTCTACCTTCCTTCTTATCCAAATATTTTACACTGTTTCCTACGATATTACTAATGACCTTCCGAAGCTGCTCCGGATCCGCGATAATCTGTGTATCGTGCGAAACAAAATTTGAAAAATCAAAGTTAATGTTTCGAGATTCCAAATCAAGTCCGACCTCCTCCACACAGTCCTGAAAAAATTCATTTACATTCATCCTGTGGAAGTGATACGGAATTCGATTGCTGTCAATTCCGGAATAAAATGTCAGCTCATTAATCAGTCGGTCAAGTTCATTCGATTTATTATAAATTGTGCGGATGTATTTATCCATCTTTTCCGGTGTATCTGCCACCCCGTCCATGATTCCTTCCACATATCCTTTAATGGAAGTAATCGGTGTTTTCAAATCGTGCGAAATATTGCTGATGAGTTCTTTACTGCGCCGCTCGTTGTCGTTCGCCTCCTCGACGTTCTCCTTCAGCTTCAGTCTCATGTCCTCATAATTTTCAAATAACTCCCCGATTTCGCCGGAATATGTTCCCCGCATCTGATAATCCAGATTACCCTCTGCCACATGTTTCATCGCTTCATTCATCTGTCCAATCGGCACAACAAACCATTTTTGAATCAGTCCGCGGAAAAAATAAACTGTAACAAACATAATAAGAACAATCGCTATCGCCATATCAAAAAAGAATGTTTTACTGATTCTCTCTGCAATCGTAATAATATCTGCTTCCGCGCCGTTTGTCTGCATCAGATAAAAACGAATTCCCAAAAAAGAAAAGAGCGTCAGAATCAACGGTATCAATACCATAGCTCCGCAGGCGATAATCAATCTGCCTCTCAGCGTCATCTCCTTTTTTTTCTTCATATATAATGCCTCCGTGGTAAATTTCTTTTTACTTCATAATAATTATATCCTTGAAAAATTATCCCGTCTATGAAGTTTTCAGGAATATTATGGTTTTTAGATTTTTTTTATAGAAACCTATTGACTTTCATAAAATATGTGTTATTATGATAACAGTAATCATTACTGATTGCGAAACCAGAGAAAGGAGGACAGCTATTTGGCAACATTAAAGTACAGCAGACAAAGGGAAGCGATTAAAGAATTTTTAGCTACCAGGAAAGACCATCCGACAGCCGATGTTGTTTATCAAAACATCAGAGAGACTTATCCTCATATCAGTCTCGGCACTGTTTATCGGAATCTGACGCTGCTTTCCGACCTTGGTGAAATCTTACGACTTCACTTGTGCGACGGTGTAGACCACTTTGATGCGGATACCTCTTTACATTATCACTTTATATGTAAAGATTGCGGAAGTGTCATTGACCTCGATATGGAAAGTATTGACCATATCAACAGCTCCGCCGGTAAGAATTTCCCAGGACAGATTGACGGAAATGTAACTTATTTTTATGGAACCTGTAAAGACTGTCTACTTTCCAACTCAAAGGAAACTTTATAAAATAAACTAAAAACTATAGGAAAAGAAAAGGAGAAAAAGGTATGAAATTTGTATGTCAGGTATGTGGTTATGTTCATGAAGGAGATGCAGCACCGGAGAAGTGCCCACAGTGCAACGTTCCGGCTGAGAAATTTACTATGCAGGCTGAAAACAGAACTTGGGCTGCTGAACACGTAGTAGGCGTGGCTCAGGGTGTCAGCGAAGATATCATCGAAGATCTCCGTGCAAATTATATGGGTGAATGTACAGAAGTTGGTATGTATCTTGCAATGGCAAGAGTTGCTCACAGAGAAGGTTATCCGGAAATCGGACTTTACTGGGAGAAAGCTGCCTGGGAAGAAGCTGAGCACGCAGCAAAATTTGCTGAACTCCTCGGCGAAGTTGTTACAGACTCTACAAAGAAAAACCTCGAGATGCGTGTAGAAGCTGAAAACGGCGCTACAGCAGGTAAGTTTGACCTTGCAAAACGTGCAAAAGAGCAGAATCTTGACGCAATCCATGACACAGTGCATGAAATGGCAAGAGATGAGGCAAGACATGGTAAGGCGTTCGAAGGACTTCTTAAGAGATATTTCTCATAAGATGTAGATTGCGTAAAAAGGGACTGAAATAAAATGAAAGGGAATCGACAAATGTCGGTTCCCTTTTCAACTTTTATTCAATTTTACCTATCTCGTCTCCCCGAGGAAAATAAGTCCGATGGCACCAGGGCCTGTATGAGCACCGATGCTCGGTCCAATCGGTTCAATGACAAAATTATCAAATCCGAATTTGTCTTCAATCATAGTTTTTAGCACGTTTGCATCTTCTTCACAATCACCGTGAATAATTCCGATAAAAATTTGTTTATCCTTGTAAGAACCCATATTCTGTTCCATTGTATCAAGTAACATATTGAGCGCTTTTTTACGTCCTCTTGCCTTTCCGGTTGCTGCGAGCCTACCTTCTTCATTAATTGCAATAATTGGTTTGATTCCTATCATTCCTCCGACAACCGCAGACGTCTTGGAAAGACGACCACCACGGTAAAGTGTGTCAAGATCATCTACCGTAAGTAACACATTGATGTGCTTTGATGCTTCGCGAAGTTCTTCGGCAATTTCCGAAATGCCTTTGCCTGCTGATTTCATCTCAAGCGCCATCTGCATCATCATTCCTTCACCAAGAGTACCTGATAATGTATCCACCACTTCAATGGTCATATCCGGATACTCTTCTTTGATTTCATTTCCGGCGTTAATAATATTCTGGCAACCACAGGAAAGCTGAGAGGAAAAGCTGATATGAAGAATATCTTTTCCCTGCTTTGCAACTTCCGTAAACTTATCAAGAATGACAGCAGGATTACTGGCTGCAGTTCCTGCTTTCTTCCCTGCGCGCATCTCATCGTAGAATTCACGGATGGTAAGCTCATTTCCATCTCCGTACATATCCTCTTCAATCGTATAGTAATGCGGAATTACAAGAATATTGTTGCCCTTTAAAAATTCCTGCGACATATCAGAGTTCGTCTCTGTCGAAATAATAAAATCTCTCATAAATGGTACCTCTCATACAAATCATAAATTGAATTGGTAAACTCTCTTTTCCTATTGTATATGGTAGTTGTCGTTTCGTCCAGTTTGAATTTCAAAATATTACAAAAGCCTCGCTCTCATTTCCATGACCACCTTCTCAGCGGCAGAAAGCATCTGTTCTTCATCTCTTTGCACTACTCCGGTCGGCTTTAAGCGATAGAAGAACGTCGGAATACCTTTTACGGAAAATTTGAGCTTTCCTTCCATATTGGCAAGAACAATTTCAATGTTCTCCACACGAATTTTTGCCTTCGGGTCCATGATGAATGTAATACCGTCCTTTTTGCCTTTTACCTCAGTCACATAGAGGTCATGTGCATACATACGGATAAGTGAAATGCGAAGCAGATTTTCCACGCTTCTCGGAATCTCTCCGAAGCGGTCCATCAGCTCGCTGCGCATCTCCTCGCTCTCCTCACGGCTCTCTATCGCCGCTATTCGCTTATATATATCCAGCTTTTGATATTCATTCACAATATAACTTTCCGGAATAAACGCATCGACATCCATATCAATGGTTGTTGTAAAATCGATGAACTGTTTCTGCCCTTTCATTGTTTTTACTGCCTCATTGAGCATCTTACAATACAAGTCATAGCCGACAGCTTCCATATGTCCGTGCTGGGTTTTTCCCAGCAGATTTCCCGCGCCGCGAATTTCCAAATCCTTCATTGCAATCTTAAAGCCGCTTCCCAGCTCCGTAAATTCCTTGATCGCCTGAAGTCTCTTTTCTGCAACTTCCTTGAGCATTTTGTCACGTTTATACATAAGGAATGCATACGCCGTGCGGTTTGATCTTCCGACACGCCCCCTGAGCTGATAAAGCTGTGACAGACCCATATTGTCGGAATCATGGATGATCATTGTATTGACATTCGGAATATCCAGCCCGGTCTCAATGATGGTTGTCGATACGAGCACGTCTATCTCTCCTTCGACAAAATCATACATAATCCGCTCGAGCTGACTTTCCTTCATCTGTCCGTGGGCAAACGCCACATTTGCATCCGGTACAAGTGCCTGTATCCGAGCCGTCATTTCCGCAATGGAATTGACACGATTATATACATAGTATACCTGTCCGTCTCGGGCGAGTTCTCTCTGAATGGCTTCGCGCACCATCTCCTCATTATATTCCATAACAAATGTCTGTATTGGCATTCTGTCGTTTGGTGCCTCCTCGAGCACACTCATATCACGAATTCCGACAAGGCTCATATGAAGTGTTCTCGGTATCGGTGTCGCCGTCAGCGTCAGGACATCCACATCCTCCCGCATCTGCTTAATCTTTTCCTTATGTGCCACACCGAATCGCTGTTCTTCATCGATAATAAGAAGTCCAAGGTCCTTAAACTCCACATCCTTTGACAGCACTCTGTGTGTTCCGATAACAATATCCACAAGCCCTTTTTTCAGCCCCTCTGTTGTTCTCCGAAGCTGCGCAGGTGTCCGGAAACGCGACATCATTTCTACTGTCACCGGAAAATCCTTCATTCGCTGCACAAAATTATCATAATGCTGTTTTGCAAGAATGGTCGTCGGCACCAAAAAAACAACCTGTTTCCCTTCCTGTACCGCCTTAAATGCAGCACGGATAGCAATCTCTGTCTTCCCAAAACCAACGTCTCCACAGATTAAGCGGTCCATGATGCGTCGGCTTTCCATGTCACGCTTTGTCGCTTCAATGGCAAGAAGCTGGTCCTGCGTCTCCTCGTACGGAAACAATTCTTCAAACTCTCTCTGCCATACAGTGTCCGGACCGTAAACAAAACCCTCTCTCTGCTGACGGGTAGCATAAAGCTGTACAAGGTCCTTGGCAATTTCTGCCACGGCGCCTTTTACTTTCGTTTTGGTCTTCGCCCACTCCTGTGTTCCGAGCTTGTTGAGCTTCGGTGCCCTGCTCTCTGACGAAGCATATTTCATCACGGCATCAAATCCGGTCGCAAGTACATAAAGATTTCCGCCGTCGCGGTATTCTATCTTCATATAATCCTTGACGACTTTATCCACACATACCTTTTCAATTCCCCGGTAAATCCCCAGTCCATGGCTCTCATGCACGACAAAATCTCCGACCTTAAGCTCGGTAAAATCGTGTATCTTTTGTCCCTCGTACCGTTTTTTCTTTGCCTTACGAACTGCTCTTTTTCCAAAAATATCGCTTTCCGTAATGACAACCATGCGAAGCGACAAATATTCAAATCCCTTCGAAAGCTGTCCGTACATGACCATAATCTCGCCCGGCATAAGCTCTCTGTCTTTATCTTCACTGTAAAAACAGTTGAGCTCATTGTTATAAATATCTTCCGCCAGTCGCTTTGCCCTTGTCCGCGACGGTGACAAAAGAATTACCCTGTATCCGTTTTTGCGATAGCGCTTCAAATCCTTGAGAAGCAGTTCGAAACTGTTTTGGAAAGAATTGATATTTCTCGCATCGACATGGTAACTTTCGTCAACCGGAAATGCTCTCTGCTTTGCATCCAGCACAGAGAGAAGTAAAAGCCTGTGTCCGCCTATTGCTGCAAGCACCTGCTCCGGTGAGTAAAGAAGCGCCGCCTGTCCGCTTAATGCATAGCCCTTCTCCATTCTCTGCAACATACTCTCCTTAAACTCCAGCCCGACTGCTTCCAGATGTTCATTGACACGAACCGGCTCATCGACTATAAGGAGAAGCTCCTCCTTATCAAACAACTCAAAAAAACCGGAAAGTTCCTCACAGAAATATCTCATATAACTGTCAAGATTCGCCATAACACCGAACTCTTCCATCTGCTCGCGAAGCTGCGCCGCAAGCGTCTTTACACGGTGTGCTTCCTCTATTTTCATCTGTCCCCGCAATTTCTCGGAAACCGTTTTTGCCTCTTTTTCAATCTTATCCAGACCCTTTTTTCGCTGCGCACTTGTGAGAATCATATCAGTCGCCGGATAGACAGTAACCTTGGCAAGGCCCTCGATAGACCGCTGGCTGAGCACGTCAAAACTACGGATGGACTCCACCTCGTCTCCCCAAAGCTCAATACGATATGGATTTTCTTCCGTCAAATCAAAGATATCTATGATTCCGCCTCGCACAGAAAACTGTCCCGGCTGCTCGACCTGATACGTCTTTTCATATCCCATGCGCACAAGTTTTTGTGCCATCGCCGTCTCCTCCACAACAGAGTCTCTTCCTACGGTGATGCAATGGTCTTTGAGCACCTCCAACGGAAGAACCGGCGCCATAAAAGTATCCGGTGTTGTGATGATGGTCATCGGTTCACCGGATAAAATTTTACGGAAACAAATCATTCGCTCTCTTGTCATTTCTCTTCCGCGGATGTCCGCCTGAAAGAAAATGTAGTCCTTTGCCGGAAACAGGACAACGTTTTTATCAAAAAACAGATAGTCCTCATAAAGTTCCTTTGCCTTAACATCATCCGCTGCCATTACGATTTTGTACGGATAATCGCTGCCTTGCGCATATATCATCTGACATTTCTGCGCCGCCGCACAGCCGGACACGGCGATGGTTTTCCCTTTATACAGTTGTTTTTTTGCATCTTCATAAAAAGAAAATTCTTTTAAATGCTCTGTAAATGCCTTCACTTACGCCTCTCATTTCTTTGCATTAAACCGGTTCATCGCCTCATCCGGTCCGCCTGTCATAATCATTTCTACTGCATCCGCCGCCCGCGAGAAAGCATCATCCATCGCTTCCTGCTCACTTTTCGGAAAACGTGACAACACATAATCTGCAAGGTCATATCCCTTCGGCTTTTCTCCTACACCGACTTTGATGCGCACAAACGTATCGTGGCCGAGATGCGCGATAATATTTTTAATTCCGTTATGTCCGCCCGCACTACCCTTTTTGCGGATGCGCAGCTGCCCCGGCTCCAGACTGATATCATCGTAAATAACAATGAGCTCAGACTCCTCATCTACCTTGTAATAATCTATCAACGCACGCACAGACTCTCCGCTCAAATTCATAAACGTCTGCGGTTTGGCTAGAATGACCTTCTGGCCTTCAATGTATCCTCTTCCGTAGATTGCTTTATGTTTTTTCTCAATTACCGCAATC
Source organism: Lachnospiraceae bacterium (assembly GCA_015056905.1). Classification (GTDB taxonomy): domain Bacteria; phylum Bacillota; class Clostridia; order Lachnospirales; family Lachnospiraceae; genus SVFI01. Next base: position 40,536 of record SVFI01000016.1, read on the forward strand.
CCATGTCTGTCTGCAATTTTATCAATCGTGTCAAATCCCACATTATGGCGCGTGTGCGCATATTCCTTTGTAGGATTTCCCAATCCGACAATAATGTACATATGATTCCTTCCGTTTCTGCTGTTTTATTTCCATTTCAGGTGATGAAGCTCACCTGTCATCTGCATGGAGGCGAACTCCTGCTGGCGAAGTGCCTCGTAGAGCACAATCGCAACCGAATTTGAGAGATTCAGTGACCGTATCTCCGAAAGCATCGGAATACGGATGCATGTCTCCTCATAATCGACAAGAATCTCCTCCGGAATTCCCGCGCTTTCTTTTCCGAACATAATAAAATCGTCCGGTCCGAACGCGACATCCGTATACACGTGTTTGGCCTTCGTTGTCGCCATCCAGATTTTGGCATTTGGATGTTTTTCCTTAAATTCTTCAAAATTAACATATCGGTTCACATCCAGTTTGTCCCAATAATCCATACCTGCACGCTTAATTTCTTTTTCGTTTAAACGGAATCCGAGCGGCTCAATCAAATGCAGGCTTGTTCCTGTGGCTACGCATGTCCTTCCGATGTTTCCTGTATTAGCCGGAATTTCCGGCTGATGAAGTATAATATTCATAGCTGTTTTTCCTCACACAGTCTTTCTTATAGTAACTTACGAATCTGGTCCGGCTTCGGAAGATCCATATAACGGATTTCCTCTCCGTTTTCTATAATTCTGTCATTGCTATCTGTCATTTTACCTATCACTGCCGCCGGAATGTCTGCTTCCTGCAGAGCTGTTGCCAGCGCTTCTCCGTCTTTTGCAACCATCAACAGACAGCCCTGTGATAATATTTCATATGGATTTAAGTCATAGTAATTGCAAATTTCCACGACCGACTGTCTCATCGGTATTTGCTTAATATTGATGGTCATACCTGCTCCCGCACGCTGGGCCATCTCCCAAAGCGCAGCAAAAATACCACCTTCGCCAATGTCATGCATAAGCCCTGCGCCGTGCTGCATAGCTATCTGAGCTGCCTTTGCAACAGACATATGCTCTCTGTAGTCACCAACTTCCGAAATGAGCCATTTCGGGAATCTTTTAAGAAGCTCTTCCGCCTTCTGCGCTGCGATAAGCCCTGCCGCCTCCATTCCTATATAACCGGACACTACAATATCATAGTCTGTCACATCTGCTCCCTCATATTCTGCCAATGATGCAGAAAGAGCTGTCACAGTAGCAACAATTCCTGTCACCGCAACAGAAACTTCTGTATGCCCTCCGACAATCTGCCATCCGTTTTGCCCGCAAATCTGCGCTGCTTCCTCCATAATCTCCTGAAGCTTAATCTCCCTTGCTCTCTCCGGAAGTGTCAGGTTTATGAGCAGATACTTCGTCTGCTGCCCTGCTGCCGACAGATTATTCGACGCCGCATATATCGCGTGTCGGATTTTGTCCTTTCCGTGCACGTTAAGGCTGCATGTCCCCGTCGCCGCACCCTGACAAGGCGCAAAAAGGGCGCAGTCATTTCCGATACCTGCGCCTCTTGCGATTTCTCTCTCTTCGTGATCAATATATTTTAACACGGAACGCTTTAACACGTTCTCTGAAATCTTCCCTGGTTTCAATATGTTTCACCTATTATAAATCTTTACTGCACCGGAACTTCCGCCTGCTGCTGCGCCGCCTGTTGTGCTGCCTGCTGCGCTGCAATTGCCGCCTGCTGCGCTGCAAGCGCTGCTGCCGCCGGATCATTGTAAGTTCCTGCATTGATTGCCGCTGCCGTTGCTCTGCACTGGTCGATACTTCCCGTTGCAATCGCTGCATTAATTGCCTGCGCTGCCAGCGGATTGGCCGTTGCTGTTCCTACTGCCGCCGTTCTAGGTGTCGCCGTATAACGACTGCTGTTAATCTGCTCACGGCTCTCTTCCACACCATCTACCTTCACGACTTTCCAAAGCTCTGCAACATAACCGATATGTGCAGACTGTACATCGATAAAACCGGCCGGCTGTGAGCCATCTGCCACAACTCTTTCTCCTTCCGGAACAGTTCTGCTGATAACAACACTCTCATAAACAACTTCTCTGTTTTCCGGTCTTGTTTCGCATCCGTAAACCGTAAATGTAATCTTTTTATCGTCGGTTGTACTACCTTCGATATAAATCGGGTAACTTAAATTGTTTACAAATTTAAAGTCTTTCACGGTTCCCGAAATCGCCGCATCTGCAGAAGGATCCACATATGTTACAATCATGGAATGATTGTATCTCTCCGTCACTTCCAGCTCCGCCAAAAGAATCGCATTGTAAAGCGTTGTAGAAACCTGGCAAATTCCTCCGCCGAGCGAATCAATTACAAGACCATTCAAATAGGAACCGGCCTCAAAATATCCGTTTGCCTCTGTAAACGGGCTCACTGCCTCATATGTAGAGAACGTATCACCCGGATATAACAAAGTACCATCAATCTTACTGCAACCGTTTCTTACATTACCGCTTCGATTGTATCCCGATGTTGAAAAGCTTGTTGTAAATGTGCCAAGCACATCTTTTACCATCGAAAGTTCTTCTTCTGTTCCGCGCGGCTGTGTCGTCTCAACCACAAGATCTATCATGGTTGCTTCTTTGTCCCATTCGTTGCTCAGATATTCCTGAATCGCCTTCACCGATGCATCCACATCGATTTCAACGCCCGTCTGACCTGCCACGAATTTGAACTCACCATCTTCTCTTGTCAACGTACCGTCGACCGCCTCCACATTATATTGGAGACACTGTTCGTTAATCGCCGTACGAATCATAGCATCGTCAAACGAAATCTCCAAAGGAAAAATCTCATTTTGATGCTCCAAATCCTTGAGAGCCTTATATCTCTGTACAATATTTCCGGCTTTACCAAGCTGACCCGCCTCATCAACAACTTCTTTGTTCTGCCATTTGATTCCGAGGTCTCCGGCTGTTACCGTCACCGTATTATTGTTTAAAGCATTCCAAGTGATTTCTTTCGCTTTTAAACCATCTACGTAGGCGTCTACTGCTTCTTCCGCTTCGAGCGTTGTCATACCGGACACATCGATATCTCCAATATACACACCTCTCTCAATCGTATTAAATGTACCTGCTGCCTGCACATCAACATGCAAAAACATTGTTACTGCAAACAAAGCAGACAATACTGTGATAAATTTCTTCATATTCATTTCCTCTTAAAACATTCCGATTGCCGAAATAGCAAGCGGTACAACAAGTGCAAGCACTAAAACAACTGCAATAACAGTTGCAACAACACGTTTCATTTTGTTATTATTAAACATAAGTATCACCTCTTTTACTTCGAAAGGATATTATATATGAATTTACTGATTTTTGCAAGCTTTACAGTGTTTGGTTTCTGGCTCACCTTTCAGCTTCGAAAAAGCCGTAATTTAAACGAAAAAGCCGAATCCGACTTCTGGGAAAATGAAAGTCTGGCAAATAGTGTCAGAAAAAAACAGCTGGAGGAATCGGATTTCGTCGTATTCCCGTTTGATAAATTACCGACGGAAGAAAGTTTTTCTCCGGACCCGGTCCCTGAATCACTCCCTATTCTTCTGTCTCTTTCCGATAAAAAAATGATTAATTTAAACGGTATTTCCAACACCGAAGTAAAGAAACGTTTCGGTGCAGCCAATATCACGATTCTGACAGAATACGACGGTAACTACGAACTTTTTGTAAAAAATATTTATCTGCTCTGTCAGTATCTGTATGACATCGGACGCAAGGAAGAAGCTCTCATGTTGTCGGAAGAGACGATTCTTACCGGTACGGATTCGCTTTCTCACTATAAGCTGATTATTCAGATTTATCAGGAACAGGGAAATACTGCCGGTATCAGCTGGCTGCGCGAAAAGGCAGAATCTCTTCACTCCATTACCAAAGGCGCGATTCTCCGTGCGTTGTCCTAAGTTTATCAATATATCTGCTCGCTTCATTTTTGGTCATTTTTTCAAGATCATACGGGCAATCCAACCCATACATTTCCAAAAGTCTTGTGATTTGCGCAATCTGTTTTGCCATCACGGGACTTTCTTTTTTGACCTGATATACAAGAGGATTCGGCAAAAAAACATCCTCCCCCTGCTCGTAGTAAACCTCCCACAATTTCTCATACAATTCATAGGTCGCAAGCGCATCATCCAGCGCTCTGTGTGCATGGTACACAATCCCATACTCCTCGCAGAGCAACTGCAATTTCTTTTTCTTATCTCCCGGTAGAAATCGCCGCGCAATCCGCAACGTATCGATTCCCCGCCTCTCAAACGTGCTTCCCTTGGGCAATTCATTTAAAACTGCTTTTTTTAAAAACGAATAATCAAAAATAACATTGTGTCCGAGCAGGTCATCTTCTCCGAGAAACTCGAGCAGTTCCGGCATAATTTCCGAAAACACCGGACATCCTGTAAGCATCTCATCGGTAATACCCGTAATCCGCATCGTATTTTCATCAAGCCTTCTCCCCGGATGAATCAATTTTGAAAATGTGGCAACCACTTTTCCGTCTCTGATTCTTCCCGCACCAATCTCGATGATTTTTTCGGTTCTGGCATTGAGTCCCGTCATTTCCAAATCAATGACCGTCGCATTTAAATTACTCATGTATCATATTTCCAATCCTGTAAATTGCCGCCTCGTATGTAAGCGGATTTCTGTTTTTATAATCAAAAACCATATAGTCCTGCTGCCCGAGCTTTTCGCCTGTTGAATGATTAAATTTCACAGGCTCCACGTGAACACTTCTGGCAAGAGTTCTGGCATCACAATCTGCATATGAATCACCCAGTATACTATGACTTTCTGCTTCCTCCCGGAAAAACGCCCGGGTCCTTTCCTTATGCGGTTCAAGATCCGATGCAAATTCCGGTCTTGTTTTACAGTTTTCTCTCAGATACAAATCTATTGTCAGGCATTCGGCAAAAACCTCCTGCTCCGATCCATCAAGTCCCAGAACATCCTTGAAAAACGACAAAAGTACCTGATAACGGTAACTTCTCGACGGAGACTGCACAAAATATCCCTGCGCCTCATAATAATCCGCAAGAGCCTCAAAAAACGCAAATGGTGATGTAAATTTCCGGATAGCCAAAGGTAACGTAACCGTAAACTGGTTGCTGTTATAATAGATTTCGACCATTTCCTCAACACGCTTAAGTCTGCACACATCGTCAAAGGAAAGCCAACTGGTATAGAGCACTTCATACGTCGGCTTCGAACGATAAATCAGTCCATAATCTGCAGCCTTCTGATGCATTTTTGAGCCTTTAAGTACTTTCAAAAAACCGAGCTGAAGCTGCTCCGGTTGCATGGCAAATACATCGTCAAACGAACGACCAAATGACGCGTAATCTTCATATGGAAGACCCGCTATCAAATCCAGATGTACATGTATGTTCTTTCCGTCGCGGATTCTCTTCACCACATCTCTGAGCCTGACAACATCCATCCGTCTATCGATTTCCCGAATTGTCTGCTCGTTCGTCGACTGCACCCCAATTTCCAGCTGCACCGCTCCCGGTCGGAACTTTCCGAGCACTTCCAGCTCCTCCTCCCCGAGCAAATCCGCAGCAATCTCAAAATGAAAATTTGTCACGCCGTTATCATTTTCAAGTAAATACTTCCAAATAGCGAGTGCATGCTCTTTGTTGCAGTTGAACGTGCGGTCCACAAATTTGACCTGACGCACTCTTTTCTCTATAAAAAACGCGAGTTCCTTTTTCACAATGTCTATGTCACGAAGACGTACCGTCTTATCGATGGACGAAAGACAATAACTGCATCGGAACGGACATCCTCGACTTGATTCATAATACAAAATCCGATTTTCAAACGGAGCCTCATCCTCATACAAAAATGGAATCTCCGAAAGGACAGCGGGAGCCATATCCGGTTGCTCATAGCTAACTTCAGAGAAATCCTTACCTTCCGATTCCGCCTTCCTGTAGCGTTGCACCAGCTCCAAAAATGCCTTCTCGCCTTCCCCGCGGATAATTCCCGTCAGGTATGGATGTTCCCGTAAAAGCTGCTCCGCATCAAACGAAACCTCCGGTCCTCCGAGCCATATCTGCACGGCGGGAAGAAGTTTTTTGAGCTCCGCCGCTAATTCAAGAATATAAGTGATGTTCCAAATATAACACGAAAAACCGATCATATCCGGTCTTTTGCGGTATATATCCGCCAGCACATCCGAAAATCCGTGGTTGATAGTATACTCCGCAATTTCAATATGCTCTTTCAATTCCGGTTCTCTGCTTACCGCATATGCCTGCAGGGAATAAACTGCCGGATTGGAATGTATATATTTCGTGTTAACTGCAGTCAGTAAAAATTTCATGTCTCTTTCCTTATTTCCCGGCTCTGCGCCGTTACTTTTTCCGTTATCTTGCAGGCGGATACTCGTTGCAGAGCAGCCTGTAAGGTTTCTCATCTTCCTCTATCGTCGGAAAGCGGCCGACCTGCTCATAAAATCGATTGTCCGTATTGTCGTCATTGCACATGGATACCTCACCGATTAGCACATCGCCTGTTCCCGGTTTCACATCAAAGTCATGGTACTGGTGCGGCCAAAGAGTGATACTCTCGCCCGGCGCAAGCTCCACTCCCGTGCCCGCAGGTACATAGTAAGAACGTCCGTCCATATTGACAAGTACATCCGTATCCGCAAAAGAACCGTCCCCCGCGTCATTGTATACGTGAATAATCAATGTTCCGCCGCCGCGGTTAATAATATCCTCACTTTTATTCCAGTGGAAATGCATTGGTGAATGCTGCCCTTCCTTGAGCATCAAAAGCTTCTCCGCATAAATTTTTTTATATTTCGGATTGTTTTGATTTCCGTTGCGAAGTGTAATCAGGGCAAAGCCAACTTTATCGAAATCACCGAGCCCGTAGTCCGTTATGTCCCATCCGAGCATGTTGTCGCGAATCTCGTCATACTCACTGTTTTTTTCCTGCCACTCCTCAGGTGTCCAATGACAAAACGGCGGCAATTCAAATCCGTGCTCCTTAATCAGCCTTTCCATATCTTTTATGCATGCGTTGATTTTTGAACGTTTCATTACAATACCTCCTCAATCTCTCTCCGCGTCGGAAGGGCAGGAATCCCTCCCTGTTTCTGCACACAAAGAGCTCCCGAAGCATTCCCGTATGCAAGAGCCTCTTTCACTTTATCCTCCGTGACATCCGCCGTGCTTCTCACACCAAGCATCAACATCCTTGAAAGAAATCCTCCCCAGAACGCATCTCCTGCCCCCGTCGCATCGACGGCATTTACTTTTTTGCCTTCAACCGTCCCGGTTTTTCCATTATAATAATATTTCGCACCTTTGCTTCCGAGCGTCTCTACAAGAACAGTAATTCCGTACATTTCCATAAACGCCGGAATCTGCTCCTGACCGCCGACAAAGTATAATTCCTCGTCCGATATCTTTAAAAAATCAACATACGGCAAAATCTTCTCAATTTCTTTTTTACATCTGTCCGGATCATGCCAAATCATATCGCGATAATTCACATCAAAACTGACAAGCTTACCCTTTTCATGCGCCAATGACAGAGCATAACCGATGGATTCTCTGCAAGGGTCATCTGATAATGACACACTTCCCGCATGCAACATACAGGTGCGGTCGATATCCTCCTCCCTGACATCCTCCTTCCGCAGAAGAATGTCCGCACCCGGCTTTCTGGCAAAGGTAAAGGAGCGCTCCCCGTTCTCATATAGTGTAACAAAAGCAAGCGTCGTAACCGCTTCATCCGTAAGAGACGGACAAAGCATTTCTATCCCTTCCGCAGCAAGTACATTTTTTAGTTTCTTACCAAAATCGTCATTGCCCAAAACACCGAGAAAAGCTGTATTGACACCGTTTCTCGCCATGCTTACTGCAACATTTGCCGGAGCGCCTCCCGGATTGGCCGTATAAGTATCCGGCTCTTTCCCCGGCGTAAAATCTATGAGCATCTCGCCCGCACATATTATATCCATTATGAACCCTCTCCTCTAAAGACTGTTTTTCAAAACATTCTACTTTCAGTATAAGTTCTTTTTTTCCTTTTCTCAATCCCATTCTTATGAAAAACGCAGGTTGCGTACCGGGCTTTTTCCTGCAACCCCAAGCTGGTAGATTTGTGCTGACATAGAATGATATAATTGTTAGAAAATTACCCCCTTTTTTGTTCTGTTTTCGTACGACTTTCATTGACAGCATTTCTATTATCTTCTATAATTTTAAAGTAGGATTGGGGTGATAAACATGAAAAAAGTTCAAGTAAAAGATCTTCGTCCCGGAATGGTAACTGCGGAGGATATCTATTCTATTGATGGGCAGTTGGTTCTCGGAAAAAAGATTATCTTAATAGATAAAAATATTGAAAAACTCGATTCCTTTGGTATTTATTCCATCAAGGTGGAAGACAAAGCTGTTTCTGTCGATACGACAATGAACGAAGCGCCGCCTTCTTACAGTGAGCGTGTGCGGTCCAAACCGGAATTTATTGAATTTAAAGAGAATTTTGAATCTCACGTGGATATGCTGAAGACGGGATTAAATCAAATTGCAGAGTCCAATTCCAGTATTGATGCGGAAAACCTCGTATCACAGACGTTAACTCTCATGGACACCATGGACCACTCAGTAGGGCTGATGGATATGCTGATTAACATGCGTGACTACGATGATTCCACTTACGCACACTGTGTTAACTCGGCAATTATCTCCAATATTTTTGCCGGATGGCTTAATTTAAGTAAGGAAGACCGTATTATGGCAACAACGTGTGGTCTCTTCCACGACATTGGCAAGATTAAAGTTCCGGAAAGCATCTTAAAGAAACCGGGACCACTTACCAAAGCAGAATTTGAAGCTATTAAAAGACATCCTCTGGATGGTTATAACATTCTTGATGCCGCAGGCCTTGATGAAGAAGTTAAAAATGTCGCTCTCATGCACCACGAGAAATGTGACGGCAGCGGATATCCTTACGGTTTCGGCCGTGACAAAATATCCTTCTTCTCCAAGATGATTACCATCGTTGATATATACGATGCCATGACGAGCAAGAGAGTGTATCGAGACGAGATTTGTCCGTTTGATGTTATTGAGGAATTTGAAAAAGAAGGCTTTGACAAATACGACCCGGACATGATTTTGACATTCCTTCGCAATGTCAGCAACTCCTTTATCGGATTCCGCGTCAGATTAAACAATGGTTTAGAGGGTGAGATTGTATTTGTTCATCCGGAGCATTTATCACGACCTACCATCAAATGCAGCAATAACAAATTTATCGATTTGTCAGTACATAAAGATATAAAGATCTCAGCGATCATATAATCAAATAAATCATACAAGAAAGGAAGAAAAAAATGGGATTAATCAGAGCACTTAAAAATGCAGTCGGTTCTTCGGTTGCAGATCAGTGGCGCGAGTATTTCTACTGCGATTCACTAAGCGAAAACGTTCTTGTTGCAAAAGGACAAAAGAGAACCAGCGACAGACGTGGTACCAGTAACACAAAAGGAGAGTCAAATATTATTTCCAACGGCTCTATTATCGCTGTCAACGAAGGTCAGTGTATGCTGATCATTGACCAAGGTAAAATTGCAGAGGTTTGTGCAGAAGCCGGAGAATTCATTTACGAAAGCTCTACAGAACCAAGCGTTTTCTATGGACCTCTTGGTGAGAGCCTTAAAAATACTTTTGCTACAATCGGTAAACGTTTCACTATGGGAGGCGATCCGGCAAAAGACCAGAGAGTTTACTTTTTCAACACAAAAGAAATTATCGGAAACAAATACGGAACTATGAATCCTGTTCCATTCCGTGTGGTAGATAACAATATCGGACTCGATATCGATATCTCCATTCGTTGTAACGGTGAATATTCATACAAGATCGTGGATCCGCTTCTTTTCTACACAAATGTGTGTGCTAACGTAGCAGACGAATATACAAGAGACAGAATTGACAGCCAGCTTAAGACAGAGCTCTTAACAGCTCTTCAGCCTGCATTTGCCAAAGTTTCATCTATGGGAATCCGTTATAGCGAGCTTCCTGGACATACAATGGAAATCGCAGATGCATTAAATGAAGTTCTTTCCGAAAAATGGGCAGGTCTCCGCGGTATTGAAATCGCTTCTTTCGGTGTGAACACAGTGAAAGCATCCGAAGAAGACGAAGCAATGATTAAAGAATTACAGAAGACAGCTGTACTTCGTAACTCCAACATGGCTGCTGCAACACTCGTAAGTGCACAGGCTGAGGCTATGAAAGCTGCTGCTTCCAATACATCAACAGGTCCTATGATGGCCTTTGCCGGAATGAACATGGCAAATATGGCAGGCGGAATGAACGCAACCTCTTTATTCCAGATGGGACAGAATCAGGCTCCTGCTGCTCCGGCACCGGCACCGGTGGCTCCGGCTGCTCCGGAAGCTGCTCCGGCTGCACCTGCCAATGCATGGACATGTGCTTGCGGTCACAGCGGAAACACCAATAAGTTCTGTAGCGAATGCGGCGCAAGAAAACCGGAAGAACAGACAGCGGACGGATGGATTTGTCCGGTATGTTCTGCACAGAACAAAGGTAAATTCTGTGGCGAATGCGGAACACAGAAACCAACCGGCGAACCACTTTACAAATGTGACAAATGCGGATGGGAACCTGAAGATCCTAAGAATCCTCCTAAGTTCTGTCCGGAATGTGGTGACCCATTCAATGAAAGTGATATTGTTAAATAATGAAAGTAACATTAATTTTAGTCATAGTAATGCTGATTCTTCTGCTTGTTGTGATTGGTGCCATTTATTATGGTGTCTATAAGCTCAAGCAGAAGACAAGACAGTTTTCCAGACAGGTATTCGGAACGGACAGCCTTATGGAAGGTTTTGAGCAGATTGAGGCAGAATACGCGGTAACACCGAAATCCGTATCTGCCATGACCAGCCTTTACCTCCCTCGAATTACCAAAGACTTCCCTGAATTCTCATACGACGAGATGAAGAAAAAGGCACAAAATGTCCTCACTTCCTACCTTCTCGCTATTCATGATTTCAATCCGGGACGTCTGACAGAAGGTAATTCGGAGCTGAAAAACAAACTGGAACATGCGATTTCATTACTGAAAAACAAAGACCAAAGAGAATATTTTGATAATATCAAAATACATCGCACGGAAATTTCCGGTTACACCAAAAAGTCCGGTCGCTGCATCATTACCATGCAGACATCCGTGCAGTATTATCACTACATAACCGACAACAGCGGAAGAGTTATTTCCGGCTCCAAGGATGTTTTATTCCAGTCCAAATATGAAACGGATCTGATATACATCCAAGACCGTGCTCTTGTGGAAGGAGATCTCGGTGACGCAGAAGGTCTTAACTGTCCAAACTGCGGCGCTCCGATTACGAACCTCGGCTCCAAATTCTGCGAATACTGCGGAACCGGTGTTGTCACTTACAACATTCATGTTTGGAGTTTTTCCGACGTGAGAGAGTGTTAGAATATCATCAAATGCAAAAGCAGTTCAGATTTAATTCTGAACTGCTTTTTTAACCTTATATATTATATTCACAAAACAGTTTATCTCTGTACGCTTCGTCTTCCGTAGCGCGACGCAAATCGTCATTTCTGTCATCTGCCAGAAGACTTTTATACAAACTGTTTATTCGTTCCATACCTTCCTCTCTTCCTTCTGCTCGTCCTTCTCTTCTAGCTGCCCTTCGTATAACCTCTCGTATCTGCTCATCTGTCATATCGTATATAATCATCTGCTGCGCCTCCTTCTTCTGCTTAAGTAGAAAATCCGAAAGTATTCCCTCCCGGATACTTTCCTCCGTCGCTCTCTCCACCGCCGCATCCAGCTCATACTCATTCTCATAATAGCGTATCTTCTCTACCAGAGTAACGTAGTCCTGCAGCGGCTTACAACTCTTTTTCAGTTCCTCATTAAATCCCGGATTGATATTCAGCTGCACTACCTTAAGCTCTAAATTGATATCCTTCTCCTCAGGTTTCGGTTCATACAAATCCGACAGCTTCATCTCTCTTCGTTCCGGTTGCGGTTCCAAACCATTATACAGCGTAACAAAAAACGGGGCAGGTATCTTCTGTGCACTGCCGTAATATATCTCGATATCCCCCGCCAGCTTTTGATAATGTCTTGCCACATAAAACAAATCCCGAAGAGGCATATTCGGATTTACCGTAGACTGATGCTCAAACAAAT
>SVFI01000028.1 GCA_015056905.1 Lachnospiraceae bacterium
TCGGTATTTCCTCGTTCAATTCCCTGACTGACTTTGCAAATTCAAAGCCGTCCACACCGGGCATCATAATGTCTGATACAATGAGGTCAAACAGATTTTCGTATAAAGCGTCGTAGGCTTCCGTAGCGTTCAAACAGCCGGTTGCATCATAACCACTACTGTTCAGGAATGAGCATACCGTCCGGTTCAGTTCCTTGTCATCTTCGACAACCAATATCTTAAACATCGTGTTACCTCCGCAAATCACTCAAATATATCATATAATATAACACCCAAATGTTAAAGTTTTGTTTCTGTTTTTACAGCATCGGTGCAAATATTCGGACTACTGACCGGATAAACCGTTGCAGCAGATTGGTTTTCAACATGTCTGAAGATACCTCGATACATTTCTTTAACGTATCTTCCATATCTGCTTTTAGTGCCTTGATGGCCTCACATTGATACATCCAGACACCGTTTTCGAAGTGGTGCACCAGGCTTCGGTAATCCAGATTTATTGTGCCGATCATCGCATATTCATCATCGACAAGATAAGATTTTGCGTGAATAAATCCGGGTTCGTATTCATAAATTCTCACCCCCGCTTCCATCAGCCTGGGATAAAAACTTTGCGTCATACTAAATACCAGCTTTTTGTCAGGAATATGCGGAACCATAATCCGAACATCCACCCCACGCAAAGATGCATTTTCAAGATCCGTACACAAGTCATTGTCAATGATAAGATAAGGTGATGTCATCCACGCATACTTCGTAGCACCGCAGAGCATATTTTGAATGACACTTTTCCCAACCCGACGTTTATAAATCGGATTCGGTCCATCGCCAAACGGAACCATATAGCCGGACTCCGCGACATCAGTCTCCGGATACCAATCATTTCTCATATTCGGCAGTTTTTTCACATTAATACCAAAATCAATCAAAAACAATCTGGTAAGCTCCCAAACCGCTTTCCCTTCGAGGCGAATCCCGGTATCCTTCCAATGCCCGTATTTCTCTATTTCATTGATATATTCGTCAGCAATATTTACACCGCCGGTATAGCCGATTTTCCCGTCAATCACCATGATTTTCCGGTGACTGCGATTATTGAATTCACTATCTGCATTTCCTCTCAGTCTGGAAAAAGGAGTTGCTTCAATGCCATATGTTTTTAAGTTTTTATGATAATCGCCGGGTAGCGTTGCCATACAACCGATATCATCATAAAGCACCTTTACTTCAACGCCATTTTTTGCTTTTTGCTTCAAAATATCAAGGATTGAATTCCAAAACTTTCCCTCTTCGATGATAAAGTATTCCATGTAAATAAATTTTTCTGCTGTTTCCAGGTCAGACAGCATACGCTGATGCATCTCTTCCCCCAGCGAAAAATACTCCTGCGCGGTGTCAGAAAACAAATGTCCTTCTGAAATGTTACACAGCATTTTTGCTTGCGCTGCTGCAACGGAATTCTCTTCTCTCAACTTTGAGAACAACCTGCTGTCATCCTGATGGTACGAAAAACGTTTCAATTCCGTAAGCCGCTTCCGGTATTTTTTCTGTAACGTTCGGGAATAAAACATAAAATAAAGCATAAATCCGGCAATCGGAACAATCAATACAAACAACAGCCACGGCACTTTATAATCCGGATTATCGTCAGATGCAATGATACGAATGACACAGAATATCTCCGTTGCCCAGGCTGCCAGGTAAAAATACGGAACATAATAACAGAGCGCTACAACAATCCCTATCACTGCCAGCACCTCAAATGCCGTAATAAGCACAGCAATAATGTACCGAACCGGAATGTATGTATATTCCCGCTCTACTTCTCTTTCATTGATTTGATAATGATATTTTCGTTTCATCGTTCACCTCATAAAAACCGCAATAGCGAGGCCCGTTCAAGATGCCTCGCTTCTCTACAGATATTATCACACCAGACTTGTCTTTTCCAATATTTTAGCACTAATAGCGCCCAGTCCTATACTGAATAGTGCACCGCCTGCAAGGCAGAGGAGCACATTCATCATAGTGGAACTGAGGGGTGTAATCATGGACACCATCATAAACAGCAGCATTCCGGCACCGAGAGATCCACACAGGCAAAGCCATGCCTTCTGCTTTGCTCCGACGCTGACAATCACGTCAATGGCAACAAAGACAAGCATAAGGAAAATCTTTGCAATCATACACATCACGATATTCCCCATATTCAGCGAACCAAGGTCAAAGGACAGACCGGAGATTGCACCTCCAAGCATGGCACCGATAAAGTATGCAATCAGCATAAGTGCACCGCATACAAAGCCAACAAAGGTTTTGGAAACAATATAATCACCCCTTTTGGCACGAACAGTAAAGAGATTCTTTGCAAACCCGCTTCGAAAATCATCTGAAATAAACAAGCAGATAAACACGGCAACGAGCATAAACATCATATTGATATTACACATCGCCATAACGTCCATACCGCCCATAGTAGCTGCCTCACCTTCTTCTGCTCCGTCGGAAGGTAAGGTTCCGATGGACTGCCAAGTGTTTTCCGGGCCTTCCATAACGGTCTCTTCGCCTGTTTGCGGATTGACAGAAACGGAACCATCCATCATAGTCATCATAACAGTAATAAGGATCGGAATCACAAGAGCACAGCCAATCAAAATATAGAAGAGCTTAGACTTGAACATTCTTCTGAAATCAACCTTCAACATACTGCCGAGGCGCTCGCCGAAGCTGACAGATTCAAAATTCACTGCGTTTTCCATGATTATTTCCCTCCCTTCATAAGATCGATGTAGTATTCTTCCAGACCAATCTTATCAGTTTTAATTTCCGTAACGCAGATGCCGTTTTCATAGAGATAGCTCACGATTTCTTCCGGTGTAGTCAGATCATAAACACGAAGATATCCTGCTTCATCTTCTTCCACGCGGGAATACTTGCATCCGAGAAGCATTCTGCTTCGGTTCATTTCTTTCGTTTGAAGTGCTACATAAGTGCGACAACTTGCGTCAAGCTCATCTGCGGTCATCTCGCAGATCATTTTTCCGTGACGGATAATTCCGTAGTGGGTTGCCACCTTCTGAAGCTCTCCGAGGAGGTGGGAGGACACCACGATACTACGCTTTCCGTCCTTGATAATATCCGTCAGCACCTCACGCATGATTCTCATACCGTCAGCATCCAGACCGTTGAGAGGCTCGTCCAGCACCAACAACGTGGGATTACCAAGCAGCGCCATCGCGATTCCTACCCTCTGCTTCATACCGAGAGAACAGTTTTTATATTTGTTGCCTGCGGCACCTTCCATCCGGACCATTTTCAGAACCTTAACGACCTCTTTTTCCGCATCAGGGATTCTCAGGTTTGCCGCTTGAAGCATCATGTTATCAAAAACAGAAAGACCCGGGAAGCATCCGGGAGCTTCAATCAACACGCCGACCTTTGCCCTTACCGCTTCGTCTGTATAATCCTTACCGTACAGTTTAATCGAACCGCCGCTTGTAGGAATCAGTCCACAGATCATTTTTTCTGTGGTGGATTTTCCGGACCCGTTTTCTCCGATAAATCCATAGATTGCACCCATCGGCACTGTCATATTAAGACCGCAAACAGCCTGCTTGGCGCCGAAGTTTTTCGATAGATTACTAATTTCTACTGCATTCATTGTTTCGACCTCCTATCAATACACATCACTCTTGGAAAGTATCCGAGTGCCAAGCACATTATAGAAAATTGCCCACGCTACCGATATAACAATACAAATGAGCAGCGTTCCGATGTTACTTACGAGACAAGCGTTGACCGACGAGCCGTACAGGAAGATGTTAAGAAAAGCGGTCGGAATCGACAGGTTTTCAACAATGGCAGCCACGCCAATGATAAGAATACCGGTACCAAAAAAGAAACTGGAGGCAATCGAGATGCCGAAGTATCTTCTGAAAATAATGTTGAGGAAGGTGTAAAGACTTGCCCAACCAAGACTCATAACCATTTTTCCTATGATAGCAAGAATCAGCGATACAACATTGACCTCCATGGAATAACCCACAAGCATTCCACCGACGGTACCGCCGATCAGGTATGTAATGCACATACAAGCCATAGCAAAAGCACAAACGATGCTCTTGGACATCATATAGTCCTGCTTCTTTGCGTGAGTCGTAAACAGCTGCTTAACGTATCCACTTTTGTAGTCGTGTCCGATGAAAATGGAAACCATGATACCGCCAAAGATAAATACCATATTCATATTGGCATAATCCGCAATTCCTTCAATCACGTAAAGCGGCTTCGATGCAGCAATAATCTGCCACACATTGGAGTACAGAGGTTCCATTGTATTACCGTTTGCATCCGGCATCATTGTCATAGCCGACACCATCGCAGGAATGATTGCTGCAATGGCAAGCAATATGTAAAACATAGGAGTGTGAAACAGACGATAGAAGTCTACACCAAGCATACCGCCCAGTCTTCTGCCGAAGCTCGGAGACTCAAATTTAAGTTCTTTCTTTGCTTCCATTTTACTTTACCTCCTTGTTTCCTGAAGGGTTCTGCGACATCAGCTCGATGTAGTATTCTTCCAGACCAATCTTATTCTTTTTGATTTCGCTCACAACATGTCCGTTCTTCATCAAGTAATCAACAATAACCGCGGAATCATCCACATCGTAAACGCGGATGTATTCGTCTTCTTCACGGACATCCGCAAACCGCCTTGCCAAGATAGCCTTCGCACCATTCCTGTCCTTTGTTTTCAGAGAAACAAAAACCTGCGCTCTGCTATCCATTTCCTTTGCGGAAAGCTCCATAATCATCTTGCCCTGGCGAATAATGCCGTAATGGGTGGCAATTTTTTCGAGTTCGCCAAGGATATGGGAAGAGATGAGAACGGTACAGCCGTACTTCTGCGTAATATCCACAAGAATCTCACGCATAATACGCATACCGTCAGTATCAAGTCCGTTGATAGGCTCGTCCAAAATGAGTAAAGCAGGTTCACCGAGAAGCGCCATTGCAATACCGATTCTCTGCTTCATGCCGAGAGAACAACTTTTGAATTTAATATTTGCATTGTCCTCCATACGCACAATTTCGAGAACACGGCGGATTTCCTCGTCACGATTTTCAATGCCGAGATTGATGCACTGCATCATTAGGTTCTGATATACGCTCGATCCTGGAAAACATCCGGTATTTTCAATCAACGCTCCGACTCTTACCCGCACTCCGGGATCGGTATAATCTCTGCCAAACAGCTTAATTTCTCCTTCATCAGGAACAAGATGTCCGCAAATCAGTTTTTCGGTGGTGGACTTTCCGCTTCCGTTCTCACCGATGAAGCCATAAATTGCCCCCTGCGGAACGGTCATATTCAGATGCTCTACCGCATACATTCCGCGAAAGCTTTTGGATAGATTTCTGATTTCAATCGCATTCATAGTTTCAGTCTCCTTTGCTTAACTTACACGATGCAGATAAAACAGGGAAAAGCGAGACAACTTTTTCATCGTCTCGCCTGCCTTTTTATTGCCTTCACCTTAACCTTTCATAATGTTGTCGCTGAGCGCGATAATTTTGTCTGCATATTTCTTACGTCTGGAATTGAGAATTCTTTTATAAATCGGATAATTTACGATTGCCATAAACATGCCCGCAATCCCAACGATAATACCCGGAATCATTGGCTCAGCAACACCAATGTCCGCACCGATATCGGTCATCACAAGACTCATTCCGGCCCCCATAATGATTGCGGCAATACTTCCGAAAATATACGCAAACATATTAGCAGGACGCTTAACCTTTTCATCTAATTCACGGAGAGCATCCAATTCAGTACTTTCCTTTTCGGTGTACTGGGAACGAATCTTCTGTACAAGAAACTCCTGAACATTTTTATTCATCGCTTTTACCTCTCTGATTGATTTTATAGCTTTATCTTAATCATTGTTTGTTTTCAAATGTTTTTTGATATGTTTCTGAAATGTTAATTTTCAAAATCCTCAGAAACGCTTTCCTCTTCCATGGAAACCTCTTCCTCAGAAACTTCATCAAACTTCCGCGCAGACAGTTCTTCTTTGATTGCCGCTTTTGCGCCTCTATATCCGGCACACACTACCTTTCCAACGTTTTTGCCGACTACAACAGACGTAGCAACCGTCACTGCACCCAATGCAACGCAGGTACCAATCGCAAACTTTGCGGTATTTTTCAAAATATCCTCCATAAATGATACATCCTCCTTGTTTGAGTTAATTTGCCGCATTACTTAATTCAGCTACAAGTTCCAGAATTCTTGGCTGATACTTTGCTTTTGCACTTCGAAAGCAAATTCGATATATGGGATAAGCCGCTACCATTCCTGCAACCCCTACGATTCCCAGCATAGCACCGATGATCATTAACCACATACTGCTTCCGATCAGTTGTGTTGTAAGGCAAAATCCAAATCCAAAAACAATTGTGCCACCGATACCTGAACACAGAGATTCCGGTATCCCGGAGGCCTGAACCAAACCATCAAGACGTTTCAGTTCTTCCAACTTACTTTCACTCCGCGGGAGATACTTTCTTCTAATCTCCTGAATCTCTTTATTCTCTTTTGCAGAATACCTATAACTGAAGGTGTTTTCCTGATTCATTTACTTCCTCCTAAACAGCGATTAGTTATCGCCGCTCAGTCTTTTCTTTGCATCCTCTACAGACTCGCCTTCTTTTGCAAAGAGCTTTTCCACACACTTGTCGGTTACCTTTTCGAAGCCTTCTACTACACCGGTTTCGATTTTCTTATAACCTTCTACTACGCCATTCTCGATCTTCTTGTAGCCATCAACTACTGCATTCTCAATCTTCTTATAGCCGCTTACCGCGCCCTCTGCAGCTGCCTGTACAACCTCTTCTGCACCTTCTGCATCAATCGCTGTCATATCATGTTCTCTTGCCTTCATTTCCATTTCCTTGTTATCCATCGTTGTGTCCTCCGTTTGATTTTGTGCCTTTATCTTAATGTCCGGTTGTTTTCGGTACATTCCGTACCGTATGGGCAAAGGATACCTCTTCAATATTTTCACGATGTTTATAAAATGTTTCCGTTTTATTAATAAACAAAGCGGTAAAGATTTCTCCTTACCG
>SVFI01000017.1 GCA_015056905.1 Lachnospiraceae bacterium
CAGCTGTCTGTACACAAGAGATACCGTCCTGTGCATTTTCGCTAGCCTGTGTAAGACCTCTAATCTGACGTCTCATCTTTTCAGAAATAGCTAATCCTGCTGCATCGTCTGCTGCACGGTTGATCTTGTAACCTGAAGATAATTTCTCTGTCGATTTTGCCTGAACACTTGTTGTAATTCCTAACATTCTGTTAGAGTTCATTGCTGTAAGATTGTGCTGTACTACCATATTATTTCCTCCTTGAATTTGCATGTCACCATCCTTGGTGATCATCGATCGAAAAAGAATTCTCTCGGCCGTACGCTCCGTTCAAAACTTTTTCTTGGTTGATAAGTATTTGTTTACTTGTATTATATATCGGAGCAACTCCGAAATAATTAATACCTAAATTAAAATTTTTTTAAAAAGTTTTATTTTTTACTGTCCAGGAAATGAGGCTGCGAAACCGTCGTCCAACTTGCATTTTTATAGTAATCCATCGCTGCTTTTGACGAAACCCGCCCGCCGCGAATTTTTTCGCGTGCCTGTTGAAAATATTGCTCCACCAACATTTTGTTGCGTGCTTCCTGTGTCTGAATCGACGCACTTTTCTCTGTAATCTGAGAAATCAATATCTGCATACGACGAATCACATCTGCATGCTTTTCCTTACCGCCTTGCGCTTCAAGCTCCTGTCTGACTCTCTCGAACAGATCCTCAAACCCTTCATCCAGCTTCTGCATTTCCTCAATCAAATCCATCTTCTGATTGGCATTCTCATCGAAATCTTCCCACTGCATATCTTCCTGTTTCAGAATTTCGTTCTGTTCTTTATTCTTTTCTATAATTCGGTCCAGAATCCCTACTTTCTTTTCAAGACTCTGTTCCATGATTGCAAGATACTGTTTCTCCATCCCGGTCTCCTATCTGGCTTTTTTCATAACTTCCTTCCATGTATCCCGCATAGAATGGAGATGTTCATTGACCTCTTCCAAAATTGCTTTATCCTTCTTGATATTGGCTTCCAAAAGACGGCTGAGCAGATACTTATACACCCTGTCAAAATCCTCCGCCACCGGATACTTCATATCAAGCGTCGCACGAAACTCGTCGATGATACGCTGTACCTTCTTAATATTATTGTTTGCCTTCTGTATATCATTCTGTTCCAATCCCATGATTGCAATGTTACAGAATTTAATCGCTCCGTCATACAGCATCAACGTAAGTTCCGCAGGGGAAGCTGTCATTATTTTATTTCTGTTATATTCCGCGTACTGCGCATATGCGTTCGGTAATGCCATATCCTGCTCCTTATTGTATTCCAGACATTACATTCCCAACATACCGGAAATCGCGCTTGTCTTGGAATTTAATTTTGCAAGTGCCGTTTCCATGGCACTAAATTTCGCATACCACTTATCTTCCAGAGCCGTTACTCTCGCTTCCTGATCTTTGATCTTCTCTGCATATGAGTCGTACTCTTCTTTCATCTGCTTATCATTGTATGCTTTGTAAATGCTTCGTGATTCATTGGCAGACATCTTATCCGTCAATTTCGAATAAAGTTTGTTGGTCAGCTGCTGGAAGAAATCCATTACAACTTCCGGTTCGTTCGTGATCATGGATTTGAGACGATCCGCATTGTTGGATGTCGAAGAATCATCCTTGTCACCATCGATATGGAAAGCATGTTTCTCATTTTCAGCCGATGTAAAATATCCCAATGTATTGATACCGAAACTTGAGAGATAATATGTCTTACCATCAATTTCGTATCCTGATGTCATAATCTCATGCATTGCATTCGAAATATCATTCACCGTAGAGTCGCGGCGAAGAAGAGATTCCTTAATCTTCTTCTCCCAATCCTCAATCTCACTCTCTGACATCGCATCTTTCTCTTCGGACGTGAGAGGCTCATATCCCTTGGACGAAGCTGCGTTGTACAGTTTATCCATCTCGTTCACAAGCTCATTGTATCCTTTGAGGAATTTCTTAATCGTATCATAAATTCCGTCGTAGTCATTCGTTGTTGTCAACGAAATTTCTTCTGCCGACTCTTTCAGGGCTGTAATCGTCAGTCCGTTGATATTAAAGTTATTGCTGGATGATGTGAACTTCGCACCATTTAAAATAATCTCTGCATCCTGACCTTTGATGCGTGTTGCACCACCTTCTGCCTTATTAGTTGAAAGTGTCAATCCAAGGCTGTCAAGCTGTGCCTGAAACTCTGCACTGACTGCGCCTTTTACTGCACTCTCATCTGCTTCTGCAGTCAAAAGTCCGAGAGAAGAAAGAACTTTAAGCCCGTTGTCTGTTGTATTACCTGCCGCATCCTGTGCAGTCAGGGAAAAATCAGCAGCAAGACCGGTTTCTTTCGCACTTACAAAGAAACGCTGGTTCTTCTCATCGAAACTGGCATTCACTCCTGCTTCCTTTAACTGATTAACAACATCACTTACTTTTGAAGACCCGGACAACGAAATGTCTTTGGAAGTTCCGTCTCCGAGCTTCACTTTCAGATTCACGGTTTCATCTTCACCGATTCCTGCAAGATCGGAAAGCTTGCTTCCCGATGTCACGCCACTAAGCTGTGCTCCTGTCAGATAACCGGACTTTGCAAGACCGTTCACTTTTAATGTCTGTACACCGTCCGTTGCCTCCGTTCCGGCAATTACCGATGCAATCGAACTGTCAGATACGGTTGTCTTCTTCTGCGTATAAGCCGAAGAAAAACGCATATCACTGAGTGTAGAGGAATACAGACCGTATATCTTGCTATTTAACGTTTTCCACGCATCCATTTTCCATGAAAGCTTGGTCTGTGCCTTTACCAGGCTGTTTTTCTTAGTCTCCTGGGCAGATACGAGTTCTGAAATAATGCTTTCTGTATCAAGGCCCGAGTTCATACCTGTAATACGAATTGCCATACGCTCTGCCTCCTATCTCTTTTCATCAACAAGAATACCTGCCATCTCCCATACTTTCGCTATCATATCAAGCGTCTTCTCCGGTGGCAGTTCTTTGATTACTTTCTTAGAATCTTTATCTACAATTTTGATCGTTACTCTGTTGGTATCTTCATGAAAACCGAAGACAGCTTCCGAATTCTCCATCTTCTTATTCATCTGATCTACCGCTTTTTTCAGCTGTTCGCTTGACGGCTGATTCTGATTACCAAACGCGCCCTGTCCCTGCGCATCCGGATCGGATTCCTGCGCACGCGCAACACCCTGTGTTGTCGAATCAACTTTGGCGCCTGTTTCCAGTGCGATCGCATCCATGCTCTGCGCAACCGGTTTGACTGTCTCTACAGGGGTAACGTTCTGTGCCTGCAGTGTCATCATACTTCCAATTGGTTCAATTGCCATAACATCCACCTCCATGTGAAAATAAAGTTAGCTACTTATACTTTAACTTATTTATCGTCAAAAATAAATAGAAAATTAACTTTTTTCCACAAGAAATTTGCAAAAAAATACTAGAACAAATCTTTCAATGCATCAAGACCCGAAACCTGCATTGCCTCCTTGTTTGCCTCCTGTATCTGAATATATACCTCTTTACGATATACCGGCACTTCCTTCGGTGCTGATATACCAATCTTCACCTGATCCCCCTTCACCTCAAGGATCGTAATTTCAATATTATTATTGATGACGAGTGCTTCGCCTTTTTTACGTGTCAATGCCAGCATATCATTCACCCGCCTTTCTGCTTTTTAAGATATCGTAAATCGGGAATTTTACCTGATAATCATCACCTTCCGTAATTACCTGGCAGGCTTTCCTGTTCTCTGCATTGATTACAATCGGTCCACGCAGATTTACGGTCATCTTTGTCAAATCACTCGGTACTGTTACCGTAACAAGAACAAGCATGTTCTCAGGATCAAGACCTCCGATCGGCTTTAAAAGCTCATCTTCCACCTGCGGATTGTAATCTTCCAAAACAGCAAGCGGATTGATGACCGGAATCGCAAACTGCGGCTCCTGCATAGACTGCAGCCACTGAATGCCTCCTTCTTTCTCATTGTCATGAATCAGCGCGAAAACCGTAAGTTCCGGGAACCCCACAATACCATTTACAAAATGAATCAATTTGTCATCCTCGATATTGATAAGACCGAAGATTCTTGTATTTACTTCCATACCCTTTTCTCCTTTTCTATGTTAATTTTACAAATAGTTCAAAAGCGTTGTCTGGGAAATCTTGCCCGTCGCCATAAGTGCCGCCTGATAAGCAAGTTCCACACTCGATAAGTTAACTGCCACCTCTGTCAAGTCAACATCCTCATTCTGGGATGACAATGTCTTGAAATTCACTTCCTGCTTTGCAAGACGATTTGCCACAAGCTCAACTCTCGAACCCCGATTACCGGTTGCTGTCAGCGCCGTGTTCGCAAGATCGAGATGCCCCTGCATATTAGCAATGTTAGACTCAAACAACTTCTGCATCTTGTCTGTCAAAAATGTATTTGCCTTATTCGCTGCTGCAAGCCGGTCTTTCAGGTCCTGATTATCCGGATCGGTTTTTAACATATCCTTAAGAACCGAAATATTTTTTTCCATCGCCTGTACATCTTCAATCGCGCCGACAAGGTCATCCACATCACGACTTAAGTTCGTCGAAAAAAGTTCGCTTGCAAGTGTATTAACCCTGACATCCTGATTAAATCCCACATCGTAAGAAATAAACTGATTAGAATTGTCATCGGTCGCTCCTGTCAGATAACCTTCATTGTATGCAATACCATCCGACTCACAATAGAAATAATGTTCCGGACGGATGTCACTTTTAGCAAATTCACTTTTTTCGTAAGTAACACGTATTTCACCCTCATCCACATCAAGTGTTGCAGGATCATCTTTTACCGCCGTCAATTTATCATAGCTTGCTTTGCTGAGAATCAATTCTCCCGTTTCCGGAATGAATACCGCACCGGATGCAGATGCTTCAGCACTTAAATACGGATCCTGCGCCTGGTCGTTTTTCGAAATGACATCTGCCGTAATCGTCTGCTGCGCTCCATTTTCATCATAATATGTAATAGCCGGTGCAACCGCCTCCGAACAATTCTCATAGGCAAGCCGAAGTCTGTATACCTGATTTGTACTGATTTCCTGCTCCTTGGTTCCGAGCCCTTCCGCATTGGCCTCAGTCATGGTATCTAAGTCTGCCACATCGACATAGGTAATCTCATCAAGACTTTCACTTGTAAGCTGTTCCGTAATACTATAAGACTTATCTGTCTGTACACCGAATGTCAGGGATGTGTCGGTTCTGTATCCTGTAAAAACAAATCTGCCCGCATAGTCCGCATCACCCGTCGCGTAAACCTCCTCCTGCAAAGCCTTCAAATTATCCAAAACCTTGTCCCTATCCTCTGCCGTATTAAATCCCGCAGCTCCCTGCGTACAGTTAGAGTACATGTCCGTCACAATCTCAATTACTGTACTGATGGCACTTTCGGTAATATCAAGCCACGACTCCGCATCAGGAATATTCTTTGTATAATACTGACTGACCTGATTTAAGTTCGTGCGAAGACGAAGCGCACGAATCGCAACCACCGGATCATCCGAAGGACGATTGATTTTAGAGCCTGTCGCAAGCTGTGTATTAAGCTTATTTTCAAGCACTTTATTATTATTAATGTTCGTTATGGAATTCTGGGAAATAATCTTATTCGTAATTCTCATAGGTAACCTCCGGTTTTCAAAACTCTCAACCTATATATCGGCTCATTTTCCCTTTTTAAACACCCGTTTGAAGAATTAATCTGTCATAAACTTCCGTAAGAACCTGTATCATCTGTGATGCCAGATTATAAGCATGCTGGAACTGCACAAGATTCAAGGATTCTTCATCTGTGTCAACGCCGCTGATAGAAAGTCTCTGTGTATCAATGACCGCTTCAATGTTCTGATAACTTGCGTAAAAAGAATTTGCGCTGCTGGCATTTAACGAAATATCCGACAAAATACACTGAAGAAAATCGCCTGCGTTGCACCCTCTAAAGCTCATGACATCTTTGTTCGTACGAAGGTCATTTAAATCATCAATAACATCATACGCTTCCTGTCCGGTACCTTTTCCGGTATGGGTTGCAAAAAGCTCGGAATCCTCAAGCATTTCTTTGCTCACTGCAAAATTGGATGCTGTCAGGTAATAATAGGTATCGTCCGTGCTGGAAATCGGTGTTCCCGCCACCTTATTGCGGGAATCAAGAAACTTTCTCTGCGTTATGTCCGTCGCTTCATTTGCCACAAAAAGTACATCTGCATCATTTCCGTAACCATCCACGGAGCCTTCCTGCGTCAAGATACGATTGAACGCTTCTGCAAACGTACGAACCCATTCATTGAGCTGCTGCTGATAGTACGGTACACCCTGATAATCAATGGAAGCTCCTATCTCAACATCCTTTCCGATACGGCTGGAATTCGGCTGATAGGAATTTTTCGCTAAATCGTCACTGATTTCAAAAATGTACTGCGTAATTTCACCCGCATCGTTATAAATAACCTTGAATGTATCATAATAAAATTCCTGATTGCCGATCTGCATCACTCCACCGTCATCCGAGAGCGTACATTTATTTAAATCTTTCAGATAATCTGCAGTGACATCAACCGCCACTTCATTTTTACCTGTCGTCTGATTTCTTTCTATAGAAGAAACAACTCCATGAAACTGCTCTGCATTGTTTCCGTCACGCATTGCGATAAGTCCTTGAAGCTGTCCGCCGATGAGATTGCTGGACATATAGAAATCATTTCCGTTTTTCCATTTAATATCAAACAATCCAAGAGCATCTGACTGATTGTTCGCCTCGTAGCTGGCTCTTGCCACACATTCAAGCTCGTAGTATTCCCCTGTATCAACAAGCATCTGACCGCCCGCAATCTGCACCACATAACGCTTTGCACCGGTATCACGACCGTTGTTTACATCATAAATCGGTGTTTCCCTCACTTCTACATTTGTCACAAGAGAAAGCTTATCAATCAACAAATCTCTCTGGTCGCGAAGCTCATTCGCCGTCGTTCCCGTAAGCTCAATGACATTGATCTGCTGGTTCAGCGAAGCAATTTCTCTTGCATAAGAATTAATCTCATCTACTTTATTTTTAATCTCCGCATTGATATCCAGCTGCATATTCATAAGATTCTCAGACACAGTGTTAAAATAATATGCAAGGTTGTTTGCAAATCCGATAAACTGGGATTTCGTCGTCGCATCTCCTGCGTTTTTCTGAACCTCAGCCAGCGCACTATACATCTCATTGAATATGGTGGTAAAACCTTCAATAGTCTTGTCATCGGAAAACAAATCTTCTATCTGCTGCATGTAATACTGTTTTTCTTCGTATTCACCGACCTTATTATTGTTATTCCAATATTTAAAGTCATAAAAAGCATCACGATTACGGTCAATGGAAATCGTATCTACACCGGAACCCGCACAACCGTAAGTTGTATATGTACGAAGTGCATCACTTGCCTGCTGTGTCACCGTTTGTCTGGAATATCCTTCTGTCTCCACATTGGCGATGTTGTTACCCGTCGTATTGAGTGCAGCGTTTGCAGCTGTAAGCCCTGTATATGCAATGTTTAATCCAAAAAATGTGGAACCCATTTAGTTTCCCCCTTTACGCTCCGAGAGTGTTAAGAATATGCTCGAGCATCTCATCAATAACATTGATGTAACGGCTCGATGCGTTATAAGCATTCTGGAACTTAATCATATTGTTTAATTCCTCATCATCAGAAACGCCGACTACCTGTTGTCTTGCATATTCCGTCGAATCCACGGTTGCCTGTTCATTCGAATAAATACTATAAAAAACAGCTCCTGTGTTTGCGACCTGACTGACAATATTGGAATAATAATCTACCAGATTCGTTTTGGTCGTTACGTTCGGATTGAGTGTATACTCCGCCTTTTCAAAAACAAGCTGGAGATTCTGCGCTGTTTCGTAATCCTCTTTGGCATCCATCTTAATGAATCCGAGTTTCGTCGGTTCTTTTACCAAATCAGGATTGACAATGAGGTTCGATATGGTAAACAGGGTATTCTCCTGTCCCTGTGACAAATCTTCACGAATCAATTCTCCGTTTGCATCGTATTCATCAGAACCGATTCTTTCAAACAACTGAAGGATGGAGCCGTCTTCGTTCCGCAGATAAGTTCCTCCTTCTTTTAATGCCGCATCTTCAAGCACCTGATTCATCTGTGATACAATGTTGTGAATCAGATTATCAAACTCTGCCATTACGTTCATCAGAACAGAAGAAGAAACCTCATCGTTGTACTGCTTTGCATCCTGAAGGTCCGTATAATCCGCCCTGTGTGTTCCTCTCGCAAGAAGCATTCCCTTCAGGCTTCCGATGTCGGTATTGGCTTCCGTCGAAATCGTGCGTGACATATCGTACACTTTACAGTTGTCAATCAGATACTTAAATGTTCCGTCTTCCTGTAATACCTTCTTGGCATCCGTCAACCAGAACGGCGTGTAAAATCCCGTCTCCGGATCAGTATCCATGCCAATCTTAAACGGCATCGCCCGATTGACGAGAATATGTCCTTCAAATTTAACGGAAATACCGCCCTCCAAATCCTCGTTATAATCAATATTTCCTAATTTGCCGAGTTCATCCAAAATCTTGTTGCGCTCATCGCGAAGGTCATTGGCCTTTTCGATTCCGCCGGCCTCAATACGGATGATATCGTTGTTAAGCTGGAACAGACGGTCCGCATAGTTGTTAATTTTATCCACTTCACCTTTGAGCTGAACATTCAGGTTGTCCTGATAGTTGCAAAGCGCACCATATACATTCGTTGCCTGTTCCACAAACTGGCTGGAACGCTGAATAAGCAGACCCTGTGTCACGGAACTGGCCGGTTGCTTTGCAAGCTCCTGCACCGCTTCCCAAAGATTGTTCAATGAATTACTAAAAGACTCTCCTTCCAATTCACCAAGAAGAGTCTCTATTTCAGTCAATGTATTGTATGATACTTCGTAAAATGCGCTTCGGCCGGATTCTCTCCGGTAAGTCTGGTCAAGGAAATAATCTCTGACCTGTCTTACATCCGCATAACTGACTCCGAGACCGATCTGCTGATTGGCAACCGCTTTCGGATTCACGGACAAAGTATTATACTGTCTATCATTCAATAAAGTCTGCTGCCTGGTATAACCTACTGTATCTGCATTGGATAAGTTGTGAGCAACTGTATTCAGTGCATTTTGACCTGTCTGTAAACCGGACGCGCCGACATATAAACTTCCAAATAATGACATGTGATCACCTCGTACTATTGTTTGGCATCAAATCTTCCTGAAGGCACTCCCATCAGATTTCCGGCGCTTATCGCACCTCTGTTGTACTCCGCAGTCTCCGGAGCTGCTTTTAAGCCCCGCACAAGATTCAAGTCAAATTCAACCAGTTCCAGCGCATTCTCTATCAGTTCTTTGTTTTGCGCATTGATTCTGGCCATATGCTGCGTCGTCTCGTGGAGTGCATCTTTCACTTCTGTCAGACGTCTCTGCTCTGCAGGTCTTGCTGCGAGCATTTCAATCAGTTTGCCAAGCTTAAGCGTTTGAACATCCATGTTCATTACATTGGCAATATCCTGCATCGCGACCACTCTCTTTTTATCAAGAGCATTGATGCGATCCACCTGCTTCTGCTCCTCCTCCGTGATGGCAGAAAGCTGCACGATATCGTTTGAAACGATAATGCGTGTCTTTTTCATGGATAAATCCAGCAGCGCTTTGTATTCCATATTCTCTTGTTCCAGAATATCCATCAAGGTTTCCATTAAACTT
Source organism: Lachnospiraceae bacterium (assembly GCA_015056905.1). Lineage (GTDB taxonomy): Bacteria > Bacillota > Clostridia > Lachnospirales > Lachnospiraceae > SVFI01. The sequence goes on from SVFI01000017.1 coordinate 9,819, forward strand.
GCCACTGGTTTTTCCTCATTTCTTTTAATTTCCGGTATTTCTCGGGAAGCATGATGTAATTACCATGCTCCCCTACTATCCGAGAATTGAACTGTATTTCTCTAACAGCTTATCTGCAAAATCACTGTCAGAAACATCATAAGTTCCATTCTGAACGGCTGTCTTAATCGGATTTACCAAGTCATCTCTCATATCAGGTGCACCGGCAACTGCCTTCTTAGCCACCTGATAATCTTTGCCGAAACTTGAAATCTGTACAGCATCTGAAAAACCGGTTTTGGTTGGCTTTGCAGCACTCTTTACTTTCGTGTTGTTATAAAGCTGCGTCACCTGAGTATAAGCATCTATACGCATACATACTCCTCCTTCCGTGGTTTTTATACTTAATTTATCGGATGAAAATGAAATAACTTTAGGAAAAATGTGAATTATTTTGTTTTTTATTACAAGAAGCCTATTGTCATGTTCGCCCACACTTCCGTTCCGTGAAAGACGCAGCGGTACTAGGCTCGGTTTCACCTCGCCAAGGACCGACATCTTTCAAAGGTACGCCGAAAACAAATCATACACTTCCATAAAAATACAATATAAAATCACTTTTGCAACTTTTGGCCAAGCAATTCCAGCACCCGCATCGCCGCAATTGCGTACAGCATTCCGAGCAGGATTCCGCCGAGAACATCACTTGGGTAGTGGACTCCGAAATAAAGGCGCGAAAAAGCCATAAGAAATGCATATACCAACGCCGGGATTCCGGCTTTTTTCGGAAGCATCCGAAACATCACCCAGGCAGCGGCAAACGACGCGCTCGAATGTCCGGACGGAAATGAGAAATCGCGTGGCTTTGAAATTAAAATCTGTAGTCCTTCTATCAAATCATACGGACGAATTCTTGCCACAAGCGGCTTGATAAGAAGATTTGTAAACAAGAGTGAAAAAATAAGCGCAAGCGCGCATGCAATCCCAGTTCTCCGCGTCTTTTTAAACGCCAGCAGAAAACAGGTGACGGCAATCCAAATAAGTCCCGCATTTCCCGATGTTGTAATAAATTGAAAGAGCGGAGTCAGAAACTCACTCCGCAGATTTTCCTGTATCCATAACAAAAGGTTGCCGTCGAGAGACGCAAGAAAAGAAAGTATATTCATAAAAACCCCCGCGTTAGTCATGATCCACCAGTTGCAGCGCCTGAACAAATCGCTCCATACTCTGTCTGTCACCGGTAGATACCCGCACCCAGCCTTTTAAAACTCCGCGGCCGTAATCACGCACCCACACGTCTTTTTCTTTAAGTTCGGCAATTAATTTTTTTGAATCCTTGTTCGGCCAAAACAAAATATAGTTACCATAGCCGCTCTGCACACGGTAGCCCAATCGCTTCAGTGCATACAGCGCATACTCATGCCCTTCTTTCCAAGTATCATAGAGCCGATCAAGCAATCCCGGTGTCTGCATAATTTCCTTCGCAAACAAAATCGCCACATTATTTACATTAAATGTCGACTCTGCATTTTCAATGTAATGTATCAATTGCTCATTTCCCGACACATATCCGATCCGAAGGCCTGCGATGGCACAAAGTTTGGAAAAGGTGCGCAGCACAAGAAGATTATCGTACTCCCCGATCATACCCATCACTGTGTTTTCCATGTAATAATGATACGCCTCATCCACAACGACAATTGCACCGTTTTTTGCAGACAACTCTATGATTTCCCGCACCTCTTTCTCAGAATAAGCGGTCCCGATAGGGCTGTTCGGATTGAGTAAGATTACCAGCGATGTCTCGCTGTTGATTGCTGCCAGAATTTCCTCCGGAGACACCTCAAATTCTTCATTGTAAGAGACTTCCACGTGCTTCATTCCAAACATTTTACTGTAGACATCATACATCTCAAACGTCGGAGAAACCGTCAAAACTTCACCTTCCGGTTTCGCAAAGCACTGAAAAATCAAACGCATCGCTTCGTCGGAGCCACCGGTAACAGAAATATTTTCAGGCGAAATCCGGTTGTGTTCCGCCAAAATTCTCACAAGTTCGTCTTTTTGCGGATAAGTCGAGATATAATCCGGTGTAATTTTCTCTTTCACTCCGGCCACAACTTCTTCCGGAAGCCCCACGGGACTTTCGTTCATATCAAGACGCAGAACACCTTCTCTGTCATCATGGTATTTTACACGGTATAAATCTTTGATATACGGATTTACGTAGTACATAAGTCTCTCCTTTTATAGCCTGTTACACATCATAGTTTTGAGCATTACCACTCCCATATCAACTCTTCCAATGATAATACTTTGTTGATACCATTTTTCGAAAGCAGATTTTTTACTTCCTCATATATTCCCGGCACCGTTACAATTACCGCCTCCACGTGAGGCAAATCACCGTCCGGGGCATAGACCGGTATCTTTTCATGCATTACATCGGCCTTCCTGTCAATCGCATATTCGACCCGGATGCTTCCGCTTTCCAATTCACAAATCAAATGTCTGCCAAGCATTCCCATCCCGTAAACAGCGACATCCGATATGTTCTTTTGTCTCAGTACATCCTCAAAATGTTTCCCCTGCTCCTTCCGGGTCAGCCATCTGTCTAAAATGCGCCAGTAACTCCGATACAATGCATTGGTTTGTGTCAGAGTATCAATTTCCTCCAGCAGTTCCTCCGCACTTATCCGAAACGGATTCCCCGGCTTGCATCCGTCCTTATAATGTTCTTTCGCATAAGCAAGCGCTTCCAAATACTCATACCCGTTTTTTTCATCCGGTTCCAGATACATCCCCTCACCCCATTCATTCCATGCGTTCAAAAAAATCAAATCATTTCCCAAAGAAGCATTTTTAGAAATCAGCTCCATGAGATAGTCCCGAAACAATTCAGGGGTGGAACGGACTACCGCAAGTCCGCCGCTTCCTCTGCGGGGAGTATCATCAAAGCCGACAAATCCTCCGTATATACAATTCTTATGCCTTCCTTTGTATAAGAGCGAATTTTTACACAATGCGCTGTAATCCAAACACAATTCTCTTCCGACAGAATACCTGTCAGCCAACGTACACCCCGGTTCATGATACAGCACCTTATCAAGGCACGGAACGCTCTCCTGACCTACATTTGCACCTATCAGATAAATACCGGAAAATCCCTCTTCCCCGGCCCACTCATTCCATTTCGCCGCCATCTCCTCCAGACAGTGTACCAGCGCTGTCTTGTATATAACAAAAAGCGGTTTCCCATCCACTTTTACATATCGCTCATCCCGGAAAAAAGGAAGCAGATATTCAAAATGCTTTCTCCAGTCCTTCTCTTCTCCGTATTCCTGTTCTAACAAAATCCCGTCATCCCGATCGGATTCCTCATTTTCAAATGTCGGCGCCCAGGAATTTTTATCTCCCACTGCGCTCCACGTTCTCGCCCATGTCTCGTTCGCCCAGCAAAAACAATACGGCATATTTATTGCGGTATTTTCTAACAAAAGCTCCGCCGGTTTTTCCAATATTTTTCGTCCGTCCTTAAACCAGTAGTGATACATGCACTGTGCATCCACACCATAGGTATGCATCAAATCCGCCTGCCATTTTAATGTGTTTACATCCCGAAGATCATAGTAGTTTTCGCGAAAAGGAACCCTTGGCTGTTCATGACCCATAAACAGACTCTTGGCACGTTTCACCGTTGTCCATTCGGTAAACCCCTTTCCCCACCATCGTTCATTTTCTTCCACGATATGAAATTGCGGTAAATACATACTGATTATCTTTATGTCATTCATATACTAAATCCCGACTTTCCCGAGCAGCTCTTCCAGGCGCTTTCCGAAAACCTCCATGGAAAAATCCGCCTCATACGTTTCTCTTGCTCTTTTCTCTATTGCTTCCCACTCATCACATTTCGATACAATATCCGAAATCCGGTCTGCAAGTTCCTGTTCATCTTCCGGATCAAACACATAACCGTTCTTACCTTCAGTAATATACTCTGCCATTCCCGTATTTTTTGATACGAGACATATTTTCCCGAACATCATGCCTTCCGTTACCGTGATAGACATCGTTTCCTCCAAAGATGAACAAATCAGCACATCTATATCACGGAACTGTTGTGCTACTTCCTGACGGTTCATCACACCCAAAAACTTTATCTGCGAAATTCCCTTTGCCTCTGCCCGAACTTCCATCCCGTATTGTGTATTACTATCCCCGATAAAACGGATTTCCACTTGTCGCGCCACTTCATCAGGTAATCGCTCCAACGCTCTCAGCAGTATTTTCTGATTTTTTCGGACCGACATAGCTCCTATAACCGCCAACACCACCTTGTTTTTTGCGGACACAACAGGAACGTCCGTCCCCCGTTCATCCGGAATTCCATAAGCAAGACATTCTGCAATCCGACCCGGATAAAAATAGTTAAAATTATTCTTTGCAATCTCACTGACAGCTACAACATGAAGCTTCTCCATTTTAGAAACGTCATCGTATTCTTTATAAATCCGTCTTGTCCTTTCGTAATGTCCGTCATATTTGTGACTGCATTCATGAATCCACCAGACCGTCGGTTTCAGCAAACTGATTTCACAGGCCGTCACAAGCATTTGGAACACGTTAACAAAAACCATATCAAAAGGAGACATCCAATCACAAAAAGCGCGGCTTACCAAAGGAAGAAGCGGCGAAAGACACACCGTTATCCCCTTCTCATTTACTTCACGGACAAACCTGCTGTTTCCGGCCGGTGCGGCCAGAGTCACGCGATATCCCCTGCTTTGCAGCGCCATTGCAGCATAGAACACTGCTATGGTTCCTCCGTTGTAGTCCAAATCAGTCGAAACAAACAAGATATTTCCTTTCCCTGTCTTTTCTTCATGAGCCGAAAAAGATGCAGGAAAAACAGTTACTTTATCTTCCGTCCTCAGGGAACGGTACTCTTCCATATACAACATTTGTGAATCCGGAATATTCATTTCCGACAACTGTTCTTTCATTTCATACGCTTTTGCACTCAGAAGAATAATATAATCATATGACATTTCGCACAGTTTATCCGGCGCATTCACAACCACACCATCCATACACTGTCCCCACAGCGCTGCATTATTGTCAATCAATCCCACTACTTTATCTTCTGCAGAGCACATTGCTTTAAATTTGCGATAATAAGCTCCCGTGCCAAAAAGAACAATTCTACTCATTTCCTTCATCCTCCGCCCCTTACAGAGTGTTGCCGCCTTCTTCTTTCTTTTCCACGAATTTCAATATACGTTCATAATCATCAAAGAAATCAATCTCTGCCCAGAACAACCCGTTCACATCTACCGTATAAATATCTCTTTCCCCTTTATCCGTAAAGGAGTAAAGAACATTCTCCCACCAGAAATTATATTTCTGACTGTTTACCAGCAAATTCAGTCTGTCCTTAAACACCGGCATAAACGCTTTGGTAATTTTGGCAATGCCTACATATTCACAGCTTCTTTCTTTCAAAGGTAACTCTTTTCCGTATTTGGAAATGCATCCGTTATCCGTAGTCTTAAAGAAATAATCACCTACCGCCGTCCTTGTTTTGTCTATCGCCACTACATTCTCCCTTTTATCCTGTAATACCATATCCAAAATCTCCGGTTCAAAATAGACATCGGAATTCATAATCAGCACATCTTCCCCATCCATCTCCTGCTGCGCAAACCAAAGGCTTGCCAAGCTGTTTGTGATGTTATAAAAAGGGTTGTAATAATATGTAACCGGTAGCCCCTCCAAAGCTTCCTCTATCTTTTCTTTCTGATATCCGGTACATACCACGCACTGAATTCCTCTCTCACAAAAAATTTCCACCGTACGGCGGATCAAAGGTTTTCCCGCAACCGGCAAAGTTGATTTCGGAACCTCTTCAATCATTCGGGAAATTCTTGTCCCCTTGCCTGCTGCCAACAAAATAACTTTCATACACCTTCCCCCTTCATCTCCAAAAGTAATTTCTCTAAATTTTCTCCTAAAACTTCAAGTTTAAAATTCTCTTCATACGTACTGCGCGCGTTTCGTCCAATGGACTCCGAAGCCTTGCCAAGACACAATATCTGATGCAGTTTATCCGCCAACGAACGGGCATCCCCCACTTCAAACAAAAACCCGTTTTTTCCGTCTTCTATGTAATCCGCCATTCCGGCGGCCGTTGTACAAAGACAAACTTTTCCGTACATCATACCCTCCGTTATGGTAAGAGACATTGTTTCTTCCAGAGAACAACAAACCACCACATCAATTTGCCGATAGAGCTGTTCCATTTCCTCGCGCGTTTTCTCTCCGAGGATTTTTATTTGCGGCAAATCCTTCGCAAGTTCTTTTACCTCATTCCCATAAGCTGTCCGTTCCGCTCCGATCAACCAAATCTCTGCTTTTTTCTTTTCTTCCTCCGGCAAAAGACCGTAAGCTTCCAAAAGCAGTTTTTGCGCCTTTCGCTGTGACATATTGCCAATCACCGCAATGCAAATCCCGTCTTCAAATTCTTTTGACACGTTCCCGTCCCATACGTCCAGAATAGCATACGGAAGCGTACTTGTAATGCCCTTTGGATAATAATCATTGAAATTTTCTTTCGCAACCTCACTGACACCGACTGCTTTTATGTTTTGCACAGCTTGTAAATTGCTGTATTCAGGGAAATATTTTTGCGTTTTTCCATAGTGGACATCATAGCGGTCACTGCACTCATGAATCCACCACAGAACCGGTTTTGATTTGCTTATCTCACATGCTGCAACCAGCATCGGGAAAGTATTTACCACCACAACATCAAATTTCTCTGTCCACTGTCTCATTTCCTCCGATACATAAGGCAATCCTTCCCACAGACAGATATCTAAATTTTCTTTCTCCAATTCTTTAATGAATGCAGGATTCGCATCCTGTGCAGCCAGCGTGACAATCCATCCTCTCTCCTGCAACGATTTTGCAGCCAGTACAGCTGTCATGCTTCCTCCGTCATAGCCAAGCGGAATGCTGAGTATCAGTGCCTTGGAACCGTCTGATTTATCCGTTGGATTTTGAGCCGGATAAAACCGGGACTCCTTCCCTCTTTTCCAAAAACGGTATTGCTCAAAACAACAAATTTTTTCTTTCACTACCCCGAGCGAAATCAACTGTTCCTTCATCTCATACGCTTTTGCGGAAAGTAAAACCACATACGCAAACTCTTTTCCAAGTATCTCAGAAGGATCACAGACCAAAATACCGTCCACATACGTTCCCCAAAGCCGGCTGTTGTTGTCGAGCATGCATACAATCTCATCATCACCTGCATATATTTTCTTGAATTTTTGATAATATACCCCTGCTCCGAACAAAATAATTTTACTCAATTTATACTTCCTCATCTATCATCATTGCAACCTGCTCTATTCTGGACGGATATGGTGCGTTTTGTTTTTTGTACTGTGCAAAATAGCGCTTCATTTCCTTTTGGTACGCCCTTTGTTTTTCCTCCACACCGCACTGTTTTGCCAAACCATACAAAACACTCGCATGGAACACATAAAAACATCTCATATAATCCAGCGCCCGCTCCGAAACGCCCATCTCATAAAGCCACTTCATTGAAATATCATATCCGGTTAATATTTCTTCCAGCCGTTCCAGATTATCGGCTGTCATCGTATGCGTGATGGAATCTTCCCTCTGCACATAATGATAAAACTCTTTGTCAATATAGATTGTTTTCGGGGCACATGCAGCCACTTTCGAACAAAAAACAATATCATCTCCCCGGCGCAGCCCGCTCTCAAGCGAAATATTGTTTTTCAAAAGAAACTCTCTTTTGAAAATCTTATTCCACACATATGCAGCAAACCCGCGATACTCTTCCCTGAAAAAAGCATATTCTACCAGTTTGTCTTTATCCTCTGTCACCGGCAATATACCGCCCCGATTTACCATATGTTCCACTTGTGAACCCGTATCCTTGGTATAATTAAACACCACCATATCTGCGTCCTGCTCCTGCGCCCGCTTAACCGACACAAAATAGGTATCCGTCTCCACCCAGTCATCCTGATCCACAAACGTAATATATTCACCCTTTGCAGCAGCAAAACCGGTATCACGCGCAGCAGCCACACCCCCGTTCGGACGGGTCACACAGGAAACTCTCTCATCTGCGGAAACATATTTTTCACAGAGACGCAGTGTATCGTCCGTAGAGCTGTCATTTACAAGAATGACTTCCATCTCAATTCTTCTTTCCGACAATATGTTGGCAAGGCACCTGTCCAAGGTGTCTATCGCATTATATAGCGGAATTATGATTGATAACTCTTTTTGTCCCTCCATGTTCCGTACTCCTTCTAGTATTCTACCAGTTTTTCCCGAAGCAGTGTTGAATTGGTTCCTTCCGTATGCGGTAAAAATACAGTTTCAACGCCGTACTCTTTCATTTCAACTGCAGTCGCTTCCCATCGCGGATTTCCTTTCCAGTCATCTCCGATAAACAAAAAGTCATAATGCAGCTGCTTCCAGATTTCTTTCTTATCCAGTGAATCGACACAAACCACATCGTCCACAAACCGGAGCGCCCTTATGATTTCCATCCGCTCCTCGATCGGAACCACTACTTTCTTTCCCTTGTATTCTTCTACCAACCGGTCCGAATTCACTCCGACAATCAGATAATCACATCTGGATTTGGCATTTTTTATTAAGTTTAGATGACCGATATGAAACATATCAAATGTTCCGGCTGTATAACCGATTGATTTTTTCTCCATACTTTTTCCTCTCTGTCAGGCCCTTTTTCCCGCTTTCAGCAGTGTGAGTTTTGATACCGGATGCACTTCCCTTTTTTCTACCGGAGGAAGCTTCATATAATCACCGTACTTATAAGAAAGATACGTATCATAATCTTTCATCCCGAAAAACTCTCTGCCCTCAAACTCTGTCGGAACCGGATCTTCAAAGCAGGACCGCAAATATCCATGCTCTTTTCCCGGCACCGGAATCGAAAGAATACGGATTCTCTTGGTGTTTTCTTTTTTATTGGAGCGGAGCGTAAACTTTGTAAAAGAATCATAAAGCCACCCGGCAGGAATTTTGCTCAAGAGCCTGTACACTGTTTTTTTCACACCCTTTTCCTGCAAACGCCCGACTTCAGAATAAAAACATTTCCGATACAAAAAGCACCTGAAATTATGCCATTTGCGAGGCAGATACGCATCCGGAACATTGTCATAAGGCATGATATCAACAAATATTTCCTGCCCGTATGGCATGTGCTCCTGATTCAGCCTCACAAACTCCGTATTCTTCCGGCGGATTTTCCCATATCCCCACCGATATCCCGGAGTATTACGATAATCCTGAAAATAAAACCGCTCTTTATCCAGCTCTGTCTCGCACGCTTCTCTGAACTTTTCATATTCCGGCCTCAGAAACGCGATATCCGCATCATCATCCCACGGAATAAATCCTTTGTGCCGGATTGCCCCGAGCTGTGTTCCTGCAGACATGCAGTAAGTAATTCCGCACTTTTTACAAACCCGGTCAATCTCTTCAAGCATCTCAACTTCGATTTCCTGGAGTTCCTTTAATTCTTCTGTCGTTAAATTGTAGCCTTCCCTTGCAAATCCTTCCATCACAACACCTTCTCACTTATATAGGTATGTATTTTTTCTCCGGCGCGGCCTTCTGCATCTGCTGAAATCTTTTGGTAGGCACACTTTTGCCGCTGCTCATCAAACGGATTTCCGACCACTTTCCCTGCCAGAAAATCCGGTAATGTATAAAAAGCATTTTCCATTGCGCAATATTGAAGCCACTGTGAACACTCGCTAAATCCCGGTTCCTGCGCTTCCAACTCTTCTCTGTCGAATCGGATAGGAACTTCCTTCACTTCCTTTGTAAGCATGTGAATCTGATATAGCTTCCTTCCTTTTTCCGCGTAGTACAAATAGACATTTTTCTCTGTACACGTAAGAAATTTCCCTGCATAGTATGCGGGTGCATATCCGGGAGTCAATGTATCCCCACTCACTTCTTCTGTCATTTTCCACATTTCCGTCTGTCCCGTCCTTTTATCCAGACTGACAAACATATTACTGTAACAAGGCGAAAGAATCACTCTGTTCCCTACAATCACTGCGCCGCTGTAAGGCTTCATATCACACTCGTAATCCATCGGTAACCGACGGCACTGCATTCCTTCCGGCACATCGGAATATTCTTTCACTTCCCCTGTATTCGGATTCCAGCAAACTACTGTTTTCCCTTCCACCGGGAGCATCCATATCCAATCCCCGTCCGGCACCATACTCATACATCCCCCCGCATAAGAAGACCCGGTTGTCATCCGGTGAATTTCCAAACTCTCTATATCAATAGCAAACAGCTGGTTTCCGGTCGGCAGAGCAAGCATCAAAAAACGATCCCATATGCATCTGCCACCTGTGCAAATCTGCCCCTCTACCATTCTTACAAAGATATCTTCAAATCCTTCCAAATAATCCAATTCATCCGTTTCCGTGTTATATCTCACAACAGAAGGATATTGGTTCGGAATCAGGAAAATATATTTCCCTGCTCGCATTGCTCCAAAAAAACCTGATGGTCTTTGACTATATTGCAGTAATTTGACTTTTTTTATGATTTTCTGATTTTCTATCACCAGAATTTCTTTTGCTGTTTTCGGACATACATACGCTTTATTTCCAATCTCAATTACCCTTTGATAATAATCTCCGTAAGCATAATCAATTAAGTCAAAACAATAGCGATATGAAAAATCATCTTTCTCAGAACAGAACAGCTTATTTCCCTGCGTTATTCTCCATCTGTGATTCCCATCCTCAAAAAACCATTTGACTATATCACCGCGCCAGTCATCTTCGGAAGGCAAAGAGTGTATTGCATTATTTAATATAAAAATCGGTTTTCCCACAACTCCGAACAAAGATATCACAGAGGATCCCGCGTCTCCTATGTATACATCACTAAATGCAATGGACTTTTCTATATCAGACGTATCATCATATATCCCCAACTGCTTCTCCATATAATACTGTTTCAGCCGCGCAAAAATGGGCTTGAAAGATTCTCTCATGGAATCAAACGTAGATTCCAAAAGAGGATGCGGTCTCCAAAGAAGGCAGGCATCTTTTCTCCCTTCAAAACACCGAAACACGTATTCCATCTTTTGAAGAAATCCTTTCGTATCACTCAGCATACCGGAAATACTTGTATTATAAAAATAGACCTTTTTACCTTCCGCCTTTTTCTTCCACTCGTGTGGAACATCCGGAAGGTTTTTGCACAGTTGCATCACGCGGTCAAATTTCGGCGAGCCAAGCGGCAAAAGTTTCTCTTTCGGTATGGAAGGATCGATAAACTCCTTGTACTTTTCTGCCTGAAGCACAATGTAATCCGCATGAACATATGCACTGCACAGTGCCTGCCCCTCGCTCATATTTCCCGAAGAAGCGTAATACGGAACGTAAATAAGCGTATTCGTATGTTTTTTTAATTCATAAGAATAAAAAGCCGGGTGCACACTTGTGATATAGTTGTATTGGTCATAAGGATTATGAATATAAACGATATCCGGCTTTATCTCCTCCAGCGGAAAATTTTTATAATCTATCGTCGCAACATACTCCGGCAACAAATCAGCCTCATAATGCTCTGTTTTAAAACTTCCATCGGGATTTTTGTCATAATACGGAATTGGAACAACCGACACATCAAAGTTTTTATCCTCTTTTGCAGCTTTCCATATACTTTCCAAAGAATCCCACATAGATGCTTTATACGGCAGAAAAACTATTTGCTTGCGTATCACAATATCTTGATCCGCGCTCAGGGAGATTTCTTCCAAAAGATTCACCATATCTGCTACATACACTGATACATTCTCAGATAATAACTCCTGATTTTCGCCCTCACAAACGCACTCATAAACCCTGAATACCAACTCACAGTATTCTTCCAACATGGTTACCGTAGGAAAATCTTCTCCTTCCGAAGCCTCAATCATCGTCCCCATCTGAATGGCTCCCTGCTGGCATTGTTGCAACAAATCAAGCACAGTCGCATACTGCTGCTCTTTGAGCAGGCTTACGATATGCTCCTGTGCTGTCTTTAAAAGTTGTATAAACGCACTAAGCGATTCCTTTTGGTCTTTTCTCATAATTGGGCATCCTTTCCCTATGTCTTATGAAATAATATCGGCATTTTTTATCATTTCATTTAGGGATTTGTCCCATTCTTTTAGACCTCTCTGTATATGGCTGCATTTATTGATATCAAATCATCCAAAGAAATGCCTCTTCCCGTTAAATCTTCAAAAATATTTTTTTCATGCATAATACTGCAGACTAATATTTTATCTATCCGCTTATTCTCATACATATCCAGCATTTCATCCGGATTTACCACCTTGCAGCTTTCGTATCCGCCTGCATACGCCTCACTGTTTCTATCACAAACACATACGATTTCTACAGGCTCCTTGCAATTCACAATATCTTTTATTACAATACCCGTAAAATCTGAAACCGCATACAACACTACTCTTTTTGCGCCGATCCCCCGCAAAAAATCCGCTATGCTCCATCCTTCCGCTTTCTTTTTTAAATATTTCATCATGACAGGAAACTGAAAACAATAGCGTTTTTCTCTGTTTGTTTTGGCCACATTCACGTTTGTCGCAGGTATCTGCGGAAAAACATTTCCCTTCTCGCTCATTCTGTACCTACCTTTCTATATCCAGTGCATCTTTTAAATAATCAAGAGATTTATCGCGTTCTGTTTTTATCTTCATTTCAATCGCATCAAAGCATACGCATTCATCTATTTCGTCCGGTGCAATATATTTATCCGCAATGCGTGAAGCGATCCCGTATTTTCTTACCAGCATATCAATTCTGCTTCGCATACTCTCCACGGTAAAAATATAAAAAGGCGTTTTAAAACGGATAGAAAACAAAGATGCATGATATGAATTGGTTACCACATACTTTGCATGCTTGATATACCACAAGAAATTTTCTATCCCCTCTCCCATCATACATCCGCCGTCGTTATGAAAAACACTCTTTTGCACATCTGTCACATTATGAACGACAGGCAGGCGGTACTTTTCGGATATGGTATTTACAAAATCAATCCCTTTAAGTATCTCATCATCATGCACCAACCAAAAAAAGAAGACAAAAGGTTCCCGGCGCAGGCTTTGTTTCGCAACCACCACTTCATAATCCTCCGCATCCAGAAGCAGTGTCGGATCCGCGACGCACAAACACTCTTTTCCCGCCATTTCGGAGGCAAATTTCACATGTTCCTCCTCACGCACGGAAACCGCCTTAAATCCCGAAAGGTACTTTGAAAAAACTTCTCTGTAAGAATTTGCGCGTTGCACACTCATACCAATACTCGCCGCATAAGATATCTTCACCGCTTCTTCCGGCAAACTTGCAAAAAAGTATTCCAAATCATGTCCCTTTTTTCCTGCATTCCACACCTGATCACTTCCCACGCAATAATAGTCAAATCCGCTATCCTCCACAGCAGAAAGCATCGGTGTACCGATACCGCAATATTCCGTTAAAAACTCCTCAAATCTGCGGCGTTTTGTCTGCAGCATTTCTCTATATTCATCGCCGCTGCCGTAAAGTTCGTATGCAAATCCCGGCGGCACATAATTAATAATCTCCGCACGACAATCCGGCAATTCATTGATTTTCTTCCTCAAAGCATACGCCTGCAGCACCGCTCCGTAATTGTCTACATAGTGAAATGTCAAAATACCTACTTTTTTCATCTGTTTCTCCTACTATCTGTCGCGCCCCGTTATCAACTCTTCCATCGAAACAATTTTCTCTTCCGGTATCCCTATTTCCAGTAAATCCGCCACAATCTCCTTCTGTCTGATAAGATTACATACCACGCAGACAGACGCTTTACCCATTTCATTCTTCAGCCCTTCCAGCCCGACCACCTTGACCGGAGCAAATCGTTTTTCATATTTCCGGTATGCCCTGTCACAGATGCAGCTTATCACAATATCGTTTTCTTCCAGACTTTTGTCCTTATAAAATAGTTCTAACAGGTCCGTAACCCCATACAGTACAATATGATTCCATCCTTTTTTCTGCAGGATTTTTCCAACGCTCTCCCCCTCAAGCAGTGAGTACAAATATTGGTAAACCGTCAAATAATTTCTGATGTACTTATCCATTTCCGACACCTGGCGCAAATTTGCCCTGATACTTTCTTCCAGCGTTCCGTTTTCTTTTAAATCGGCAAAGAACTTTTCTCTCAACGGATTTTCTCTCACGCTCTGAAGCAACGCCGAATTGTATTGATAAACATCCTCAAAGCAAGACTCCTCCGCCTCAAAATCCTTCTTCACGCAATTCCAAATCCACTGTCCTTTTTCAGAAAGAAGCAACAGACAACTTGTTCCCTTATTATCATCCAATTGCGGAATCTTTTTTTCAATCCCCCAGTAATCACCGATAACAATATCGCCGCACACCATAGCCTCCGGTTTCGCCTTGCAGCTGTAACAGGACGGACGCAAATAGAGATTTTCCAAAAATCCTTTCATATACAGATCTTCCCGGTGAACCTTTTGATAATCGGCTTTATCCATTTTAATATCCATGACAAAATCATGCCACCCCAGTGCTTTTCCTCTGAAATTAACATCAACTATTTTTTCACAGGCATACTGTCCCTTTTTCAGTTCCAAATATCGTTTCCACACCATCGGTGAACACGTCCCGTGGCAAATCACCGATACACATATCAGTTTCTCAGCATTTATGTTCTCCAAAAATCCGCACAGCCCCGTAATTTGACATGGCGTGCCCGCAAACAACACCCAGCTGTCCCGGAGCAAATCTTCTTTCACCTTTTGAAATGCATCTCCCGTACTGCTTTGTACGTACTTCGATTTCATAAGGGCTTCCAGACCGCTCTGCACTTCGGTGCGCGAATGCCGGACCATAAAATCCGAATCAAAAGAAGCGCCGTAAACCGCTCCGTTTAAAGAAAGAATATGCTTCGCAATCGCAAAGAAAACACCTCCGCTGCTGCTGTTTAAACGCACACTTTCATCTTGGTGATAAACCGCAAATGTTTTCGGTACATTCTCCTTTTGAACGGATTGCACCTGCCCTCTGCCAATCTGACATACTCTTGCACATTTTCCGCAGTTTACACACATTTTTTCATCAATCCAGGGATATAAAAACCCTTCCGCATCTTCCGTCATAACAATTGCATTTTTAGGACATATTTGTGCACAGGCACCACATCCGTAACATTGTTTCTTTTCTTCATACAATTCCATTTATTTTTTAATTCTCCTTAACAGTTGTTCCCGGGGATATGAAACATCGGCATCCGTAAACCCCTTCCGATCCAGTGTTTCCTTTACCTGCCCGTAGTAAAACAAAGGAACCATAACATGCATATAGGCCGGATCCATCTGCTCCGGCGAAATGGACCCTGTTTTTTCTTTCCAATTGCTGTCAATATATCCCGATATCCGGACATCAAATATATTTTCCAGAAGCGCTTCGATCTGACGCCCTTTTGAAGACGCTCCCCAAATATAGCATTGTTTTTGAATGGTTTTAGGATCCTTCCCTATCCACCGCACAGCAATATCACGGATATATTCCGGCAATGCACTTTGCTCTTCGTAGTTTATCTCTCTTAATATATCTTCAAAGCGCATAATCACCGAGTGCAGCTCTAACAAATCCTCTATTTTTTTTCGATATCCGTCTGACATCCTAATATGGATCGACTCTAAAACCTTTGCCTTTACCTCATCAATCAAGTCCTGTCTTTTTTTCCAATGCTCTAACCCATGAATATTATGGCTGTGACTCTCTTCTCGCATCACATAAAAAAACATCTCATCCTGAATTTCTACAATTTTTCCATTATACAAAACCGGAAGGAGTAATTGAAAATTCTGTCCAACTTCCGTCTCATAAACCTTCCGATCATTCAGAGCACTAAAAAGCGCTTCTGTTCGAACCATATACAACCCATTGCACAAGCTCTGATATCCAAACAAAACATCTTCAAATAACGTCCCTACACTTTTCTCCGTCCCCAGTTTCGCGATTTCTGTTAAATCCGTCTCACGCACCAATACTCCCCTGCATTTTACAACCTGTGCATCCGGATTGTCACTCAGAGCCTTCACTTTCATCCCAATATGATCTTTGCTCAAATAGTCATCCGCATCCATCCACATACAGTATTCTCCCTGTACATGCTGCAGTGCGACATTTATGGCCGAAGCTGCTCCCCCGTTCTCTTTCCGATAATACTCCATCCGCATTCCCGCACCGGCAAGTCTGTCCACATAAGACAAAGCAATCTCCTCTGTACGGTCCGTCGAACCATCATCAACAAAAATAAGTTGAATCTTTGTATAAGACTGACTTAATATTGAATCAAAAAATCGCTCTATATAGTTTTCCCCGTTAAAACACGGGACCATAATACTGACAAGTCCTTCTTTCACCTGCATACAATCTCCACCCTACTTCACAGAAAGTCTACACCATATGTATCGGCACAAATCCCCAAATAGTAAAGTTTCTTTATAAAAAGTAAATAAGGCGTGTAATAAGTCTACACTTACTACACGCCTTAAAATCAACTTATAAAAATTATCTTGTCACAGTTCCTTTATAGGTCTGTCCGTCATAAACAGCAACAACTTCGTGTGTTCCGACTGTCGGAGAACCACTGACTGTTACAGAACCCTGGCTGCTGACTACGAAAGTCTTAGAAGCACCGTCTACTGTTACAGAAGTAAGCTTAGAAGCAACTACATTTTCACCAGCAACCGGACGGAATACGATTCTGTCACTTGATGCATTGTACATCAATGTTGCAAAAGCAACGCTGTCTGAATGCTGAGAGAAATCCCATGTCACTTCTACAGAACCTGCTACGATACCATCTGCAGACCAGTCACCTGCTGTGTTGGCAGCACCTGTTAATCTGAATTCGTATGTGCTGAATTCTGATTCATCAACATCGTCTTTTAATTCATATACATACTTGTCATTTGTTGAATCATAAACTACCTGGAAGTTGGACTCATCTGTTCCTTCCATAGAAGCTGTCAATGTTGCAGAACCATTTTCATCCATAGCTACTTCATTCGGTGTGGTTGCAGTATCTTTGATAGCAAGATAGATGCTTGCAGATGTATCATCCGCAAATGTCTTATCATCTGTAACTGTGATACCTTCTAACTCTGTCAGTTCAGCTGTAATCTTAATATCAACATCTGTACTTCCTTTGTTAACCGCTTTAATCGGATCAGAAGTATTTGTGTAAGTTCCGTTTACTGATACTGAGTTACCGGAAACATTTGCAAAATACATAGAGTAAGCATTTGGGAACTTCTCCTCTGTATAATCGTCTTTTGCCTGACCGTTCTCAATAGACTGTTTGATTAAGTTTTCCGGGTCGAGAATGAAGTCATATGTGCCTTCTGCTGCAGATGTAGGAACCTCTACTTCGAATACATCTGTCTGTACACTACCTTCGAATTCGCCATCGCCTGTGGATGAACCGCCTGCTGCAAGTGCAACCATATTCAAGCTGAATGCCAAAATCGTTGCCATAGCCAATGCTACGTACTTTTTGAATTTTCTACTTTCCATAATTAATTCCCTCCTTGAAATTTTGGATTATTGGTTTTAAGTTAGCCTGCCACCAGAAGTTTGACCGAAACCCGCACGGTACTGAGCGTTTCCTGATTCTCATCCACCAGATGATACACCACTACCGCATTGTACATGCCCGCATCAAGATCCTTCGTCAGTGTTATGTTGTCCACATGTTCTCCTACCGGAAGAATCGGCGATTGATAGATAACCTCTTCCTCTTCCCCGAGCAAAACATCAAAGTAAACATCGAACTCATTGTGCTCCGAATTCTCTACATAAGCATTGGACGAAGCTGCCGTTCCGTTCTCAAATTTCCATTCCGAATTCATCTTGACGGTATAGCTTGCCGCTGGAGCCGCAACCGGCTCTTTTTCGATCTCTTCGAGAACCTCACCGACATTCTCCTGTGTCACTACCCTGCCGCGCTTCTCTTCATCTTCCTTCGGCCATAACAAATAAATGATAATCGCCAAAAGAAGTAGTAAAAGCAGGCATAGAATAACAATCGCCGTTCTCTTGCCTCTGTCCTTCTTCGTTTCGTTGCTTACTTCCCGGTTTACAACTTCCTGATTTACAGCTTCCTGCGTTTCAGTAGAACTCACGTGAAAAAGCCTCCTTGTTCATATTTAAGAGCCCTCCGTGGCTCAATAAATATCCTATTTGTGTACACTTGTTACGCGTATTTTTCCTGTACAGTCTGTATATCGGCATTTGCAATTGAAAAATTAACCACTTTTTCATTTTTTTAATTCTATGTAACACAAATACCAAATCACAGCTGTCGAGCTTCCATTCAACAAGTGTTTTGATTCAATAATTATAATATTATACGCTTTTTTTGTCAATTTAATTCTTTAACCGAACAGAGCATGAGACTTCACTTTTTTCACATTTTGTCCCATTCTCAGAATGTCTTTTTAAATAAAAGTTCATTGATTTCTTGCGTAAAACAAATCGCCCCCGGATAATTTAAATGCTCGAAATCCTGCCAATATTGCTTTTTCTTAGAAATATCGTGATATGTATAGTCAAGATATTCAAACTCTACAACCTTCTGCATTTCCTGCATAATTCCTTCAAACTCTTGCTTCCAGCCATCATATAATGACTCGGATTGCTTTAAAGCAAGTTCATACAAAGGCATTAACAACACCGTAATCCTTGCTTCCGGCCAAAGCTCTTTTATTAACAGAAGCATCTTTTTAAAATACTCAATATTTTCCTGTATTGTATCATCAAACCGCTTTCTTACAATACTCTTGTTATAATCGTATTCCAACACTGCGTTATCATCAACAACCTGATTACGACGATAAATCGTCGGAAAAGTTTCAAAATCCTTATAATCATCCACCTGATGCACATCACAGAAAACTTGCCGCCACAAATCCAATTTATGTTCTGTAATCCCCTCAAATCTTTTACCGAAAATTTCATCCTTCAGCGCCTTACATTTCTCTTCGTCAAAATAATGTGCATCATCAAAAATTCCACTCCACTGATAATATCTAAGCGCGGAACGTGACTTTGAAGCATCATAATTAAAGTAAGTATAACGAAACATATCGATGATTACATATTTTACATTCTGTAATTTATGATGATAATTCTCCACAGCATATTTCAACGTTTTATAATTATAATAAATATCTTGAGCAGACACCGACAAATTTGCAAAAGGAATCTCAAAAACATCCGAAATCAATCCTACTTCTGCATGCGATAAACCCAACACCAATCCCTCAAATGAGGAAATACGCGGATTCATCAAAACCCTGTCCGTTCTCCGGTATGGAATTGTCGCGTTATATATCCTCCAAAAATCAAGTATGAGCCCGTCAGAAATATAATTAGAAGCCCATTCCATAATTTCCCATCTCATTGTTTTATCTTTAATAGCGACAACAACACAGGACACCTGTTCCCAAACAACATCATTCAACAGCTTAACAGAACTTGGAAGTTCCCAAAAAATCATCTTTACAGGATTCTTCAAACATCTTTGTATATAATCTGCTTCCTGTACCCGTGTTATCACAATTGACTGCATAATAAATCTCCATTTATTAACTTCGTTAGATTTTATAATTATAAAAAAATCCATAGGAAAAGACAAGGTAGTTTCTTTTCGCAAAACGCCCTGTCTCTCACAACCCCATCTTCCCCAAAATCCCGTCCACCGTCACTCCCGGATGCGTCAGATAAAGACGGCAAATCTGCTCCGACAGTTCCAAGCTGATTTTATATTTTTTGGCAATTTGCGCCGCGCTCTTGTTGCGTTTGATATCTTTTACCACACGGATGACCAACGTTTTCATCTCGCCCGGAGAAACCTCACGCATCTCGGATTTCGTCTTTCCGGTCTGTATATCTATCCTTTGAACAATCATTTCAGAAGTCTCAGAGGAGCCCCCGCCGGAAGCATCCAAAACAGCCATCGTCACCGGCAAACGGAAACGAACCGGTCCGCAGCTTCCCGGATTAAGAAAAAGCGTTTTCTCGACACGAAGTTCCTCATACTTGTGCGAATGACCGAAAACAACAAGATCGTATCCGCCGCCATCCGTCAAGACATGCGAAGGAATATCTCTTTTATCATGCACCATAAAAATGCGCAGTCCTTCCCACTTGGTATCTACTACATCCGGAATCCCTTTTTCCACCGCCCATTTCCCGTCATTGTTTCCCCGTACAGTCAGCATTGGCTTACCCAAAGCATCCAGCGCATCATAAACAGCCGGCGAGCAGATGTCGCCGGCGTGTAAAATCACATCACATTCTTTCAGTTGTTCCACCACTTCCCTGCGGAGTAAATTATGAGTATCAGAAATCACAGCAATTTTCATAAAACCACCTATTTGATTACTTTCTTAAGCTGACAAATCTTATCCTTACAGTTCGCACATTGCAGATTCCTGTTCGAACCATAGAAGAATCGTTCCGGATGTCCGGCGTAAATCACTTCCCATTTAATCAGTACAATGCAAGCTGTAAAAAACAGACTCCAGCTGTAAAAATTACGGATAAAAAGCATCGGGGTAAACATCATAAAATGGCCCCAGTCATAAATACGACAATTGACGCAACAGCGATTTTTCATAATAAAACTCTGGAACGGGCAGAAAAACAAAATGCAGATATAATCGCTGAGAAAATAAAACACAGTCAGCATAAGCAAATCTGCCTCATCCATAATTCCGTTCAAATACAGAACACCGAAAATCGCATTAAAGATAAGCCAGATCAGCATGACAATCCAAGCTCTTGCATTCTGATTTTTCACAAACTCAAGGAGTTCAGCCGGAGAATAATCGCTCACCTCATCGTATTTCTTTTTCTCCGCTTTACGGAATGCCATGGATAGTGTTTCTGTCGGAAAAATATGTCGGATCATCATGACCATAAACACAAACCAAAGCACATGGAGCGGCGTAATCCCCATCATGACAGGTTGCGTCATCAGCTCGAACATAAGCGGCTTATTTGTTATGTACAACACAAAAACTCCGACAAAAATCGAGAGCCGGATTACGAATTTAATGAGATATGCACGAAGTGTTTTTGTTTTTTTCATACACGTCATAAAATACCTTTCTGATTAAAAACCCTCTGTGCAAACATCTCACACAGAGGGCTTCGTTTATCTTTTATCCATTGTAATTATACGATCTTATAGCAATCGCCCATAAGCTTCATATCACACTCGCCCACACATTTGATTTTATCTTTTGCAAACAAGTGCTGATAACGGAATTTCTTGTACGGCTCGCCCTCCCAGATTTCCTTGAGACTCTGTGTATTCGTATCACCAAATACGATTTCATTGTTGAAATCTTCCATACACATTGTGGCTTCGCCGTTTGATTTAATCGTCATTGTCATCCACGGATGCTTGCAGATTTCAGACCAATGAATAGAGTTTGTACCATGGAAATCTTTTCTGTACCACTGGCAGTCCTCACTCTTAAGATAAATATAAACATCAAGATCTTTAAACGCATCCAAAAGCTTGTCGAAATCTTCTTTCTGGTGCGTACGGTTTAAGTCAAGCATCGTGATTACAACGGTCGTGTTAAGACCCTTTTCCTCTTTGTATTTGAGCACCTGCTTAATCTTTTCATAACTCTCCGTAAAGTTAGAAGCCTGTCCTCGCACCTGTTTGTGAAGCTCATCATCTACACTCTCTATCGAATATTTGATGTAATCCAAACCATTATCAAGCATTTCATACGTTCTCTCAAGATTGATATTCGCCGGATTACAGCTGAAGTATGAGTAAAAGCCCTTTTCATGAAGAATCTTTACATACTCTCCCATATGCACATCAAGAAGCGGATCGCCGTATCCGTGAAGCTGAATTACCTTTGGAATGATATAAAGGAAGAAATGGTTCTCACTCATCTCATCTTCATAGATACCATATGTCTTCTCGCAGAATGTTCTCCATGCTGCCCACTCCTCCTCCGTATGCGGGCGAATCTGGTCCACAACATTTAAGAATGTCTCGCGGTCAATATCCTCATTACAACGCGTCATCATCGTTGTTCTCGGACACATTTTACAGCGCATATTACAGCGGTTCGTTGTCTCAATATTATAAACGACCGGTTCGCTGCTGCGAATCGCCTCTAATTTAGCAAACATCTCGTCTGCCGTGTACTCTTTATTCTCATCAAGTTCTTTGATAAGCTCATGAAATCGCATATAAAATCCAATATCTAACATGTCAGTTCTCCTTTTTGTAAAATATGCATTTGTCTTATTATAGCATATCTTTTCGGAAAGAAAATATCCTTATTTTCTTTTTATTGAAAGAATGTGTTGCCGAGTGGTATAATTTATTTACATTTATAAACTTATGAGAAGGAGAATTTCTATGAGGAAAAAACTATGTACGCTGCTTCTTACCGGATGCATGACGTTTGCCCTGGCCATGACGGTTTTTGCCGGCTCTGCCACTCCGGTAACTACAGAAACCGATGTGGAAGATGCGGACAATAACGGTTCCGCGGCCACCGCAGATGTTATCAATGTTAACACTCCTGTATCAGGTGTCATATGGAACCCGCATACCGAATCCGGATCTTATACGCAAGTAAAAGATACCGATTGGTACGTTGCCACTATCCCAAACCGAGGTTACTCACAGGTAAAGTTCAGCTACAACGTCGGTACCGGCGAAGTTCACCACGGCTGGTCGGTAAACGTGTACCTGGATAATACATCTACTCTTTATTACCGCTTCGGCGGCGGCGACGGACGAATCGAAGCACCGTCTGCATCCTGTATCATTCCGGGAAATGTCGGTTCTAAAATCTACATTCATGTAAGTTCCGGAAATCCTCAGGATTATGCAGGATACACTCCATCCAATGTCCCTTACACCATCACGGTGGACAATGTCATTGCAGGAGAGTGGGAACAGGAAGAGAACGGTTCCTTTGAAACTGCCAATACAATCGCAGCAGGCAAAACCTACAAAGGTAATATCCATACCGACAATAAGTATGGCATGAGTACTCTGACCGGAGACGATGACTATTTTAAACTCGCCGTTCCGGAAAGCGGACATTATACGGTTTACATGCAACCGGTGGACGCGACGCTTACGGATATCAACGGCGGATGGAGCGTGAGAGCTTATTCCGCTTCCAACGATAACAAACTCATCAAGTACATGAACGGCGCGGACAGTCACAATTTTTCATTAACTTCTTCGTCCTCTGCCGAGATTGGATTAAAACAGGGAGACACCGTTTACTTTTATGTACATACCGGAAACAGATTCACCGGAGGTGTTCCGTCCAATATTGATTACACCTTCAAAGTAGTAAAGACAAGTAACCATACGCTTACTTCCAAAACTACCAAAGCAACCAAAACCGAAAACGGAAGCGTGGTGAAAACCTGTTCTGTCTGCAATCAGGAAGTTGTCAATGATACGATTTACAAGCCGAAAACCGTAAAGCTTTCCTTTGTATCCGTTGCCTACAGCGGTGGTTCCCAAAAGCCGAAGGTTGTCGTATATGACAGTAAAGGAAACATTATCGCTGCCAAATACTACACCGTCACTTACAAAAATAACAAAAATGTCGGTATGGGCTCCCTTTCCGTTAAGCTAAAGAAGAAATATTCCGGTACGTATACCAAAACCTTTAAAATTGTACCGAAAACCACTTCCATTTCAAAGGTAAGCGGAACTTCAAAAGGCATCAAAGTAAACTGGAAGAAAAAGACAACACAGACAACCGGATATCAAATCCAGTATTCTACAAACAAGAACTTTACGGGAAAGACAACCAAGACGGTTACCATCAAGAAAAACTCTGCGAAATCAGCCACAATTAAAAAGCTGAAAGCAAAGAAAACCTATTACGTCAGAGTCAGAACTTACAAAACGGTCAAGGGAAAGAAATACTACTCCTCCTGGTCAAAGATAAAAACAGTCAGAACCAAAAAATAAATATGCCTTTGACACCAAACAGGAGCCTGCGATTTCATTCGCAGGCTCCTTCGTGTTTATTTAATCTTAACTTTTTTCACTTTTTACGGCGTTTTTAAGATACCGATGATTTGGCTTTTCTACACGTTATACCCCGCGCAGCGACGGAATGTAGCCGCGGCAGAATGCAGCACCAAAAGAATATAACAACTACAGAAACATAGCATTAACGAGATAATTCATCGCCGGAACAAGGAGTATTACAGGAACAATCCCCCGAACAGTTGCCGGAACAGGTTCCGCCCGCCGGGCAACCGATGCACTTTACACCGCTTTTCTTCGCCTTTACGATGTAGGCAACCGCCGCTCCGATTATCAAAACCACAATAGCTATAACTATCAAATCCGCCATACCGATACTCCTTTCTATCCTCTTACACAAATCTTTCAAATCATCCTAATTTATATTCCTTGCTAAACTGCTTGTTTGTCTTTGCAATCAGTGCCACCACAATTGCTATCATAACGATAACTGCGATAAGTCCTCCCGCAAACCCTGCTCCGAGAGCACCTGTTGTAATGAGCGTTCCGATCTGGTATACAAAGAACGCTACTGTGTAGCCTGTTCCGAGCTGAAGTGCAATGCCTCCCCAAAGCCATTTTGCGCTCTGCATTTCTGAGTTCATCGCACCAAGCGCTGCGAAACATGGTGGTGTGAAGAGGTTAAACATAAGATAAGCAAGTGCCGCAACCTTTGTAATTCCTATAACAGCTGCCACCTCGTTACCTGCGCCTACTAATGCAAGCTCTTCTGTATCGATAAAGTTTGTTAATGCATAACAAACCGCAAGTGTACCGACTACGTTTTCTTTTGCAATAAATCCTGTCACAGCTGCTGCCGCAAGCTGCCATGCTGCAACTCCCACAATCGGAACTAAGATAACCGCAATCGGAGATGCGATAGAAGCAAGAATCGATGTATTTTCCATTCCTTCTTCCACAACCTGAAGCTGCCAGTTGAATCCCTGCATGATCTGCACTACCGTATTACATACAAGAATTACAGTACCTGCTTTTACAATATATGCCTTACCGCGCGAAAGCATGGAAAGTGTTGCTCTCTTTAAGCTTGGAACCTTGTATTCCGGAAGCTCAATTATAAAGAACGATTTTCTATGTTTATATCCTGTAATCCTATTTACCAATAATGCGCCGAGAAGGATTAAGAGAACACCTACAAAGTACATTACGGTACCAATCCAGGAAGCTTCCGGGAAGAATGCTCCCACAAAAAGTGCAATCACCGGAAGTTTCGCTCCACACGGCATAAACGGTGTAAGCATTGCTGTTGCACGACGCTCTCTCTCATTGCGGATTGTGCGGCAGGCCATGACACCCGGGATTGCACATCCTGTACCGATCACCATCGGAATTACGGATTTTCCGGAAAGTCCAACCTTTTTGAAAATCGGATCAAGCACAACGGTTGCACGGGCCATGTAACCGCAATCCTCAAGCAGCGCAATAAGGAAGTACATTACCATAACGAGCGGAAGGAATCCTACTACAGCTCCCACACCACCGATGATACCGTCAACCAAAAGCGACTGTAAGAACGGATTCGCACCTTCTACCTTACCGGCAACCCATTCCTGGAACGTTTCAATCCAGCCAACAAGCCAATCGGCAATCCATGTTCCGAGTGTTGACTGCGAAATATAGAATACGAGGAACATAACAAGCGCAAAGAGCGGAATTCCGAGCCACGGACTTGTAAGAACCTTATCCATCTTATCCTGTTTGTTTGTATCTTTTGTGAGTACTTTACGCTTTTCAACGCCGTCTACTACTTTGTTTACGAACTCAAAACGCTTTCTGTCGGCCGCTTCTACCGCCGCCTTATCCTGCAGGTCGATGTCATCCTGCACATAGGTAGCTTTCTGTTCTCCACCTTTTAAAGAAACAGCCGTCTCAATAACAGCCTTTAATCCGTTATCGTTTGAAGAAGTAGAAACCGTCTCAATTACCGGACATCCCAGCTTTTCAGCTAAAAGCTCAACATTAATTTCAGTCTCTTTCTTTTCGTTGATATCGCTCTTGTTTAAGGCAACCACGACAGGAACACCAAGTTCAAGAAGCTGTGTTGTAAAAAATAAGCTGCGGCTTAAGTTTGTTGCATCCACGATGTTGATGATGACGTCCGGATTTTCATTTTTCACATATCCGCTTGTGATGCTTTCCTCTGATGTAAACGGCGACATCGAATAAGCCCCCGGCAAGTCTACCACAACTAATTCTTCAGATCCATCGTAATAGCTCTTTCTAATTGGGCTTTCTTTCTTTTCGACTGTTACGCCGGCCCAGTTACCTACGCGCTCATTTCTTCCTGTGAGTGCATTGTACATCGTTGTTTTTCCGCTGTTCGGGTTTCCCGTTAATGCGATTCTCATAATTTTCCTCCTGTTTCAGGCTCTAACCCTTGTTAGTTTCAACTAACTCATTGCTATAAAAAATAGTGACATTAAAATCACTATCATATACATATGTAGCTATACTTCATATAATGAAGCACTAAATCGAAATAGCCGCTGCTAACTCATTATCAATATTGTATCTGGCATCTTTAATCGAAACTACACAACCACCTTTTAAGTGTGAGACAACCGTAATCGGTTCTCCGCTGTAGCAGCCGAGCGAAAAAAGAAATGCATTTAATTCCTCATCATCTGTCACAATATCTTTAATGATATATTCTTCTCCTGCGATTGCTTCTGTCAAATTCATAATCGTTGCCTCGATTCTTACGTCGTCTGTATGTTTTATATGAAAAACAACAGTTAGACACCTCTAACCACTTTGAGTTTATTACAATTGTAATTATTTGTCAATATACTTTTTTGGATTCTCTTGTTTTTCTTGGGTTTACCACTTATAATTGATTTGATGTTATAAAAATTCGCAAAACCAAGGAGTTTTATATTACCAGATGAAATATACAATTCATACAAATGCAACTACACCTGCTTATCTTCAACTGTACAGACAGCTACGAGACGATATTGTGCAGGAAATTTATCCATACAACACCAAACTCCCGTCCAAGAGACTCATGGCGGATGAAACAGGTCTGAGCGTTGTAACGGTAGAGCACGCTTATGCCCTGCTTTGCGAGGAAGGCTATATCGAACCGAAAGAGCGCAGCGGTTATTTTGTCAGTTTTCGTTCTACTGACGGTTTTGCCTCTTCCGTCAATGTTCACTCCGGCAGTAAGTCTACGCTTACTAAGTTCGACCCTGTGAGAGTCGCTTTGTCAAGCAACTCCGAAGTTCAACCTACTTCCTCGTCCTCTGATTTTTCCTATCTACTGCTCGCTAAAACGATGCGCAGAGTGATGAATGATTATGGAGAAGCCCTGCTTGAGAAATCACCTAATCAGGGTTGCCTTCCCCTGCGCGAGGCTATCAGACAGTATCTGCTTCGCAGTCGCGGGATTTGTGCAGATATCGATCAGATTATTATCGGCTCCGGTGCAGAATATTTATACGGACTGATTGCATCTCTTCTCGGCCGCGAGCGGGTTTACGCCATCGAATCTCCATCCTACCATAAAATTCAACAAGTTTACCGTGATTGCCATGTATCTTTGGAAATGTTGCCTCTTGGTAAGGACGGCATTGAGAGTGTAGCTTTACAGCAGACAAAAGCAGAAGTTCTGCACATCACTCCTTACCGGAGCTTTCCGAGTGGTGTTACCGCCTCTGCCTCCAAGCGTCATGAATATCTGCGCTGGGCAGATAAAGAGGAACGTTATATCGTAGAAGATGATTTCGAGTCCGAGTTCTCTGTTTCTAAAAAAACAGAAGAAACTTTATTTTCACACACAAAAAAAGAAAACGTGATCTATATGAACACGTTTTCTAAAACAATCTCTCCGGCACTTCGTGTCGCCTATATGGTAATTCCGAAACACCTGATTGCTGCATTCAATGAAAAGCTGGGCTTTTATTCATGTACCGTACCGACGTTTGAACAATACGTACTGACAGAGCTTCTCATCAGCGGTGATTTTGAAAGACATATTAACAGGGTGAGAAGACAGAAACGTAAATCTCTTCTATAAGTTTTTAATATAAAAGGCACATACCTACTTGATATGTGCCTTTTCCACTTCTTATTCCAGATACATATTATAATTATAATTACCGTACTCGCTGTCCTCTTTCGGGTCATTCCACTCCGGCGTTGAAGTCTCCAGCATCCTTTCCGTAATTCCCAACGATGCTATGCGCTGTTCAACCAACTGATCCAGCTCTTCCTGAGTGCTGAACACAGTCCCCTGCTGCTCGCAAAGCGACACAAACTCTTTGCACTCATCTGCATAGTTTTCGTCAATCTCATATGAATAGTATTCCACGCCATCAATGGTATACACATAAATCCCCATAACATGATCTTGGATAGTTCCCAATGTCGCGTCATAAGCCTCCGGATTCACAAAACTAGCATCCCAGCCATGCATCCCCGTACAGCTGTAAATAGACTGCTCCACTCCATCAGCATCAATGATACTGCCTGTTTCCGAATGCGTACCCGCACCGCCACTTCCTGCAGAACTCACATAACCATATGTATGTATATCCGTCCAACTTCTCGCCCAGGATTCCGCGCGATAGCAGGCATATAACTGTCCGCCCTCATAACGAATCACATAACAACTGCTACTATCATCATCCATATCATATATTCCAAGCCCTGTCATCTCAAGAAGCAACTCCTCTACACCATCGACTCCGCAATCTATATACGAATACATAAAATTTTGCAACTTCCCGTCCGTATTTCTCTCTTTATATTTGTCTATCTCCATCGCAAAAATATCATATATATATGCCATGTTATCTTCTCTGCCGTCCAGCACTGCGGAACCTTCACAATACATGCCCGGGACATAAACCGCACGTTGTTCTGTCAGGAACTCTTCGTATGCTTTCATCGCCTTTTTGTTGGTCTCTTCCGCCGATTCTTCCCCAGCAGGTTCTTCCGATGCAGGCGTCTCATCAGCCACTCCTTTGGTCATCTCTTCATCAGCTGATTCTTCGTTAGCAGATTCCTCATCTTCATCCACGCGGATAAACTTCGGAGACTCATCGCTGTCCGAATCCCGCGATGCCGATTCTCCCTTCTGACAACCGCATATAACAAACATCATTATTACAAGCAAAAATAAAATTCTACTTTTTTTCTTCAACTTCTATTTCCCTTTATTCTTAAAGAAGTTCGTCCAACTTCTCCTGTATCTTTCCGCGCACCATCTCCGCGATTTGCGCAGTTTTCATTCCTTTGTATTCTTCAAAAGCAATCGGCTTAAGAAAATACACCTGCGTCGTAACCGGTCCCAAGTACGTTCCGTTGAGTGCTTTATGTGTATCCACTAATACGACAGGTACAATCGGCGTTTGTGATTTTAGGGACGATTTAAAGCATCCTGCCTTGAATTCATCCAGAGCGTTCTTTTTATGTTCCGTGTAGCCGCCCTCCGGAAAAATAATATACTTTCTGCCTTGTTTTACCTCATCAGCCACTTCATTGATAATTTTAAGTGACTGCTTGAGATTCTCCAGCTCCATCCTTTTTCCTTTGACAAGATCGATAACTTCCCTGATAAAAGGAAAATTAGATTTTGCTTCATCCATAACTACGGTACACGGCTTTTCATGCCCACTCACGACCGCGTATCCATCGTATTTCCCCTGATGGTTCGGATACATGATATATCCGCCTTCTTTCGGAAGATGTTCCCCGCCATATATCTCTGTGCGGATAGAACCGGTTCTGTGCATGATAGAAATAACTTCCTGCAAATACTCATATGCTTCCGACTCATCATATGGCTCTTGATCTGCCAGACGTCGCATTTTCTTTATAATACCCGGAAGACGGAATATATTTTTTATCACTATATACCATAATCTCAACGTGTTCCACTTCTTTCTCTTTCGCTTACACAAAATAAATTATATATAATATACATAATCTTCCTTGCGAGGTGCTGCCGGACTTGCAGGTGTTTCCGCATATCCAAGCGCGCAGTGTCCGATACCGACATACTTGCACCCCCCTGATCCTCAGCTCTCCGGTTTTACACTACTGTGCCACGTTCTCCTCCACGAGAACCTCTGCATTATCACCATGCACAGTTGTAAACTTTTCCTTAAATGTCTTCATAACATCCACAGCGCCAAAAGCTGTTACTACATACTCATCGTTTACAGAGTAAATCACATACTGATCCGGCGAACCAC
This sequence comes from Lachnospiraceae bacterium, assembly GCA_015056905.1. Classification (GTDB taxonomy): domain Bacteria; phylum Bacillota; class Clostridia; order Lachnospirales; family Lachnospiraceae; genus SVFI01. Next base: position 40,253 of record SVFI01000017.1, read on the forward strand.
ACATCCACTGATTATTTAAAATGCTCTCTTTCATAGATTCCGTAAACTGCTGCATATCTGCAGGATCCGCAAGATGGAACGCTGCTCCCGTAAAAATATTGGTATTCATGCCATGAATCAGGGAAGCCGCCTCATCGATAAGTCCGAGTGTATCCGCAGGAACAAGGAGTGTCGCTCCTATTGCTTCCGCATCTGCAAGGCTGTATAATCCCGGAGCATTATCCACCGGGTTGTTCATATCGCCACCCATGGCATAGAATTTCTCATCCTCACCGTAAGTAGACCAGACATCATTTAAAATTGCCACAGAATCTGTCGCTGTTGCCTCTGCGCCGGCTCCGTCCTGCGAGGTTGATTCCTGCGAGGTTGATTCCTGCGTGGTGGATTCCTGTGTTGCGGCCTCGTCGCTTGTATTGCTATTGTCGCCGGAACAAGCCACTAAAAACGCTGCCATCATGATGAATGTTAACATGGATAAAATTCTTTTTTTCATTTTTTATTCTCCTATCTTTTCATATACTATATTTTTAAAATTCCCAGTGCCTGTAAAAGAAGGAAGAAAAGCATTAACGGAACAATGAATTTTACCATAACAATGTAAAGCCCTTTTCTTCCGAACTTGACATCTCCGCAGGTCACTTCTTCTACTACTGTCTTAGGTTTTACAATCCAGCCGACAAGTATACATGTCGCAATCGCAACAATCGGCATAAGGAAATAGTTACTCAAATAATCAAGTACATCGAGAACCTGTCCTATCGTACCGTTCGGCAATGTAAGCTCAAAATACCAGATATTATAGCCAAAGCAGACAGTCAGTCCGATAACAAGCGTAATAAGCGCCACAATTAATGTACTCTTTTTTCTGCTCATGTGGAATTTGTCCATCACACTCGAAACAATCGCTTCCAAAATAGAAACCGAAGACGTCAACGCTGCAAAAGCAACCATAACAAAAAATACAATTCCGACAATCACGCCTACCGAACCCATACTCTCAAACACTTTCGGCAGAGAGACAAACATTAGACTCGGACCTGCTGCCATTCCTTCCGTTCCCATAAAGGTATATACTGCAGGAACAATCATAAGTCCCGCCAAGAAAGCGACCAATGTATCAAAAATCTCTATCTGATTTACGCTCTTTACAAGATTCGTATCCTTCTTCACGTAAGATCCATATGTAATCATAATTCCCATAGCCACGCTGACGGAGTAAAAAAGCTGTCCCATAGCATCCATGAGAATCGTAATAAACTTTTTCAATGTCATTCCGTCAAAATTCGGCACAACATAAATAAGAAAACCTTCCACTCCGGTACGCGTCACACCGTTTGCATCTGTGTGCTTCAGCGTCAGGGAGAATCCTGCAATTCCGATAATCAAAACAAGCAGTATCGGCATCAAAATCGTGGAAAGCTTCTCAATTCCGTTACCGACACCCCGATACACAACAAACATAGTCGCGGCCAGAAAAACGACAAACCAGATAATCGGTGCAACCTGTGCGGTGGTAAAAGAAGAAAAATAGCCGTCGCCAACTGCCTTTGTTGCATTTCCCGTCACATAAAGAGACAGGTATTTAAGCACCCATCCACCTATGACGCAGTAATACGGCAGAATCATCGCCGGCACCAGACAGGCAATGGTTCCGAGCCATTTCATCTTCGGATGCATCTTTCCATACGCGGTAAGCGGACTTTGTCCCGTTTTTCTCCCGATTGCAATCTCCGTTGTCAAAAGTGTAAAACCGAAAGTCAGTGCCAGCACCAAATAGCACAAGAGAAAGACTCCTCCGCCATCCTTTGCTGCAAGATACGGAAAACGCCATATATTCCCAAGTCCGACCGCACTCCCCGCTGCCGCTAAGACAAATCCGATTGAGCCGCTGAAACTACCTCTCTTTTGTTTCTTTTCCATGATAGTCCTCCAAATGTAATGTCTTTTTTCACTTTTCCTATTTTATACTAATAATCCGAAATTGAAAAGCGTTCTTCTTTCCATTCATAATATTCGTGCACAAGACTTCGGAATCCAAGTGCCTTGATATCTTCATAGGTTACCTTATAATTACCTTTATAATGTCTTCCGCTGTACAAATATCTTACATATTGTATGAGGTATGCATCCAGTTCTTTCAATCCCTCATCCGTCGTCAACACAGGAAAGAACCAGCGGCTCCATGTAAAACGCCGCTCATCCGATTCATCAAAATACTTTTTATTGAAAATACGAAGAAGAGTTTTCGCGGAATAATCAAACTCCACCCCCCTCCGCACACGTCTACGGTACAACGCATGTGCTTTTCTCCGGATTTTTGCCTTCATCTTGTCTTTGGTTACCCTCGATAAATCAATTTTTCCGTCACGATAACAAAATCCGAGAAACTCCCACGGATGACCGGGTTTGCTTATGCTTACTTTATCGGAATTAATGGTCAATCGTTTCTCTGCAATTCTCGTATATAATAGTGCTTTTACTTCTTCCAGTTGCTCTTTGCTGTCCGCAAAAATCAAAATATCGTCCGAATAGCGAAAATAATCAATTCCGCACCTCTCAAATTCTTCATCCATCGAGAGAAGATAAATGTTTGCAAAAAACGGAGCAATCGGAATCCCTGCCATCGCCCCTCTCTCCTCACTTATCAATTCACCTTCGGCGCAGGCCCTTCCGTCAGACAAAAGCCTTATCAGAAACTGTAAAAGAGGTTCGTCATCGGTAACTATCCCCTGTAACACCGCAATGAGTTTCTCCGAAGGAATCGAATTAAAATAGTTGCTGATATCAGCCTTCAGACAATACTTTTTCTCAAGATTTTTTATTTTTAAAATCTGCACAATCGCATCCTTTGCACAACTGTTCCTTCGAAATGAAAAGCATCGCGAACTGATTCTGTCGTCATAACGGTAAAGAAGATACGACATGATCTTCAGCACCATCGACTCTTCCTCGGAAAAAGAATACACAATACGTTTTTTTCGCGTCCCGCTTTTGTTGATACTGATTTTGACCGGTGGTTCAAATACATAGTTACCCTCCACTAACCGATCGGTTACCCGGGAATATCTTTTTCCCCGAACAAACTCTTCCAGTGCCTCTCTTTCGCGCTCTGACAAATGCTGTCTCTCTGTTTTGTATTGTAAAAAAGCCTCCCAGACTTTCTCATCCGCGAGTTCATAAAGCATGCTCATATGCTTATCTCCATAAAAAAAGAAAGAGAAAATGCTTTGAATCAAGCTATGCTTGAGTTACCAGACTGAACAGCCGCCGGTTACCTGCAAAACCCATATGAGCTGCTGCTTCGTCCGCCACAGGTGCAAAAATGCGTTTCTCTTTCTTTTTTCTCAATTATTATTACAGATACTGATGCAGACGCTCTTTCATGTAATCGATTTTATTCTCGAACGCATACACGAAATTAATCATCGTAACACCTGCGCGCTCCGCCTGCTCTTTTGACCAGCGGTATGTGCGCGATGCGCATGTATTGTTGTAAACCACCATGATAAAGAGCTTTGGCTGACCATTCTCATACACACCGAAATCGTACGGAAGGAACTCTCCTTCACCACCAATCGTTGTCGGTGAGACCTGCTCTTTGACTTCATACTGCGGAAACTCACTTGCCAAAATATCGCGAAGTTTCTCATCCACTTCTCTATCATCGACAATTTCCTTTGCCGCTGCCACACTTGCCTTGACTGCCTTAGAAGTTGCTGACTTATCGTTATCTGCAGCATTTTTCAATCCCTTAATAAACCCCTGTGCCGCGTCTTCCACAACATCACCGACCGCATTTCCGATAGCACGGGCTGTCGCATTGGTGATGGCATTTGCACTTCTGTTTACTAATTTGTCTAAAAATCCCATAATTTCATCCTCTCTGTGAATGTTTAACTTACTTGTTTAGGATAGCATAAAGTAGCTTTTATGGCAACAAACGCTGTGACTTCTTAATTTCTATAATGTTTAAATACAGCAAAAGAGGACACGTTGTGTCCTCTTTCTACTTTCAAGTACGGAATTGATGACAGGCATCGCTTCCGCTGAAAACCTCGTGGGTTTTCGTTCATTGCTTCCATTATAATAATCCGCAATCGGTCTGTCAATCATCTTTTTAGATTACTCGACCATTCCTTAGATTCTCCAAATGTTTCAAAACTAAACATATAAAATCATAATTTTCTTTTAAAACCACATTTTTTTCAAACCATTCTTTTTTTCTTACAAAAGTCTCTTTAAACAACTTATGAACCTTTTCCATTCCCTCAGAACGCAAATCTCGATTTGCCGGATAGTTCAGAATATCATTATATACAAATAACATGACTACAAAATCATGTATAACGGGATTTTGCATTTTGCTCTTATAACTGGTAGGCATCTCTTTAAGTTTAGACAAAATCCCCATAATTTCCATTGTTTTGTTTATTTTTGTTTTATAAGGTCTTCGAATAGAATTCAACAGACATGTATTATGCGCTGCTGCGTTTCTCAAGAACTTGATGGAGCCAAGAAAGCCGGAATAATTTTTCCCTCCATAAGTACCATAATATAAATTATATAACTCAATAAATTTACCAAAGGATAAGGTCTCAATGATTTTCCATATCGGAATCTCACTCTCATTCTCTTTAAATTTGTGAACCAAATTAGAAGTTGCTGATTTGTCTGCATCTCGATATAAGTCATGCAGAATATTATAATTCCCCTCTAAATATCTATTTACAATATTATATCCATCTTCTTCAGGATTGTTGCTGACATCATACATTAATCTCGCTTTTAAAAAATGTTCAATATCAAGACACATTTCTACAATCAGCTTTCTAAAATGCATATCTAATTTGCTTAGTTCTACAAGATAAGCAAAATCCAAATTTATGTATTTCCCTTTCATATCCGGTCTCTGATACTGCTCGTAATTCTGAGCATATGATTTAAGTTTAAAATAAAAATTATTATATCGCAGAAATTTTTTTGCTTCCTCTTCTGATACAAGTTCAAATTTTACTCCTTTATTTTTTAAATCTACAATTTGCTCATCTACTGTAAGTTTTGTTTTCTGCATTAAGATGACTCCTTACCGTATCTCCACAATCATGGTCTAACCTTTATAATTAAAAACACCGCTATCTCTAGCGGTGCAACCATCACATATTTGTCCCCTCTAGTTTTATATATAATAAAGAATAGATATTTTGGTGTAATTTGTCAATTATTTCTTTCTTCTTGCGCACCACTCCACTATTGTAGTAAACTGTAAAAAAACACGAGAGGGTTATTTTTTATGAAAAAGAGAACATTGGCACTTCTGCTGTCCGTTGCCCTGACATGTACTGTCATGACCGGATGCGGAAAGACAAATGAAACTGCAGAAAATCAAGAACCTGTGATGGAAATGATAGAAACCGACTCAGAACCGATAACCGGCGCAGACACAGACCTGACGGCAGGGGCTAAGCTCCCTTCACAGTCTTCGGCCGACTCCGAAAACGCGGGAACCGAAGCGGAGATTGTAGAAGAAAATCACGACGGAATGTACCGCAGCGAACTGACGAATGAGTGGATTGACGAATCCATCAAAGACCAGCGACCGGTCGCTGTTATGGTCGACAACGAGGTTTATGCGCTTGACCATTATGGTCTGACACAGGCGGATATCGTTTATGAAATCATGAACAGTACCGCCAACGATGAAGTGACCAGATTCATGGCGCTTGTCAAAGACTGGGGTAACATTACACGCTTTGGAAGTATCCGGAGTGTGCGCCCGACACACTTTATGCTTGCACCGGAATACAATGCCGTACTCATTCATGACGGCGGCCCGTTCTATATTAAGGAATACACGGGACTTCCTTGGATTAACAACTTAAGCGGAGGTTTTGCCCGCATCGAAAACGGAAAACCTCGTGAGTTTACGGAATACGTCACAACCGGCGAAATCGAATCCCGTTTAAATGCCAACGGATACGACACCCGGTACAACGACTACTATCCGGGACCGCATTGGCAGTTTGCGGATGACACAACCCCGACGGACCTGAGCATTGCAGGAGACAATGCTACTTGCACAAAGATTGAGCTTCCATTCCCCCATAACTCTTCAAAACTTGATTATGATGCTGCAAGCAATACTTATTTATATTCCGAATACGGACGTGCTCATGTTGACCCGCAAAATGATAATAAGCAACTCGCTTTCACCAACGTCATCATCCAGTGTGCAGAATGTGTACAGCTCGATGAAAACGGCTATATGAAATTTAACATCACAAACCGCAGCGGCAAAGGTTATTATATCACTGGCGGTTATAGCATCCCGATCACATGGGAAAAAGGCGACGACCTGGATATTACCAACTACTACGATGCTTCCGGTAATGAGATTAAGTTAAATACCGGAAAAACTTATATCGGTTTCGTAGCAACCTACCGTTGGGAAGATCTTGTTTTGAACTAAAAAGATACCCCTCGGAAACTTGAACTAAAGTTTTCCGAGGGGTTTTTATTACTATCAGCTAACTGTTTCCAATTTCTTTACACCTGTACATCAATGGACGACATCGCCATGCCTGCTCCGCCTGATGCTGATACTTCAGCACCGCTCATAACCATTCCAATCCCAGACAAAGCCGGTTGGGAATAGGTATTTGCTGTTATTGAAGGACCGCTTCCCATGGCGCTCATGCTTTTTTCCTGTATATACTTTATCATATCTTTCAAATAATCCATTTCCGCTTTCATGATCGCCTTATATTCTTCATTACGATGCTTGCGTTTTAATTCCTCCAGATCCTCCTTGCTCATATGCGGATTGATGATTTCCATACTTTCCAAAAGGTCCATCGCCTCCTGCAATTCTTGCAGCTCATCTTCGCCGAACTCCGCAATCATTTCATTGAGCTTGGCCATTTCCTCTTCCGAAATCTCCGCCGTTTTCTCTTCCTGCTGCTTCATGACCTCGTCCAACATCTCTTTTCGCTCGTCAAAAATAACATCTTCCTGTTTCGTCAGTTCCTCCTGCGCCACATCAATCACATTACTTCGGATGTCCGATGCAGCTTCTTCCATCTGATCCAGTTTCTCGTCACGCTTTTGTACCGCCACCACCAGCTCTTCCATTTCCAGATGACGCTTTTTCTTTTTGGCCGCGATTTCCATGCGCTTTGCATGGGTAAGGGCAATCTGCAGTTCTTCCGGATCTCCGTCACCAATTGAAATTTTTCGTTTCACCTCAATCACTTTTCTTTTCGCGGAAATAACCGCCTGCCCAGCACTGAGAGCCGTTTTTGCACGCAAAATCTTGTTTGCAACTTCCTTGTAGTTGTATTTGGATACCTTCTGAAGTTCCTCTTCTTCCTCACTTTTCGCAGTACCGGACAGCGTGGAAAGCGCACTTGCTGCATTCTCCGGCATGACCGCATAAGGATTGTCGCTTTGCGTCCTTTTCATGTTACGGATCATCTCGCGCAGACGCTGCGCCTCGGTTGTCGGCGTAGTTTCCGTGGTATTCTTTTGATTTTTGTTGAAAGGTGAAAAAGAATTATTTTGATTAAAAGAAAATGTCTGCGAATACGCAGATATACCATAAATACCTGATGCCATAACACTACCTCCTTGTAGCTACTTGAAATCCTTTTCAAAGCATAATAAGACAATATGAGATATTTTAAACTATATCGGAAAAAATTTTAGATTTCTTAACCCCTGTTTAAATGTCTGCAACAAATATTTATCTTTATACTGAAAGTCTCCGCTTTGTAATGAGTCCGGAAACATCTAAGAGGACCAAATTGCAAAACAATTTTCCTGCCAATTGGATAAAAATCAAAAAAATCTCAAATTTATCCTAACACACACAAAACCAAGCACCGGTTACTCCGCAAACTTAAAGTTTCCGAACACATTGCTAATTTGTTGATTAATCATACACTGGCAAACCCGATTCTAATAACTCCCAATTTTCTTTGTACTCTTGTAGAAAAGCTTTCTTACCTTCTTCAGTAAAGTCATCAATGTATACTTGAGAGTATTTTTTTACAAAATATTCTCCCTCGCCATTACCATTCCAATACTTGCCCGGTGAGGGGATAGCAAATCCTATCTTTCTTCCTATTGCAAGCTTTTTGTATTCCTCGTTGATTTCACATACAATTTGCCAAACTTGCTCAATTTCATCATCTGCTAACATCCTAAATTCAGGCAGCATCAGATGAATGAATATTGTATTGTTGTGATATTTGCTCCGCACAGTTTCTCCGCATTTCCACTCAGGATAGTCATCGGCAAGTATCTTTTGTATGACTGTATAGTCGTAATCTGTATCAATTCGATAATAAACTTTCGTAAACTCACCAGCAAAAAAACCATCATTCCATACCCAATCAGAAACACTTGAGACATGGCAATTTACACCATTTATCACTGCTTCCCATTCACGATATTGCCAATCGTTTTCGTCAGCAGTATCGGTATATTCTTCCGAAACAGTTGCGTTAGGATCCATAGATTCAGCAAATGTCAATATCTCTTCATATGTATGATGGTTTTTAGTCCACCCTTCGGGAGGACTATATGTGCAGGCAGTTAAGCATAGCGTCATCATCAACAGCAAAAATACAGCTAATACTTTTTTCATGGCCTTATCTCCTTTCGCAAATTCAAAGTTTTCTCTCTTCTGCAAATCTATACTTTTCTTTCCTCATGTGCATTGATTATATCATACCTATTTTCCCATTCATAGTTTGTAAGCAAACAAAAAGACACCACTACCTATATCACTATAAGTAATGATGTCTTAATTTTTTACTATATCAAGGCTCAGCATTTGCCGTAACCCTGTCTTATAATACAAATCCAAGCCGCTTGAAAACGCCCTGTTTCCGGGGGATTACTTATCAAGACTCTTCATTGTCGGGATTAGGTTTTTCAATCTTAAATAAGTTCTCGTATCTTCCCATATCCCCGTCAATGAAAAAACAAAAGCATTTGTATTTTACATATCTTTGCATAAGTTTTTATATCTCTGTCTTAAAATGTCGTAAAAGTTGTCGTAAAACCATTAACAGATTTTGATTTTTCCTTCCAGTCTTGCAAAGGATTCCTGCTTGCGTTCCTTTGTGGCTTCATTGTAGATATTCATTGTCGTTGTAATATCACTATGTCCCATAATCTCCTGAATAATTTTCAAATCTGTTTCATTCTCGCAATATTCCTTACATAGTTTTTCCAACTTTTCAAAATCATTTGTTCTTTTGGCAAGCGCCGTTTTCTTTCCATTGTGTTTTTTATGACTATACACAATCTCAGCATTTTTTCTGATTCTGTTTTTCTGCCTATTAACTTCTCGACTTTCCGCCTGCAACAAATATTTGTAGTTTGGATTTTTTTCTTTGTTAATATCAATATTTATAATCTGATTATCCGGAACCGGTATCATATTGTTGAGATTAATTACCGCATAGTCTTTTATCTTGATAAAATCAACACCTTCTTTCATCTTCTTATGCTTATCCTTATAAGATGATAAAGGCGCAAAATATTTAACACCTTTTAATTCAAGAACTATACCAATATATTTTCGATTACCCTTCCCGTCTGCCTGGTCAAAAATATGTTCTTGATAATTACTCAAATATTTTATGTACTCACTCTTGATTTCATAAATCCTTATGTTATTCTTCATATACACACCTTTCTTTGTATAAAAAAGGCAGAGACTACTAGCGTCTCTGCCCTCTGATAACTCGCTCATTTATAAGGCTGTGCATCACCTTCTATCAATACTATACTATCCGGATAACCTGTAAGTCAACTCGTTTTTATAATATTATCTGTATCTCAAAATTTTATATAATGGAATTTTTATCTCACAATGCCAAAACTTTCATTTTCGATAGCATAGTAAGGAAAGTGCAAACTGAAATTTTCAAGTGGCTTATAAAACAAATCTCCTACCTCTATTTGTTTCATTCAATACTTGGGTTATTACCAGAATATGATATGATGTCAGGAAATTCTTCGGAATAAAAT
>SVFI01000029.1 GCA_015056905.1 Lachnospiraceae bacterium
CGTTCGCTTCACCGCCGCCATAGTTAATATCAAAACTGTCGGACTGGATAAATCTCTGATAACCCGGAGTAGAAAGACGGAGCATAATCTCGCCCATGGTAACTACTTTTGCCATAATGAATTCCTCTCTTTCAAAATGTATTATTGTTTATTCTTCACTTCTTATAAATCACTTATTACACAAAAAGCTGCTTTCTGTTAACACCATGCGTAACTTTCTGCTTCTGTATTCAATATACAACGGATTTTTCAAAGTTTCAAGTCCTATTGTAAGTATTTACATTTTATTTTTCCATTTAATTTTTCAACTGTTTCTCTCTTGGAAAACAAGGATTACCTCGCTCTTCCACCACGTTTTTTGTCTCTTACATTCTTAGTGGAATTGGTTTTCCGCCCTTTGCTTCTTCCTGAATTTGCTTTTTCTTCAATCCGTTTTCCATTTTTCCCGGCTTTACTGCTTTCTGCTTTACCAGAACGTCCGGATTTTCCATTTTCGCCTTTTCCTGCGGTACTCTTATTGTTTCTGTCTTTTCCGTACTGCCTGTCTGCTTCAGCCTTCGTGATGCGCGGACGGACGAGACATTCCTTACCGAATCCGATCAGGTCGGTACGTCCTGCCTTCGCAAGAGCTTCGACCACCAAAGCATGGTTCTTCGGATTGCGGTACTGGATGAGTGCTCGCTGCAACGCCTTCTCATGCGGTGACTTCGGTACATAAACCTCCTCCATCGTCCGCGGGTCGAGTCCCGTGTAGTACATACAGGTCGATATCGTGGACGGGGTCGGATAGAAATCCTGCACCTGCTCCGGCATATAACCGAGCTTCTGCAGATATACCGCCAGCTCCACTGCTTCCTTCAAGGTAGAGCCCGGATGTGATGACATCAGATACGGCACCACATACTGCTCCTTGCCAAGTCTTTGGTTGATGTCTTTATATTTCTTCAGGAACTTCTCATAGACGGCATTTTCCGGCTTGCCCATGCGTTTCAATACGGCATCACTGATATGCTCCGGGGCAACTTTTAGCTGTCCGCTCACATGATGCTCGCAGAGCTCACGGAAGAACGTACCGTCTTTGTCTGCCAGCAGATAATCAAAGCGGATACCCGAACGCACAAAAACCTTCTTCACGCGTGGCAGTTCTCTGAGTTTTCTCAAAAGACTCAGATAATCGCTGTGGTCTACCCTCATGTTTGCACAGGGTTTCGGATACAGACACTGCTTGTTCACACATGCACCTGACTTAAGCTGCTTATCACAGGCAGGACGGCGGAAATTCGCTGTAGGCCCGCCGACATCATTGATATATCCCTTAAAATCAGGTTCCCATGTCAGGGCCTCTGCTTCCCGCAGGATGGATTCATGGCTCCTTGTCTGTATGATGCGTCCCTGATGGAAGGTCAATGCACAGAAACTACAGGCACCGAAGCACCCACGGCAGCTCACCAGACTGAACTTCACCTCGGCGATTGCCGGAATCCCGCCTGCCTCCTCGTACATCGGATGATAAGTTCTCATATACGGCAACGAATACACCGCATCCATCTCCGATTGCGTAAGCGGCTTTGCAGGCGGATTCTGTATTACAAATTCATTTTCCTTATATGGTTCAACCAAAGTCTTACCGCTGAATGGGTCGGTGTTACAATATTGCACATAGAAACTCTCGGCAAATTTACGCTTGTTCTCCGTAATCTCCTTGTATGTGGGCAACACTACCGGTTCGTAGACACTGTCTAATGATTTTGCCTTATACACCGTTCCCGCGATAAAAGTAATATCTTTCACAGCAAGGCCACCGTCCAGCGCCTCTGCAATCTCTACGATGGATTTCTCACCCATGCCGTAGGATAAGAGGTCTGCCTGCGCATCCAGGAGAATGGACCGTTTCACTTTGTCACTCCAATAATCGTAGTGTGCCATACGGCGTAGGGACGCTTCAATTCCTCCGATAATAATCGGAATCTTCGGGAAAGACTTGCGGATCAGGTTACAGTACACCACGGTTGCACGGTCGGGACGTTTCCCAATTACACCGCCCGGTGAATATGCATCTGTCTGGCGGCGTTTTTTCGCCACACTGTAATGGTTCACCATCGGATCCATATTACCGCCGCTGACTAAGAATCCAAGCCGCGGCTCGCCGAGCGTCCTTATCGACGTTTCATCCTTCCAGTCAGGCTGTGCAATGATTCCCACCTTGTAACCCTTGCTCTCCAGCACACGGCTGATAATCGCAGGTCCGAAGGACGGGTGGTCCACATAGGCATCGCCTAATATATATACGAAGTCGCACTGTTCCCAGCCGCGTGACTTCATGTCTTCTTTACTTACAGGTAAAAAATCTCTCATGTTGCCTCACATCGTTTTCATCAAAAACAATACTGCCTTCACATCCGTCACTGTCGCCATAAAATCAAGGTACAGCGCCAGCCCCATGACCGATTAGCATAAAGCAGTGAACTCATCCATACTCATCGCACCCTTGTTGAGTTTATCAAACATTTCACTGTATCGTGCAGCGACCGTATAGGCAGAACCAAGCAGATAATCAATAATCCCTTCCCCTGCCTTACTGTCCCACAGAGACACTGAGATTTTGTATTCTATCTTGTTATTCGGTATATTATGCACCAGACAGCCATCCGCCATTGCAGAATTTACAGCACATACGGCAATCGCATTCTCCTTAAGTTTATTCGCACTCAGCGGAATATCCCACGGCGAACACAGATGAATCCTCTGCTTCTGTTCCTCCACTGCAATACCGACAGATATGGAAACATTCTCATCCTTTAACGCAAAGATTACCTGTCTCTTTGCTTCATTCTTTACATATCGAAATTTTTGTTTGTCCAACGAACTGCATATCAACTCATACATCTGACCGGCATGTTCTCTCATCTTTTCTTCCATCTGTATCTCCTCCTGCCCTATTTGTCCTTACCATTCAGTAACTGTTCCAAAGAAACAGCACCTTCTGAGAACATCCGGAGCTTATCGTTAAATCGATCCACTACAACACCTGCTAAAAACAGCAAATATTCCGGCACCGCTGCTGCAATCTCACAGTCCTTAAAGCAGCTTGCTATGCGGAAACAAAGCCGTCCGGAAGCGTACTCATAATCAAAATTTCCTTCCGGCAACTGGTTGTTCAGTGCATTCACGGCAAGTGTCATGTCCAGTCGCTTGTTTTCCGGCACCGCAAACGGCAGCGGCGACAACAGTTTTAACAGGCTGCGCTCTTTATCAACCATCATCAAAATCCGTATCGGCATACTCTTCCCCGCCATTTCGAATTTGACGAGTAATTCTGTTCCGCTCTTATCATAACGAATCTTACGCTTGTCCAGCGTATCGCACAGAAGCTGATAAACATCCTCCGGACGTTGTTTGTTCTGATCTTTCATTGTTTTTTCCTCCATGTACTTATTTCCATTCTATTTCAACTGTTTTCCGTCCGAAAATGCATTTCCTACTTTACCGCTGACTTTCAAATAACTGTGATGTACTCCGTCATAAGCTATCGCTTGAAGCTTTTCCGGATCAACTAGTCCGTCTTCTCCCAAGACTGCTTCCTTCGCACTGACATTAACAATCTCACCGATTACGATACCGTCTTCGTTTACCTTAATCAGTTTACATTCCAAGCACATCGGAAGCTCATCAATCACCGGCGCATCCACATACGTGCTCTTCGTTGTATGAAATCCCGCTTTTTCCACCTTATCCGGTTCATCGTTACCGGATACAATACCAACATAATCCGCAGCCACAACGTTCTTCACATCGGCAAAACTTATGGTAAACGCTTCTTTTACCCGGATGTTTTTCAATGTTTTACGCTCACCTGCCAGACAGAGCATCACCTGATTGGTGTCGTACACTCCTGCCCACGCTGCATTCATCGCATTTGCTTTTCCATCTTCATCGTACGTTCCGATAATAAATACCGGCATCGGATATACCCATGTTTTTGCTCCAAAGTTTTTACGCATTGCTTGTCTCCTTTATATGATGTATATTATCTGTTTCTGCAAAACATGTTTCATCTATTTTATCACAGAATTACCATTCCGAAAACCTGTAATATATTCAGAACTTATAGAAAATAAAAAAGCCCTGAACTTCCGTTCAAGGCTTTACAGGGGATGAGAGAATGGAACATCAAAATCACCCCGACATATTATATCAAAAAAGCTAGAATTTAAGCCTGTTTGCAGACTTTTTGGTATGTTTTTTTCGTGTTAATTCGTGTTAATTGTTAACACGAGAGTGATTTAATATTTCATTATATGCTACTATTCTTGATTATCTACTTCTTCAAAGCGCTTAAGAATGTAATCAAACAGTTTCAATCCTGTATCGGTAGCCATATCGCTTTCTGAAGAATATTCATAAACCTCATCTTTGCCAGAAATTATTGCATAGCATCCATCCCCAACATTTTCCAAGGCAATGTACGGCATTGTTTTGGAAAAATATTTGTGAAGATACTTTGTTTGCTTTACTAAATCAGACTCTAGTAGTTGCTTTGAATTCACTCCATACATCTCAATATGCTTGTATGCAAGATAGCCATACTTTAAGATGTACTCAATTAACTCTTCACCAAAAGAAACTCCAACCTCTTTTTCAATTTTTTTTACTTCTTCTGTATGCACAAGGCTTTTTGTAAAATCAACCGCCCTGCTATCGATAAACTCTTTCAGTGCCATCGCTATGCCTCCTTTGCCCGCTCCTTCCAATGATTCGGCTTATCAACATTATTGTATTGATTCTTTAATTCCGGATTGTTCCGCCAACTATCCTCATTTTTTGGATGCAATACCGAATGATTTCCATCTCCATGTTCTGAATTCTCACACAGTTCAACAAAAGGAGAATCGGGATCTTGTCCCATATGATGTAACTCTATTTTCTCACCAGTTTTCGAATCAATAGGAGATCGGCCTTTCGCCATCAACTCCCTATTTGTCATTCCGGTTTTGGGATCAACATAATCCATATCAATGTCTTTTACTAAACATTTTCTTCCGTCTATTTCAGCTTCATGAAGGCCGGCATTTTTATATATTTCATATTGCTCCATGTTCTCAATATGATCTATTATTTCATCGGACCATCCGGTCTCTTCTTTAATTTTCTCCTTTTCTTCATCTGTTAATCCTTCTGTCTTTGTCTCTGCTTCAAAGTCATCAAGCCCCTCATATAGGGATTGGAGTATTTTTACTACTTCAGTTATTTTGATACTTGCATCTACTTTTATATCCATAATTGATTCCTGTTCAATTTTTCTTTGTTCAGGATTATCATGTATCTCATTGCCCACTACATTACACCTCCATTTTCCTTTAGGTACAGCGCATACTGTGTAACAAACCCTTTGTATGATAGATTTCTTGATACATGCTCTGCCAGAATAAGAGCTATCACAGCATCTATTTGATTAGCAGGATATTCTGCTATGGAAGGATTAATAGCA
This sequence comes from Lachnospiraceae bacterium, assembly GCA_015056905.1. Lineage (GTDB taxonomy): Bacteria > Bacillota > Clostridia > Lachnospirales > Lachnospiraceae > SVFI01. The sequence continues at coordinate 5,489 of SVFI01000029.1, forward strand.
GACACAACATAATGAGTCCAATCGGAGACATTTGTTATCTCTTCAGCCTTCTTTAGGCATTCCTTTGAATCAAAAAACTCATATATCAACTTCTGGAGCCGGACAATATCAGCATGGTTTTCGAAACAATCCAAAAGCGTTGCTTTTACGCTTCCCCTAAGTTTCGATTTGACTATCTGAGTAATAAATCTTTGCTGCTCTTCCCTCGCCTTTCTCGAAAAATGAATAATCTCTTTTGTCATAATCATTTTTAATAAAGTCGGCGTAGTCTTATCATCTTCTATCGTTATCGGCTTGATATATTTTTTCCCTCTATCATATTTGAATTCATGAATGGCGCATAAAACCGGCTCAATCCATCCGCTTTGCGATATTACCGCTACTCCCTGCTTAAACCGTGACATCTCCTTTAACTGATCTTCGCCTCATTTTCCCCCATCTGGAATTGGTGGGAAATAAACGGATGTATCGCCGTAGACATCTCCTCATATCCCGAAGCAACTGCATCCACCTCAAGATTGCTCAGAGACTCAGCCAAAACGATTATCATATATCCATCGTGTTCGCTAGTAGGAATCACACCATTAAGAACCTTTTCTATTCCTTGACTTAAATATTTTTCGGACTTAGCTGAAGGAACATTGCATGTGGCAGCAATTGATTTGATATCAATATCCTTCCACAGCGCGTTTTCAACTTGATCTGAATCAAGAAAACTATCATCCAGCCCAATAATCTCCGTATGACTTCCCGCAAAATTACCCTTAAAGCTTTCTTGAAGGGCTTTAATACTGTCCGTACTACGTTCTCCATCTCCGGAAAACCCGCTCCTTAAAACAGCATATATTTCCGTATGCACAAATGTTCTCTTAAAAACGAACGCTATTGCATCAGATGTGCCACTATACAAACCCAAAACGTTTTGAAAACAGTCTTCGCTTTTTTCGGACGCATTATAAACAAACCTATCTATTCTGATTGCCCTGACATCAGAAGAATAGCTTAATTGAGCATCACCTTGGTTATATTTTTCGAAAGGCAATACCCCATAATCATCCTGCAATCGCGAAAAATACGCTTTATCAACAGTATACTGTATCTTGGATAAATTATCTAAGAGAACAGTTTTATCCAAGAACTCTGGTACTTTATCTGCCATTAAAACATCTCCTTAATAATCACTTTTTAATAGCCATTACTATTAAAATAGACACAACAACTAACACCACTATTCCTGCAATAATCGCAGCAGTGCTAAGGAATCCTTTTCTTTTTCTTGCATTATCCCGTACATATTGGGCCACATCATACAAATAGTATAAATAGTCCTCATTAAAACTTTCAGCTACAGAAGCGAGAATCAGTCTTTCTAAATACTTCTCTGTCCATTGAGCTTTGCATCATTTCAGCAGCCGACCAGAAAGTTGTTTCAAAGTTTTCTTTCAAAAATGACAAGTCCGGCTTTGAACAGCTAAAGCTTATCTTAAACTCACTCTCCACTCCCGAAGACATAAGAATAGGG